>CAYNYW010000021.1:0-56250 GCA_964401555.1 uncultured Defluviicoccus sp.
GCACATCGTGCCGGAATGGTACTTCCTGCCGTTCTACGCGATCCTGCGCGCGATCACCTTCGACATCTGGTTCATTCCCGCCAAGCTTCTGGGCGTGATCTCGATGTTCTCGGCGGTTCTGGTCATGCTGTTCCTGCCGTGGCTTGATCGCTCGCCGGTGCGCAGCGCCCGCTTCCGGCCGATGTACAAGCAGATCTTCTGGATCTTCGTCGCCGACTGCATCTTGCTGGGCGTCGTCGGTGGCCACCCGCCCGAGGGGGTGTGGGTGCCGATCGGCCAGGCCGCAACCGCCTTCTACTTCGCGTTTTTCCTGGTGATCCTGCCGTTGCTGAGCGTGATCGAGCGGCCACGACCACTGCCGTCGAGCATCAGCGCGGCGGTCACGCCGGCCGGTGTCGGCATTCCGGCACGGGGGGTCGCGCAATGAAAACGACAAAGCTGCTCACGGCGTGCGCCGCGCTCGCTCTGAGCATCGGTGCGGCAGCCGCTTCCGAAGCGCCGAAGCCCGCTTCGCAGCACTGGAGCTTCGATGGCCTGTTCGGCACCTTCGACCGTGGCTCCCTGCAACGGGGATATCAGGTCTATCGTGAAGTGTGCTCGGCATGCCATGCCATGAACCTGATCGCCTTCCGCAACCTCAGGGACATCGGTCTCTCGGCCGACGACATCTCGACGATCGCCGGCGGGTTCGAGGTGCAGGACGGTCCCAACGACGAAGGCGAGATGTTCACGCGGCCGGCGCGGGCGTCGGATCATTTCCCATCGCCGTTCCCCAACGAACAGGCGGCGCGCTTTGCCAATGGTGGCGCCTATCCACCCGACCTGTCGCTGATCACCAAGGCACGGGCCGGGGGGGCGGACTACGTCTACGCCCTGATGACCAGCTACCACGACTCGCCGCCGGAAGGCATCACCATGATGCCGGGCATGAACTATAATGAGGCCTTCCCCGGTCACCAGATCGGCATGCCGCCGCCGCTCTCGGACGGTCGCGTCGAATACGCCGACGGCACGGAAGCCACCGTGCCGCAGATGGCCAAGGACGTCGCCACCTTCCTGACCTGGACGGCGGAGCCGGAGCTGGAAGCGCGCAAGCGTCTCGGCGTCAAGGTGATGCTGTTCCTGATCGCACTCAGCGCCATGCTGTATGCGGTCAAGCGCAAGATCTGGGCGGACGTACACTGACCACGACCGCGCTACCATCCGCGGGCTCCCGCTGGCACCGGCCCGAACGGAACGCCAGGGAGCCCGCTCCGCTTGCGGGCAAGGCCGTGGGGAAAGGCGGATGGTGCGTCCGCTGACCGCAGCGCTAGGAGCGGGGCTCCTGTTGCTTGCGACCGGCGCGATGAGCGCAGCAACGCCGCTGAGCGAGCACGACGTCGCCGAAGTCATCGCCGCGATGCGAGCGCTCACCCCCATCGTGACCAAGAATCGCGCGGCGATGGAACAGTACCTGCGCACCCAGAAGGGAAGCGCCGACGGCCGCAAGGACCCGTGCGAGCAGGCGCCGGATGCGCGCAATCTGCCGGGCTATGCCGACGCCGAGCGCGTGGTCAAGGAGCACGGGTTCAGTGGCGGCGAGCAGTACTGCCGCACGTCCTTGCGCGTGTTCGCCGCGTGCGGCGTGCTGCGCGCCGACCAGGAGCATCCCGAGTGGCGCCAGGATCTCGGCAAGCGGGACGAGCAGATTGCCCAGGCGCGCGCGCAGATGACCCGGATGCTCAAGGACCTCGACGGCGAAAACGACATGTCGGGCGAGCAGAAGGAGCAGCTCCGCAAGCAACTGACGCAGATGCTCAAGAACCTCGACAACCCGGCCGTCAATCCGTTGATGGATATGGTGGAGAACGTCAGCGACGCCGACAAGGCGGCCGTCGCCCCGCATTGCGCCGAGTTGGAATCCGTTGCGCGGGAACTTGCCGAACGCTCGCGCCCCGCCCCTGCGCCGCAATAGACCACGCCACCACTTAAGCGGCGCGCGCCCAGCCCCCCCATCGGCGCCATCACGCCGTATCGATCAAAGAGGCGCCGGCTCGCCCCGCACCGACGCCCCTCGATCGGTCAGTTGTTCTTGGCGCCCTGCTTGACCCAGGCGTGAATGATCTGCTGCTGCGCCTTCAGCAACGGCCGCTGGTTGTGCGGCATCCGCAACTTCGGATCCGCGCGCCCTTCGATCAGCACGACGAGGTTGCTGGTGATCGGGTCACCCGGGATAACGATGGGCCCGTGCTTGGTCCCTTTCATCAACCCTTCGTAACTGATGAGATCGAGGCCGCTCGCCTTGTAGCCGTCACCCCCCTCTTGATGACAGGCGACACAACGGCTCTGGAGAATCGGATAGACGTCGAGCTGGTAGCTGACCTGTTCGGCGGCCGACACCGATCGGCTCGCCGCGATCTGCAGGAGCGAAAAGCCGATGGCGAACGCGAGCGGCGCAGCGTTGACGGATCTGATCATGATGGAAAGGCCCCCTTATCGAACGTTCGTTGTTGGGTACCGCAATCCCGGAATTCTCTTGTGGAGTCTAGCACCGCGCGGGTCGTTTCCCAACGGCCTTGGCCGCGGCGGCGCCGGCCTCTCGTCCTGCCATTCCTTGTCGCCCATCCACATATCGCGCCGTGCCGGTCAGCGCGGAGCGGCGGCGATATTGCCGCCATCGACGGTGAGCACCGCCGCCGTCGTTTTCGTCGACAGCGCCAGATGGACAAAGGCGTTGCCGACATCAACGGCGTTGACCTCGCGGCCCAACAAGTTGCCGCTCATGTAGTCGGTTTCGCTGACGCCGCGCGCCTGGGCACGCTCGGCGATCATCTCCGCGGTCAGCAGGCCGGAGCGGATGCGATCGGCATTGACCGCACAGGCGCGGATGCCGTCGCGGCCATAGTCGATGGCGTACTGACGCATCAGCGCGAGCGTCGCCGTCTTCGGCAGGCCGTAGGGACCGAAATCCCGGCCCGGATTGAACGATTGCTTGGAGGTGTTGAAAAGCAGGCAGCCGCCGGTCGCCTGCGCGCGCATGATGCGTACCGCCGTGCTGACCACCTTCTGGTGGGCCCAGAAATTCAGCTCGAAGCTCTGCCGCAGCATGCTCTCGTCGACGTCACCGATACGGCCCTGCCACGCAGCGCCGGCATTGGAGACGACGATGTCGACGCCACCGAACGCTTCCACCACCCGGTTAAAGGCGGCGCGCACCGAATCGGCCCTGGTGACGTCGCAGCCGACGGCGAATCCTCCGATCTTGCGCGCCACCGCATCGGCCTTGCCGGCGTCGATGTCGAGCAGAGCAACCTCGGCGCCTTCGCCGCGGAACGCCGCGGCGGTGGCCGCCCCGATGCCGGAGCCCGCGCCGGTGATCACCGCGACCTGCCGCGCAAGCGGCTTCTCGCTGGCCTTGCCGAGCTTGGCCTGCTCCAGCGACCAGTATTCGATATCGAACAGATCGGCCTCGCTCAGCACCTCGTAGCGGCCGATGGCCTCGGCGGCTGCGATGACCTCGATGCTGGCCTCCGCGAGGTCGGCCGCCACATGCGCCGCGGCGCGGCTGGCACCGGCCCCGAACAGGCCAAGTCCGGGAACCAGCACGATCCGCGGCGCCGGGTCGAGCCGTTGCTTTTTGCCGCCGTGCCGGGCGTTGTTGCGCTCGAAGTACTCCTCGTAGGCCGCCTTGTACGCACCGACCGCGGCGCGGGCCTGTTCGGCAAAGGCATCGAGCTTGCCCGCGGCCGGTGCCGGCAGGATCAGCGGCTTCGCCTTGGTGCGGATGGCGTGATCGGGCGTCGGGGGGCCTTGTTGGGCGTAGCGCCCCAGATCGGCGCCACCGACGAAATCGAGGATATGCGGCGCCGAGCGGAATTCGAGGATCCAGCGCAGGACGTCGCCATCCCCACGATCGAGGGCGAGCAGCCCGCGCACGATGGGGATCACGTCCGTAAGCGGCGCGAGCCGTTCGGGTAGCCGGGCTGGGTGAAAGGATTTCGGCCGGGAGCGGGCAACCGCTTTCGGCAGCGCCACGCCCGCGACCGTGACGCGGGCGGCGCCCGCGATCCGCTGTTCGGCCAGCGAGACCTTCTCGATCATGCGCTCGTAGGCCTGCTTGGCGGTATCGGCGAAGGTGAAGATCCCGTGGTTGAGGAGGATGAGGCCGTCGACGCCCTGGTTCTCGCGCCACGCGGCTAGTGCCGCCTTGGCGAGCGCGAAGCCGGGCATGATGTAGCCAACCAACGCCAGGGAGTCGCCAAAGACCTCCCGGCACAACGCCTCGCCGTTACGCTGGTCACTCAGCGCGAGAACCGCGTTGGCATGCGTGTGATTGATGTATTTGTGCGGCAGGAAGGCGTGCAACAGCGTCTCGACGGACGGATTGGGCGCGTCAACGCGCAACAGCGCGCCGCGCACGGCATTGAGCATATCCTCGTCGCCAAGCTCGGCGAGCGCCGCGAGCTTTTGTAACGGCGCCAACCGGACCGCCGGCAGTCCATCGGGCTCGATCCCCGCCATGTCCCAGCCTGAGCCCTTCACGCACAGGACCTCGACCGTCTCGCCGCCGAGCAGCGGCATCTTCGTCTTGACCGAGGTGTTGCCGCCGCCGTGCAGCACCAGCCGCGGCTCGCTGCCAAGCAGCCGCGTCGCGTACACGGCGAGCGCCACATCGAGGGTCACGCCTTGCTTGGTGTAACGCTCGATCGCTGCTTCCGCGTCCCTGTCCGACCAGCGATTTTCCATCTGCGCGCCATCCCGATCTCGGGCCGAGGCCGCCGGGACGGCCTGTCCCCGCGGATCTAACCGGTTGTCCCTCTCGTTATAGCCCTCATATTGCAAGAGCGAAAGCATCGCCCCCGCCCCTGGTCGCAACCGGATCGGCGATGCGCAAACAGGGAATGGTCGCGACAGCAACGATCTTGCTATGCTCGGGCGCGTGAGGGGGAGGTCAGCCCCACCCGCCGACGTCTTGTTGGCGGCAACGCGATCCTGCCAGAAGGAGACTACGATGCAGACAAGGTCGCCGCTCTCGGTGTTTGCCGCAGCCATCGTCCTGCCGTTATCGGCGTTCGTCGCCGTTGGTTCCGTCCGCGCCGAACCCGTGCAGCTTTCCCAACTGCAACAGAAAGCGCAGGAAAAAGTGCAGGAGAAAGCCACGGAGCAGGTAGAAGAGAAGGCGAAGGAAAAGGCCAAGGACATGGCCAAGGACAAGATGAAGGAGGGCGCGGGTGCCGCGGGCGTTCCAACAGAAAAGCCATCCATGTCAGGCGCAACGACTCCATCCATTCCCGGAAAGGATTCTATCCCAGGCAAGAATGCGCTGCCGACTGAGGGAGAAATGCCAAAGATGCCAGGCAAGTAAACACAACGTAAAAACGGGACTTGCATCGCGATGGAGCGGTTCCATTCGCAAACTTTTTGCAGAACACCTTCAGAGATTTTATATGCTGTTGCCGTTCTGCGGCGCGTAAGGCAGTCTTCTCTAGACAAAGCGTGCTTCGTCCGCGATGCGGCACACCCGCTCGTGGGAAGCGCTTCTTGCGCATAGTGATTGCGGTCACAGGATACCGCATTCGGGCGTGTTATGACTGCAGGCGTCAGGGGCATCCCCCCCACTCCTGACACCCCCACCGGGGAAAGCCGGGCCGCAATGGCCCGGCTTTGATTCATGCGCCGCGCCGCATGCCTAGGCGCGATCCCTGCCTTCGACGGCACTTGCCGCAGCCACGGCGGCAGCGTGGGACTGGGCGGCCGGCCGATCTCCGAGCGAGGAAAACATTTCGACCAGAAAGTCGCAAACGACCGCAACGCGCCGCGTCGCGCGTAGATCGGAACGGACGACTAGCCAGAGGTCGAGAAAGAGCGGTGGCCGTTGGAGTGGAACCCGCTTGAGCCCATGCCGTTCTGCGATCACCGTGGGCAACGCGGCAAGGCCGCAGCCGGCGCGGCACGCAGCGAGCTGGGCGGTGTAGGTGCTGGTACGCAAGACGATCCGTGCGTCGCCGGCCACACCCGCCAGCCAGCGCGCCATTTCCAGAAAGTCCAGATCCCGATCCCAGGTGATCAGCCGGTGCCCGGCGAAGGTTGCGGTTTCTCCCGGCACACCATCGCGGCCGACGTAGTCGGCGGCGGCGAACAAGCCGACCTCGATACGGCCAATCCGCCGCAGCGCATAGGCACCGCCGGTGGGACGGACCACCCGCACGACGACGTCGGCTTCGTCCCTCGCCAGGGATACGGGGCGCACGTCGGTGATCAGTTCGAGGGTGAGCAGGGGGTAGGTCGCGCAGAACGGACCCAGGTGCGGAAGGATCAATTCGTGCGCAAGCAGCTCAGGAGTCGCGACGCGAACGACGCCGGCGGCGTGCGCGTCGTCGGCGCTCGCGCCGCGCTGAAAGCCAAGGATGCGCGCTTCGGCGGCTTCCGCTTCGGCGACGAGGCGCGCGCCGGCCGGCGTCAGCGTGTAGCCCCCACGGTGACGCCGGAACAGGCGCCGCTCCAGGGCGCCCTCCAGGGCATCGATCCGCCGCGACACCGTAGACGCGCTCACGCGCAAGTGGCGGCCGGCATCGGTCAGGCTGTGCAAGCGGACGACGGCGAGAAAGTAGCGGATATCGTCCCAGACCATTCGCGTTCCATATCTGCAAAACGGTTTTTCAGCCTTATCCATTGTTGCAAAACCGACTTGCAGGCAACAATCCCCCATGCACGCCAGAGCGTTGCGTGCATAGTGACGCGGGCGGCGCGCGCTAGACAGGGAGCCAGGGCGAATGCGGGTGTTTCAAGTGCAAGATGATTGGACCATGGACCATCTGCGGCTGGCCGAGCGGCCGGAGCCGTCTCCCGGCCCCGGTCAGGTGGTCTTAAGGATGAAGGCGGCATCCCTGAATTTTCGCGACCTGCTGGTGCCGAAGCGGGGCTACGGCGCGCTCACCGGCATGCTGCCGCTGATACCGGTCTCCGACGGCGTGGGCGAGGTCATCGCTCTCGGAGACGGTGTTACGCGGGTCATGCTCGGCGATCGCGTGTGTCCGATCATGATCCAGGGCTGGATCGCCGGCGAGCCGACCGCGGAGCGGGTGCGCAGGACGCTGGGCGGCCCGCTCGACGGTGTGATGACCGAGCTGATGCTTGTCGATGCCGAGGGCGTCGCCAAGGCTCCCGCCCACCTGAGCGACGAGGAGGCCGCGACCCTGCCGTGCGCGGCGTTGACGGCGTGGAGCGCCGTCGTCACCGAGGGCAGGGTGCGCGCCGGCGACACCGTCCTCGTCCAGGGCTGCGGCGGCGTTTCGCTGTTCGCGCTGCAGTTCGCCAAGCTGCACGGCGCGCGTGTGATCGTGTTGTCGAGCAAGGATGAGCGGCTGGCACGCGCCAAGGCCCTCGGCGCCGACATCGGCATCAATTATCGTTCAACGCCCGAGTGGGGCCGGGTCGTGAGAGAGGCCGCGGGCGGCGAGGGCGTCGATCACATCGTCGAGGTCGGCGGCACCGAGACGCTGCCGCAATCGCTGCGCGCCATTCGCGCCGGCGGCGTGATCAGTCTGATCGGTGTTCTCTCCGGCGGCAGGATCGATGCCAACCTCGGCCCCATCGTGACCCGCCAGGTCCGCCTGCAAGGCATCGCCGCCGGCAACCGCGACGGCTTCGAGGCAATGCTGCGTGCCGTCGAGACGCACCGCCTCCATCCGGTGGTCGACCGGGTGTTCGCGTTCGAAGCGTTGCGCGAGGCCCTCGACTACCTCGCCACCGGCGCACATCTGGGCAAGGTCTGCATCCGCCATTGAAAGAGGGTACGCGCGGACGCGCGGCCCGCTAATCCCGTGGCCGGACGCTGTCACCGCCGGGCGGTTCGGGGGACACCGACGCCTCGGCCTGCTTGGCACGCGAAGTGCGAATGATCTGCTGGGCGAGCGCATGGTAGATGGGCTTCGGACAGACCAGCCGCGAAGTACCGTACGCGACGACCGCCGTCGCCATCAGCGGCACCAGCATGCTGTGGTTGCCGGTCATCTCCATGACGATGACAAATCCGGTCATCGGCGCCTGGGTGACGCCGACGAGATAGGCCACCATCCCCAGCATCACCACCGCTTCCATCGGGCCGAAGGCAAACGCCTCGACCAGGGATGAGCCGATGCCGGCACCGACCGACAGGCTGGGCGCGAACAGTCCCCCGGGGATGCCGCTCAACGTCGAGAGCGTGGTCGCCAGGAGTTTCGCAAGGCCATACCACGTCGGTAATGCCGTGGTGCCTTCCAGCGCGGTGCGCGCCTGCTGATAGCCGGTGCCGAAGGTCGAGCCGTCGCTCAACCAGCCGATGCCGGCGATCAGCAGGCCGCAGACGGCACCGAACGTCGCCGGGTGACGCAGCACGCTGGGGCGGAACCAGCGTGACAACACCGCGCCGCCACTGACGATGATGCGCGAGAAGACGCCACCGGCGAGCCCGCCGGCAAGTCCCGCCGCCAGCACCGGCAGCCAGCCATTCGCAAAACCGAGCGAGACGGCATTGCGGCCGAAATACTCGTAGTTGCCGAGGCAGGCGATGGCAGCCATGCCGGCGATGATGACGGCGGCGAGAACAAGACTGCTGGTCCGTTGCTCGTAGGCGCGCGCCATCTCCTCGATGGCGAAGACGATCCCGGCCAGCGGCGTGTTGAACGCAGCCGCGATCCCGGCGGCCGCGCCGGCAAGCACGATGCCGCGCATCGCCTTCAAGCCCACGGCGCCGGCGCAGGCCAGCATCACCGCCGCGCCAATCTGTACCGTCGGCCCCTCGCGCCCGATGGACGCGCCGGCAAGCAAGCCGAGCAGGGTCAGCACCACCTTCCCAATGGTGATGCGCATCGACAACAGACCTCCGCGATCACTGCTGCGATGGAGGTGGCGGGCGACGATCGCCTGGGGAATTCCGCTGCCCTGGGATCCGGGAAAATAGCGCTGCGCCAGCCACACCGAGAGTGCGAACAACAGGGGAGACGCGAGCAGCGGCAAGAGCGGCCGGGACGCGAAGATGCGCGCCGATAGCGCCTGCACCTCGTCGGCAGCAATGGCGAACAAGACCGCCATCAGGCCGACGAGCAACGCACCGCCCCAGAACGCCAGCCGCCGTCGCCAGATGGCGAACGTAAACCACAGTCTTCGTCTCCGGCGATAGCGCACCTGCTCCCTCCCCTCAGGCTGCCCCGCCGGATTTGTGGTCGCAATGCTCGCTTTTTCAGTACTCCGACGACTACTAAACGACAACCGGCAAACGCGGCGGGGACGGCACCGCCGGGTGGCAATGGGGCGGTAACAGCAACCCGGTGCTCAGGAGTATCCTGCATCGCCGGCGTGTGTTTACGATCGCGTCGCCATTGGGCATGCTTGCCGGCAAACACGGGCGGGCGTGCACCGTCATTGAGACCGCGGATGAGGTGGGAACGAAGATGGCAGCGAGCGAAGATCGGGATGCGCCGGGCGTGAGCGGCATCGCGGTGCGGGGACCGCTCGAACCCGGCCAGGAGCGGATCCTCAGCGCTGATGCCCTGGCACTGGTCGCAACCTTGCACCGCGGGTTCGGCGCCGAGCGCAAGCGCCTCCTCGCCCGGCGGGCCGAACGGCAGGGCCGGCTCGATGCCGGCGCGTTACCCGACTTTCTCGCCGAGACCGAACGGGTGCGCCAGGGCAACTGGCGCCTCGCGCCGGCCCCGCACGACCTCACCGACCGCAGGGTCGAAATCACCGGGCCGGTGGAGCGCAAGATGATCATCAATGCGCTCAATTCCGGCGCCAACGTGTTCATGGCCGATTTCGAGGACTCCCTGACGCCAAGCTGGGCCAACGTCATCTCCGGCCAGAGCAACCTCATCGACGCGGTCGACGGCAGCATCGCCTACACCGATCCCGAATCCGGCAGGGCCTATCGGCTGGCGGACAAGACGGCGGCATTGGTGGTGCGGCCGCGGGGCTGGCACCTCGAAGAGGCCCACGTCGCCGTCGACGGCGAGGCGGTCTCCGCCTCGCTGTTCGACTTCGCGCTCTACGTCTTTCACAACGCGCGCACGCTGCTCGCCCGCGGCAGCGGCCCCTACTTCTATCTGCCCAAGATCGAGAGCCACCTGGAAGCGCGGTTGTGGGCCGGCGTGTTCTCGGCCACCGAAGACGCCCTCGGCCTCGCGCGCGGCACCATCCGCGCCACCGTGCTGATCGAAACCATCCTCGCCGCCTTCGAGATGGAAGAGATCCTCTACGAGCTGCGCGAGCATGCCTGCGGCCTCAATTGCGGGCGGTGGGACTACATCTTCAGCTTCATCAAGAGGTTCCGTAACCGTGCCGACTTCGTCCTGCCCGACCGCGGTCAGGTAACGATGACGGTGCCGTTCCTGCGCGCGTACAGCCTGCTCCTGATCAAGACCTGCCATCGGCGCGGCGCGCACGCCATCGGCGGGATGGCGGCCTACATTCCGGTCAAGGCCGATGCCGAGGCCAACGAACGGGCGCTCGCCATGGTGCGCGCCGACAAGTTGCGCGAGGTGGGCGACGGCCACGACGGCACCTGGGTGGCGCACCCCGGGCTGGTCGGCGTCGCCAGGGCGGTGTTCGACGCGCATATGCCACAGGCCAACCAGCTTGAATGCACGCGCGACGACGTCGAGGTCACGGCCGCCGACCTTCTGGAGGTGCCGGCCGGTTCGATCACGGAGAGCGGCCTGCGCAACAACATCCGTGTCGGCATTCAGTACATCGCGGCCTGGCTTGGCGGACTGGGTTGCGTGCCGCTCTACAACCTGATGGAGGATGCCGCGACCGCCGAGATCTGCCGCGCCCAGATCTGGCAATGGCTGCGTCATGGGGCGCGGTTGGTGGACGGCCGCACCGTTGACCAGACGCTCGTCGATACGCTGATTGACGACGAGATGGCGGCGCTGCAGGCGGGCCTCGGCGCGACACGCTTTGCCGACGGCCGCTTGGTCGACGCCGCCGCCCTGTTCCGCACGGTCGCGACGGTGACGTCGTTCGTCGAGTTCCTGACGGTGCCCGCCTACGCCCACATCATCGCTGCCGAGCACTGATCGCTGCGCAAGAGAGGGAAGTCCGCGGGCCGGGCGCACCGCGTTCTTCGCAACCCGAGGCCGCCCGGCCGGGGCGAACGCCATGTGACGCCTGGAAAATGGGGGGTGGAGAATGGCGGGCCGTCGTCGCTGTCCCCAGCAAGGCGGCGGATTAGCTTGCCCCTTCCGGCGGCCGACCACGACATCGCTCGCAACGCCGTCCGCTGCAGACAAAAACGAGCGATTCTTCTCCAATGAGGGGTGGTACCAATGGGGCAGATGTTGCATCCTCCAACCACTTTTACGAGAGCATAGGCGCAGAATTTCCCGCAGTCATGACACCCGCTCCCTACGCGCAAATGGCGACGATCGCAAAGAGGCATGTGCCGATGGAGCATAGGGTCGTCGGGCGTGACGGCCGCCTCACACTGCGCTTGGCAGCCGGCAGTGCCCGGCCGGCCAAGCGGGAAGACAATAATCCAGACTGATTGTATGGGTACTTGCGCGACCGATCGAGGGAACATTGGCATAGAGATTGCTGTGGTTTCATAGAGATTGCTGTGGTTTCAATGTAACACCCGTATTTGCCGACTTGCGATCAGCACGCTGACAACACATTGTGAAAAAAGATGTTTGTTGTATCACGTACCCAAATGGGAGGCCATTTGGTTCTTTTTGCGATTTTTTTGTCGATGGTTCTTCGAGTGGCGTCGGCTATTGCGAACGGCTGCTGTTGCCACTAGGAGAGGCGGCAAACAATTAAAAAGCTGGTAAAGCCTGACCAGCGGGTAAGGAGGTCATGCAGTGAACAGGATCACCTCTGCGGGAGAGTCGTTGTCACGCGGCTACGGACCAACGCGCCGTGACAAGATCGCGATCTGCGGCATCGGGTGCCGTCTTCCGGGAGGCATCGCCTCGCCGGCCCGGTTCTGGGAACTCCTGCGCGCGGGTTTCGACGGGGTCCGTCCGATGCCCGAGGATCGCTGGGAAATCGCTGCCTTCTATCATTCCGACCCGAAGCGCGCCGGCAAGCTGTACACCCGCGCGGGCGGCTACCTCGACAACATTGATCAGTTTGACGCCGAATTCTTCGGAGTCTCGCCGCGCGAGGCGAGCCGGATGGACCCGCAGCAGCGTCTGTTGCTGGAGATGGCTTGGGAGGCGCTGGAAGACGCCGGCGAGCAGATCGACGCGCTGGCCGGCGCGAATGTGGGCGTGTTCGTCGGCGTTTCGTCAAACGATTACGCGCATTTGCAGTATAATGACCTCGATACTGCGAATGCATATACCAACGTCGGCAACGCAGCGAGTATCGTCTCCAACCGCATTTCCTACTTTTTCGACCTGCACGGTCCGAGCATGACGATCGATACGGCATGCTCGTCGTCTCTGGTGTCCGTCCACGAAGCATGCCAGAGCATTTGGCATGGTGAATCTTCGTTTTGTCTTGTTGGTGGCATCAATATTATCCTGCGTCCGCAGCAGACGGTCGGCTTTTGCAAGGCCGGCATGCTCTCGCCCGGCAACCATTGTCGTCCGTTCGAGGATACGGGCGACGGCTACGCCCGCTCCGAAGGCGGCGGCGTGGTGCTGTTGAAGCCGCTGGCCCAGGCCATCGAGGACGGCAATCCGATCTACGCGACCATCCTCGCGAGCGGCGCCAATTCGGACGGCCGCACCAACGGCATTTTCCTGCCGAGCGATACCGCCCAGGCCGCGCTCTTGCGCAAGGCCTACCACGAGGCGGGCGTCCAGCCCGAAGACGTGACCTACATCGAAGCGCACGGCACCGGCACCTCGGCGGGCGACCCCATCGAATGCGCGGCCATCGGCCGCTTCCTCGATCACCGGCGCGCGGCCGACGATCCGTGCCTGATCGGCTCGGTCAAATCGAACATCGGCCACCTGGAACCGGCCGCCGGCATCGCCGCCCTGATCAAGGCGGCGCTCGCGCTTAAGCACCGGGAGATCCCGGCGACCATCAATATCGAGACCCTGAACACGAAGATCCCCTTTGACGACCACGGCCTGCGCGTCGTCGTCGAGAACACGCCGCTGCCCGAGCGCGCGCGTCCGGCGATCATCGGCGTCAACTCGTTTGGCTTCGGTGGTGCCAACGCCCACGTCGTCATCGAAGAGCATGTCGGTGAGCCGCTCAGCGAGCCCGCCGCCGATCCCGCCGATCGAAGCCAGGAACAACAGACAACCCTGCCGCTGCTGATCTCGGCGCGCACCGAGAACAGCCTGCGCCGGCTGGCGGAGACGTACCGGGATCTGCTCGCCGGCGAAGGCGACGGCTCCCTTGCCGACCTTTGCGCGGCGGCGGCGTTCCGACGCACCCATCTCGAACATCGCCTGGCGGTCTTCGGTGACAAGCGCGCGGCGCTGGCGCAATCCCTCGACGCGTTCCTGAACGGCGAGCGTTCTCCGAGCGTCGCGACCAACAAGATCCTGGAGCGCGATGCCAAGGTTGCCTTCGTGTTCTCGGGCAACGGGCCGCAGTGGTGGGCCATGGGCCAGGAGTTGCTGGGCTGCGAGCCGCTGTTCCGCGAATGGGTGGAGCGGATCGACGCGCTGTTGCGCCCGTTGGCGGGCTGGTCTGTGCTCGACGAACTGCTGTCGGGCGAGCAGGATTCCCGCATCGAGCGAACCGAATTCGCGCAACCGGCGCTGTTCGCCGTCCAGGTCGGCGTCTTCGAGGTGCTGCGGGCACGCGGCGTCCATCCGCGCGCGACCTTCGGCCACAGCGTCGGCGAGGTCGCGGCCGCCTATGCCTCGGGCGCCTTGAGCCTTGAGCAGGCCGTCCGCGTCATCTTCGAGCGCAGCCGTGCCCAGGCGCCGACGGCCGGTGCCGGCAAGATGGCCGCCGTCGGGCTTGCCGCCGCCGAGGTGGACGCGCTGCTTGCGCGCCACGACAAGGTGGTCCTCGCCGCGGTCAACAGCCCGGGTTCCGTCACCATTTCCGGTGATCCGGCGGCACTCGAAGCGATCGGCGCCGAGTTTGCGGCGCGCAATGTCTTCTTCCGCATCCTGCGCCTCGACTACGCGTTCCACAGCCACACCATGGACCCGATCCGCGATGGTCTGGTCGCGGCGCTGCACGACCTCACACCGACGCACTCGGCGGTGCCGTTCGTCTCGACGGTGACCGGCGACATCCTCGACGGCGCCCTGCTCGACGCCGAATACTGGTGGCAGAACGTGCGCCGGCCGGTGCAGTTCTGCAACGCCGTCGACCGCCTCGTCGATGACGGCATCCGCATCTTCGTCGAGATCGGGCCGCATCCGGTGCTGATGACCTACGTTACCGAGTGTGTCCGGGCCAAGGGGAGCAAGGCGACCGCCATCGGCACGTTGCGCCGGGAGGAACCGGAAGCGGCGGCACTGTGGGCGGCGCTCGGCAACTGCCATGCGCTGGGAGCTACGCTCGACCTCAAGGCCGTGCTGCCGCCGCTGACGGTGCAGGTTGCGCTGCCGGCGTACCCGTGGGACCGCGACCGCTATTGGCACGAGGGGCGGCGGGACTGGGCGGAGCACCCGCTGCTCGGCTACCGCGCGCGTACGGCCGACGCGGTGTGGACGCATCGGCTGGACACCGCGAAGCTTGACTTCCTGCAAGATCACGTCGTGCGTGGCGCCGCGGTGTTCCCGGCGGCGGCATCGGTGGAGATGGCACTCGCCGCCGCCACCAAGGTCTTCGAGGGCAAGGCGCACGAAATCGAGGACCTGGACATTCGCCGTCCCCTCGTGGTTGCCCACGACCAGCCTCCGTTCGTTCAGTTCTCCGCATCGACGGAGGACGGCGGCTTCCGGTTGTGCAGCCGCATCGGCAAGGACGAAGGACCGTGGTCGGTCAATGTCGTCGGCAAGTTGGGCCTGGTGCCGGTCGACCGGCAGCCCGAGACCACCGCCATCGGTGCGCTCAAGGCGCGGCTGGCGCGAACCATTTCCAAGCACCAGCATTACCAGATGACGGCGGAGGTAGGGCTGCACTACGGCCCCTGTTTCCAGGGTGTTCGCCGGGTGTGGACGGGGCCGGGCGAAGCGCTCGGCCATGTCGCCCTGCCGCAGTGCCTCGACGGCGCGGCCGGCGCCAGCGAATATCATCTGCACCCGGCAATCCTCGACTCGTGCTTCCAGGTGGTGCTGGGTCTCGTCCACGATCACGCCGGCCAGGAGCAGCCGTCGGCCTTTCTGCCGGTGCAGATCCGGCGCCTGCGCTACTACGGCGGTGGCGATGGCCTCGCGTATTGCCATGCGCGCCTGAAGAAGGCGAGCACGCAGTCGCTCCTCGCCGACCTCAGTCTCTTCGACGCGAAAGGCACGCCGATCGCCGAGATCGAGGGCTTCCGCTTTCAGCGTGCCGGCTTCGAGCACAATGCGGCGACGGATTTGTACCGGTATGAGGCGCACCTGCAGCCGTCGGCGCTGCTGCAGGCGGAAGCCGCGGCACAGCGCCCCGACATCGACGCGATGGCCGCGCGGCTCGCCCCATTGGTCGCCGAAAAAACGGCCGCGTTCGACCGCCCGGGGTATTACGCGCAGTTCGTCCGCCGTTGCGACCGCCTGTGCGCCGCTTACGTCGCGCAAGCGTTTCGCGAACTCGGGATTGGCCGGGAACCGTTTACGCTCGAAGCGTTGATGCAAACGGCGTATCGGCCGGCGTCGTCCGACACCCCCCTGCCAGGGGCCTATTCCTGGTCCCTGCCCGCGGCGCGCGCCGCCCTGCACCGCAAGGATTATCATGCCGTGCGCGCGTACCTTGAGCGCGCGCTGCCCGAGCCCGTGCGCGCCGAGTGGCCGCGTACCGCGGCCGGGGCGCTCAAGGTCGATCGGCAAACCCTGCAGACGTTTGCCGATCGGGCGGACGTGGCCGCTCTGCTCGGCGACGCGGACCACAAGCCGCTGGAACTCTATCGCCGGCTGCTCGGCCGCTACATCGAGATGCTGGAAGAAGAGGGATTGGCGCGCACCGTTGATGGCGGCTGGACGCTGATCGAGGACGAGGCCCTCGCCGACCCGCGGCGGTTGTGGCAGGATCTCGTGCGCGATTATCCAGCCCGGGTCGCCGAGCTCATCCTGGTCGGGCGCTGCGGCGAGCACCTGGCGGCGATCCTGACCGGCGCACTCGATCCGCTCAGCATCTTCAACGTCGTCACGCTGGAGCACCTGTACGAGACGTCGCCCGTCTCGGCCTTCTACAATGCGGTGATCGGAGACGTGATCGACGATCTCGTGCGCACGTGGCCGGCCCATCGCAAGCTGCGCATCCTCGAAGTCGGCGCCGGAACCGGCGGGGTGACGACCAACATCCTCCCCCGGCTGCCCGAGGATCGGACCGAATACACCTTCACCGACCTGTCGGATCTGTTCATCTCCCAGGCCGAAGGCAAGTACACGTCCTATCCGTTCGTGCGCTACGCGCGCCTCAATATCGATGAGGACCCGCAGGCGCAGGGGATCGAGGCGGGCGGCTACGACCTGGTCATTGCCGCCAACGTCATACATGCAACGCCCCAGCTCGCCCGCACGCTGGCCCACGTCAAGACACTGCTCGCCGCCAACGGCCTGTTCCTGCTGCTCGAAGTGCACGGTTCGCGATGGCTGGACCTCACTTTCGCCTTTCTCAAGCAGTGGTGGAGCTTTACCGACGACGACCGGCGTAAGGGCTCCCCGTTGCTGAGCCCGGAACGCTGGTCCGATGTGTTGCGGGCCGAGGGGTTTGACGCGGTCGCCACCTTCAACGACACCGTCGCCGACGTTCTCCCCAACATGTCGGTGTTCATTGCCCGCAAGGGTGCGGACGAGGAGCATCTCGGCTCCGATCGCCCGGTCGAGACGGTGGCGCGCCGCTCGTATCTGGTGCTGACCGATGACGCAGAAGAGGGCCGCGGTTTGCGGATCGCTCGCGCCTTGCGCGCGGACGGCCATCGGGTCGTCACCGTGCAGCCAGGCAGTGCATTCGAGCGGCTGAGCGAGGACTCCTTCGCCGTTGCGGCCAACGAGATGAGCGCGTTGGAGCGCCTGTTGCGAGCGCTCAAGAAACAGCCGTGCGACGAGATCGTGAACCTGTGGGGGGTCGACGCCGGCACGATCGAGACGCCGGAAGACCTCACCCAGCTCCAGGATCGGCGCTGCCTCGGTACCATCGCGCTCCTGCAGGCCTTGCAGCGGGCGGGCTGGGCGGTCTCGCCGCGCCTGTGGCTGGTCACCGCCGGCGCCGTGCCGCACGGCATCAACGCGGGTGCGATCAGTCCGGCGCAGGCGCCGCTGTGGGGCCTGGGCCGCGTCATCCAGAACGAGTATCCGGATCTGCAGTGCCGGCTCGTCGATCTCGATCCGGACGAGGAGCCGGCCGAACTCGACCGGCTGCTGCTCGCGGAGATGCGCCAGCCCGACGACGAGGACGAGGTGCTGCTCTCTGCCGCGGCGCGATATGGCCACCGGCTGAAGCGCGTCCCGGCCAGGGAGGCGTTCGGCCAGTGCACCAGCGGCGGGACCGAGGATGCTTCGTTCCGTCTCGATTTCGCGGCGCAGGGGTCGCTCGACAACCTCTACTTGCGCGCCGTGCCGCGGCCGGTGCCGGGACCCGGCCAGGTGTTGATCAAGGTCAAGGCGGCCGGGCTCAATTTCCGGGACGTGATGTGGGCGATGGGGATCCTCCCCGAAGACGCGCTGGAGAACGGCTTTGCCGGCCCGACCCTGGGCATGGAATGCAGCGGTGAGATCATCGAGGTCGGACCCGGCGTCGCGGATTTCCAGGCGGGCGACGCGGTCGTGACCTTCGCGCCGGCCTGCTTCGCCTCGCATGTCATCGCGGACAAGGCCTGTCTTGCCCGCAAGCCCGGCCACCTGTCCTTCGAAGACGCAGCCACGGTTCCGACCGTCTTCTTCACCGCCTACTACGCGCTGGACACGCTTGCCCGCTTGCGCAAGGGCGAACGCATCCTCATTCACGGGGCCGCGGGTGGTGTCGGGCTTGCCGCGATGCAGATCGCCAAGTGGCGCGGTGCCGAGGTCTTCGCCACCGCCGGCGCGGCGGAAAAGCAGGACCTCGTGCGCATGCTCGGCGCCGATCACGTGCTGAGTTCGCGCTCGCTCGCCTTTGCCGACGAAATCATGGCGCTGACCGAGGGCCAGGGTATCGACGTGGTGCTCAACTCGCTGGCCGGCGAGGCGATCCACAAGAACCTCACCATCCTGAAGCCGTTCGGCCGCTTCCTTGAGATCGGCAAGCGCGATCTCTATGCCAACAGCAAGGTCGGCCTGCGGCCGTTCCGCAACAACATCTCGTACTTCGCCATCGACGCCGATCAATTGATGATCGGGCGCCCGCTGCTGGCGGCGGAGATCTTCGCGGAAGTCTTCCGTCTGCTCGAAGCCGGGATCCTGGGGCCGCTTGCCCACCGTACGTTCCCGGTTTCCCGCGTCGCCGATGCCTTCCGCCATATGCAGCAGTCCAAGCACATCGGCAAAATCATCGTCACCATGGAGGACCGCGACGCAAGGATCGTCCACACCGAACGGCGGTCGTTGTCCCTGCGGGCGGACGCCAGTTACCTGGTCACCGGCGGTCTCAGCGGCTTCGGGCTGGCGACGGCGAAGTGGCTGGTCGAGAAGGGGGCGCGCACCCTGATCCTCGTCGGCCGCAGCGGCGCCGCCAGCGGCGCCGCACGCGCCGCCGTCGCCGAGATCGAGGCGGGTGGCGTGCGCGTCGTCGTCGCCAAGGCCGACGTCAGCGTCGCCGACGAGATTGCCGGCGTCATCGCACGGTGTGGGAATGAGCTGCCGCCGCTGCGCGGCGTCATCCACGCGGCGATGGTCCTCGACGACGTGGTCCTGGCCAACGCGAAGCCCGAGCAGTGGCACCGTGTCCTGGCGCCAAAGATGCTGGGCGCCTGGAATCTGCACCGCCTGACGCTCACGGCACCGCTCGATTTCTTCGTTCTCTACTCGTCGTTCGCCGCCGCCGTCGGCAATCCCGGTCAGGGCAATTACGTCGCCGCCAATCTGTTCCTGGAAGCCCTGGCGGAACTGCGGCGTGCCCACAATCTGCCGGGGCTCGCCGTCGGCTGGGGGGCGATCGATGACGTCGGCTATCTGGCACGCAAGGAGGACTTGAAGGATGTCCTGGAGAAACGCACCGGGCTGCGGCCGATCACGTCGCGCCGCGCTCTCGCGGTGCTCGAACAGTTGATCTTGTCGGGAACAACCCGCGTTGGCGCCGCCGACATGAACTGGTCCGGCACCTTGAAGGTGATGCCGACGGGCGGGCGGCCGAAGTTCGCCCTGTTCAAGGGCGAAGGCGCCGAGGGGAGCGATGTGCTCGGTCAGGCGGGGAGCTTCAAGGAAGCGATCCTGGCGCTGCCCGAGGCCGAGCGGCTGCCGGCGGTCACCCAGATGCTGGCGGACGTCGTCGCCAAGATCCTGCGGTTGCCGGTGGCCAAGCTCGATGTGCAGCGGCCGGTGCTCGAACTGGGCGTCGACTCGCTGATGGCCCTCGAACTCCAGATGACGATCGAAAAGGAGTTCGGCGTCGCGGTGCCGACCATGGAGTTCCTCGGCGGGCTCAGCACCGCGCAGGTCGCGCAGAGGGTGCTCACGCTCGCGGCCGGCCCGGTCGACGAAGCGCCGCCGCCAGCGCCGGCCGCCGCGGCCACGGACGTCTCGGCGGTGGTGGAGCAGGAGATCGACGCCCTGTCGGACGAGGCGGTCGATGCATTGCTCGATCGCGCCCTGGCCGACGCGGCGGAATGACGAGAGCCACCCATGGCAGCACGCAAGCCGGATCTCTCCGCGCTGACAGCAGCAGAGAAGCGGGAACTGCTGAAACTGGTCCTGAAAGAGCGCCTTGCGCAGTTCTCCGGCGCAAAAGGCGCGGTGAAAGGGCAGCCCCCTGCCGCCCGGCGAGGCGACGATAGCAAGGGCAAGACCGCCGCGCCGGGCGCCTATGGCGCGACCGACGAGGAGGAGAATCCGCTCGCCTTCCGCAATAAGGATGGCAGCGCCGTTGGCAACGGCATGCGGAGCATTCTCCTCACCGGGGCGACCGGCGTGCTCGGCCGCGTGCTGATCAAGGAGGGCCTTGCCGGCGGCAACGTCCGCTTCCTAGGCGTGGTCCGGGGACGGGACGGGGAACGGGCCACGGCGCGCCTGCGCGATGTCCTGGCGGATGTCGAGCTAGCCGATGCGCTCGGCCGGAGCGTTTTCGGGCTGCCCGGCGAGCTTGGGCGCGCGCACTTCGGCTTCTCCGATGAGGTGCGAGACGCTCTGCGCGCAGAAGTCGATGAATTCTTCCACCTCGCGGCACTCACCAACCTGACCGGCGCGCGCGAGGAACTGTTCGAGGTCAATGTCGAAGGCACCGAACGGGCGCTGGCACTCGCCCAGGATCTGCATCGTCACGGCCGGCTTTCGCGTTTCTTCTACTTCAGCACGGCCTTTGTCGCCGGCAGCCGGCAGGACTGGTGCGCGCCGGAAGATGGGCTATGCCCGCACCCGGCGTGGGCAAATGCCTACGAGGAGAGCAAGTACGTCGCGGAATCCAAGGTGCGCGCGGCGATGGCGGACGGCCTGCCGGTGACGATTTTCCGTCCGAGCATCGTCGTCGGCGACCAGGAAACCGGCAAGACCAGCGACTTCAACGTGATCTACCCGTTCCTACGGCTGGCCGCGCTTGGTCACGTGCCCGTGGTACCGGCGCATCCGACCGACACTTTCCAGGTCGTGCCCGTCGACTTCGTCGCGCGCGCGGCGTGGGCCATCTCGCGCAAGGCGGACAGCATCGGCCGCACCTACCACCTGGCCTCAAAAAATCCGCCGAACATCGAAACCTTGCTGGCGCTCAAGGGCGAGCTTCGCCCCGAAGCACCGCCGGTTCGGCTGATTTCGCCCGATACCTTCGATCCGCAACGCCAGCCCGGCTTCATCCGCAAGGCGCTCGATGGCATCGCGCCGCACCTCGGCTACCTGAACCACGATCTGCGCTTCGATACCACCAATACCGAACGGGATCTGCAGGGAACCGGCGTCGAGATGCCCGATACCGGCTATGCGTTCATGCGCAAGATCGCCAAGTATGCCATCGACGCTGGCTTCCTTGTTTAGTACTACAGACTTGTTTAATACCACAAATGCGGGCGGTTGGCAGCACGCGCGATCAGCCCATTGCCGCGTTTGTATACCCGCCGGCCCCAAACGTTGCGCGCCGCACGCGTTTTCCTAACCCTCGTACGGGATACCTCGCCATCCATGACCGTATCGCACAGAGCTGACTGCAACATCTGCGGCTACCATTTTGACGCCAAGAACGGCGCAGACCTCGTAACCGTACGCTGCAATGTGCGGGCGTTCCTCGGCGAGCGGTTTCGCGTGTGGCGCTGTCCGCGCTGCCAGACCATTCACTGTTACGATATCGTCGACCTCGACCATTACTACAGCAAGTATGCCTTTATCGATGCGAAGCTGACCTTCCCGTTGCGCCTGGCCTATCGCCGCCTGCGCGGGCAGCTTGAGAAACATGGATTCAATCGCAGCGCGTCGTTCATGGACTACGGCTGCGGTGAAAAAGGGTTGTTCATTCAATATCTTCGTGAGTGCGGGTTCACCAACTGCATAGGATATGATCCGCATTCGCCCGCCAACCCCAAGCCGCTCAATGCCGACGGTACCAACAAGACGTTCGACTTCGTTCTCGTGCAGGACGTCATCGAACATGCCGAGGACCCCACGGCCTTCCTCAACGACATCGACGCCTTCCTGCATCCCGGTTCCCACGTCCTGGTGGGAACGCCGAATGCGGCTCGCATCGATTTACAGCGGCCCGAGTTTCCCGATTTTCGCAATGCCATCCATGTCCCCTATCATCTGCACATCTATACCCGCGACACGCTCGCCGCGCTGGGGCGTGGCCAGGGCTGGGAAGCGGTCGAGACGATCGAGCGCGCGTACCATGACACCTACTGGCCGGTCTTAAATCCGCGCACATGGAACGAGTACATACGTCTGTTCGATGGCGCCTGTGATTGCGTGTGGGAACCCATTCAAGTTGGGAAGGCACTTACGTCGAGCCGAGCACCGCACATCGTATTTTACTCTCTTTTCGGCGTCCTCTTGAGCCATCGCATCGATACGGCGGTGGTATTCCGCAAGCCGGCGGCAGCAGCCGCGCACGCCTGAGTGTCGGCGCGGCCGAGCGGTGGCGGCTTTCCGGTACGTGGTTTGAACAATACGAATTTCGGAGCAACGCCACGATCAACCGTGCGAGAGCAAGCAAATGCCTCCCAAGATCTGGATGGGTATGCGAAGCAGCGCCTGGTGGGGTCTGCTTCGGCGTAATCATTTTGCCGTCGGTCGGGGTCAGCTTCATCACGCTGGGCTGATCACCCTGACCAGCGTCCTCAACGACGGACTGCGGCTCGTCCAGCGGGCGGTGCATGGAAACCCTGCCGCGAATGCCGAAATCTTCCCGGCCCCGGTTTTCATTCTTGGTCACTGTCGCTCGGGCACCACGCTGCTGCACGAATTGCTCACCTGTGATGACCGTCACACCTTCCCCAACACCTACGAGTGTTTCATCCCGAACCACTTCGCGCTGACCGAGCAGCTCGGACGGCGGGTATTGAGCCCGCTGTTGCCGAAGCAGCGGCCGATGGACGAGATGGCCCTCGACTGGGAGTTGCCGCAGGAAGACGAATTCGCGCTGTGCAACCTCGGTCTGCGCTCACCTGAACTCGGGCTGGCTTTCCCGCACCGCCCGGATCAGGACCAAGCGTGGGAAACCCTTGCCGACCTTCCGGCCGAAGAACGGCGGCACTGGGCCGCGGCACTGCACCGCTTCCTCGCCGAAGTCGCCGCGTACCGGCCCGGCCGGCTCATTCTCAAGACGCCCTGGCACACCTTTCGACTGCCATTGCTGCGCGAGACGTTCGCCGACGCCCGCTTCATCCACATCGCGCGCCATCCGGCTTCGGTGTATGCGAGCACCTTGCGGATGTGGCGGGAAGGCTACCGCCATCAGGGCCTCAGCGACGCCGAGGAATACGGTCTCGACGAGCGCGTACTTGCCCAGGGCGAGCGGATGTTCCGCGCCTACCTCGCCGCCCGTGGCACGGTGCCGGCGCGCAGGCTGTGCGAGGTGACCTATGAGAAACTGCTGCGCGCACCCGAGGCGACCTTGCGTGGGATCTACGCCCAGCTCGAACTCGGGTCCTTTGAGCCGGCACAGGCAGGGGTCCAGGCCTATCTCACCGCGAAGCGCGACCACAAGCGCAACCGCCTGCAGCTAACGGAGACGCAGTGGGCAGAGGTGCGCCGGCGCTGGGGCTTCTATTACCAAACCTTCGGCTATGCCCTCGATGCCGGGGACGACGGCGCCGCCCCGGCACTGAAGGCATAATCCTTGGCGCGTCAGGGTGCGCCCGCTATTCCCTGTCGTCGATGCATAACTCGCGCACCCAGGCCTTGGCGAATACTTCCAGGCAAACATTGGAATTGGCCGCAACCTCGCAGGTGAGCGTCACCGTGCGGCCGGCAAAGCAGGCGAGGTCGATGTCCGGCCGCAGCGTCCATTCGCCCTCGGCGTAGTCCATGCCGATCGCCTGGACCTCGTCGACGACCTCGCCGTCGACCAGTACGGCGAAGCGCGCGGTGGTCAGCATGTTGATCGCGGCGCTCAGTTCGAGCTTGCGCCGGTAGGAAAGCCGCGGGCGCGCGCTCAGGGTGACACGGCGAGCGACCGAGCGCATCTTATTTCCAACATCGCAGCCGAGGCCGGATGAGGCATAACCGTAGAGCGTCGGCCCGCTGCCGGACGCGCCGGGCTCGTCCGCAACTCGGCTCCAGCCGTCGCCCAGCCAGCCGGTGCCGGCAAGATCGCCCTCGCCGGCGGCCGACGACGACGGTGGGCGCGCGCCCTTGAGCAGTCCCGCCGCCTCGAACGACTTGGTGAGGATGGCCTGGATGTCGATGCCGCGCCCAGCCCCGCTACCCGTGGCGCCGGTGCCGCTGCGGCGCGGGGCGCTGCCGCCTTTCAGCAATCCCGCGGCTTCGAACGACGTGGCGAGAATGCCTGGGATGTCGATGCCAAGGGGCGGTATTCCCGCAGGCGTTGCCGTCCCGGCGGCATCCTTAGACTCCCCCTTGCCAAGGCCTGCGGCATGCAATGCCTGGGAGAGGATGGCGGCGAGATCGATGCCGGGCGCGGCGTCCTCGGACGTATCCGGGCGGCCACCGGCTTTCTCCGCGCTCTCCGCATCGGCCGGCGATGCGTCCTCGACCGTTGCGCGCGCGCGCAACGGTGTCTGTGGGGCGGCACGATCGATTGCGGGCGCACACACCACGAGCGGAGTCTGGTCAGTCGTGGTCGAGGTCTCCCGCCGATGCTCGGTCAGCCCCCAGAAGCGGGCGATGTGGTAGGCGGACGAGATGCCGACGTCATTGATGAACGGCTGGGCGACGCCGCAGCCATCGGGACCGCGTGCATCGATCGGCTGGCCGTGCGCCATGCCGGCAATCGTATAGGCCTCGATCAGGTCTTCGCCGCCGGCGCCGCGCCACAGCCGGTAGGCATGCCCCTCGACGCTGGTCTCGATGGTCGGTGCCGCGGCGATGCCGTGCACGTCCGTCCACTGCTTGATGATCTCCTCGGCATTGAGCGGCGTCACGGTGGCGTCGGCCGCGCCGTGCCACACCGAGACCTTCGGCCACGGTCCGGCATGCGCAGAGGCGGCGCGGACCCGCTCGCCCCATTCGCGCGCCGGCAGGCTGCGTCCCTGGAAGATGGTATCGAACGCGTCCTGCAGGCCGGTGGCGCAGCGGTAGGGCACGCCGGCGACGATGGCCCCGCCCGCGAACAGTTCGGGATGTGTCGCCAGCATCACCGAGGTCATGGCAGCACCCGCCGACAGTCCGGTGACGTAGATGCGGCCACGATCGAGGCGATAGTCCGCGACCGTGCGCTCGATCATCTCGCGGATCGACTGCGCCTCGCCGCCGTCGCGCACGAAGTCCGTCGCCTTGAACCAGTTGAAGCAGCGGATCGGGTTGTTGGCGCGCCGCTGTTCGGGCAGCAGCACCGCGAAGCCGAAGCGGTCGGCGAGCATCGACCAACCGGTGCCGGTGTCGTACGACGCCGCGGTCTGGGTGCAGCCGTGCAGGACGACGACCAGGGCCGCGCCCTCGGGCAGATCCACCGGCGCGTAGCGCAGCATGCGCAGGTTGCCCGGATTCGCGCCGAAGTCCTTGACCTCGGCGAGGCGGCCGGGCTTGGCATCGAAGTTTTCGGCGAGCCGCTCCGCCACGGCGGCCTTGGACAGGAACTGCTGCCACGGGCGGCGGTGGCGGCGCTGGCGCGCAAGCTGGGCGAGATTGGCGATGTTGGCGATGGCGGGGCCGATGTCGAGCATGGCTGGTTTCCTTTCGTCGTCTGGTGCGGTCAGCATGCCGATCTCGATCAGCTTGCCGGCCGGCAGGAACACGCTGTACAGGAGGCCGGGGTCGGCGGTGCCTCCCCGCTCCGGATCGAGCCAAACGGGCGGGCGGCCGCCTTCCGGCAGTTCGTAACGCTGGGTGAGGATCGTGCGCCCGGCGCGTGACCACACGGCGAGCTGGACCGCGGCGACGGGAAAGCCGCGGCTGACCCAGACGCCGAAAAGCTGCCGCGCAAGGCTGTCCCGCGTCCGCGCCTCCCGCGCCTGGGCCAGGAGCCGGGCCAGCGCGTCGCCGAAGCGGGGCCGGCCCGCCAGCAGCGGCGAGGGATCCGGGGCAGGCGTCATCTTGCGTGCCGCGGGCGAACCGACGATCACGGCGGGCGCCGCCGTTTCGCCCGCCATAGCGGTTGGCTCAAGGGCGCGATAGCAGGTGATGGCATCGACCGTGTGGGTTTGCTGGGGTGCGGCGAGAACGCCAATCAGCAGATCGGCGGCATACGCCGCGGTCGCCGGCGGCGAACCCGGGCCACGCGGTCCGGGCGGCACCAGCCCGCCGGTGACCATCAAGGTGACGCGCACCCGCAGATCGCGGCGGGATTCCCGGAGAATCTCCGCGAGGCGTTCACCGAACTCATAGCGTCGCAGACCGTTGACCATGGGATCGAGGCTAGCACGTCCCACCGCCCTTCGCGACATGTTTTTTAATAAGTGACAGTTATTATTTTATTTGCGCGCGGCGCCGCGACGATCCGTCAGCGTCACGCAAAGCCTCGCCCCTCGGCCCAGGCGATCCCCGGTGCCGCGTCCGACGTGGGCGCGCCGGCATCGCCATGCGCCCGATCTCGCCGGCGGCTCAGATCACCGACGTGGACTGATTGGCATCGCCCGCTGACGGCATGTAGGGGCGGTAGCCTTGCAGGCGGATCTCCCCGCCTTTGCCGATGGCGTATGACACGCCGCGCCAGGGGATGCTCCGGCGCAGTGCGGCGCGCAACAGCGCCATCGGTTGCAGAACGTGAGCCAATGCCAGCGCTGGCAGCAGGCGCCAGCCGAGCGCACGATTGGGCGGCAGCGATTCGCCGCGGGTCCGCCGCAGGATCTCCCGCACGACCCGCTCGTGCGCCAGAACGCAGGCACAGGTCGAGATCCAGTAGGTGACCCACGCAGCCACACACCACGCTGCTTCCGTCCACGCACCGGTAACCGCCGCGGCAATTACCACCAGCGCCGCCGCCGCTTGGCCGAACAGCAGCAGCACCGCCTGCAGCACGATGAGGCCCCAGCCAAAGCCGGCCAACTTGGAGGCGAACATCTCGCGCTCGACCCAGTGAAATACAGCGGCCAGCGATGCGCTCTCGCGGTTGACCGTGATCGCCTGCGGTACGAAGCGGACCTTGAGGCGGTGGCGGCGTATCTGAAGGGTGAAACTGTTGTCATCGCCGAAGGCGCCGGCCAGTGCGGCGAGCAACCCCGCGTCGCGCACGGTCTGTGTGCGCACCGCCATGCTGCCACCCCAAAGCCATCCGTTCAGCCACATCATAGCAGCGCAGCCGACGTTCCAGACACAGCGGACCACGGTGCCCCATTCCTCTACCGATGTCGGGGCGTACCATTGGGTGCCCGTGGTCGCACCGACATTGGCGTCGGCGAGCGGCGCGACCATGTCGCGCAGCCACCCCGCATAGGGGATCGCATCGGCGTCGATGAAGGCAGCCACCGCGTACGACGGATCGAGCGCACGCAACGCCTGGATCAGGGCGCTGCACTTCAGGCTGCAGGTGGACAAGGGATCGCGCAGCACGCCCACGACGAACCTGCCGGGCGGCGCCGCGGCGACAAACCGCTCGACGACCGATGCCGCCGGATCGCCGTCGCTGTCGACGATGATGAACACCGTGTAGTCGGGATATTCCTGGTGGGCGAGCGCCCGCAAGGTGGCTTCAAGGAAAGGATCGGAGCCGCGCAGGCAGAGAATCACCGCGGCTTTTGGTGCATAGCCCGCCGCCGGCCGGCGGATGCCACGCCGCCAGGATGCGACGAGGACGGCCATGACGCCGAGCTGAATGACGGCGAGAGCGACCAGCGCGCTGCACAGGACAACGGCGGCGAGACGCATGCAGAATGCCCTTGCGGCCGGAACTGGCCACGAAAGAATGCACCAGGACAAAGACCGGCATCAAAATCGGCCGCAGATGTTTGCGCGGCAGCCGGCCAGGGTGTCAATGGCCCACTTGCGTAGCCGCGCGTCCTGGCAAAGTTGAGGATTGCTTAACGGGTCTGGTGCTATCTGCAAGGCCATGGTCACCCCCGCTTCCTTTCGCCCGGAGCCCGCCGGTGAGGCATGCAATGGCGGAAGCCTGCGCGGATACCGCCAGGTGCAAATGGTCGAAATGCGCGCGGCGACCACGCGCTACGACGATGACGACAAGACGCGCCGGGCACTTGCACGCCTGAGCCAGGTCCTGGGGTCGGGACAGCCGCCGCGCTCGGACGTTCCGCAGGGATACTACCTCGACATCGTCGTCTGAGCGCGTTTCGCGCCGATCTTACTTCAGCGATCCCTGGCGGCGGCAGCCCTAAGGCGAGTCGCTGCCTTCCCTTCGTTCCGGATCATCGGCACCATCATCGACGAACGAGACCAGCGTCGCGCCTTCCTCCACCTGCTCGCCAGCGGCGTAGTGCACGCGCGCGATCACGCCGTCGGTCGGCGCCGTCACCGCGTGTTCCATCTTCATCGCTTCGAGCACCAGAAGCGTCGCACCGCGGCGCACGCTGTCACCCCCCCGCACGTTGACCGCGATCACCCTGCCCGGCATCGGCGCCTGCAGCGATCCGCCTTCGGCTTCTTGCAGGCTCGCCTGCGCCGCCGGATCGATGACGACCAGTCGATGCACGTGGCCGCCCGCCATCACCCAGATCTCGTCACCGGCGCGCACGATGGTTGCGCGCGTGCGCAGGCCACCGATCTCGGCGATCAGATCGCCGCCGTCCTCGATTTCGCCCGCGGCCGGCAGCGGCTGGCGTTCCCCCGGCAACTCCAGGAGCAGACCTTCGGGGCGGTAGTGCACCGTCACTTCGACCACCGCGTCGCCGTCGCGAAAGGACAAGGTGTGGTAATTGTCGTCATTGAGACGCCAGCCGTCGGTGCGGTGCCAGGGCGAATACGGATCGGCGGAGCGGCCGGCCGCGGCGCGGGCTTCTTCGTCGCGGCGCAACAGCACGGCGAGACAGGCGAGCGCCAGAAGCCGCGACGGCGCCGCTTGCTTCGCCGCAAACAGCTCGTCCGCATGGCGCTCGATGAAACCGGTGTCGATCTCGCCTTCGGCAAAAGCGGGGTGCGCCGCCACGGTTGTCAGAAACTCCCTGTTGCACGCGGGCCCCACCACCTGCACCGCCGCGAGCGCCGTCCTCAACCGGGCCAACGCGCGCGCCCGGTCAACATCCCAGACCACCAGCTTGGCGATCATCGGGTCGTAATGGCTGCCGACGGTATCCCCCTCCCGCACGCCGGGATCGACGCGCACATGCGGGCTCGGCGCTGGAAAGCGCAGATGGCGCAGTCGGCCCGGCGCCGGCAGGAAATCCCGGCCGGGGTCCTCCGCGTAGAGCCGCGCCTCGAACGCGTGTCCGTTGCACGAAAGTTCGGTTGCCCCGCACGGCAATGGTTCGCCTGCGGCAATGCGCAACTGCCATTCGACCAGATCGAAGCCGGTAATCATCTCGGTGACCGGATGCTCGACCTGGAGGCGCGTGTTCATTTCCATGAAATAGAAGCGCTGGGCGGCGTCGAGCAGAAATTCCACGGTACCGGCGCCCTCGTAGGCGATGGTGCGCGCCGCGCGCGTCGCGGCATGCGCCATCTCCTGACGCAGTGAGGCCGCGAGACCCGGCGCCGGCGCTTCCTCGATGATCTTCTGATGGCGGCGCTGGATCGAGCAGTCGCGATCAAACAGGGCGACCACCGCACCGGCGCGGTCGGCGAACACCTGCACCTCGACATGGCGGGGGCGGGCGAGGTGCTTTTCGATCAGGAGGTCCCCGTTGCCGAACGCGGCCAAGGCTTCGCGGCGGGCGGATTCGATGGCAGGCGCGAGTGCCCGCCGGGTCTCGACGCTGCGCATGCCTTTGCCGCCGCCGCCGGCAACCGCCTTGAGCAGCACCGGGTAGCCGATGGCATCGGCCGCTTGCGCCAGCGTCGCCAGATCCTGATCGGCACCGTGATAACCGGGGATGACCGGAATGCCGGCGGCCGCCATCAACTCCTTCGCCGTCGCCTTCGTCCCCATCGCCCGGATCGCCGCCGCGGGCGGGCCGATGAACACGAAGCCGGCGTCGCGACACGCGTCGGCAAACGCCGCGTTCTCGGCGAGGAAACCGTAGCCGGGATGGATGGCATCGACCGCCGCCAGCGCCGCCGCATCCAGAATGGCCTCGGCGTTGAGATAGCTTCGACGCGCCTCCGCCGCCCCGATGTGGTAGGCCTCGCAGGCAAGGTGCACGTGCAGCGCGTCCCGGTCGGCATCCGAATAGACGGCAACCGTTGCGACGCCGAGCCGCCCGGCGCTGCGGATAATGCGGCACGCGATCTCGCCGCGGTTGGCGATCAGGATGCGCCCGAACATCAGCGTTGCCGGCGGCTGAGGAACGCTTCGATGCGCGCACGCGCCTCGTCGGAGGCGCGAACGCGCGCGATGCGCTCCGCGGTCTCGCGGCGCAATTCGGCATCGAGCGGCCGTCCGGCAATCTCTGCGATCAGCCGCTTGGCCTCGGCCATCGCCTGGGCACCGTTGCCGGCGAGGCTCGCGATCAGCCGGCGGACCTCGCCTTCGAGGACAGCCGCCGGCAGCACCTGGTGGACCAAGCCGAGCCGCGCGGCTTCGAGGGCACCGATGGTCTCGGCGGTGAGCATGTAGCGCCGCGCCGCGCGCGGACCGATCGCCGCAATTACATAAGGTGAAATCACCGCCGGGATCAGGCCGAGGCGGACCTCGGACAAGGTGAAACTCGCCGTCTCACTGGCAAGCGCGATGTCGCAGGCGGTGACCAGCCCGACGCCGCCGCCATAGGCCGGCCCCTGCACCTGCGCGATCGTCGGCTTGGGCAGGCTCGCCAGTGCGTGCAGCATGTCGGCCAGCCCGCGCGCATCGCGGACGTTGTCTTCAAAGTCGAAGCCGGCGCTCTCGCGCATCCAGTTGAGGTCGCCACCCGCACAAAAGCTGTCACCGGCGGCGGAGATGACGACGTGGCGCACCGTGGCGTCGGCCGCCAAACGCGAGAAGGCGGCGGCCAGCGCGCCGATCATCGCCCGGTCGAAGGCGTTGTGCACGTCGGCACGGTTGAGCCGGACCCAGGCGGTGCCGACGTCGTCGACCGTACACAGGACCGCAGGCGCGCTCATCGGTGTCCCCCTCCCCTACTACATCCGGAACACGCCGAAGGTCGTGCGCTCGGTGCCGGCATTGAGCGCGGCGGAGATGCTGAGCCCCAAGACCATGCGCGTCTCGGCGGGATCGATGATGCCGTCGTCCCACAGCCGGGCGCTCGCGTAGTACGGATGGCCTTGCGTCTCGTACTGTTCGAGGATCGGGGCGCGGAACGCCCGCTCCTCCGCCGCCGGCCAGTCGATGCCCTGTTCCTTCAGGCCGTCGCGACGCACGGTGGCGAGCACACCCGCCGCCTGCTCGCCGCCCATCACCGAGATCCGCGCGTTCGGCCACATCCACAGAAGGCGCGGCTGGTAGGCGCGACCGCACATCGAATAGTTGCCGGCACCGAATGAGCCGCCGATCAGCACCGTCACCTTCGGCACCTTGGCGCAGGCGACGGCGGTCACCATCTTGGCGCCGTCCTTGGCGATGCCGCCGGCCTCGGCCTTGCGGCCAACCATGAAGCCCGAGATGTTCTGCAAGAACACCAGCGGGATGCCGCGCTGGCCGCACAGCTCGATGAAGTGCGTGCCCTTGAGCGCCGATTCTGAGAACAAGATGCCGTTGTTGCCGACGATGCCCACCGGATAGCCGAAGAGGTGCGCGAAGCAGCAGACCAGCGTGGTGCCGTAGAGCTGCTTGAACTCATCGAACTCCGAGCCATCGACCAGCCGCGCGATCACCTCGCGCACGTCGTAGGGCTTGCGCAGATCGACCGGAACGACGCCGTACAGCTCCTTGGGATCGTACTGCGGCGGCGCCGGCACCTTGAGCGCCAGATCGACCCGCTTGCGCACGTTGAGGTGCGCGACGATGCGTCGCGCGATCGCCAGCGCGTGGCCGTCATCCATCGCATAGTGGTCGGTCACGCCCGAGGTGCGCGCGTGCACATCGGCGCCGCCCAGGTCCTCGGCCGAGACCACCTCGCCGGTGGCGGCGCGCACCAGCGGCGGTCCGCCCAGGAAGATCGTCCCCTGGCGGCGAACGATGATGCTCTCGTCCGACATCGCCGGCACGTAGGCGCCACCCGCCGTGCAGGAGCCGTGCACGACGGCGATCTGCGGAATCCCCGCCGCCGACATGATCGCCTGGTTATAAAAGATCCGCCCGAAGTGCTCGCGGTCGGGAAACACCTCGTCCTGCTCCGGCAGATTGGCGCCGCCGGACTCGACCAGGTAGACGCATGGCAGCCGGTTCTCCAGCGCAATCTCCTGGGCGCGCAGGTGCTTCTTGACGGTCATGCCGTAGTAGGTGCCGCCCTTCACCGTCGGATCGTTGGCGATCACCATGCACTCCGCGCCGGCGATGCGGCCGATGCCGGTGATGATGCCGGCCGCCGGCACGTCGCCGCCGTACATGCCGTAGGCGGCGAGCTGGGAGAATTCGAGGAACGGCGAGCCGACGTCCAGCAGGCGGCGGATGCGCTCGCGCGGCAACAACCGGCCGCGATCGCGATGCTTGGCCCGCGCCCGCTCACCACCGCCCTCCTTGATCCGATCGACCCTGGCGCGCAGATCGGCCACCAGTTCCGCCATCGCCGCGGCATTGGCGCGGAACGGCTCCGAGCGCGGATCGACGGCCGAGCGAAAGACGGTCATCGCGCCTGCCGCTCCATCATCACCCCCACCCTTGTCCGGCCCGCCCTCACGCGGTCTCCTCGAACAGCTCGCGCCCGATCAGCCAGCGGCGGATCTCCGACGTGCCGGCGCCGATCTCGTAGAGCTTGGCGTCGCGCAGCAGCCGCCCGGTGGGATACTCGTTGATGTAGCCGTTGCCGCCCAGGCACTGGATCGCTTCGAGCGCCATCCAGGTCGCCTTCTCCGACGCATAGAGGATGGCGCCGGCGGCGTCCTTGCGCGTCGTCTCGCCGCGATCGCAGGCGCGCGCCACCGCATAGACGTAAGCGCGGCAGGCGTTCAGCGTGGTGTACATGTCGGCGAGCTTGGCCTGCATGATCTGGAACGATCCGATCGCCTGGTCGAACTGCCGGCGCTCGTGCAGGTAGGGGATCACCACGTCGAGGCAGTTCTGCATGATGCCGATCGGCCCGGCGGCCAGCACCAGGCGCTCGTAATCGAGCCCGCTCATCAGCACCTGCACGCCGCGATTGAGGCCGCCCAGGATGTTTTCCGCCGGCACGGCGCAGTCCTCGAACACCAGCTCACACGTGGTCGAGCCGCGCATGCCGAGCTTGTCCAGCTTCTGCGCCGTCGAAAACCCCACAAAGCCGCGCTCGACGAGGAAGGCGGTGATCCCGCGCGGGCCCGCCTGCGGCTCGGTCTTGGCATAGACGACGAAGACGTCCGCCTCGGGGCCGTTGGTGATCCACATCTTGGCGCCATTGAGGACGTAACGGTCGCCCCTCCGCTCGGCGCGGGTGCGCATCGAGACGACATCGGAGCCGGCGCCCGGCTCGCTCATGGCCAAGGCGCCGACGTGCTCGCCCGCGATCAGCTTCGGCAGGTAGCACGCCTTCTGCGCATCGCTGCCGTTGCGCCGGATCTGGTTGACGCAGAGGTTGGAATGCGCGCCGTAGCTCAGGCCCACCGAGGCCGACGCCCGGCTGATCTCCTCCATGGCGACCACATGGGCGAGGTAACCCATGCCGGCACCACCCCACGCCTCCTCCACCGTGATGCCGAGCAGGCCCATGGCGCCCAGCTTCGGCCACAGCGCGCGCGGGAACGCATCGGTGCGGTCGATCTCGGCGGCGAGCGGCGCGATCTCGTCGTCGGCGAATGCCTGGACCGAGGTGCGCAGGAGATCGATCGTCTCGCCCAGCTCGAAATCGAGCGAGCGGTAGGCATTGGCCGCCATCGTTCCTCCCCAGAACCGGATTTTTCGTATCGAATTTTTCGTATCGGCCTTCTGGCGTCGGCCTTTTGCCCACTATAGGCGGAAACGGCGGGCGGCGAAAACGGCAGATCTGACCGCCGCGCACCCCGACGGACGAACGGCCCCGCGGCCGCGGCAATCCACACCCACAGATTGTACCCAAACAGGGAAAAACTCTTTACAATCGTTGCCGCAATCTATACACTTTATACGTTGATAACGAATTCAATGTGCCCGCTTAAGTTGTAGTCAGCCACCAGCCGGCACGGTGCGCCGCCGGCGCCACCCACAGACGGTGGCCCGGCGCAACGAGGGAACCGGAGCCTAAGACGATGACGGCATTGCCGCGCCGCGCCCAGCACGCGCCCAAACCACACGTCTCCGATCCGCGCCGCCACGACTTTGCGCCGGCCGGCACCGCTGTCGTTGCCGGTACAGGTGCCGGTGCCAGCGGAAACGGCGGGCTCGACCTGTTCGTCGCCCAGCTCCTGTGCGCCCGGCTGTGCCACGACCTGATGAGCCCGGCCGGCGCCGTCGACATCGGGCTCGGCCTGTTCTCCGGCAGCGACGGCGGCGACGCCGACGCCCTGCGCCTCGCCGCCGATGGCGCCCGCGAGGTGGTCAACCGGCTCAAGCTGTTCCGCCTGGTGTTCGGTGCCGGTGGCAGCGCGGCAGGCGCCAGCGCGGCGGAAGCCGAGCGCCTGCTCACCCGCCTCGTCGTCGCGCGACGCGTCCACCTGCACTGGCGGCCCGCGCCACAAACGGATGACGCGGCGAGCGATGCCGCCGCCATCGACGCGCTGCGCCTTGCCGTCTGCCTGATCCTGAGCGCCGCCGACGCCCTGCCGCGCGGCGGCGAGATCGACGTTGCCAGCGGCGCCGGCGGCGGCGCGTCCTTGCGCCTCGTCGTGCGCGGCACGCCGCTGCGGTTGCGCGACGACATCGTCGACGCGTTCACCGCCCCGGACCCGGAGCACCTGAGCGCGCGCAACGTGCACGCCTACTACGCCCGCCGGCTGGCCGAGCGGCTGGGCCTGAGCCTGCGTTTCGCCCGGAGCGGCGAGGACGAGCTGAGCATCGAGACCACGCAGGCGCCGACGCCGGCCGTGCAGTGGCTCGGCTTCGCCCGGCCGGCGCGCGACGACGGCATCACTCGCCCGGCCGAGCGCCTGCCGGCGTAAGCGCACATATCTACGAGGCTGACCGAAAATGATGCTTTCAAAATCAACGAGTTGCCTGCTCCTGTCTTCGTCATGCGCGGACTTGTTCCGCGCATCCACGGGTCACAACCCGTTGCGCTGCCTCCAAGAAGACAGGGATGGCCGGCCTGCGCCGGCCATGACGATGCGTCATAATATATTGATTCTCAAACACTCTTTTTGAGTCAGACTCTAGGATTTACCGAGGGGGGGCCTTTGGCCCCTTCAGAAAAAGACCAGGGGCCTAAGCCCCTGGACCCCATCAATCCGCCGCGGTCGCGCCGGCGGGTCCCCCGCCTTGCTCCGCCCGCGGCTCAAGCCCGGGCCTCCGGCCCGCCTGCCTGGCTCACGCCCCCTGAACTCGGGCACAGCGAAAGCCGATGTAGTCGTAGCGGCGGCCCGGAGCGATCGCGTAGCGGGACGCGGAGCGCACGAACCGCGCGACGCTGTACCAGGAGCCGCCACGCAGCATACGGAGCGCGCCGGCCCTGTCTGTCCCGGCGCTGCCGTCCACAGGCGCTCCCTCATAGCTGCCGTGCCAGACATCCTCGCACCACTCCCAGACGTTGCCGTGCATGTCGTGCAAACCCCAGGGGTTTGGCGGATAGGCACCGACCTCGGTGGTCCTGCCAACCTTCCGCTCGAAGTTCGCATCCTTTCCCGTGATCGTATCGCCCGACGCATAGCGCGTCGTCGTCCCCGCCCGGCAGCCGTATTCCCACTCCGCTTCCGACGGCAACCGGTAGCGCTGCCCGGTTTCCCGCGCCAGCCACGCACAATACGCCACCGCGTCCTCCCAGGAGACTCTGATCACCGGCCGCCGGCCGCGGCCCCAGCCTTGATCCTTCGGCTGCTCCCGCTTGGTCGCGGCGCAGAAGTGATCGTACTCGTCGAACGTCACGGCATAGCGCCCGAGGGCGAACCGATAGCCGATCGTCACTTCATGCTGTGGACCTTCATTGATCCCGCGTCCTTCCTCGGTGTCCGGCGAGCCCATCAGGAATTCGCCAGCCGGGATCACCACCATCTCCGGACACCACGGCGCATCGATATCCTTGAACACCGCCAAGTCCGGCAGCGTCCGCGGATCAACCCCGACGTGAATGATTACGCGTGGTGCCTTTCCCCCTCGGCTCGACCCACCCCCCGTCGCCCGGCCGTGTCGAGCGATCAGTTGCTCGACATCCCTGGCCCCGGCCGCGATCTCCTCGGGCCACGTCTTCAGTAGACGCGTCGAAATGGAGCCGACACGTTCAATCACAATGCCCGCGAAATCACACGTAAACTCAACGGCACGCAAAGCCTTCTGAATGTACGGGACGGCTTTGAGGACTGCACGATTAAGCCGGTCCAACAGCCTCAACCGTGGCTGGGACGCGGCCAGTTCGATCCCCTCCTGACGCGACAGCACCTCAACATCGCGCACGCGGCGCACCAGATTGTCTGCCGCGACGGAACCAGGCGTCGTGCCGTCCGCCAGCTCGTCGGCGATGGCTTTCGACTGGTCGGCGTTGTCCTGCGCACGCGCAGCCAGTTCCGCGAACTCCGCCGAACCACCCGACGCCACCACCGCGTCCGGGATCTCGGAGTCCTCGGCCGCTGCCTTGCGCGCCTCGTAATACCACTCGCGCGCGGTATCAACGTCGGCGATCAGCCGTGTGATGGCCTGATCAATGCTGCCGCCGCGCTGCACATCGGGAAGGTCGTCGGCTCCACTTTCGATCGCGACCCAGCGGCGCCGCAATTGCGAGAGCTTTGGCCGCGCATAGGTGAGCGCGTCCAGAGCGCCATCGGCCGACATCTGCGGTGTCAGCTCCAAGGTCGACGCAACGGCATCCAGATCACCGCGCGGAAAGTCGTCGGGAAGAAAATTCGCGCCCTTGAGCGCGTGGCGCAGCCCGGTTGCGCTGCGCGCGACCTCCTCCAACTCTTTGGCAAGTGCACCTTGCGGTGCGACCGGCTCGATCATCGCCGAAGCCCACGGCTCCGCCGTCTCGCGCCGCAAGCGATCATGCCGTCCGGCGTCTGGTATTCGACGATTTTGGCCATTCCCCCCTTCCCTGGTTGGTATTCTTCCAGAGGGAATTTAATCACAGCGCCCGCACGGTTGCAATGCCGGTGGTTGCGGCGGTTGCACCGGCCGTCGCCCGCGCGCTTCACTTCTGAGGCAAGGCGCGCGGGAGGGGGGCGGCGGTGGAGTCGGGGAAGGGGTGGAGGGAGTAAAGCGCGGGAGATTAAGGCACTCAGGCGGCGACGGCGGCGGTGGTGGTGATACCCGGGTCGCGCAGGACGTAGCCGCGGCCCCAGACCGTCTCGATGTAGTTCTCGCCGGCGGCGGCGGCCAGCTTCTTGCGGATCTTGCAGATGAAGACGTCGACGATCTTCAGCTCCGGCTCGTCCATGCCGCCGTAGAGGTGGTTGAGGAACATCTCCTTGGTCAGCGTCGTGCCCTTGCGCAGGCTCAACAGCTCCAGGATGCCGTATTCCTTGCTGGTCAGGTGCAACGGGCTGTCGTCGATCGCCACGGTGCGCTGGGCGAGGTTGACGGCGAGGCGGCCGGTGCGGATCACCGACTGGGCATGGCCCTTGGAGCGGCGCACGATCGCCTGGATGCGCGCCACCAGCTCCTTGGTCTCGAACGGCTTGGTCAGGTAGTCGTCGGCGCCGCCGGCGAGGGCGCGGATCTTGTGATCGGCCTGCGCCAAGCCCGAGAGCACCAGGACCGGCGTCTCGATGCGCGCGTTGCGCAGCCGGCGCAGCACTTCGAGGCCTTCCATGTCCGGCAGCATCAGGTCGAGCAGGATAATGTCGTAGTCGTACAGCTTGGCGAGATCGATGCCTTCCTCACCGAGGTCGGTGGCATCGACAACCATTCCGTGCGCCTTGAGCGCGCGCTCGGTCGTGACCGCGATGGACGCATCATCCTCAATGAGCAGAACTCGCATGGCTATCTCCTACAACCCTTGCGTTTCATCACGCTTAATGCTCCATTAAAAATAGTACGCATTTGAGCCATATGCAAGAAGAAAGAGTATTAGAAAATTGATTCTAGTATCAGTTGTATTTGCCCACAACAGTCCAGCGTCAGGGCCGCGGCGCGCCGGCGCCCTGGCGTTTAACGGCTCTTTAAAGGCGTGCCGGCTAGGCTGACAGTTGGTCGGGCCGAGCCCTGCCCGGTCCTTGTTGATCTGCATGCCGAGGTCTGGTCGTCATGACGCTCGCACCGGCGCTGGAAGCCGCCATTGCGGCCTTGCCGGACTATGCGCTCTACGGCACGGTGAGCGCCGTCGTCGGCCTGATGGTCGAGGCGAAGGGGCTCGGCCACGGCGTCGGCATCGGCGAGGAGTGCCGGCTGATCGACCGCCATGGCCAGGCGATCGTGGGCGAGGTGGTCGGCTTCCGCGCCGGCACCGCGCTGATCATGCCGGCGGGCGCGCTGCAGGGCATCGGGCTCGGCTGCCGGGTCGAGGTGGTGGGCGACGCCGCCGCCGTGTGCCCGGACCTCCGCTGGCTCGGCCGGGTGATCGATGCCTTCGGCGAGCCCATCGACGGCCTCGGGCCGCTGCCGCTGGGCGCCGAGCGCTACTCCTTGCGCCGGCGGCCGCCGCGCGCCCAGGCCAGGCGCAAGGTGGGCGGCAAGATCGATCTCGGCGTGCGCGCCATCGATGCCTTTCTGACCTGCTGCCGCGGCCAGCGCATGGGGATTTTCGCCGGCTCCGGCGTCGGCAAGTCGACGCTGCTCTCGATGCTCGCCCGCTACAGCGACGCCGACGCCATCGTCATCGGCCTGATCGGCGAGCGCGGCCGCGAGGCACGCGAATTCATCGAGGACGACCTCGGCCCCGACGGCCTGAGGCGCAGCGTCGTCGTCGTCGCCACCTCGGACGAGGCGCCGGCGGTGCGCCGGCGCGCCGCCTATGCCACGCTGGCGGTGGCAGAGTTCCTGCGCGACCGCGGCCAGAACGTGCTCTGCCTGATGGACAGCGTCACCCGCTTCGCCATGGCCCAGCGCGAGATCGGGCTTGCCGCCGGCGAGCCGCCGACCACCAAGGGCTACACGCCTTCGGTGTTCGCCGAGCTGCCGCGGCTGTTGGAGCGGGCCGGTCCCGGCGAGGAAGGCCAGGGCGACATCACCGGGCTGTTCACCGTGCTGGTCGAGGGCGACGACCACAACGAGCCGGTCGCCGACGCGGTGCGCGGCATCCTCGACGGCCATATCGTGCTCGACCGCGCCATCGGCGAGCGTGGCCGGTTTCCCGCCATCAACATCCTGCGCAGCGTGTCGCGCACCATGCCCGGCTGCAACTCCGCGCGCGAGAACGCGTTGGTCGGCGAGGCCCGCCGGGTGCTCGCCACCTACGAGGACATGGTCGAGCTGATCCGCCTCGGCGCCTACAAGCGCGGCAGCGACGCCGCCGTCGATCGGGCGATCGCGCTGCAGCCGGCGCTCGACGCGCTTCTCAAGCAGAACAAGGCCGAGCGCAGCCGGCTGGCCGAGGTCTATCCCGCCCTGGCGGCGATCGTCGATGCAGACGCGACGCCGCCCGCCCGGCCCGAAGCAGCGGCCAAGCCGGCGCGGCCGGCCAGGCCCGGCGCACGGACGTAAAGGACGCACAAAGCGATGCGCAAGGCGATCACCACCTTGGTGCGCGTGCGCTCCTGGCAGCTCCAGGACACGCGTAGGCGGCTCGGCGAGGCGGTGCGCGCGGTCGAGACCATCTGCGATCAGCACCGGGCGCTGCACGCCGAAATCGCGGCCGAGCAGGCATGCGCCCAGGCCGGCCCGCTGGAAGCCGGTCGCACCTATGCCGCCTACGCCGAAGCCGCGCACGCGCGCGGCCAGCGCATATCAGGCGCGCTCGATCAGGCCAAGGAGAAGGAACGCGCCCTGCGCGCCGAGCTGGAAGATGCCTTCGGCGAGCTGAAGCGGGTCGAGCTGTTCGCGGAGACCTGCACGGCGCGCGAGACGGCGGAGCGCAAGGCCCGCGACGGCGTGCTGCTCGACGAGATGGCGGTCGGCGGCTTCGTGCGCCGCACCCGCACCGGCGAGCCCGGATAGGGGCTTCCTGGCCGCCGGCTAATCGTTCGCGGACATCGCCCCCGACGCGTGATCGCCGCCCTGCGAGTGGCTTCTGATCCGGGCAAAACCGAGACAGCCGCTGAAGCCGACGACCTCGCCCGCAGCGCAGAACAGCGTGCGCAGATCGACATGCGCCGCCGAGGGCAACGGCGCTTCGGAGCGCACGGTGATATCGCAACGCTTCGCGCCCGGATCGAGCCTGGCGTCGAGTTCGACCAGGCCGAGGCGGCTCAGCCGGATCGCCAGAACGAAGCCCTTGCCCGGCCCGCCGCTGCCCTTCCCGGAGGCGTCGGCGCGGTCTTCGTCGATGAACAGCCGGAGCGAGGCGGGGCCGCTGGCCGAAACCGGCAGCGGCTCCATCGTCGCCGCGACGCCGCTTGGTTGCGCCGGATTACGTGTTGTTGACGAGATCGTGGGTGCGCGAACCGACGGCTGGCGCGCGGCAGGCAGCGCTTCATGCCCCTTCCCTCCCGCCTTGCACGCCTGCCAGACCGCGCTGCACAATGCCGCCAGTAGACCGATGGGACCGGTGGCCGCCTCGGCAGGCTGCCTGCCACCGGCGCTCGCCAACGTCGCCGCGTCGGCCGATGTCCGGCCGGCGGGCCGCAGGCTCGGCTCGACGACGAGACGGGTCCCCGGTTCCAGATCGGTGGTGGCGTCGAGGCGGAGCAAGACATCGCCGGTCGCGATCACCGGTCGGCCATCCGCGCCGATGGCAACCAGGGTGGCCAGCGCGCCATCCGGCAAGGTCCCTGTCCCTGGTGCTGGAGGGGGCGCCACGAGCGCAACGATCCGGATGGCGAGCGATGCGGGGCCGGCCGCCGTCGAAGCGTTCGCCGGCCGGATTACGGTCGCTGCGAGCGTCTGTCCGGGCTCGAGTGCCGGCAGCGTCCCGGCGCCGCCGCCGCTTGCCGCCGGCGCCGGCGCATGCGTTCCGCCCCCGCCGTGGTTGGCGGCCGGGCGCGTGCCGCCTGCCGAGGCCGCCGAGGCCGGCCGATCTGGTGTCGCCGGCGTCGGCGACGAAGGCACGATCATCGAAAAGCCTGCCGTTCAGCGGCCGCCGTAGCGTTCGAGGAAGGCACGGGCGACCGCCTCGACATCGACGGCCGCCGGACAGCCGGGGAAACGTGTCAAGAGCGGGCTCTGTTGGCGGATCGCGTCGCGTACCCTGGCGTCGCGCCGGATCACGCCCAGGAGTGGCGGCGAAACGTTGAGGAAGCTCTCACACGCCCGACGCAGGGTGGCATAGGTGTTGCTGCCGTCGCGCAGCGAGGCCGCCATGTTGACCACAACCATCAGCTCTTCCGGCGCCCGCTGGCGGTGCGCCAGCTTGATGAAGGCGTAGGCATCGGTAAGCGCCGTCGGCTCGTCGGTGACCACCACGAGGCAGACGTCGGCGGCCGCCCCCAAGCGCAGCACGGTGCGGTCGACACCGGCGCCGAGGTCGAGAATGACGCTGTCGTAATCGGCGGCGACGAGGCCGAGCGCATCGCTTAAGCCTTGCAACCGGTCGAAACCGAGGTTGGCGAGCCGCCCCGAGCCGGATCGCCCGGCGATGATGTCGAACGCGCCGGCCTCGTAGCGCTGGCGGGCACGGTCCAGCGGCACCTGGCCGGCGAGCACCCCGCCCAGGTCGTGTTCCGGCATGAGGCCGAGCTGGATATCGACGTTGGCAAGGCCCAGATCGGCGTCGAACAGCAAAGCGCGCGCGCCGGCGCGGGCCAGGGCATGGGCGAGGCAGATGGCAAGCCACGTCTTGCCGACGCCTCCCTTGCCCGAGGCGATCGCGACCAGGAGACCGCGCTGCGCCGGCGCACGGCAAAGCACCGGGGAGGAAAAAGCCGTCATGATCGGGGTGCCTTGTTCCGGTGATCGGGGGGACGATGATCGGGGGACGGACACGCGGTCCGGCTCGGCAGGAGCAGGCGCGCCAGCGACACCGGATTGATGGCGGCGAGCCCTTCCGCCACGTCCGGACTGATGCTGACATCGGAGAAGGCGAGTGCGGCGGCAGCGGCGGCCGACAGCATGCCGCCCAGCCGGCGCGAGACATCGAGGCGGGTGCCGAGGATGCGGCGGACCGCCAGCGCCGAAAAAGCGACCGCGGTTTCCGCCTGCTCGCACGCGTCGGCACCGGCGGCCAGCACCAGCACCGGCTCGGCGTCGATTGCGGCGATCAGCATGCCGAGTTCGTGCAATTCGCCTTCGTGCAGCGGATTGGTACCGGCGGTATCAACGATGAGCAGCGCGCCTGCGGCACGCCCGGCGGCATCGCTCAGCGCATCCGCGCAGTCGGCCGTGACCAGATCGAGACCGAGGATGGTGGTGAATGCCTGCAACTGCTCGATGCCGCCCGCGCGCCGGACATCGGTGGTGATCGCCGCCACCTTGCGGCCACAGCGCAACGCCCGCATCACCAGCTTGGCGCAAGCGATCGTCTTGCCGACGCCGGGCGGGCCGACCAGCATGATCGGCCGCGGTTGGAGGCGCTCGTTGACCGGCAGGAACGCGAACACCTCGTCGATGGCGGCGCCGAGCGCGATGACGGCGCCCTCCGCCGCGAACGGCCGGGCGGCGGCCTTGAGACGGTCGGCCAGCGCAGCGGAGATGCCGTGGAACGCGAGCGCGCGTTCGATCTCGGCGAGCGGATCGACGGACGGGGTGGTGTCCCGCCCACCCGGACGCACGGGTTCGTCCTCGAACGTATCGGTATCGAGGGCGGCGGTAATGCGCACGCCGCGGCCGTTGGGAGCGGCCTGCGTCGCGACGATGATCGCGTCGTCACCAAGCTCGCGACGCACCACGTCCATGGCCTTGGCGATGGTCTCGGCGGTGTAGGTCTTGAGCCGCATCGATGCCGGCGCCCTTCCCTAGATCTGCCCCAGCGTGCGCACCTTGGCGCGCGCATGGATCTCGTTCTGGGAGACGACCGCCGTCAGCGGCCGGAAGCGCTCGACGATGGAACGCACGAACGGCCGGATGGCCGGGCTGGTGAATAGGACCGGCGCCTCGCCGCGTGCCGCGTGCTGCTCGAACGCCTTGCGCACATCGGCGATGAACTGGTGCAGGCGTGTCGGCGCGAGCGCAAGCTGGCGATCCTCGCCGTTGCCGACCATGGACTCGGCGAACGCCTGCTCCCACTGCGGGCCGAGGGCGAGCAACGGGACGAAGCCGTTGTCGTCGGCGTACATGTCGCTGATCTGGCGGGCGAGGCGCGAGCGCACGTGCTCGGTGATCTGCGTCGCGCTGCGGCTGTGCGCACATGCCTCGGAGATGCCTTCGAGAATGGCGGGCAGATCGCGGATCGAAATCCGCTCGGCGAGCAGGTTCTGCAGCACCCGCTGCACGCCGGTGTACGAGATCTGGCTCGGAATCATGTCCGCCACCAGCTTCTGCTGCTCCTTGCCGAGATCGTCGAGGAGCTTGCGCGTCTCGGCGTACGACAGCATGTCGCACATGTTCTCCTTGATCACCTCGGTCAGATGCGTGGTGACCACCGTCGCCGGCTCGACCACGGTGTAGCCGCGGAACAGCGCCTCCTCCCGGTTCTGCGCATCGGTCCAGATGGCGGGCAGACCAAAGGTCGGCTCACGCGTTTTCTCGCCGGCCAAGGTGATCGCCTCGCCGCGCGGGTCCATGACCAGCAACGCGGACGGACGGACCTCGCCGCGCCCGCCCTGGGTTTCCTTGATGCGGATGACGTAGCTCTCGGCGGCCAGATGCACGTTGTCCTGGATGCGCACCTGCGGCATGACGAAGCCGTACTCGGAAGCGAGCTGACGGCGCAACGCCTTGATCTGGTCGGTCAGCCGCGGCCCATCCTCCTGGCCGGCGACCAGCGGCAGCAGCGCGTAGCCCAGTTCGAGGCGGATGCCGTCCATCTTCAGGGCCGACGAGATCGGCTCCTCGGCCGGCGGCGCCGGCGCCTTGGTCTCGGCCTGGCGGGCCACCTCCTGGCGGGTCTGCTGTTGACGACGCATCAGCCAGGCGGTGCCGCCGATGGCACCGGCGAGCGCGGTGAACGGCAGCATCGGGATCCCGGGCAGGACCGCGAGCGCCGCGAGCAGCGCCGCGCTCATCGCCAGCACCTTGGGTTGGCCGCCGAGCTGGGAAAACACCGCCTTTTCGGTCGCGCCGGCCAAGCCCGCCTTGGTGACAACGATGCCGGCGGCGGTGGAAACCAGCAGCGCCGGGATCTGGGTGACGAGACCATCGCCGATGGTGAGCCGGGTGAACGTCTCGGCGGCGACCGATAGCGTCATTCCCTTCTGCACGGTGCCGATGATGATGCCGGCGACGACATTGATGAAGGTGATCAGGAGCCCGGCCACCGCGTCGCCCCGGGTGAACTTCGCCGCGCCGTCCATGGCACCGAAGAAGCTGCTCTCCTCTTCGAGCGCCTTGCGCCGCTCGCGCGCCGCGTCCTCGTCGATGAGGCCGGCCGACAGATCGGCGTCGATGGCCATCTGCTTGCCGGGCATCGCATCCAAGGTGAACCGCGCCGAAACCTCGGCGATGCGGCCCGAACCCTTGGTGATCACCACGAAGTTCACGATCAGCAGGATCGTGAACACGATGATGCCGATCACGAAATTGCCGCCCATGACGAAGCCGCCGAAGGCGTTGATGACTTCGCCGGCGGCGTCGGGCCCTTCGTGGCCGTGCGCCAGGATCAGCCGCGTCGAGGCGAGATTGAGGGCCAGACGCAGCATGGTCGCGAGCAGGAGGACGACGGGAAACGCGTTAAATTCCAGCGGCTTCTCGATGAACAACGCGGTCAGCAGGATGATCACCGACAAGGTGATCGAAAACGCGAGGCAGAAATCGAGCAGCCACGACGGCAGCGGAAGGATGAGGATGACAAGGGTCGCCACCACCGCGAGTGCCAGGAGCACGTCGCGCTGGGCCAGGAGCGCGTGGCTGTAGCCGCGCAGGATCGTGCCCAGGCGCGCCCCGGCCATGCCGGGCGAAGGTGCGGCTGCCGCCGCGACTTCGCTCATCGCGGCCCTCGCACGGGCTTCGGATTCAGGGCGTTAGGCACCGACCGGATTTCAGACAATGGCATGGCTTCCCGGACCCGCCTGCGGCACGGCAAAGCCCTCACCCGAGTACTGCTTGAGCTTGTTGCGCAGCGTTCGGATCGAGATGCCGAGGATCGTGGCGGCATGGGTGCGGTTGCCGAGGCAATGCTGCAGGGTATCGATGATCAGCTCGCGCTCGACCTCGGCGACGGTGCGACCGACGCGCGGGGAATCGTGCTCGACGGGTGCCGTGTCCGCCGTCCTGATCACCGGCCGCCCACCTTGCGGCAGGATGATCGCGCCCGCGTCGATCACTTCGTCGGGCGCCAGCAGCACGGCGCGGTGCATGGCATTTTCGAGTTCACGCACGTTGCCGGGCCAGGAATAGCCGAGCAGCAGGCGTTCGGCGTCGGCGGACAACACCCGTTTGCCGCAGCCGTTGACGTCGGCGTACTTGGCGACGAACTGACGTGCCAACAGCACGATGTCGCCGGGCCGCTCGCACAACGCCGGCAGGACGAGGCTGACCACGTTGAGCCGGAAATAGAGGTCCTCGCGGAAGCTGCCGGCACGGACCGCCTGGTCGAGATCGCGGTTGGAGGTGGCGAGGATCCGCACGCTGACTTTGACCGACTGATTGCCGCCGACGCGGGTGATCTCCCGCTCCTGGATGGCACGCAGCAACTTGGCCTGCAGCCGCGGGTCCATTTCGCTGATCTCATCGAGGAGCAGCGTGCCGCCGTGCGCCTCTTCGAAGCGGCCGATCCGCCGGCCGACGGCGCCGGTAAAGGCTCCCTTCTCGTGGCCGAACAGCTCTGATTCCAGCAGGTTTTCCGGGATCGCCGCGCAGTTGACGGCAACAAAGCGCGCCTGGGCGCGCTTGCTCTTGTTATGCAGATAGCGCGCCATCACCTCCTTGCCGGTGCCGGACGGCCCGGTGATCAGCACGCTCGCCTCGCTCGCCGCAACGCGGTCGGCAAGGGCGACGACCTCGGCCATCCTGGGGTCGGCGTAAAAGAAGGCGTGATCGTCGGCGGCGAAGGCGGCGAGAATGGCGCCGATCAGCTCCGGATCGGGCGGCAGCGGCAGGTAGTCCTTGGCACCGGCCCGGACAGCGGCGACGGCGGCGCGTGCGTCGTTGCCGATGCCACAGGCGACCACCGCAACCGCGATCCGTTCCGCGCGCAGACGTTCCATGAGCGCCGGCACATCGAGCGTGACATCGGCAAGGATGAGATCGACGCCACGGCCGGCACGGACGTGATTGAGGCCTGTGTCGAGATCTTCGGCGACCGCCACCTTGGCGCCACGCGTCATCGCGATCCGGCTTGCGGCACCGACTTCTCCGCCAAGGCGACCGAGGATCAAGAGCTGCATCGCTTATGTCTCCTTTGCCGGGGCGGCCGCTCAGCCGAGCCTGCGATCGGACTTCACGATTTCGGTCATGGTCACGCCCAGGCGGTCCTCGACCACGACGACCTCGCCGCGGGCGACGAGGCGGTTGTTGACGTAGATATCGATGGCCTCGCCGACCTTGCGGTCGAGTTCGACGACGGCACCGCGGCCGAGCTTGAGGAGCTGGCTGACCTCCATGGTCGCGCGGCCGAGCACGGCCGAGACCTGGACCGGAACCTCGTAGACGGCGTCGAGCTCCTGCATCTTGCGGCCGCCGTCCTTGCCGTCGACGCCGCCCGCCGCCGAAAGCTGGTCGTCAAGGTTCTTAAGATCGAATTCCTGATTTTCCGCCATCGTCGCCTCCTGGCATTCCTAAGCCTTGTCCTCGGTGCCGGGTGCTGCCCCCGGCGCCGCGTGTTCGTGATCGGCAAGTGCGCGTTCAACGAGGGCGTCGATGCGCTGCCAGAGGGCCGCCGCGCTACGCTCGGCGCCGCCCGTGGACCATTCGACCGTGCAGTCGCCCTCGGCGATGCCGGGCTCGGCCAGCACCAGCAGATCGCCCGCGAAACCGGCGCCGTCGGCGATCGGCTGCAATCGCTCGCGCAGGCCCTCGCTCAGCGCCGGGGCGACCCTGACCATCAGCCGGCACTCGTCGCGAACCTGGCCGACGATCTGGCGCGCGACGCCCTCGATCTCGGTGATGCCATGGCGTCGGCAGTATTCGGGGAGCAGCTTCTTGGCGATGGCGACGGCGAGCAGGACGCCGCTACGGCCTTCCTCGGCGCTTGTCCGCTCGGCGGCTGCAGCGAGCCGGTCGAGCCGGGCGGCGACCGCCTCGCAGGCCAGCACCAGGCGGCGCCGGTCCGATGCCTCGGCTTCCGCCAGCGCTTCGGCCCGCCCCCGGGCGAAACCGCTGGCGTGGCCCTCTTCACCGCCTTCGGCGCGGGCGCGAGCCAGATCGTCTTCGTCGTAGCGCTTCTCCAATGCCGGCGGTTCATCCGCGCAAGCGATGACCACGTGCGATGGCTGTCCGTCCTCCGGCCTCGCCGGCAGATCGAAGCGCCGCTCGAACAGAAAAGGTCTGACCGCACGCATGCCCGCCATGCCCCTATTCGATCAGCTCGTCGTTGTCGCCGCCCTGGCCGCCGATGGAGATTTCCCCGGCCTCGGCAAGCTGCTTGGCGATTGCGATGATGCCGCCCTGGGCTTCGTCGACATCGCGCAGCCGCACCGGCCCGATGGCGACCATGTCGTCGCGCAGCATCTTCGCCGCGCGCTCGGACATGTTGCCGAGGAACAGCTCCTTGAGCGGCTCGGACGCCCCCTTCAGCGCGATGGTGAGCTGCTCCTTCGGAATGCCGCGCATCAGCACCTGGATGCCGGCGGGGCCGACACGCTGCAGATCCTCGAAGGTAAACATCAGATGTTTGATCTGTTCGGCGTACTCCGGGTTGCGCTCCTCGAGCGCGCCCATGAAGCGGGTCTCGGTGTTGCGGTCGAGGTTGTTGAAGATCTCGGCGACGAGGCCGGTGGCGTTGGTGCGGTCCGGGTGCGCGAGCGTGGTCATGAACTCGCTGCGCAGCGAGCGCTCGAGGTGCGCGAGGACGTCCTTCTGCACCGTCTGCAGGCGCAGCATGCGCATGATCACTTCCATCGCGAAGTTTTCGGGCCACAGGGCGAGCACGCGAGCGGCATGCGCCGGCTTGATCTTGGAGAGAACGACGGCGACGGTCTGCGGGTATTCATTCTTCAGGTAATTGGCGAGGATGCTCTCGCTGACGTGGCCGAGCTTGTCCCACATCGTGCGCCCGGACGGCCCGCGGATCTCCTCCATGATTTCCTTGACGCGCTCGGGATCGAGCGAGGCGGCCAGGAGCCGCTCGGTCACCTCGAAGCCGCCGATCAGCGATGTCTGCGAAATCTGCTCGATGAAACTGCGCAGCAGGTTCTCGACGACGTTGGCGTTGACCTTGCCCAACTGCACCATGTAGGCGAGCAGCATGCGCAGCTCTTCCTGGTCGAGCTTCTTCAGCAAGGGGCCGGCCTGGGCCTCGCCAATCGCCAGCATGAAGGCCGCCGCCTTTTGCGGGCCACTGAGATCACGCAGTTCTTCCTTGGCGCGCTGCATGGCCTCTTCTTGTCCTTACTCGTCGGAATGGAGCCACTTGCGCACGATGGCAAGCGTCTCGTCCGGATGCTTGTCGACGATCTCGCCGATCCTGCGCAAAGACGACGCCTTCATCTTGCCCTCCACCTGGTGCAAGGTGATCAGGTCATCCTCGCCGCCGGCGGTGGCAACCGTCAGCGCGCCACCCGGCGCCTCGGGACCGGTCAGTGCCGGCGGCTGGCCCCCCTGCTCGATCAGCGGCGTTTCGTCCTTCGCCTCGATCGCCGCCGCAGGCGAGAGCGAACGCGAGATGATGGGACGGATCACGACGAGCAGGACGAGGACGGCGAGCACAAACAATCCGACGTACTGGCCGATTCGCATCAGGTCGTTCTTGTCAAGATCGAACAGGCCACCACCATCGGTGCCGCCGTCGTCGTCGGTCGGCACGAAACGCATGTTGACGATCTCGACGCGATCCCCGCGCTCGGCGTTGAAGCCGATGGCGCTGCGCACGAGCTGTGCGAGCTGGTCGATCTCGGGCTGCGGCCGTGGCTGATATGTCGGCTGGCCGCTGGCATCGAGCCCATAGGTGCCATCGACCAGGACCGCCACCGAGACCCGGCGGACGGCGCCGATCTCGCGGACGTGGTTGATCACCTTCTTGGAGATCTCGTAATTCACCACCTCTTCCGAGCGCTGTTCCGACGACGCCGTTCCGGAGGCATTGGCAGCGCCGCCGGCGTCCGGCAGATTGTTGGCCACCGTCACCGGCTGGTTGCCGTCGCCCTCGCGGTTGTTGCCTTTCTCCTCCACCGATCGCGTCGAGCGAACCACCTGGCCGTCGGGATCAAACTTCTCCTCGCTGGTGTTGATCCGGTCGAAATCCATATCGACCGCGACTTCGGCCCGCACCTTGCCGGCGCCCACCACCTTTTCCAGCATCTGCTCGACCGTGCGCGCCAGATGGCCCTCGAAGCGCAGGCGCCGCTCTTCGCCCTTACCGCCGCCTTCGGCGCCGTCGTCGTCACCTTGGGAACGGGCGCTCAACAGGCTGCCCGCACTGTCGACCAACGCGATGCGCTCCGGTGTTAGTCCCTGCACGGCGGAGGCGATCAGATTTTGGACGGCGGTCACCTGCTGCGGGCTCAAGCGCGCAGAGCCGCGCATCTGCAGGAGCACGGACGCGCTCGGTTGCTGTGCCTCGCGCGCGAACAGTTCGCGCTTGGGCAGGACCAGATGCACCCGCGCGTTCTTAACGGTGGCGATGCCACGGATGGTGCGTGCGAGTTCGCCCTCCAGGGCACGCACCAAGTTGACGTTCTGGATGAAGTTGGTCGCGCCCAGCGCGCTGGTGTTGTCGAAGATCTCGTAGCCAAGGGAGCCGCCGCCCGGGATGCCGTTTTCGGCAAGGGCGACTCGCGTGCGTGCGACCAGGTCGCGAGGCACGAAGACGGCGGCGCCGCCGGCGTCGAGCCTATAGGGGATCTTCTGTGCATCGAGCTGGGAGACGATCCGCCCGCTGTCGCTGATGTCGAGATCGCCGAACAGCAAGGCGTAATCCGGCTTGCTGAGTGTCGTCGCCACCCAGCCGACGAAGCCCAACGCGCCGACCACCGCCGCCGCCAACACGGCGAGGCGGACAGGCCCGAGCGAAGCAAGGTAGGTCTTCAGCGTCCCCATCGCGGTTCCCGGCAGCCACGTCAAGATGCGGGGCTGCCACTGGCGTGCACCAACTGTCGGTTACGCTACGCAATGGGCCATGAAAAACGCGTTAATGCCTGCGGCCGCGGCCGCGCACCGCCCTTCCCCGCACGGCCCCAACTCTGCGTTGGGGCCCGCCTGCGGGGGGCCGAGCGGCGCGCGGCGCGGCGGCGCCTATGGAAATCCGGCTAGTGCAGCGACGCATTCAATGAATACGCGGTCGCTGCACGCAACCTATCGTCTCTAGTGCACATTTGACCCGTTCGGCTGAACTAGCCGAATGGATCTGTGCACTAGCGTTTGATGCGCACCAGCTCATCCAGCATTTCATCGGCGGTGGTCACCACGCGTGTCGCCGCGGAGTACGCACGCTGGACGACAATCATCTTGGTGAATTCGTCGCCGATGTCGACCGTCGAGGCTTCGAGCGAGGACTGCACGATCTTGCCGGCGCCGCCGGAATTGGCCTCGCGCAGCGAAGGCTCGCCGGATTCACCGGTCGCTGCATACGCATTGCCGGGAAACGCCTGCAACGCGGTCGGACTGACGAAGGTTACCAGTGGAAGCTTGTAGATCGGCCGTTTCTCGCCGGTGTCGAACAGGGCATAGAGGGTACCTTCCGAGCCGACGCTGATGCCGGTGAAGGTACCGAACTGCACGCCGTCTTGGTCGATGAACGTCGGCACGAAGTCGGCGCTGTACTGGGTCAGCCCGTCGGAACGACCGGCGGTGCCGAGATTGAGCGTCATCATCTCGCCCGAGATGCCGTCCATGTCGGCGGCGCCGCTGACGAATCCCAGCACCGAAGCCTTGGTGGCGGTAAAGCTCGCGGGCAGACCGGCCGAGTTGAAGGTGATCGCCGGCACGCCGGCCAGGGCGGCATCCTGGGCCAGCACGTCGAAGGTGGGGTTGGTGAGCGTCGATTGCGCGCTGCTCGCAAGGGCGGTGGCATCGATGGTCAAAGTACCGACGGTGCCGCTCTCACCACCTTCGAACAGGATCGTGCTGCTGCTGCCGGACTTGACGCGGATCGCGTGGGTGCCGTTGTCGGGATCGCCGAAGTTGGTCGCGTCGGTTGTCTCGACCGCCGTCACCAGGTTGCCGAGCGTCGTCACCAGCGCTCCATCGGGATCGATGGTCACCGCGGTATTGCCGCCGGTGACGTTGCTGTCGGAGTCGAACTCGTAGACGATCCCGTTGATGCTTACCGTCTCGCCGTCCGCCGGCATGCTAGTAAACTCGAGCTGGCCCATGCTGCGGTAGACCTGATCGTTGTCATCGTAGAGGTTGATCACCGCGGCGCCGGCCGGCGGCGCCACCGAGAGGTCCCAGACGTTGGGGCCGGCCTTGGTGAAGGTCACCGTCGCCGAGTTGTTGTTGCCGAGGGAGTCTATGAACTTGGCGTCGATGTTGTGCGTGTCGCCGATGTCGTCGGTCGCCGGCAGGTTGGCGCCGAGCGAGATCTGCTTGGTCGCCGCCGGGCTGCCGACGACATGGCTCAGGTTGATCGGCTCAAGGAAGTCGCGCGAAATGATGTTTTGGTTGGTCACCGCCGCCTGGCTGTCGGTCGGCAGAACGACGTTCCCATCGGGGTCGGTCGGCCAGCCCTGGAGATAGTAGCCGCCGGTATTGCGCAGATAGCCTTGCGCGTCGGCAAGAAACGAACCCGCGCGGGTGAACAGGTACTGGTCGCCCGAGCCGGGATTGCTGGTGCCGTTGACCACGAAGAAACCGCTGCCGGAAACCGCGAGATCGGTCTGCGAGGTGGACGCCTGCAGCAGGCCCTGGGTCGCGATGCTGCTCCGCGGTCTGGCCTGAACCCCGCCCGCGGCATAGTGGTTGCCGCCGCCGCTCTCGGTGACGATGGTCTGGAAGTTGATCTGCGAGCCCTTATAGCCAATGGTGTTGACGTTGGTGATGTTGTCCGAGATCGCCGCCATGGCGTTCGACTGCGCACTCAGGGCAGAGACGCTCGAATTCATGGCACCAAACAAACTCATCGTCGGGACTCCTCAAAGCGGGGTACGGGTAAGGTTGCGGGAAACACAAGGGAACGTGAACGATCGGCGGTCTAGTTGGTGAGGGCAGATGCCTGCGCGTCACCCTCGGTTGACGCTTTCACGCCGATGACGTTTTCAAGGGGAATGTCGAGTCCACCCATGGACAAGGTCACCTTTCCGTTGTCGAAGGAAGCCGCGTCGACACGACCGAAGACCGTGCTCGACGCCTCGATGGCGGTGCCATCACGCCGCTTGGCAACGACGGCAAGCGAATAGACTCCGTCGGCAAGGGCGTTGCCCTTGGAGTCGTGGCCGTCCCAATCAAAAGCATGGCGCCCGGCCGTCGTTTCCCCGTCGGCTTGGTACACGACCTGACCCTTGTCGTTGGTAACCACGAGGCTGGTGCTGGCGGCGGTTTCGGGCAGCGTGTAGGTGGCGCTCGCCTCGCCATCCTGCAACGCGAGCGCGTCGCTGGTCGCCTCGACGGTGGTGCCCAGGTACGCCACCGTCGCCGCCGATTGGGAACTCTTGTAGGCACTCAACAGGTCTTCCAAGTGATTGTTCTGGTAGATCTGTTGCTCGACGCTGGCGAACTGGACAAGCTGCGAGGTGAATTGATTGGCATCGAGCGGATCAAGCGGGTCCTGGTGCTGCAATTGGCTGACCAGCAACGTCAGGAACTTGTTGAGGTCCCCCTGCAGAGTCTTGCTGTCCGTGGCCGCCTGGTTGCCGGCGGTCACCGAATTCGTCGAAACACCGTCGAGCATCTCTGGTTTGCCTCCGCTGTCTGCTCACCGTTCCGGCGGTCTACGCCAGAAGGTCAACCCTTCCATCATGGCGCCGCCGGTGGCTGGCTTCACTTTGCCCCGTCGTCCAGCCCTCTTCGCCGGTCGATCTCGTATCGGCGGTCGCGGCATGTTGTTGACGCGCATGCCCGGTGCCGCCGGAGCCTTGTCCAGTCCCGCCGTGCTCGCCACGCAGGGTGAACTGCAGGCTGCCGCCATCGGCCTTGAGGCCGGCATCCTGCAGCGCCTGTTGCAGCGCGCGCGCGTCGCCGCTCAACAGTCCGAGCGTTTCGCGGTTGTCGGCGATGACAAGCGCATGGACGTGTCCGTCACGGTTGACATCGAGACGAATGTCGATCCGCCCGAGGTTGTCGGGCATCAAGCCGATGTCGATGCGATCGACCCCCGCCTTGGCGGCGCGGGTGACATGGACGGCGACCTGATCAAGGGGAACCGCATGCGCCGTTACGGTCTTGCCGACCACTTTGTCGCCGCCGGCCGCGCTTGAATCGGAAAGCGGCGCGGGCGGTGACGACGGCTGGCCGGCCTGGGTCGCGTCGGCCCCCGCCTCGGCACCGGCCTGCGGCGATGGTTGCTCGATTGCCTGCGCTTCCGGCCCGCGCGGCTGTTCGGCCGTGCCGGCTGCCAGCGGCGGCGGCGCCTTGCCCGTCGCCCGCTCGCCGCGACCGGCGGATGGCACCTGCCCCTGGGATGGCTTTGTCGGTTGATCGACACCGCCACCGGCGGGCGCCGCTGCCGGCTCCAGTCCGGGCACGGCACGCGTGCCGACGTCCGGCAATGCGTCAACCGGTGTCGACAACAGCACGAGTGGCTGCAAACCAACGGCATAGCCACTTTCCGACGAAGCACCGGCAACCGTCGCATCACCGCTTCCACCAGGAAGCGGTTTGCCCGCGTCACCAACCGTGCCGCTCGCGCGGCCGGCGCCGAAACTGCGCCCGAATGCGGTGAAAAGCGCGACGGCATCGGCATCGAGATCCGCCGCCTTGCCCTCCGCGGCAGTGTTGTTCGCCGTCGGCCCCGTGCTCACGGCCTCCTTCTTGGTCCGTATCGGTGGCGGGGAGGAGCCGGCGCCGGTTTGGGCGCTGGTTTGGGCGCCGGTCTGGGCGCTGGTTTTCGCGCTCGTTTGCGCACTTGCTTGGGAACCCGTTTTCTCGCCCGCCGACTTGGCCTGGCTGGAGCGCACCATGCGTGCGACGCCGGCCGTAGCGGCCGGAACGGCAGCCACCGCCGAGCCATCTTCGCCGGTCTGCGCCGTCGCATTTTGCTTCGCGGCGTTGTTATTTGGCCTTGCCGTGCTGAAGACCTGTGCCCCTGCGTCCGCAGGCGACGCCGCGGGCGGCAGCTGCGCCGGGGTCCGGGCCATTGCAGCGGTCGCCGGAACCGCTGCGTTCGAGGTCGGTTCCGGACCGGGGTCCGGCGCTTGCGTCGATTTTGGTCCGGAGGTCTGGGCCGCGCCGGCAATCACCGCCACCGCTGCGTTCGTGTTCGGTGCCGGAGCGGCGCCTCCCGCTTGCGCCGGTGCTGGATCGAAGGCCTTTGTTGCCGGCGTCGACACGGCGATCGGAGATGTGGACGGCACCCCTCCGGCGGCGCCGTCGTCGCCTCCACTGGCAGCGGTCTTGCCGACGCCGCTTGCCTCATCACCTGATGCATGATCGCCGGCGTTCCCCAACGCGACCGGATTTGTGCCACTGGCAGCCGGCCGCGGCTCGGTCCGGGCCGGTATCGCCCCTGAGGTCGCGGGCGGCACGAATGCCGTTGGCGGTGCCCCGGCTGCGGTCGCAACATCGCAGGCCGCCGTGGCCGCGCCATCCGTCGTCGCCGGCGGCAGCGGGATCGCGATCATCGCCGCCGGTGCACCCTGGGGCTGGAAGAGCAAGGCGGCCTCCACGCCGGTCTCAGGAAGGGCACTTCCGTCGTCCGGCCCATCGCCGCCGCCCACGCGCCCGCCGCGATCGGTGCGCACGTCGCTTTTCGATGCCCCGGGCGTAAAAGCTTTGCCGGCCACCCCGAGCACGTCTTCGCCACCGGCCGCGACACTCGCCCCACCCCCCGGGGTCGTCTGCGCCAGAACCGTCGGCGCCGCCTGCTCGCCTGCCGCGATGCCGTCCGCCGTCATGCCGGCACCGGAGCTGACCGACGTCGGAAGCAACCGCCGCCCGGCACCACCGCCGACCGCGGCCAGGATTGGCGCGAATCCATCGACCGCCACCGCGCCACGACCGTCGACGCCCGCGCCCAACAGGCGCACCGCCATGGTCTGCGACGATGGGAGGGCCGGTACGATCGGTTGCGTCACGATAGAGCCTCCGGGATTCGACTGCCGCGGGATGCAAGCAACCCACGGACCACCCAGAGGCATCAGTGGTATCTAATTGAAAACGCTTATACTTATTGCCAGCGGCGACGGCGGCGGACCAATGCAACGCTCGTTGCGGCAGAAGCTGCCGAGCGCGGACGGCAAAAACTGCCTGTTTTGGCAAAAACAACTTGTGATGGTATGATATTAATGATAGTGTACAAATGAGACGTCATGTGCGAGGATGACACAACGATGGATATACTACTTGATGCCGCGCTCCCTCAGGTTACGCGGCGCGAGCCCGCCGCCTCGGCGGCAGCGGTGCGCGAGCAGGCGCTTCAGGCCAACCCGGGCGTCACGTCACCAGTGGCCGTAGCGGCCGCGGCCGGAAGCGAACAGTCGAAGAACGCCGGCAAGGACGAGCGCCGCGAGGATGAGGCGGACCACCGCCCCTCGCCACCCCTTTCCGCCGACGCAGCGGGGAAGGTCGAGTTGAAGTTTCATTATGAGCAGGAACTCAACCGGACCTTTCTCGATCTCGTCGACGGCAATTCTGGCGATGATCGGCTGACGCGGATGCCGCCGGAGCAGTTCGCCCGGTACGTCGCGCAGATCAAGGCAGATGCAGCGCCGGCGGCGGACGATGCGCCGCGCCTCGACGCCCTCGCCTAGTGCACGACCACGAACGGTTGGTACACGTCTGCTTGTGTCGAGACGGCACGGCATTCAATAGGTTGTACCTCGGCGCCTGCATTCGGACCTGAATCGTTCGAATGGGTCCGTGTACTAGGCAGGCACCGGAAGCCGGTCGGCATGCTGGCGTTTGCCCGCGTGGTATTGTCTGCGCGCGTGCGGCCATTCGCGATCGGCTGAGCCAAAACCGGCTGGGCCAAAACCGGCTGGGCCAAAACCGGCTGGGCCAAAACCG
>CAYNYW010000022.1:0-44200 GCA_964401555.1 uncultured Defluviicoccus sp.
TCGGTCAGGTCGTCGGCCGGCACGTAGATCGCCTGCACCGAGGTGATCGAGCCCTTCTTGGTCGACGTGATCCGCTCTTGCAGGGCGCCCATGTCGGTCGCCAGCGTCGGCTGGTAGCCCACCGCCGACGGGATGCGGCCCAAGAGCGCCGAAACCTCGGAGCCGGCCTGGGTGAAACGGAAGATGTTGTCGACGAAGAACAGCACGTCCTGGCCTTCCTCGTCACGGAAGTACTCCGCCACCGTCAGCCCGGTGAGGCCGACGCGGGCGCGGGCACCCGGCGGCTCGTTCATCTGGCCGTAGACCAGCGCCGCCTTGGAGCCGGACGCGCCGAGCTGGATGACGCCGGACTCGATCATCTCGTGGTAGAGGTCGTTGCCTTCGCGGGTGCGTTCGCCGACGCCGGCGAACACCGAATAGCCGCCGTGCGCCTTGGCGATATTGTTGATCAGCTCCATGATGATGACGGTCTTGCCGACGCCGGCGCCGCCGAACAGGCCGACCTTGCCGCCCTTCAGGTAGGGCTCGATCAGATCGACGACCTTGATGCCGGTGACCAGGATTTCGGCCTCGACCGCCTGATCGAGGAACGCCGGCGCCTGGCGGTGGATCGGATAGCGCTTCTTGGCCTCGACCGGGCCGCGCTCGTCCACCGGCTCGCCGATGACGTTGATGATCCGCCCCAAGGTTTCCGGCCCCACCGGCACCGCGATCGGCGCACCGGTATCGCTCACCTCCTGGCCGCGCACGAGGCCGTCGGTGGTGTCCATCGCCACCGTGCGTACCGTGGATTCACCCAGCTCCTGGGCGACTTCGAGAACCAGACGGCGGCCGCCGATGTTGGCTTCGAGCGCATTGAGGATTTTTGGCAGTTCGCCCTCGAAGCGGACATCCACCACCGCGCCCATCACCTGGGTCACCGTGCCGACGGTGTTCTTGGCCATCTTTTCGAAACTCCTCCGTCCGTCCTGATCTCTCGCCGCCTGATCTCTCGTCGCCTGATCTCTCGCTGGCCCGGTCCCGTGCCTGCCGATGTTATAAGAGGCCGACGCTTACAAGGCTTCGGCGCCCGAGATGATCTCGATCAGCTCCTTGGTGATCGTCGCCTGGCGTGTCCGGTTGTAGGTGAGCGTCAGCCGTCCGATCATTTCGTTGGCGTTACGGGTGGCGTTGTCCATCGCCGTCATGCGGGCGCCCTGCTCCGAGGCATACGATTCCAGCAGCGCCCGGAACAGTTGCGTCGACAGGTTCGCCGGCAGCAACGCCTCCAGCAACTGCTCCTCCGACGGCTCGAATTCGTACCGGGCGCCGGGCGTGCCTTCGGCGGTCTCTTCCTCGACCGTCAATTCCTCGACGGGATAGGGAATGAGGCGCCTGACGGTGACCACCTGCGTCATCGCCGACTTGAACGTGTTGTAGATGATGGTGCAGACGTCGAATTCCGGCCGCTTGTCCTTGTCCTGCGGCTCGTACATCAACTGCAGCCGTCGGGCGAGGTCGTGGGCCGGGCCGAACTTGGCGCCGGTGCGTGTCGCATTCTCGATGGTGTCGATGATGTGCTTGCCGTACTCCCGGCGCAGGCCGTCGCGACCCTTGCGACCGATGCACAGCACCTTGACCGTCTTGCCCTCTTGCAGCAGCGCCGAGATCCGCCTGCGCGCCTCACGCACGATGTTGGCGTTGAAGCCGCCGCACAGGCCGCGGTCGGCGGTGACCAGGATGAACAGATGCGTGTTCTCGGCGCCGTGACCGGTCATCAGCTTGGGCGCGGCGGTCAAATCGGCGACCTTGACGATGCGCCCCAGCATCTGCTCGATCTTGTGGGCGTAGGGGCGCCCCTCCTCCGCGGCGCTCTGGGCGCGGCGCAGCTTGGTCGCCGCGATCAACTTCATTGCGGACGTGATCTTCTGCGTCGACTTGACGCTGTTGATCCGGGTTCGCAGATCCTTGAGGCTAGCCATGGCACCCCGCCTCCGCGCTGGCCGTACCCGTCACGACGGCACGCCGCGCTCAGGAGAAGGACTTGGCGAAACGATCGAGGAAGCCCTTCAGCTTTTCCTCGATCTCCGGGCTCAAGTCCTTCTGCGTCCGGATCGCGTCCAGGATGTCGGCGCCATTGGCGCGCATGTGGTCCAGCAGCGAGGATTCGAAGCGCGGCACGTCGGTCTCCGCCACCGCATCGAGGTAGCCGCGCACGCCGGCATAGATCGCCACCACCTGCTCCTCGACCGGGCATGGCTGGAACTGCGGCTGCTTCAGGAGCTGGGTCAGCCGCGCGCCGCGCGACAGCAACCGCTTGGTCGAGGCATCGAGGTCGGACGCGAACTGGGCGAACGCCGCCATTTCACGGTACTGGGCGAGTTCGAGCTTGATGGAGCCGGCGACCTTCTTCATCGCCTTGATCTGCGCCGCGGAACCGACGCGGCTGACCGAGATGCCGACGTTCACCGCCGGCCGGATGCCCTTGTAGAACAGCTCGGTCTCCAGGAAGATCTGGCCGTCGGTGATCGAAATGACGTTGGTCGGGATGTAGGCCGAAACGTCGCCGGCCTGGGTTTCGATCACCGGCAGGGCGGTCAACGAGCCGCTGCCGTTGTCCTGGTTGAGCTTCGCCGCCCGCTCCAACAGCCGCGAATGCAGATAGAAGACGTCGCCCGGATAGGCCTCGCGGCCGGGCGGCCGGCGCAGCAGCAGCGACATCTGCCGATACGCCACCGCCTGCTTGGAGAGGTCATCATAAAAGACGACGGCGTGCATGCCGTTGTCACGGAAGTACTCGCCGATGGTGCACGCGGTATAGGGCGCCAGGTACTGCAGCGGGGCCGCCTCCGAGGCGGTGGCGGCGACCACCGCCGTGTACGCCATGGCGTCGTAATCCTGCAACGTCTTGACGAACTGCGCCACCGACGAGCGCTTCTGGCCGATGGCGACGTAGATGCAATAGAGCTTTTCCGACTCGTCCTTGGCGGCCTCGTTGATCCGCTTCTGGTTGATGATCGTGTCGAGGATGATCGCCGTCTTGCCGGTCTGGCGGTCACCGATGATCAGCTCGCGCTGGCCGCGCCCGATGGGGATCAGGGTGTCGATGGCCTTGACGCCGGTCTGCACCGGCTCGTGCACCGAGCGGCGCGGGATGATCCCGGGCGCCTTGACGTCGGCGACGCGGCGCTCGGCGGTATCGATGGCGCCCTTGCCGTCGATCGGCTCGCCGACGGCGTTGATCACCCGGCCCAACAGGCCCTTGCCGACCGGGACATCGACGATGGCCCCGGTGCGCTTGACGACATCGCCTTCGCGAATGTTGCGATCGTCGCCGAACAGCACCACACCGACGTTGTCCTCTTCGAGGTTGAGGGCCATCGCCTTGGTGCCGTCCGGGAATTCCACCATTTCGCCGGCCATCACCTTGTCGAGGCCGTAGACGCGCGCGATGCCGTCACCGACCGACAGCACCGTACCGACCTCGGCGACCTCCGCCTCGGTGCCGAAGGACGCGATCTGCTGCTTAATGATGGCGGAGATTTCAGCAGCGCGGATTTCCATCACCCGATCCCCCTGATTGCCAAGCTCAACCGATTGAGCTTGGTTTGCAATGAACTATCGACCATGCGCGAGCCGACTTTGACGATCAGTCCGCCCAGGATGTCGGGATCGACGCGCGGCTGCACTGCGACATCCATGCCGATCACCTGCTTCAGCGCTCCCGCGAGCGATCCGAGCTGCGTCTTGGTCAAGGGCTTCGCCGAAATCACCTCGGCCGTCGTCTCGCCGCGGCGCTTGGCAACCAGGGCGGAAAACGCGCGGATCATGTCCGGCAGCGCGAACAGGCGCCGCTTTGCCACGACCACGCCCACGAACCGATTGACCGGCGCGCCGATCGCCGCCTTGTCCAGAAGCGCGTTGACGGCACGGCCCTGGTCGGCACGGGAAATCACCGGCGATCGGATCAGGCGGCGCAAGTCGTCGCTCGCCTCGATCATGCCGCCCAATGTCGTCAATTCGCCGGCAACCCGGTCGAGTGCCTTGTCTTCTTCGGCCAGATCGAACAACGCGGCCGCGTAACGCTCAGCCACGCCGGCTGCACCTTTGGCTGCGGTTGTCACCCGGAACGCCCTCTTGCTTCTTGTTGTCCGGCCTGCGGCGTTGTCAGCAGCTTGCCGATCCGTCGGGCGAATGTCTCGCCCTTCTATGTCCCGTTCTGTAACATACCCTTTTCGCGCTTGCAACCCGACTTGGCCATGGCGGAGCGGGCCAGAATCCAGCCCATCGGCGCGGGCGCACAAGCGGCGTCGCCGCGACCGTCCGTCGCGGCGGGAACTCCACGGCCTTGCCCCAATGGGTGGAGGCGCCGTGGTTTCACTTGACTCTGGCTACCCAAAAGGGGTGGTATTGTCCTGTATGCCGGCCGGGCCGCCGCACGTATCAACGGGCGGGCGGGCAACGGTCGGACGGGCAGGCCGCAAAGGGACCGGTGCTGCCCGCTTTCTCGCGTCTTCGGATGCGGCAAGGACCGGCCAGGAGCAACGCCACCGATTGTCCCTTCCTCGGGTGCCAGCATGCCCTTCAACGCGCGAGCCGGGCGCGTCCCCGGCAGGCGGCGGCCTTGTGTCCGCCGCGTGTCGAACGCGGTGCGCCCTGTTGCAATGCCGAAAAGTAAAACGGGTACGCCATGGACACAGAGCACACCGCCTCACGGCGTTCGCACGAGCAGTTCTCGTTGCGCACGATTGCCCAGGAAATCGACCTTGAGGAGTCGCTGCGCATCCTCTGGCGCCGGCGCGGCGTCATTGCCGCCACCGTGGCGCTGGTCACCCTTTCGACGCTGGCCTACGTGCTGGTGGTCCCGGCGCGCTACACGTCGGAACTGCAAATCCTGTTCGAAAGCAAGGTTGGCCCCGTCTTCGATCTGAAGGCCGCCGTCGCCGACCAGCCGCAGGACGAAGCATCGATCCTGAGCGAGCTGGAGGTGATCAAGTCGCGCGGTCTGGCCGAGCGCGTCATCGACCGTCTGGCCCTCACCGACAACCCGGAGTTCAACGAGGAATTGCGCGGGCCGGGCGTCGTCGAGCGCTTGCTCAAGACCGCCGGTCTCGACGAGGCGCTGGGAATCGAGCTTGACAGCCCAAGCATCAACGCCCCCGATGACAGCACACGCGACCATTTCCGCCGCCAAAGGATCATCGATGCCTTCCTCGGAAGGCTGCAGGCGCGCCAGGTGCCGCGCTCGCGCGCGGTCGACGTGCGCTTCACCGCCGCCGATCCCGCGGTCGCCGCCGGCGCGCTCAACACGCTGGCCGAGCTTTACCTGGTCGCCAGGCTCGAAGATCGCTTCACCAACGCCCAGCGCGCCAGCGGCTGGCTGGCTTCGCAGGTGCAACGACTGCGGGAGAAGGTCGAGGAGGCGGAGCGCGCCGTCGAGGACTACCGCAAGGCGCACGGCCTTTTCACCGGCGAGCACGTCGACCTGATCAACGAGCGCATCTCCGAGCTTAGCTCCAAGCTGACCGACGCCACCATCGCGCGCCGCGCGCTCGAAGCCAATCTCGCCCAGGTGCGCAAGCTGCTCAACGGCACCGATCAGGTCGACAGCGTGAGCGAGGTCCTGCAGTCGTCGCTGGTGCAGCGCTTCCGCGAGGAGGAAGCCGAGCTGGAGCGCAAGGAAGCCGAATACGGCCAGAAGTACGGTCCGCGCCACCCGCAGATGATTCAACTTCAGGCGGAGAAGACCCGGTTCCACCAGAAGATATCAAACGAAATCAACAAGATTGTGCAGGGCATCGAGAACAATCTACAGGTTGCCCGCAATCGCGAAAACGCCCTCTCCCAGGATCTGCGCGGGCTCAAGGGCGAGATGGCGCAGGCCAACCAGGCTTCCGTCGGTCTGCACACGTTGGAGCGCGACGCCGAGGCCAACCGGCTGCTCTTGGATAAGTTTCTCAATGCGTTCATGGAGACCAGTGCCCAGGAGGACGTGCAGTCCCAGCTTCCTGACGCCCGCATCATTTCACCGGCGCCGATCCCGGAAACCCCGTCCTTCCCCGACGAGGGGCTGTTCCTGGCCCTCGCCTTCGTCGGCGCCACCGTGCTGGGTGTCCTGCTGGCGTTCACCGTCGAATACCTTGACGCCGGCTTCCGCAGCGCCGAGCAGATCGAGCAAGCCACCGGGCTGCCGGTGCTGGCGCACGTCCCGCTCGTCGATGCGGCCCGGGCCGACGGAGACGACCTCGCGTCGTACGTGGTCAAGCGCAAGGACTCGGCCTACGCCGAGGCGATCCGCTCGATCCACACCCGGGTCAGTCTCGCGTTCGGGCAGAAAGCGCCGAAGGTGATCGCCATCGTCTCTGCCGACGCCGGCGAGGGGAAGTCGACCATCGCTTTGTCCCTCGCCCGCCAGCAGGCCCAGGCCGGGCGCCGCGTCATCATCGTCGACACCGATTTTCGCCGCTCCCGGATCGCGACGCGGATCGCCGGCATCGCCGATGGCCCGGGCCTGAGCGAGGTGCTCAACAGTTCCGCCAACCCGCGCGACGTCATCCAGTCCGATCCGCGCTCCACCGCCGATATCGTGGTCGCCGGCCGCGAGCAGCTCGACAATTTCGATCTCGGCCACGCGACGAAGCTCGATGCCTTCCTCAAGTGTCTCGCTGACGGCTTCGGTGCCCGCGACGGCTACGACCTGATCTTGCTTGACGCGCCGCCGCTGCTTGCGGTCAGCGACACCCAGGTCATCGCCGGTGTCGCCCAGGCCACGGTGATGGTGGTGCGCTGGGGCAAGACCCGCCGGCGCGTCGTGCAATATGCCTGCGAGCAGGTGGCGCGCTTCGGCGGCCGCATCGACGGCATCGTCTTGTCGATGGTCGACGTCAAGAAGCACGCCTATTACGGCTACGGCGACTCCGGCTACTATTACGGCAAGTCGGCCAAGTACTACGTCGGCTGACGAAACGTTCGCCTGCGCGCTGACCTGGGCGCCGCCGCCGGTCGGCGGCCCGGGCCCGGGGAGCTGGGCCCGGGGGGGAGCTGGGCGGCGACCGCTGCTGCCAGCGGCGGATGGGCGCGGTGCGGGGCCGGCGGCTTCGGGTGTTTGAGCGGCTAACATGACCGCAGCGACGGCAGGGCGCGGCGACGCGGGAACAGCGGACGGTGTGGCCGCGGCGATCGCACTCCTGCTCGGCGCCGGCGCCTTCCAGGTGCTGGCGGCGACCGCGCTCTCGGTGAGCAGGGCCGAACTGCTGTTGCCGGTGTTCACCGCCGCCTGGCTCGCCCTCTACGCCTGGGCGGCAATCCGCCTGACCGCGGGGTTCGGCCACGGCTGGCTCTCCTGGCTCGCCGTCAACCGGCCGCTGCTGCTGGTCGTGCTGGCCACCGCTCTGGTGTCGACGGCGTGGTCGATCAACCCGGCGCTGACCGCCCAGCGCACCCTGCACCTGATCGGCACCACGCTGGTTGGAATCTACATCGGGCTGTCGCTGCCGGCGGGACGGCTCCTGACGCTGACCACCGCGCTCTTCGCCGTGCTCGTCGCGGGCGGCGCCGCGCTCGCGTTGCTCGCACCCGAACACGGCCGGCAGGTCTACGATGGCGCCCGGGTCTGGAGCGGGCTGCAGGGCGACAAGAACAACTTCGGCCTGAGCGCGGCGCTGGCCGCCCTGTTGTTCGCCACCCGGCCGTTCTTCCGCGGCGCCCGCTCGCATCTCGCCTATGCCCCGTTGATCGGGCTCGCGCTCCTCGACCTCGTCATGAGCAATTCGGCCACGGCGCTGGGCGCGTTGTTCGCGGGCGCCGGCCTCGTCGCGGTATTCTTGGTGCCGGTGCTGGTGCGCGCACCGCAAGTGGCGGGCGTGCTGGCCGCGGCGGCCGCCGTCTTCCTTGCCGTGGCCGCGATCGCCGGGCTCGGCTTCGGTGAGGCCTTCGGCCTGTTCGGACGCTCGGCGGACCTGACCGGACGCAGCGAAATCTGGCGCAGCGTCGTCGCGCTGATCGGGCGCCACCCGCTCTCGGGCGTCGGCTACGGCGCGCTGTGGTTTCCCAGGGCCGGCGACGAAACCGCACAAATGGCGACGCTCGAAACCTACTGGACCGCTTTTCACGCCCACAACGGCCTCCTGCAGATCGCTTCCGAGCTGGGCATTCCGGTAACCCTGGCGGCGATGGCGCTCTTCGTTCAGGTGCTGATCGAGCCGATTCGCTTGTTCTGGCGCACGTTTTCGCCGTTCGCGCTGTACATGATCGGCTTTCAGGCCGCTTTGATCATGAACAACGTTTTCGAGGCGCGCTGGTTCGTCGATCGCAGTTTCGCCTGGCTCCTGTTCATTGCGCTGTCGACGGCACTGCGCGTGTCGCAACAGGCGTGCGAGGCGCTGGCCGCCGAGGCGCCGGCAGACGACGCACGCCCCGCCCACGCCACCGCAGGGCGGGGACCGTCATGAGGGCAACGCAACCCGACCATCGCCCGCGCCGGGCGGCGCATTGCGTTCTGGGTTTTGCGTTCTGGGCTTTGCGTTCTGGGCTTTGCCTCGGGCTGGGGTAGGATACCCCCTTCGTAAGCAAGCACGCACCAGCGACGCGCGAAATGAATGCGGGGGAGGCGTCGATGCCGGCCAGGGAGCCCGTCCACTACGGCTGGGTGGTCATCGCCGCCGGCACGCTGACCCTGTTCGCCTGCATCGGCATCGGCCGCTTCGGGCTCTCCATGCTGCTGCCGGCGATGGGAGAGGCGCTGGGCCTGCGCTACGCCGAGATGGGCCTGGTTTCCACGTCCAACCTCGCGGGATATCTCGCCGCCGTGTACGCCGTTCGCTTCGTGGTCCGCCGCCTCGGCGCACGGCGCACCATTTTCTGCGGGCTGGTTCTGGTGGCGTTGGGGTTGATGGGGCTTGCCGCCACGCACGGGTTCGTCACGGCCGCGCTGCTGTGCGCCGTCACCGGCATCGGCAGCGGCATCGCCAATGTGCCGATGATGGGCCTCGTCTCGTTATGGTTCGCACGGCGCCATCGCGGCAAGGCGGCCGGGTACATGGTCGCCGGCAACGGCCTTGCCATCGTCTATGCCGGCCTGCTCGTGCCCGCGATCAATGCCGCCCGCGGCGCCGACGGCTGGCGAGCCGGCTGGCTGGCGCTGGCCGCCACCGCGCTCGCCTGCGCCGTGATCGCAGGCCTGCTGATCCGCAACCAGCCGTCCGATCTGGCGCTGGCACCGGTGGGCGCCGCGGCCGAGGGCGGGCCGCCCGATGGCCACCACGGCGCCTTGCCGGCGGCCGCCTATCGCCGCCTGCTTGCCGAGTTCGGCGCAATCTATGCGTTGTTCGGCGCCAGCTACGTGATTTACACCACCTTCATCGTCTTAAGCCTGGTCGCCGACCACGGCTTCAGCGAGGCGGTCGCCGGCCGGCTGTGGGCGTGGATCGGCGGGCTCAGCATGCTGTCCGGACCGCTGTTCGGCGCACTGTCCGACCGGATCGGCCGGCGCGCCGGCTTTACCGTCGTGTTCTCCTTGCAGGCCACGGCGTATGCGCTTGCCGCCGCCGGCGTCGACGGGGTGCCCTTGTATTTTTCCGTCGGACTGTTCGGCATCGTCGCCTGGAGCATCCCCTCGATCATGGCCGCCGCCGTCGGCGATTACATGGGCGCAAGCCACGCCGCCGACGCGTTTGGCACGATCACCGTCATCTTCGGCCTCGGCCAGATCGCGGGGCCGGCGATCGCCGGCGCCGCCGCAGATGTCGCGGGCGGTTTTGCCGCCAGCTTCGCCATTGCCGGCGGCTTGGCGGGGCTGGCGATCGCGCTTTCCCTGAAGCTGCGCCCGCCTCCGCCGGCCGTGCATTGAGGTCGGGGTGGGGTGCCGATGCCCGCGCCGGACGGTTCGGCCTTCCCTCGCGGGCGGCCTGCCCTTAAGGAAAGCGCGCCCGTGTTATGGGCCCGTGTTATGGGAACGCGCCCGTATTGTCACATCGGCGCCTTGCCTCCGGGGGCGAACGCATGCTGCTGGTCGATCTGTTCTTGCTGAAGCCGTCGCCCTATCTCCACGCGTGCGAGAGCCCGCGTGCGACCCGGTACGCCACCTTGTTCCTGATCGCGACCGGCGTCCTGTACGGCGCACTCATGGCGGCATCACAACGCGTGGCGGGCGGCGAAATCCAGGGCATCGCCGTCCCCACGATTCCCGGCTGGGTGCTGTACGGCGGCAACATCGCGTCCGGCGTGGCGATCGCCATCTGCGTGCATGCCGGGATCACCGTGATCGCCTGGCTGATGGCGCGCGCCATCGGCGGACCCGGCCTGCTGATCGGACTGTACCGGACCACGGCCTATCTCTTGCCGCTGGGCTGGCCGGCGCTGCCGCGAGTGGTCGCCTCGGTGGTCGGCGCGAAAGCGGACGCGTTGCCCTGGGCACCGGCGCTGCTGCCGCTCGCCGTCCTCGGGCTTGCCATGTTCTTAGTCGGCCTGTTCCACGTCTACGTGCTGACGCAGGGCAAAGGTGTGGCGCGCGCCGCTCTCGGCGTCGCCCTGTTCGCGCTGTTCAGCTTCGCCCTAATTCTGGCCGCGTAACCGGATTGAGCGGCGCGGCTAGCTAGAGGGCGCGGGCGGCCCAGGCGCAGCCGTGCACGGCGGCGTTGGCGTCCAGGATCACCTGCACCGGCACGCTTGCGCAGAAGTCGCTGAAGCGGCCCTTGGTGCGCATCGTTTCGAGAAAATCGGGACGGCGCAGGCGGGGCAGGATGCGTGGCGGGATGCCGCCGCCGAGATAGAGCCCGCCCCGTGGCAGCAGCATGACCGCGATGTTGCCAAGCACGCCGCCGAGTGTTGCCACGAACAGATCGAGGGTCGCGGTGCAGATCGCGGCGCGGCCGGCAAGCGCGGCCTCGATCAGCACCGGCGTCGGATCGCCGGCGGCCGCCAGTTCCGCCTTCAGCCAGTCGGGCTCGGCGAAGCGACCCTGGGCGCGCAGAAAGGCGTGGATGTTGGGGATGCCGCTGCCCGAGCAGATCCGCTCGATGCTGACGTGGCCGAAGCGCTTGGCGAGGAAGGCGAGCAATGCCGCCTGCTCGGCGGTGGCGGGCGCGAACGAGACGTGACCGCCCTCGGTGGCGCAGGCGTGGTAACGGCCTTCCGCCCAGACCAGGAACGCGATGCCGAGCCCGGTGCCGGGGGCAACCACCGCGATGGTGCCGCCAGGCGTCGCCGTACCCGCGCTCAGCGTCTCGACATCGGAGGTGTCGAGGTGCGGCACCGCCGTCGCCGTCGCCTCCAGGTCGTTCAACAGCGCGCAGCGCGCGAAGCCGAAACGCGTCTCAAGGCGGGCGGCATCGATCACCCAGGGAAGATTGGTGATGCTGGCCGTGCGGTGCGCGACGACCGGGCCGGCGACGCCGAAACAGGCACGGATCGGCGCCCGCTCCTCGCCGGCGAGGAAGGCTTCGATGATCGCTTCGAGGCCGTTGTATCCGCCGCTGGCAAACGTCTCCATCTTGTGCGGCGCCTTGATCGGGTCGTCCGGCCGATAGAGCGCCAGCGTCGTCTTGGTGCCGCCGATATCGCCTGCGAGAATCATCGCCTGGGGTCTCCCTCGAAACATCTTTCGGAGCCGGGCCGTCACGGCTGTCTTAGCGGCTTGCCGGCGCCGGGCGCAATCGCGCTTGACCGTTGCGCTTTCGTGCCAGCCTTGCAACGCTCTTCGCCGGTTGCCGCCGGCGGAGGGGAGGCCGCCCGCATCAATGCTCGAAAGCCAAGAAAGGATCTTCGATGATCAACCATATCCTCTGCTGCGTCGACGGCTCGCGGCACGCGACGGCCGCCGTCGATCTCGCCTGCGATCTCGCCCGCAAGTATCAGGCACGCCTGACCTTGCTGCACGTCGCCCGCGACAGCGAGACCCGGCTGTTGCCGGACGAGGTGCTCGCCGCCCTCGGCGCGCTCGACCGCGCGTCGGCCGCCGCGTCAGCCCCCGCAGCACTGGGTGGTGAGATCCTCAAGCGCCACGCCGAGCGCGCCCGGGAAAACGGCGTCACCGATGTCGCAACGGCCCTTGAAGGCGGTCATCCGGCGCCCGCCATCGCGACATACGCGCAAGATCACGGCGTAAGTCTGATCGTGATGGGCAGCCGCGGGCTGTCCGACTTGAAGGGCCTGCTCCTCGGCAGTATCTCATCGAAGGTGCTGCAGTTGACCGACTGCGCCTGCCTGATCGTCAAGTAGGCACAACGGGTTGCCTGGCTGGCGTGGCCAACGGGGCGAAATGTGGTACCATCGTGTTTCGATCCAGGGTTTCGGGACGGAGGACGAAAATGGCCGAAGCAGCAGAAGAGAAATCGGAAAAGGTGCCGGTCACATCGGAAGCGTCGAGCAAATCGGAAGCGTTGGGCAAGTCCGAGGAGAAGGGCCGGCAGTCGGTGTTCGAGGAGGGGTGGGCGCCGTTGGCGCGGCTGCGTCACGAGATGGACCGCGTGTTTGACGACTTTTTCGAGCGGGTGCCGAGCTTCCCCTTCGGCGCACGCGCGTTCGAGGTCGAGCCGATGCGCGGCTTCGGGCGGATGTTCAGCGCGAACGTGCCCGCCATCGACTTCGCCGAGGAGGACAACCGCTATGTGTTGACGGCGGAGCTTCCCGGCCTCGGCGACAAGGATGTCGAGCTGTCGCTCGTCGATGACGTGCTCACCATCAAGGGCGAGAAGAAGGACGAGCGCGAGGAGAAAGGCGCCGGCTTCCGCGTCTCGGAGCGGCGCTATGGCGCGTTTCGCCGCTCCTTCCGGCTGCCAGAAGATGTCGACGCGGAGAAGATCGCGGCAAGCTTCAAGAAGGGCGTGCTGACGGTCGAGTTGCCGAAGCATCCCGAGGCGGAGTCGAAGGCAAAGAAGATCGAGATCAAGGCCGACTGATCTCAAGGCAACGTGGTCGCGGCCGTCGCGGTGGAGAGAGAAGCGGAGGTGAGCGGGGCAAGCCGGGTGACATGGCCCATCTTGCGCCCTGGGCGCATCTCCGCCTTGCCGTAGAGATGCAGCCGCGCGCCGGGCTCGGCGAGGAGCGCGGGCCAGCGCGCGGCGTCGTCGCCTAAGAGATTGTCCATGACCGCGTCGGCGAAACGCGCGGTGGAACCGAGCGGCAGCCCGGCAATGGCACGTACGCACTGCTCGAACTGCGAGCAGGCGCAGGCGTCGATGGTCCAGTGGCCCGAGTTGTGCGGCCGCGGCGCGAGTTCGTTGACGAGCAGCCGGCCGTCGCGGTGCACGAACATCTCGACGGCGAGCACGCCGACCAGATCCAGCGCGCAGGCGATCTCACGCGCCAACCGGTCCGCGCCGTCGAGGATCGCGGCCGGCAGCCGCGCGGGCGCCAGCGTGCGCTTCAAGATGTGGTTTTCGTGGATGTTCTGGACCGGATCGAAGGCGGCAAGCGAGCCGTCGGCACCGCGGGCAACAATCACCGAGATTTCGGCGGTGAAATCGACGAAGGCTTCGAGGACGCCAACGGCCACTCCATCGGCATCTAGCGCCGCCCAGGCGGCGGCCTCGTCGGTGCCGTCGGCGATCGTCGTCTGACCCTTGCCGTCGTAGCCGAGCCGCGCCGTCTTGAGCACCGCCGGTCGCCCGATCCGCGTGAGCGCCGCGTGTAATCCGCCCGGATCACAGACGGCAGCATAGGGCGCGATCGGTGCGCCGATGCGGGCGAGGAAGTCCTTCTCTTTGAGGCGGTCCTGGCAGATGGCGAGCACGGAAGCGCTCGGCCGCAGGCACGCGCGCTCGGCAAGAAACGTCGTGCAAGCCGACGGAATGTTCTCGAACTCGTAGGTGATGACGTCGCAGGCGCGCGCAAACGCGGCGAGCGCGGGTTCGTCGTCGTAGGCCGCCACCGTCGCCCGGTTGGTCACCTGCGCAGCGGGCGCGTCGTCGTCGGGCGAGTAGACATGGCAGCGATAGCCGAGCCGGGCGGCGGCGAGCGTCAGCATGCGGCCGAGCTGGCCACCGCCCAGAACGCCGATCACGGCGCCGGGTGCAAGCGGTGCCGGCGTGCCTGCCGGCGCACGCGCGTTCACGACGCGGCCGGCGGCTGCGGCACGTCTTCGACGCCTGCCGTCTGCCGGGCGCGCCAGTCATCGAGCGCGGCGGCGATCGCATGGTCGGACAGCGCCAGCACGGCGGCGGCCAGCAGTGCGGCGTTGACGGCGCCGGCCCTGCCGATGGCGAGCGTGCCGACGGGAATGCCGGCCGGCATCTGCACGATGGACAAGAGGCTGTCCATCCCCTTGAGGGCGTGGCTCTCGACCGGCACGCCCAGCACCGGCAACGGCGTCAGCGCCGCGAGCATGCCCGGCAGATGCGCCGCCCCGCCGGCGCCGGCGATGATCACCTTCAGGCCCCGTCCGCGCGCGGTCTCGGCGTAGTGGAACAGGCGCTGCGGAGTGCGGTGCGCCGAGACGATGCGGATTTCATGGGCGACGCTCAATGCTTTCAATGTTGCCGCCGCGTGGCGCATGGTCTCCCAGTCCGACTGGCTGCCCATGCAAATGCCAACCAGCGGCACCCGCTCGCTCACTGCCCCGCCTCCCCGCCGATGGCGCTGCGGCGATTATCGGGAAATGGTCGGCGCAGGGCAAGCGCGCGCGGTTCATCGCCGCTCAATGCCAGAGGCTCGTCAGCAGACGAACCGCGGTGACGATGAGGAACAAGGCGAACGCCTTGCGCAACAGGGCCGGCTGAATGGAATGCGCGAGCTTCGCGCCCCAGGGCGCGGCAAGGGTGGTCGCCGGCACGATCAGGGCCAACCCCAGGAGATTGACATAGCCGAGACTGAACGGCGGCCGACCGGGCACGCCGAGGCCAGTGATGACGAAGCCGATGACGGCGGGAACCGCGATGATCAATCCGATGGCTGCGGCGGTGCCGACGGCGGTGCGGATCGGATAGCCGCAGGCCGAAAGCGCCGGCACCGAGAGGATGCCGCCGCCGATTCCCATCATCGAAGAGACGCCGCCGATGACGAAGCCGATGCCGGCCCGGCCCGGCGTGCCGGGCAGACCGTCGCGCAGGCGCCTGCCTTCCCTGCCAAAAGCCAGATTTGCAGCGATCAGCAGGGCGAGCAGCGCGAACATCGCGGTCAGCACCGCGCCCCGGACGAGGCTCGCGATCGCGGTGCCGGCGGCAACCCCTACGACCACCCACGGCCCCAGCGCGCGCAATGCGCCGAGATCGACGGCGCCGCGGCGGTAATGCGCCCGGGCCGACGAGATCGAGGTGGCGACGATGGTGGCGAGCGAAGTCCCGACGGCCGCATGCATGACGTGTTGCGGTCCGGCGCCGATCAGCGGAAAGGCGTGGAACAGCACCGGCACGATGACGATGCCGCCGCCGATGCCCAGGAGGCCCGCCATCAGACCGGCGATGATGCCGGCCGCGGCCAGCGCGGCAACGATGGTCGCAAGCCAGCCGAGATCGAGGTTTAGCGGCATGATCCAGCCACGAGCGATTGCGATTGGCTCTTGCATGACCGTGGCCGACGAAGCCGCTTTCGGTCTCGGCGTTGCGGCGGCAGCGGCGCGCCAAATCGACGCACACGGTTCATTGGATTGGCGAATGCCGTCTAGGCGTCATCGTCCCGTGCCTCCCAGCGATAGGGATGCTGGGGGTAAACGCCGAGCACGCGGACCTCACGCGAGAAGAAGTCGAGTTCTTCGAGGGCGAGGCGGACGTTGCCGTGCTCGGGGTGGCCTTCGACCTCGGCATAGAACTGGGCGGCGTTGAACCGGCCGCCGACGAGGTAGCTTTCGAGCTTGGTCATGTTGACGGAGTTGGTCGCGAAACCACCGAGAGCCTTGTAGAGCGCCGCCGGCACGTTGCGCACGCGGAAGACGAAGCTGGTCATCGCCGGTCCCGACTTCGGGTGCGGCACGATGGGCGCGCGCGCCATGATCAGGAAGCGCGTGGTGTTGTGCTCGGCGTCCTCGATGCCGGCGCGCAAGGAAATCAGGCCGTGGATGGCGCCGGCGAGTTCCGACGCGATCACCGCTTGGCTGTTGTCGCCCTTGGCGGCGATTTCCGCCGCCGCACCGGCGGTATCGAGCCGCACCACCGGTTCGAGCCGGAGTTCGGCGATCAGCTTGCGGCACTGGTTCAACGCGTGGATGTGGCTATGCACATGGGTCAGCTCGGCGATGCGGGCGCCGGGAAGGCCCAGAAGGTGGTGGTTCACCCGCTGGTAGTGCTCGCCGATGATGTGCAGGCCCGAGTTGGGCAGGAGGTGATGGATATCGGCGACGCGGCCGGCGACCGAGTTCTCGATGGGAATCATGGCGAGCCCGGCCTTGCCGTCGCGCACGGCGGCAAAGGCGTCGTCGAACGATCGGCACGCCAGCGTTTCCAGTTCGGGGCGCGCGACCCGGCAGGCGAGATCGGAGTAGGCGCCGGGAGCACCCTGGAAGGCGATGATACGGCTGGGATCGGACATCTGCGTTGCGCTCAGCCGGCCAGGATGCGGCGGGCGCGTTCGAGATCGGCCTCGGTGTCGACGCCGAGCGGTACGGTGTCCACCACCGCGGCATCGATGCGCATGCCGTGCTCCAGGGCGCGCAATTGCTCCAGCCGCTCGCGGCGTTCGAGGACGCCTTGCGGTAAGGAGACGAAACGGCTCAGCGCCGCGCGGCGATAGGCATAGAGCCCGATATGATGGTAGGTCGGCCCGTCGCCCCACGGCACCGGCGAGCGGCTGAAGTAGAGCGCGCGGCCGACATCCTCGCCCGGAGCCAGAGCGATCGCCGCCTTGACCACGTTGGGATCGTCCCGCTCCTCCGGCGCGCCGATGGGCGCCGCGAGGGTGGCGATATCGACGTCGTCTGCCGCCAGGGGCTTGACCGCGGCGCGGATCAGCCGGGGATCGATGGTCGGCAGATCGCCTTGGAGGTTGATGACCACCTCGAAGCGACCCTCGGCATCGATGGTCTGCAGTGCCTCGAAGATGCGATCGGAGCCCGACGGATGGTCGGGCCGGGTCAGCACCGCCGTGCCGCCCGCGGCGTGGACGGCATCCGCGATCTCGGCTTCGGCACACGCGATGACGACCGGGCCGAGGTCCGCTTCGAGTGCGCGGCGCAACATCTGGACGATCATCGGCACGCCTGCGATCGGGGCGAGCGGCTTGCCGGGCAGCCTGGTCGACGCCATGCGCGCCGGCACCATGATCACGGCCGATGGGGCAGAAGAGAGCATGGCGCCAGCCAATAGCACAGCCGGCACGGGCAAGACCAGACGGCCGATGCGCTGGTCGCTTCACGCGATTGCTGCCGGGCGAATATCCCTGGTGGGCGATTGTCCGTGGGCGATTGAACCGGGCGCGCGATCGGCGTTACAGTGCCGTTCGCAACCGGTGCCAGGGGTAGGCCGGTGCCAGGGGCCGAATGTATGAGCGGGGCGAACAAGCAAGGATAACAACGATGCATTTTTCGCTTCTCGAGAAGCTGGGCGCCTCGGTGCTCGTGTGCGCGTGGCTGATCTACGGCACGAATTTTCTTGGCGACGTCTTGGTGCATGTGCCGGAGGGCAGTTCCCATGCCGCCGTGCCGGCAGCAGCGGAAAAGAAGCCGGAAGCCGCGGCGCAGAGCGCCCAGCCGGCGGTCGATTTCAACCAGTTGCTGGCGGCCGCCGATCCGGCGGCCGGCGAAAAGGTGTTCACCAAGTGCAAGTCCTGTCACACCGCCGAAGCGGGCGGCGGCAACAAGGTGGGTCCCAATCTGCACGGCGTTGTCGGCCGGCCGGTGGCCACCGCACCCGGATTCGCCTACTCGCCGGCGCTGAGCGGCCTCGGCGGCAACTGGACCGAAGATCGCCTCAACACCTTCCTCGAAAAGCCGTCGGCGTACGCATCGGGCACCAAGATGACGTTCGCCGGCCTGAGCAAGGCCGATGACCGCGCCGCGGTCATCGTCTGGCTCAAGAAGGAAGGCGGCACGCCGTAAGCGCTTTTGCGCATCGGGTGCTCGGTGATGTCCGAGATCGCGACACTCGCCGGCTTCGCCCAGCGTTTGGCAGATGCGGTGCGGCCGCGGGTGCTTGACGTGTTCCGCAAGAGCGGCGGCTACGACGTCAAGGCAGACAAAAGCCCGGTCACCGCGGCCGATCGCGCCGCGGAAGCGACGATGCGCGCGATGATCCGCGAGCACTATCCGTCGCACGGCATCCTGGGCGAGGAGGAAGGGCCGGAACGGACCGACCGGCCGTTCGTCTGGGTGCTCGATCCCATCGACGGCACCAAGTCGTTCGTGACCGGCAAGCCGCTGTTCGGCACCCTGATCGCGCTGGTGCACGACGGCCAGCCCATCGTCGGCGTCATCGACGCTCCCGCCATGGACGAGCGCTGGGTCGGTGCCGAAGGCCTGGCGTCCACCCACAACGGACGAGAGGTGCGCACCCGGGCGTGCACGCGGCTCGCTGCCGCGTGGCTGTACGCCACCTCGCCGCAGATGTTCCGCGGCCCCGACGCCGAGGCCTTTGGGCGGCTGCGCGAGGCGTGCTATGCTGCGGTCTATGGCGCCGATTGCTATGCTTATGGGTTGCTCGCCTGCGGCTGGGTCGATTTCGTGTGCGAGGCTTCCTTGCAGCCCTACGACTATTGCGCGCTGGTCCCCATCATCGCGGGCGCGGGCGGCATGATCACCGACTGGGAAGGCGAGCCGCTGGGGCTCTATTCCGACGGCCGGGTGCTGGCCGCGGGTGATCCGACGGCGCACGCGCTCGCACGCCGGATGCTGACCTCCTGATCCGCCGGTTCCACCCATGGGCCGGCGCGGCGGCCTTGCTTGTCCTGCTGCTGGCGTGGTGGCTGCTGCCGGTCGGCGCGTGCGCGGCGGACGGCGAGATCCATCGCGCGCACGCCATCGCCATGTTCGGCGAGCCGAAGTACGGGCCGGGTTTCGCGCATTTCGACTACGTCAATCCCGCTGCGCCAGCGGGCGGCACCCTGCGGCTCGGCGTCGCCGGCACCTTCGACAGCTTCAATCCCTACATCACCAAAGGCAATCCCGCTGCCGGCATCGCGGCGGAGACATTGACCGTCGGCAGCGACGACGAGCCGTTCAGCCGCTACGGACTGCTTGCCGAAGAGATCGAATGGCCGGACGATCGCTCCTGGGTGATCTTCACCCTGCGCCCCGAGGCGCGCTGGCACGACGGGCAGCCGATCACCGTCGACGACGTCATCTTTTCCTTCGAGACGCTGAAAACCAAGGGCCAGCCGTTCTTCCGTTTCTACTATGCCTCGATCGCGCGCGCGGAGAAGGTCGGCGAGCGCAGGGTGAAGTTCACCTTTTCCGTCGCCGGCAACCGGGAGCTGCCGCTGATCGCGGGCGAGATGCCGATCCTCGCCAAGCATTATTGGGATGGCCGCGATTTTGAGCGCTCGACGCTGGAGTCGCCGCTGACCTCGGGCCCCTACCGCATTACCTCGTTCGAAGCGGGCCGCTACGTCGAGGTCGAGCGCGTCGCCGACTACTGGGGCCGCGATTTGCCGGTCAACCGCGGCCAGAGCAACTTCGAGCGGATCCGCTACGAATACTTCCGGGATGACACCGTGCTGCGCCAGGCCCTGAAGGCGGGCGTGCTCGATTTCCACGTCGAGAACCAGGCCAAGGCCTGGGCGCTCGACTACGATACGCCCGCGGTGCGCCAGCGGCGGCTGATCAAGAAGCTGTTCCCGCACGAGCGGTCGGCCGGCATGCAGGCTTTCGTGTTCAACACGCGGCGTCCGCAATTCGCCGACCGGCGCGTGCGCGAGGCGCTCAACTACGCCTTCGACTTCGAGTGGACCAACCGCGTGATGTTCTTCGACCAGTACAAGCGCACCGAGAGCTTCTTCAGCAACTCGGAACTGGCGTCGCGCGGCCTGCCCAGCGACGCCGAGCGCGCCATCTTGGAGCCGTTTCGCGGCCGCGTCCCCGACGAGGTGTTCTCGAAGGTCTATGCGACACCGAAGACCGACGGCAGCGGCTGGCCGCGCAACAACCTGAAGATCGCCCTCGATCTCCTGGCGAGCGCCGGTTGGGTGGTGAGGGACATGCGCCTCGTCAATGCCGCGACCGGCGAGCCGTTCCACGTCGAATTCCTCCTCGTCCAGCCGACGTTCGAGCGCATCGTCCTGCCGTTTGTCCACAACCTCAAACGGCTCGGCATCGAGGCGAGCATCCGGCTCGTCGACGAATCGCAGTACGTCAACCGGTTGCGCGCCTTTGATTTTGACTTGGCGATGCTGGTCTGGGGGCAGTCGGAATCTCCCGGCAACGAGCAGCGCGGCTATTGGAGCACGGCGGCGGCCGATCAGCCCGGCTCGCGCAACTACGCCGGCATCAGGGATCCGGTGGTCGATACGCTGATCGAAGAGTTGATCACCGCGCCCGACCGTGAAAGTCTGGTTGCGCGCACGCGCGCCCTTGATCGCGTGCTGCTGTGGGGCTTCTATGTGATCCCCGCTTGGCATCTGAGTGCCGATCGCGTGCTGTACTGGGACAAGTTCTCCTATCCGGCCAACCAGGGCGATCGCGGCGTCCAGGTCGAGACCTGGTGGTTCGACGCCGAGAAGGCCGCGCGACTGGCGGCGCGCCAGACCGCCGCGGATAACGGGGCAGCGCCCGGCAACGGCGGTGCCGCGCAGTGACGTCCTACATCATTCGCCGCCTGCTCCTGATCGTGCCGACGCTGATCGCGATCATGATGATCAATTTCCTGATCATCCAGACCGCGCCGGGCGGCCCGGTCGAACAGGCCATCGCCAAGCTGACCGGCGAAGGCGCCGCGATCACCGAGCGCGTCAGCCGCGCCGGCGGCGGCGAAACGCTGGGGACCGCGGCCGCCACGACGCAGCCAGGCACCAGCCGCTATCGCGGCGCCCAGGGGCTCGATCCCGAATTCATCAAGGAGCTGGAGCGCCAGTACGGCTTCGACAAGCCGCTCTATCAGCGGTTCCTGACCATGATGCGCAACTACCTCGTCTTCGACTTCGGCGAGAGCTATTTCCGCTCGCGCAAGGTGGTCGACCTGGTGCTGGACAAGATGCCGGTCTCGATCTCGCTCGGCCTGTGGACGACGCTGCTCACCTACCTGATCTCGATCCCGCTCGGCGTGGCCAAGGCGGTGCGCGACGGCAGCCGGTTCGACATCGCGACCTCGGTCGTCATCATCGTCGGCAACGCGGTGCCCGCCTTCCTGTTCGCCGTGCTCTTGCTGGTGATCTTCGCCGGCGGCAGCTACCTCGACTGGTTCCCCCTGCGCGGTCTCGTCTCCGAGAACTGGCGCGAGCTGCCGTGGCCCGCCCTGATCGCCGATTACTTCTGGCACATCACGCTGCCGATCACGGCGATGGTGATCGGCGGGTTCGCCACGCTCACCATGCTGACCAAGAATTCCTTCCTCGATCAGATCCACCAGCAATACGTGATGACGGCGCGCGCCAAGGGCTTGAGCGAGCGGCAGGTGCTGTACGGCCATGTCTTCCGCAACGCGATGCTGATCGTCATCGCCGGCTTTCCCTCGGCCTTCGTCAGCATCCTCTTCACCGGCACCGTGTTCATCGAGGTGATCTTTTCCCTGGATGGTCTCGGGTTGCTCGGGTTCGAAGCCGCTTTCAACCGAGACTATCCCTTGATGTTCGGCACGCTTTATTTCTTCTCCCTGGTCGGCCTCGTCCTCAATCTCGCCAGTGACCTCCTCTACACCATCGTCGATCCGCGCATCGATTTCGAACGCAGAGACCTCTGAGCGATGTCGACGTCCGCTTCCCACAGGCCTAGGACCGGCTTCAAGCTGAGCCCACTCATGCGCAGGCGGCTTGCCAACTTCAGGGCCAATCGCCGCGGCTTGTGGTCGCTGTGGATCTTCATCGCCCTGTTCGTGGTCAGCCTGTTCGCCGAATTCATCGCCAACGACCGGCCGTTCCTCGTCTGGTACGACGGGTCCTTGTACGCGCCGATCTTCAAGAGCTATCCGGAAACCACCTTCGGCGGCTTCCTGCCCACCGAGACCGATTATTCCGATCCGGCGGTCGAGGCGCTGATCGCGGCCAAGGGCTGGATGCTGCGCCCGTTGATCGCTTTCGACTACCGCACCGTCGCCTGGGACCTGCCGTTGCCGGCGCCGTCGCCGCCCGATCGTCAGCATTGGCTCGGCACCGACGACCAGGCCCGCGACGTGGTTGCGCGCGCGCTCTACGGCTTCCGCATCTCGGTGCTGTTCGGCTTTTCGCTCACCATCGTCTCGGCGATCGTCGGCGTCGCCGCCGGCGCGGTGCAGGGCTATTTCGGCGGGTTCGTCGATCTGTTGTTCCAGCGGTTCATGGAGGTCTGGTCGTCGGTGCCGACGCTCTATGTGCTGATCATCTTGGCCAGCATCATCGAACCGAACTTCTGGTGGCTGCTCGGCATCCTCCTGCTGTTCCAGTGGATGGGCCTGGTCGGTGTCGTGCGCGCCGAGTTCCTGCGCGCACGCAATTTCGATTACGTGCGCGCCGCCCGCGCCCTCGGCCTGCCCGATGTCAAGATCATGTTCCGCCACGTCCTGCCCAACGCCATGGTGGCCACGCTCACCTTCCTGCCGTTCATCCTCGCGGGCTCGGTGACCGCGCTCACCGGTCTCGACTTCTTAGGCATCGGCTTGCCGCCCGGATCGGCGTCGCTTGGCGAACTCCTGGCCCAGGGCAAGGCCAATCTGCAGGCGCCATGGCTCGGCCTGACCGGCTTTTTCGTCATTGCGGTGATGCTGTCGCTCCTGATCTTCGTCGGGGAAGCGGTGCGCGACGCCTTCGATCCACGCAAGGCGTTCGTCGGCCCCGCCGTGCCGGAGAACGCACTGTCCATGCCGGCCCCGGCCCACGGTCAGGGGGCTTCGTGAGCGAACAGCCGCTTCTGGCCATCGACGGGCTCTCGGTCGCCTTCGGCCGCGGCCAGGGCGCCGTCGCCGCCGTCAAGGGCGCCCAACTGGCGGTTGGCCACGGCGAGACGGTGGCGCTCGTCGGCGAGAGCGGGTCGGGGAAATCGGTCACGGCGTTGTCGATCCTGCGGCTGCTGCCCTACCCGCACGCCTGGCACCCGCAAGGCTCGATCCGCTTTCGCGATGAAGAGATCCTGGCGGCGCCGGAGGCGCAGGTGCGCGCGCTGCGCGGCGATCGCATCGGCATCATCTTCCAGGAGCCGCTGACCTCGCTCAATCCGCTGCACCCGATCGGCCGGCAGATCGCCGAAACGCTGGTCGTGCACCGCGGCATGAGCCGGGCGCGCGTGAAGGACCGGGTGGTCGAACTCCTCGATCTCGTGGGCCTGAGCGAGGCGCGCGACCGGCTGAACGCCTTGCCGCACGAATTTTCCGGCGGCCAGCAGCAGAGGGTGATGATCGCGATCGCGATCGCCAACCAGCCGGATCTCCTGATCGCGGACGAGCCGACCACCGCGCTCGACGTCACCATCCAGGCGCAGATCCTGGCGCTGCTCAAGGACCTGCAGGCGCGGCTGCGCATGGCGCTGTTGCTGATCACCCATGATCTCTCCATCGTGCGCCGCGTCGCCGAGCGGGTCTACGTGATGCAGGCCGGCCGCATGGTCGAGGACGGCACGGTCGCCGACGTGTTTGCCCGGCCGCGGCACCCTTACACCCGCCAGCTCCTCGCCGCCGAGCCCAGGGGCCGCCCCGATCCACCGCGCGCCGATGCGCCGGTGCTGATCGAGGCGCGCGATGCCAAGATCTGGTTTCCGATCCGCACCGGCGTGCTCAAGCGGACCACCGGCCACGTCAAGGCCGTCGACGGCGTCAGCCTCGCCTTGAAACGCGGCCACACGCTCGGCGTGGTCGGCGAAAGCGGCTCGGGCAAGAGCACGCTCGGCCGGGCGCTGCTGCGTTTGCAGAAGAGCGAAGGCTCCATCGTCTTCGACGGTCTCGAACTGCAGGGGCTGTCGTGGTCGGGCATGCGGCCGCTGCGCCGTCGCATGCAGATCGTCTTTCAGGATCCGTTCGGCAGCCTCAGTCCCCGGCTGTCGGTGGGCGAGATCGTGGGCGAGGGCCTGGCCGTGCATCACCTGGCCGAGGGCGATGACCAGCGCCGCCAGGCGATCGCCGACGCCCTGCGCGAGGTCGGCCTCGATCCCGCCCATGCCGAGCGTTACCCCCACGAGTTCTCCGGCGGCCAGCGCCAGCGCATCGCGATCGCGCGCGCGCTCGTGCTCAAGCCGGAACTGATCGTCCTCGACGAGCCGACCAGCGCGCTCGACGTCTCGGTGCAGGCGCAGATCGTGGCGCTGCTGCAGGCGCTGCAACGCGCGCACGGGCTGTCCTACGTGTTCATCAGCCACGACTTGCGAGTGGTCCGCGCGCTCGCCCACGACATCGTGGTACTGCGCGGCGGCCGCGTCGTCGAGCAGGGGCCGGCCGACCAGATCTTCGAGCGACCGCAGAACGCCTACACCCAGGCGCTGCTCACCGCCGCTTTCGGGCTGAAGCCGGAGAACGCGCTCGCCGCCTCGTGAGCGGACGCGCCCGGCCTTTGTTTCAGCCCGTCTTTCCGCCTGAACGTCAGAACGAGAATTCGGCGCGCGGCGAGCCTTGATCACCGGCATCGAACGTCGCGCGGCACTCGCCGATCCGCTCGGCCTTGATGCCATCGTTGTCGACCAGCCGGCGGCGAACGGCGCGGCCGCGCTCGACGGCGAGCGCCTGCAACGCGGGGCGCGCCGCCTCGATGGCCGCCTTGCGATCGGACGGGGCGGCTTGCCCGGGACCGGGCTTGGCTGCCGCGGTCTGACCGAGGGTTGCTTCGAGGTCGGCGGACGTCGCCCGCCCGCACGTCTGCAGGCGAAGCGCCGGTCGCTCTTTCAACATCTTGGCAACCGCATCGACGAAGACGATGGCGTTGACGTCGAGCTTGGCGTCACCGGGGGCGAAAACCACCGGCTTGAACGCAACGCCCCCACCACCCGTGGCCGCCCTGGCGACGAGGGCGACCGGCTGGAACAGGAGCTGGAACGGCGCGGTGACCGCAGCGGTGATCGCGCCGGAAACCGCCTTGGCGATGGCCTGGCTCAGATCGAACTGGGGCGAGCGCAGGTCACCGGAGACGGGAATGCCAAGCTCAATTCGCCCGCCGGAATCCTCCAGCAGGCCGACCACGGTTTCGATGGGCACACCCATCTTGGCCGACAGCCGTGCGGCGTCTTCCTTGGAAAGCGCACTGAACCCAAGATTGTCGACGTCGAGATCGGCGCGCCCGGTGATCGCGCCGGCTTTCGCGCGGGCGTCGAGCTTGGCGGACAGGCGTCCCTTCTCGAGGTTGAGGCCGACCGCCTGGGCGGCATAGGGCGAGAATGCCGGCAGCTCCAGATTGCCGATACGCCCGTTGAGATCGAAGCTTGGCACGCTGGCAAACGGCTGGATCCAGCCCAGGAGCTGGACCTTGGAGAACTCGTTGACGACGCTGTCGAGCCGGATATCGGTTTGCCGGCTGGGATCTCCGGTATCAAGATTCGTTGCTTCCAGGACCTTCAACTCGGTCTTCAGGCGCAAGGGTGGTCGCACCGAGCCGTCCTGGAAGGTGAGCGTGCCGCCGTCCTCGACCGCGATGCGGCCGAGCGCGATGCGCGGGCCCGGTTCGGCGCCCTGATCCGAGCGCGCCGGCCCGGCGGACGGCTGTTGCGCGAACGCCGAGAACAGGCGCTCGTTCAGATCGATCTCCGGCTTGCGCACGATGAGCGCGTCCGCGGCGAGCGCGCCATCGGCCTCGACCCGGGCGCCGGTGAGCGTCACGCCGGAAAGCCTGGCGCGGGCGAGGTCGCCATTGCCGATGCTGGCGGCGAGTTCCACCTCAGCGGTATCGAAGTGCGCCTCGAAGCGCGAAGTGCCCGCCTGCTCGATGCTCGCCGCGATGTCGACGGGCGCCGCCTGCACGGTCGCAATCGACGCCGCGATGGCGGGCGCGCCGGCTATCGCCGGCAGATCTGCGCTGATGCCGCCGATCTCGGCCGTGCCGCGGAGCGAAAGCGCGGTCCGCGCCGCAGTCTGCGCCAGCGTGGCGGGCTCGGCATTGATGGTTACCGACTCGCCTTTGAAGCTTGCCTGTGCGTTACCATAAGGGAGCACAGCCTGAAGCGCGGTGCCGTCGAGGCGAAGCGTCCCGCTCATCGTGGTTTCGGCCGGCGTCTGGCGCAGATCGAGGTCGCGAAAGGCGAGCCCGAGCGCGCCGGCGTCGGCCCGCATGCCTTCGCCGCCAGCGGGATCACCCAACACTGCAGTCGCCGGTGCAACGTCGAGCTTGCCGGTCGCGTGCAGCGTCAGGGTATCGCCTTCGGTCTGCATCGCCAGCCGCGGCAGATCGAGGGAAATCAGCGCGCTGGTCACCGCCGCCGGTCCGTCGAGGCTGAACTGCTCGACCCGTACACCGGCGGCCGCATCGAGGCTGGTCCGGTCGGAGGCGGTTTCGAAGGTGACCTCGCCGGGATCGAGCGTCACCGAAGCGGCACTGGCGCGCAGCGGTTCTTCGATCCGCAACTCCTTGACGGCAACCGAAGGCTTGGTCGCAAGCGTCAGCCCCTTCGCGCCCAAGTCGAGGGTGGTGGACGGCAGTTTCACGCTGAGCGGACCGCTGGCGAGACGGGCGGGTCCGTCCAAGACCAGCCGATCGACGGCGATCTCGGGCGTTGCGGTGATCTTGAGGCTGCCATCGGCCTGCCAGGATAGTGCCAGATCGGGCACTCCGAGGTTGACCGCCGGCAGCCGCAGCCCGGTGCCATCGTTTGACGCGAGCGCGCCGTCGCCGAGCGAGAAACTCAGCGTGCCCGAGGCGCGGCCGTCCCCCGCGCTGTCGGCCTGACCGTGCAGATCGAAATCGACGCCGGCGCTCCCGCAGGCGGCGCTGCGACCGTCCGCGGTCGCCATGTCAAGCCCAGCGATGTCGGCCCGACCCGAGGCGGCGAGCACGATGCCGCCCGACGGCTCGGCGGTCGCGGTGCCGCGCGCGCTGAGCGTGAGCTTGCCGGCGCTGCGGGCGAGCTTCAGCGGGCCGGTGAAACGCTCGATCTTGGCGAGATCGGCATCTTGCAGGTTGATCTCGAATCGGCCCTGCCTCGCTTCGGCGAAGGGCCGCGCATCGGCCTGCACATCGAGCGCGATATCGTTGACGCGTGCCGCAAGCGACGCGACGCCGGAGGTGTCCTTCTCCCACGGCCGGAAACCGGCCAGCATCAACCGCTCCACGTCGGCGGTCAGTTTCCCGCCGTCGGCATCGACGAAGGAGACCCGGCTCTCGCGCACGTCGAGGCTGTTGATGCCGGCCACCCAGGTGCTCGCCTCGCTTTCCGCCTCCTTCGCAACCGTCTCTGTCTCCTGAGACAGCGGGATACCGTTGATGGCGAAGGCACCTTCCTTGTCCCGCGTCAGCGCGACATCGAGGCCTTCGATGCGGATGTCCTTGACCAGGAGCCGCTGGTAGACGAGATCGCCGAGGCTCAGGCGAATGCTGAAGTGCTTGAGGCCGCCGAAATCGCCGGTGCCCTTGCGAAAGCGGACGGGTCCCAGGGCGATGGAGCGATGCCAGAGATCGATGTCGAGGGTCTCGATGCCTTCGCTCTCGATCCCCAGCGCGTCGAGCTGGTTGCGCGCGGCCAGCCGAGCGATGGGAGTGGGCGCGAGGAACAGCAGCGCCCCGAGGACGCCCAGCACGACGACCGTAATGACGATCGTGCGCCCCCAGCGGCGCTTTTTCACCGGTGTTACCGTTTGCGTCGGGTCGCTGTTGTCTTTGACGCCTTCGTCACCCACGGCTGCACGCCCCTCACCCACCATCCCTGTACGTTGTACAACCTTTGCGACGGCCGATCATAGAACGGATCACTCGGCGGCCAACGCGGCGCGGACGCATCACCGAGGGCGCGGGCCGGTATCGCCGCCGGCGATCAGCTCCTTGAGCGTGCGGCCGGCGAGTGCCGTGGCAAGCGCGCCTTCGACGGCATCATCGAGCGATGCGATGGCGCCGCCGGGGTCGCCATCGCATGGGCGCCGCTGCCCGCGGCCGGCACGCACCACTTGGCTCAACGGTATCCGTTCCGGCGCCACCGCCGGCAGATAGCCGGCGGGTTCGGCCGCGGTGCGCACCACCACGCCCGCGTATTCGAGGCGGTCGAGGGTCGAGGCGACGGCATCGGCCGCGAGGTCCGTCTCTGCGGCCAGCGATTCCACCCCCGGGGCCGGGCGGGCCGCGCAGAACGCGCGCGCAACCGCGGCGGCGACGGCGAGGGCCTGGTCCTCGGCGCTCGTCCCGGCGAGGTCGCCCCGTGGTGGATCGAGGCGGACACACTGCGGGTGCTGGTAATAGAAGGCGATGGCGGCGCCGGCGAGCACGATCATCCAGTTGAGATCGAGCCAGATCAGCAAGACGATCAGCGTCGCGAACGCCTGATAGATGGCGGTGTAGCTGCCGGCGTCGCCGATGAAGGTGGAAAACGCCCAGGCACCGGCGAGCCACAAGCCGGCCGCGACCAAGGCACCGATGACGGCGGAGCGGATGCGCACGGCGGTGTTGGGCAGGAAGGCATAGGAAAAGGCGAAGGCGACGAAAAGCAGGCAGGCCGGCGCCATCCGGCCACCGGCATCGAGTGCGCCGCCTAGCATCGGCACGTCCGTGAGCCAGCGATCGAGGACGCTGCCCTTGACGGCGGCCGCGATGCCGAACGCGGCGAACATCAGCACCGGCGCGATCAAGAGCACACTCAGGTAGTCGGCGAACTTGCGTGCAAGCGTGCGGGCCCGCGCCACCCGCCAGATCTCGTTGAAGGCGCGTTCGACCTTCTGCACCGCCGAGATCGCGGTATAGACGAGCAGCCCGACGCCGATGGCGCCGAGCGTGCCGACCTCCATCTTGTCGACGAAGCCGATGACGCGCTGGGCAACCTCGCTCGCCTTGTCGCCCAGGGGCGCCAGCGCGTGCGCGAGCAGGGGCTCAAGCTGGTTGTGGATGCCGAATCCCTTGAGCACCGAGAAGCTGATAGCGGTCAGCGGCACGAAGGAGAGCAGCGTGGTGTAGACCAGGCTCGCGGCGTGCAGGCCGAGCGGTCCCTCGATGGTATCGCGCAGAACGAGATAGACGATCCGCGCAGCCTGCAGCAACCCGGCCGACCACCGTGGGCGGTCGCCAACGTCTCGCCGCCACAAGCGCCGCGCGATCGGGCGCAAGAAGACCTCATCGTCGCGCATCGGGCCTGCGCCTCCGGCCGTCGGTCGCCTGGTTGGCCGTCACACAGCAGCTTTGTTTTCCGGTTTTGTCTTCGGCCGCCGCCCGGCCAGCGGGGGTATCCCAGTCTAGCGGCTCAACAGCACCGCGCCCATGGCAAGACCGACGGCGATCCGGTACCAGGCAAATGGCCCGAAGCCGTTGCGCGAGACGAAGCGGATCAGCACCCGCACGACGACGAGTGCGGCGAAAAAGGCGACGACCGAGCCGATGGCGATCAGTGCCGCGTCGTTAAGGCTGAGGTGCGACCAGTTCTTGTACAGATCGTAGACGGTCGCCGCCAGCATGGTCGGGATGGCGAGGAAGAACGAGAACTCGGTCGCCGCCTCGCGCCCGATGCCGAACATCATCGCCCCCATGATGGTGGCGCCGGCGCGCGAGACGCCGGGGATCATCGAGACGCATTGGGCCAATCCGATCTTGAGGGCGAGACCGGGCGTGATGCCGTTGACGTTGGAGACCGTGGGCTCCGGGCGGAGCCGCTCGATGGCGAAGATGAGCAGGCCACCGACGATGAGCGAGACGGAAACGACCCAGGGCGAAAACAGCACCGACTTGATGAAGTCGTGGGCGATGGCGCCGATCACCATCGCCGGCAGGAAGGCGAGCAGGAGGTTGGTGGCGAACCGCTGGGACTCCGTGTCGGTAAGCAGTCCGGTGGTGGCCCGCCACAGCCGGTCCCTGTACACCCAGCACACGGCGAGGATCGCCGCGAACTGGATGGCGATCTCGAACACCCCGCCGGCCGGCCCGTTGAAGCCGAGGAGATCGTCGAGCAAGATGAGATGGCCCGTCGACGAGACGGGGATGAACTCCGTGAGCCCTTCGGCCAGGCCGAGGAGCACGGCAACCAGGGAGGAGGACAGGTCCAAGGCGGGAACTCGTCGCGGTTGATGACGGTGTGGCGCCCGGGCGGGCAAGGGAGGGAGCAGGCACGGCTTTACGGTGCGCCACGCGCCGGGTCAAGGGCGATTGTCCGTGTGCCTCTCGGTGCACAGGCCGCGGCCGCAGCCCCCCCGATCGGAGCTGTCGGACGTCGGCAACAGGCGCGGCGCCGGCGGGCCGTGTGACAAAGAAATCGGTTGCCTCGCTGGCGTTGGCCTGCAATTGTGGGGAAAATTCTGACGCAGCCCGAGTGCCTTTGCGGGTCGCGAGGTTTCGTGCTGCGATCAATCGGGCGGCAACGGCGGGGCCGTGCCAACGCGTGAAACGCGAGGTCCGCCCGTAGGAGTCTTCCGAGACAAAAGCTCCGGGGTCCGTGACGGGAAATCAACGGGAGGAGAGGGGCGACCACGAGGAAGGGATTCGTCGTATGACCAGCTATGCCTTGCCGCCGGGAAAAGGGCTCTATGATCCCGCCTACGAGCACGATGCGTGCGGCATCGGCTTCGTCGCCAACATCAAGAACAAGAAAAGCCACGAGATCATCAATCAAGGGCTGCGGATCCTGTGCAATCTGCGCCACCGCGGTGCCGTCGGTGCTGACCCGCTGGCCGGCGATGGCGCGGGCGTCCTGATCCAGTTGCCCGATGCATTCTTGCGCGAAGCGTGCGCGCAGATCGGTTTCTCGTTGCCGCCGCCCGGCCACTTCGCCGTCGGCATGGTGTTCTTGCCGCGCGACGAGGAAACCCGCCGCCTCGCGATCGAGGCCTTCACCAGCGTGGTGCCGGCCGAGGGGCAAACCATCTTGGGCTGGCGCGACGTGCCGACCGATCATTCGGTGCTCGGCTTCAGCGTCAAGCCGATCGAACCGGTGATCCGCCAGGTGTTCATCGGCCGCGGTGAGAGCTGCGCCGACATCGCCGCCTTCGAGCGCAAGCTGTTCGTGATCCGCAAGCAGGTGCATCACGCCATCTGGGACCGGCCGAACGCCGGCGCCGACGACTTCTACATCTGCTCGTTGTCGGCGCGCACGCTGGTCTACAAGGGCATGATCCTCGCCGAGAACCTGTCGACCTACTATCCGGACCTCAAGGACGAGCGGGTGGTTTCGGCGCTGGCGCTGGTCCACCAGCGGTTCTCCACCAACACCTTTCCGTCGTGGCGGCTGGCGCACCCGTTCCGCTATCTCTGCCACAATGGCGAGATCAACACGCTGCGCGGCAACATCAACTGGATGCTGGCGCGCCGGCAGACCATGCGCTCGAAGCTGCTGGGCGAGGACCTCGACAAGCTGTGGCCGCTGATCGGCGACGGCGCTTCCGATTCCGCGACGCTCGACAACGCGCTCGAACTGCTGCTCGCCGGCGGCTACAGCCTGCCGCACGCGATGATGATGATGATCCCCGAGGCGTGGGACGACAACCCGCTGATGGACGAGCATCGCCGGGCGTTCTACGAATACCATGCCGCGCTGATGGAGCCGTGGGACGGGCCGGCGGCGGTGGCCTTCACCGATGGCCGGCTGATTGGCGCGACGCTCGATCGCAACGGCCTTCGTCCGGCGCGCTATGTGATCACCGACGACGATCTGTGCGTGATGTCGTCGGAAGCGGGCGTGCTGCCGTTTCCGGCCGAGAAGATCGTCAAGAAGTGGCGGCTGCAACCGGGCAAGATGCTGCTGATCGACCTCGAAGAAGGCCGCATCATCGACGATGCCGAGCTCAAGGAGAGGCTTGCCTCGGCAAGGCCCTACCAGCAGTGGCTCGATGCCTCGCAGATCCGGGTTGCCGGCCTGCCGACGGAAATCGGCCCGATGCCGCCCGACCCGCAGACGCTGCTCGATCGGCAGCAGGCCTTCGGCTACACCCAGGAAGACATTCGCTTCTTTCTCGCCCCGATGTGCAGCACCGGCGAGGACCCGGTCGGCTCCATGGGCCGCGACACGCCGATCGCCGTGCTTTCCGACCGGCCGAAGATGCTGTCCGACTATTTCAAGCAGTGCTTCGCCCAGGTCACCAACCCGCCGATCGACCCGATCCGCGAGGAACTGGTGATGTCACTGGTCTCGCTGATCGGGCCGCGGCCGAACCTCTTGGAGCCGGAAGGGGCGGCCAAGTACATGCGGCTTGAGGTCGGCAGCCCGATCCTCACCAACGTCGATCTGGAGCGCATCCGCCGCATCGAGAACCACATCGACCACGGCTTCCGCACCTTCACCCTCGATATCACCTATGCCGCCACCGGCGGCGCAGACGGGATGGATGCGGCGCTCGCCAGGGCCTGCGCCAAGGCCGCGGACGTGGTGCGGGATGGCTACAACATCGTCATCCTGTCGGACCGCGATATCGGCGCCGACCGCATCGCCATCCCGGCGCTGCTGGCCACCGCCGGCGTGCACCACCACCTGATCCGGGAAGGACTGCGCACCTCGGTCGGGCTCGTCGTCGAGACCGGCGAGGCGCGCCAGGTTCATGACTTCTGCCTGCTCGCCAGCTACGGCGCCGAGGCGATCAATCCCTATCTCGCCTTCGATACGCTCTCGAGCCTGCGCCTGGAACTGGGCGCGGGCTTGAGCGAAGCCGACAGCCACAAGCGCTACATCAAGGCGCTGAACAAGGGCATCCTCAAGGTGATGTCGAAGATGGGCATCTCGACCTACCAGTCCTATTGCGGTGCCCAGATCTTCGATGCCGTCGGGCTCGCGAAGCCGTTCGTCGATCGCTACTTCACCGGCACGCGCTCGCCGATCGAAGGCATTGGGCTGGCGGAAATCGCCGAGGAGACCGTGCGCCGGCACACGCTCGCGTTCGGCGCGGCACCGGTCCTGAAGCACCACCTCGATGTCGGCGGCGAGATCCAGTACCGGCTGCGCGGCGAGGAGCACGTCTGGTCGCCGGAAACGATCGGGCTGTTGCAGCACGCGGTGCGGTCGGCCGACTACAAGAAGTTCAAGGCATACACCGCCAAGGTCAACGATCAGAACCGGAAGCTCAAGAACCTGCGCGGGCTGTTCGATCTGAAGCCGGCCGGCGCGCCGGTGCCGATCGAAGAGGTCGAGGAGGTGTCGTCGATCGTGCGGCGCTTTGCCACCGGCGCGATGTCGTTCGGTTCGATTTCGTGGGAAGCGCACACCACGCTCGCGATCGCCATGAACCGCATCGGCGGCAAGTCGAACACCGGCGAGGGGGGCGAGGAGGCGAGCCGCTTCAAGCCGCTGGCCAACGGCGATTCCATGCGCTCTGCGATCAAGCAGGTCGCCTCGGGCCGCTTCGGCGTCACCGCCGAATACCTCGTCAACGCCGATGATCTGCAGATCAAGATCGCGCAAGGCGCCAAGCCCGGCGAAGGCGGCCAGCTTCCCGGCCACAAGGTCGACGAGTGGATCGCGCGCGTACGGCATTCGACGCCGGGTGTCGGCCTGATCTCACCGCCGCCACATCACGACATTTATTCGATCGAGGACTTGGCCCAGCTCATCTTCGATCTGAAGAATGTCAATTCGGACGCGCGGATCAGCGTCAAGCTGGTCTCGGAAGTGGGCGTCGGCACCATCGCCGCCGGCGTCGCCAAGGCGCACGCCGACCACGTCACCATCTCGGGCTTCGAGGGCGGCACCGGGGCGTCGCCGATCACCTCGATCCAGCACGCCGGCCTGCCGTGGGAAGTGGGCCTCGCCGAAACGCACCAGACCCTCGTGCTCAACAGCCTGCGCGGGCGGATCGCGGTGCAGGTCGACGGCGGACTGCGCACCGGGCGCGACGTCGTGGTGGGCGCGCTCCTGGGTGCCGACGAGTTCGGCTTCGCAACCGCGGCGCTGATCTCGGCCGGTTGCATCATGATGCGCAAGTGTCACCTCAACACCTGCCCGGTCGGTGTCGCCACCCAGGACCCGGAGCTGCGCAAGCGGTTCACCGGCACCCCCGACCACGTGGTCAATTTCATGATGTTCATTGCGGAAGAGGTGCGCGAGCTGATGGCCCAGCTCGGCTTCCGCAGCGTCAACGAGATGATCGGCCGCACCGACTGCCTGGAGATGCGTCCGGCCGTCGCGCACTGGAAAGCGAAAGGCCTCGATTTCGGCAAGGTGTTCTTCCAGCCGCAGATCACCGACGGCCGCGCCCGCTACAACAGCGAGCGCCAGGACCACGGCCTCGAAGGCGTGCTCGACCACCATCTGATCGCCGAGGCATGCTCGGCGCTCGAAATGCGCCGGCCCGTGCGCATCGAGACGCCGGTGCGCAACACCAACCGCATCGTGGGCGCCATGCTGTCGGGCGAGGTCGCGCGGCGCTTCGGCCACGAGGGTCTGGCGGACGATACCATCGCGATCAAGTGCACCGGCACCGCCGGCCAGAGCTTCGGCGGCTTCCTGGCGCGCGGTATCACGCTGGAGCTGGAGGGCGATGCCAACGACTACGTCGGCAAGGGGATGTCCGGCGGACGCATCATCGTCTATCCGCCCAAGGAGCGCCGCTTCGTCGCCGAGGACAACATCATCGTCGGCAACACGGTGCTCTATGGCGCGATCGCCGGCGAGGCCTACTTCCGCGGCGTCGCCGGTGAGCGTTTCGCCGTGCGCAACTCCGGCGCCATCGCCGTGGTCGAGGGCGTCGGCGATCATGGCTGCGAGTACATGACCGGCGGCTGTGTCGTCGTCCTCGGTCCCACCGGGCGCAACTTCGCCGCCGGCATGAGCGGTGGTGTCGCCTACGTGCTCGACGAGGACGGCATGTTTCCCAAGCGCTGCAATCTCGCCATGGTCGCACTCGAACCGATCGCCGACGAGGACGATCAGCTCGAGGATCTCTACCACCAGGGCGGCGATCTCGAAGGGCACGGGTTGGTCGAGTTGATGCGCGACATGACCCGGCTCGATGCCCAACGCCTCTTTGCCGCGATCGACAAGCATCGCCGCTACACCGGCAGCGAGCGGGCCAAGCACATTCTCGAGAACTGGTCGTCCTACCTGCTCAAGTTCGTCAAGGTGATGCCGGTCGACTACCGTCGCGCCCTCGAACAGATGCAATCGCGCTACAAGGTGACGGAGCGCAAGGGCGTCAGCGTCGCCGTGGGGTACTGATCAATGGGCAAGCCGACCGGATTTCTCGAGATCGCCCGGCGCGACCGCTCCTATGAGCCGACGGCGCAGCGGGTGCGGCACTGGCAGGAGTTCGTCGTGCCGCTCCCCGAGCCGGAGGTCAGTCGCCAGGGGGCGCGCTGCATGGATTGCGGCATTCCTTATTGTCATCAGGGATGCCCGATCAACAACATCATCCCGGACTGGAACGACCTCGCCTTCCGGGCCAAATGGCGCGATGCCATCGAGGTGCTGCACTCGACCAACAATTTTCCCGAATTCACCGGCCGCGTTTGTCCGGCGCCGTGCGAGGCGGCGTGCACGCTCAACATTTTCGACCAGCCGGTGACGATCAAGTCGATCGAGTGCGCGATCATCGACAAGGCGTGGGACGAGGGCTGGATACAGCCGGAGATCCCCGCCTATCGCTCCGGCAAGCGGGTGGCCATCGTCGGCTCCGGCCCTGCGGGCTTGTCGTGCGCCCAGCAGCTCGCGCGCGCCGGCCACGCGGTGGTCGTCTTCGAAAAGCAGGATCGCATCGGCGGCCTGCTGCGCTACGGCATCCCCGACTTCAAGATGGAAAAGCACCTGATCGACCGGCGGATGGCGCAGATGCAGGCCGAAGGCGTCGAATTCCGGCCCAACAGCCACGTCGGCCACACCGTCGCCGTCGAGGGGCTCCTCGCCGCCTTTGACGCCCTGGTGCTGGCGGGCGGTGCCGAGGCGCCACGCGATCTCGCGGTGGAAGGTCGCGATCTGCCCGGAATCTATTTTGCCATGGAGTTCCTGCGCCAGCAGAACGTGCGGGTCGCCGGCACCGCCCAGCAGATGGCGGAGCCGATCCTCGCCACCGGCAAGAAGGTGGTGGTGATCGGCGGCGGCGATACCGGTTCGGACTGCGTCGGCACCTCCATTCGCCAAGGCGCCGCCTCGGTGACGCAGCTCGAAATCATGCCGCGACCGCCGGAAAAGGAAAACAAGGCGCTGACATGGCCGGACTGGCCGCTCAAGCTGCGCACATCGACCTCGCACGAGGAAGGCTGCGAGCGCGACTGGGCGGTCTCCACCCGGCGCTTCCTCGGCAACGGCCGTCTCGAAGCCATCGAGCTGGTCCGTGTCGACTGGGTCAAGGACGCCCAGGGCGGCTGGCAACTCAAGGAGAACGATGAGAGCCGCTTCACGGTTGCCGCCGACCAGGTATTTCTCGCCATGGGCTTCACCGGGCCGGTGCGCAACGGACTGCTGGCCAAGCTGGGTGTAAAGCTCGATGCCCGCGGCAACGTCGCCGCCGAGACCGAAGCCGACGCCACCGCCTACCGCACCAGCGTCGACAGGGTGTTTGCCTGCGGCGACATGCGCCGCGGCCAGTCGCTCGTGGTCTGGGCGATCCGCGAGGGCCGGCAGTGCGCGCGCGCCGTCGACCTGGCGCTGATGGGCATCTCCGATCTGCCGCGCTGACGGCGGTGAACGGGCGGCACGGGCGGCGACGAGGGGGAACCGAGGCAGCCGGCCGCGGCAGCGAGGGTGTGCCGCCACGGCCGGTGCGTAACGGTCCTTAAGCCGCCTTGGCGCCTTCGGCCGCCGCGCCCTTGAGATAGGCGAGCATGGTGTCGGCGTCCGACACCTGGAAGGGGTCCATCGGGCAGTTGTCGGCAAAGTCGGGCTCGGCGAACATCTTCTTGATGGCGCCGTCCTCGACGTACATCGAATAGCGCCAGCTCCGCATGCCGAAGCCGAGGTTGGACTTGTCGACCAGCATGCCCATCTTGCGGGTGAATTCACCGTTGCCGTCGGGCAGCATGAACACGTGCTTGACGTTCTGGGCCCGCCCCCACTGGAACATCACGAAGGCGTCGTTGACCGACAGGCAGATCACCTGATCGACGCCGAGCGCCTTGAACTCCTCGTAGAGCGCCTCATAGCGGGGCAGGTGCGTGCTCGAACAGGTCGGCGTAAAGGCGCCCGGCAGCGCGAACAGCACCACCTTCTTGCCTTTGAAGATCTCGTCCGAGCTCAGATCGCGCCACTCGTACGGATTGGGGCCACCGAGCGCCTCGTTGCGCACCCGGGTCTTGAACGTCACACTTGGAACCGTTGTGACCATCTTATTCTCCTTGCTCACGTGTTATCATGGGACTGACCACGAAATTAGAATAATTAAAATATAGAGCACTTACGATCGACGGCAAGGCTTGACCCCGCGAAGACCGCTCGACGATCACCGCCCACCGCCGAGCGCGCGGTTCAGGCGGGTTTCGCTGCGCTCGGCGTAACGGGCTCCCCGGGACGACGCCCGCTCTCCGCCTCGCGCGGTGGTGAAGGAGCTTCCTCGGCCGCAGATTGCGGCAGGTAGAGGGTGACCGTGGTGCCGTCACCCGGCCGGCTGTCGACGAGAACGTAGCCTGCGGATTGGCGGATGAAGCCGTAGACCATGCTCAAGCCCAGGCCGCTGCCCTCGCCGACCTTCTTGGTGGTGAAAAACGGCTCGAAGATGCGCTCCAGCACGTCGGGCGTCATGCCGACGCCGGTATCCTGCACGCTGAGTGCCACGTAGTTGCCCGCTTCAACATCGTTGAGGCGCGGATCGGTAGCATGTGGCAGGCAGACATTGCACGTGGTGATGGTGAGCAAACCGCCGGCCGTCATGGCATCGCGCGCGTTGACGGCAAGGTTCAAGAGCGCGCTTTCGAACTGCGCCCGGTCGAGCTTGGTTGGCCACAGCCCCTCCGCCAACGTCTCGCGGACCTCGATCTTCTCGCCCAGGATGCGGCGCAAGAGATCGGTGAGTTCGGCCACCACCTCGTTGACGTTGAGCACCTTCGGGTGCAGCCGCTGCTGGCGGGCGAACGCCAGGAGGCGGTGGGTGAGCTGGGCGCCGCGCTGCGCCGACCACACCGCGTCGGCGATCAGCTCACTGGTTTCGGCATCGAGCCCGGCCTTTTCCTCAAGAAGCTGCAGATTGCCGACGATGATGCCAAGCAAGTTATTGAAATCGTGGGCGATGCCGCCGGTGAGCTGGCCGATCAGTTCGAGCCGCTGCGAGACGCGCAGTTGCTCCTCGGTGATCTTGCGCTCGGTGATGTCCTCCTTGACCGCGACGAAGTGGGTGATCCGCCCGGCGGCATCGCGCACCGGGGCGATGGCGGCGAGCTCCCAGAACAGCTCACCGCTCTTCTTGCGGTTGTGGAACTCGCCGCGCCAGACCTTGCCGCCGGTAATGGTCTGCCACAGCCGGCGATATTCCTCGGCGGTGGTATAGCCCGATTTCAGGACACGCGGATTCTTGCCCACCACTTCGGGATAGGTATAGCCGGTGACATCGGTGAACTTGGGATTGACGTATTCGATCCGCCCCTGAATGTCGGTGATCACCACCGACGACGGGCTCTGCTCGATGGCCTGGAACAGCTTGCGCAGGTCGCCCTCGGCCCGCTTGTAGGTGGAAACGTCCTGAATCAGGAGCAGGTGCTGCTCGACGCCGCCGACCCGCACCGGGACCGCGCGCATCTCGGCATGCGCGATGCCGCGCCCTGGCCTCAGGATCTCGATGTCGGCAACATCGTTGACGGTGACGGGGAAGCCGAACGGCGCACCGGTCAACTGATGTGCACCCTGGCCGAAAATGGCTTCGGCCGCCTTGTTTAGGTAACAGATGTCGAAATTTTGGTCGACGAGGACGATGCCGATGGTTTGCGTTTCCATCAAGGAACGCCATCGGCCCTCGCTCTCCTTGAGCGCGGCGTCGGCACGCCTGCGTATCGAGGTGTCTTCGTAGACGATGATGATTTCGCGCGCGTCGGCCCCCCTGCAGATTACGGCATCGCGTCCTTCGGCCGCGCTCGGGTCGTCTCCGGTGGCCGGTTCCGGCTGTTCGGCGGCGGTGATCTGCTCGGTCACGCCGGTCCTTGCCACACGGGCCATGGCATCGGCCACGCCCGCGCCACTCGACCACGCCAGCACCTCGCCGATCTCGCGGCCGATCGCCTGGCTGCGCTCGATGCCATCGATCCGCTCGGCGCTGGTGTTAAGGTCGGTGAGCCTCGGGCGCCGGCCCGCGTCGCCGATCGTACACACCGCAACCCCGCTGCGCAGGTTGGCGAGCATCGCCCGATACCGCTGTTCGCTCCGACGGCGCCTGCGCTCGGCGCGCAGCGCATAGGAGGCGGCGAAACCGGCGCCGGCGGCGAGCAACACCGCTGCAAGCCCGAGCAGAACAGGCGTCCGCGGCGCGCCGGTCGCCTCGTCGAGGGCGAGTGCTGCGTAAGACGCTACGGCCACCAGGACACCGGCGGTCAAGGGGACAAGCACCAGTCCGTCGGTCGGCCGCCTAGTCATTGGCGACGTCGCCGTCACCGTCGCAAGGGCTGGAGGAACCGCCGGGCACTTCTTCGGCCGCACCGGGCACCACCGGCAGCGTGCGGCGCAAGGTGGCGACGCTGACCGGCTTGCTGAGCGTCGAAACCGAGCGCAGCCCCTTGAACTCGGCCAACAGGCGGGCGTTGATGGCGTAGTCGGGATGGAACCCGGTGATGATGATGACGTCCGCCTCGCAATGTTGCTTGACCAGCCATAAGATCAACTCGTTGCCGTCGATCTCCGGCATCACCATGTCGATCACCACCACGTCCGGCGCCTGGCGCCGGTACGCCTCCATGAAATCAACGCCGTGATGGGTGACCTCGACCGCGTAGCCGATGCCAACGGCGACGCGTTCGACGAACGCGGCAAACTTCGGCTCATCATCCACGATTAACAGGCGTCTCGTCGTCATCTCCTGAAGTCAAAATGTCAAAAACAGAGGACGTCTCACGGACTTTGCGTTATATGCCTTTCCGGCCCGGCGGCGAAAGCGGGTGTTGTGCATTCGTGCCCACCGAGAGGGGTTTCTGAGCCATTGCCGCAAGGCAGCGATGCTGCGAGACGGGGGACGATCGGCGCGGAAGGGGGCATCGACCCGGCCCCTCGCAGGGAGGGGGGGGACCCTTACCTTGGAGCAACGGCACTAGTGTGGGCGCAGAGTAGTGGTCGAACGATCTCTTCGTGTCCTTCTCATCACCGACGATCGATCGGACGGCGAACGTGTTGGCCAGGCGCTGCTTCCCGGTGGCGCCGATGGCCTGTGTGTCATCGATCGCGCCGAATCGATGGAACAGGGGCTCGCCCGCGCCGATGACGAAGTCGATGTCATCGTTGTCGCTAGCGGCGCGCCCGATCGGCGTCTCGTACAGAACATCGAAATCTTGCACCATCACCGGCCGTCGGTGCCGATCGTCGTCCTGGCCGAACCGCTCGATGAGCCTTTCTCCGCCGAGGTGATTCGCGCCGGCGCGATGCACTGCCTGCCGACCGGAGCGGCGTTGTTGCCGCGTGTCGTCCCCATCATCGTCGATGCGGCCAAAACCAGACGCAAGAGCAACGGCGCGCTCGATGGCTCCTTCTCCGACGACGAGTTCGGTACCCTGCACGACCTGTGTGGACCGGTGCCCTCGCCAGTGAGTGCGCGCAGCTTTGGCATGCGCCCGCTTGCCGAAAAGTTTCCGGACAATTTCCACGATCTTGCGCGTGATTACACGCAACTCCTGCGACGCGCCATCGAGGCAACGGCGTTCAAGGCCGGCGCCGACCTGGAGCCGGATCTGAATCGGATGGCGGAGCGGCTCGGGATCTTGAGCGCTGGACCGCGCGATCTGATCGAAATGCACAAGGTCGCGATCTCCGCGATCGTCGCCAGTGAACCACCGCTGCGCGCCAAAGCCTTCATCGAAGAGGGAAGGCTTTTTCTATTGCGCCTAATGGGGTATCTGCTTGGTTTCTACCGCATGTTGTCATGGGGACGACCATTGGACCGCCAGGGGCGTCTCTCGCGGCTCGCACTGGGCAGCCCCCCGTCCCCGGGACCGTCGGAAGAGGTGTGATGGGCAAGTATTTTTTACGACTATACGTCGCCGGACGGACGCCGCGGACCGAACAGGCGATCGCGACGATCCGCCAGATTTGCGAGCAGGAGCTTGAGGGATTGTACGAGTTTACCGTGATCGACGTCCTGGAGCGGCCGCAACTCGCCGAGAACGAGAAAATTCTGGCGACGCCGACCCTGGTCAAGGAGTTGCCGCCGCCCCTGCGGCGCGTCGTCGGCGATTTGTCAGACCGCGAGCGAGTCCTGATCGGGCTCGATCTCGCGTTGCGCGACGGTTAGATCACACCTTGCGGAGCTGCTCAGTGAGCAAACTGGTTGAAAAAATCCCAAGCGGCATTTCGGGCTTCGATTTCATTGCCGATGGCGGCTTGCCACGCGGGCGGACCACGCTGGTCGCGGGCAGCGCCGGCAGCGGCAAGACGGTGTTTGTCACCCAGTTCCTGGCAGGGGGGGTCCAGCATTGCGGTGAAAATGGTGCCTTCATCACCTTCGAGGAGCAGCCGACCGATATCCGCCGCAACATGCTCAGTTTCGGTTGGCCGATCGATACCTGGGAGCGCGAGAAGCGCTGGGCATTCGTCGATGCGTCTCCCGATCCCACGCACGAGATCGAGGTCGTGGGCGACTATGATTTCGGTGGATTGCTGGCGCGAATCGAGCACGCCGTGCGTTCGGTTGGCGCTAAGCGTGTCGTCCTCGATTCCGTCGGCGCCGTGTTCAGCCAGTTCCCGAGCCATGGGCGCGTGCGCACCGAATTGATGCGCATCACGACGGCGTTGCGCGAGCTGGAAGTGACCGCCCTGATGACGGCGGAGCGAACCGGGGAATATGGGGAGATCGCTCGCTTCGGAATCGAGGAATTTGTCGCGGACAACGTCATCATCCTGCGCAACGTGCTCGAGGACGAGAAGCGCAGGCGTACCGTCGAGATTCTGAAATTTCGCGGCACCACCCATCACAAGGGCGAGTATCCGTTCACCGTCATTCCGGCAGAAGGCATCGTTGCCATCCCGCTGTCGGCAATCGAGCTCAAGCAGCGCTCCGGCGACATTCGCGTCACCTCCGGCAACGCGGATCTCGATCGAATGTGCGGCGGCGGCTTGTTCCGTGATTCGATCATCCTGGTTTCGGGTGCGACCGGCACCGGCAAGACGTTGGCGGTCACCCACTTCATCAACGGCGGTGCGGTTTTGGGAGAGCGCTGCCTGTTGTTCGCGTTCGAGGAGTCCCGCGAGCAGCTTGGGCGCAACGCCATCGGCTGGGGCATGGACTTCGATGCGCTCGAAGCGAGCAACACGCTCAAGGTGGTCTGTGATTATCCCGAATCGGCGGGTCTGGAAGACCATCTGGTGCGAATCAAGGAGGTGGTCGAGGCATTCCGGCCGAACCGGATCGCGATTGACAGCATGTCGGCGCTGGAGCGCATTTCCACCGTACGTGGATTCCGCGAGTTCGTTTTGGCCGTTACCTCGTTCATCAAGTACAAGGAAACCACCGGACTGTTCACGGCGACGACGCCAGCTTTGACCGGCGGCACCTCGGTGACGGAAGCGCACATCTCGTCGATCACCGATACCATCATCTTGCTGCGCTACGTCGAGCTGTTGGGCGAGATGCGCCGCGGCCTCACGGTTTTGAAGATGCGCGGCTCGACTCACGAGAAGGACATCCGCGAACTGAAGATCGACGGCTCGGGCATGCATATCGGGGCCCCCTTCCGCAATGTCGCGGGCATCCTTGCCGGCAATCCGATGCAGATCGGGGTTTCGGAGATGACCAGGCTCGACGAATTGTTCTCGCCCGCGCCGAAGTGACGCTCCTCGGGCGTCTTCACGGCCGTAACGCACCCTGCCACCGCAGGCCGGCCGTTTCGGCCTTTGGAACCAATCAAAAGACAGAAAGCAGCCGCACCACGTCCTGAGCACAGGAAGTGGGCACACCCGGTTGACGGGGGCCTACCGCCTCAGAGCCGCCGTTGCCCCCGAACGGGCGACGCCGGCCAGGGCGGAGGCTTCATTCGCCGGTCTTGGCCTTGGTCTTGGGAGCGGGCGCTTTGCGCGCCGCCGGCTTGGCGGGTGCGATCACAGCCTCCGCAACCGGCGCTTCCGCCGGCGCGACGGAACTGGCTGCTGCCGCCGGAGGCGATGCCGGGGCCGACTTCGCGGCTGGCGCGGCGGAAGGCTTGCCGGCCTTGGCTTCGGATGGCATCATCCGCTCGGCGGCGGTCTGCATGGTCGACAGCACCTCGCGTTCGGCTGCCAGCCAATATTCCATGGCCATTCCGTGGTGGCGGCCCGCCGACTCCCACATCAGATAGGCGACCTCACGGACTCGCTCTTGAATGTTCTCGGCCATCTGCTGAAGTATATTCTTCATCTCCCCAAAAGCCCTCGCAAGCCATGCTGGTAGCCGCGACTGTAAACACAAGGACCCGCCCTCGCATCGAAAAAAACGCCAAACGGCGATCTTCGTGTCATGGTTGTAGTCCCAGTGCCAGAATGGTTCTTTCGTCCCCGACGAATTACCGCTTCAAGGTTGTAATTCCCCAGGCTCTGGCGAGGCGCCGCGTTCGGGACCTCGCGCACAGTCATGCGCGCCGGCAACCGGGATTCGCAGCGAAGGAGGCTGGGCGTGGTGCGTTCTGAGGATGAGGTGGTCTGGCGGCTTGCCGACGGTACGACGGTCGGATGTGAGGAGAAGCTCAAGGTCTTGAACGAAAATCTGGCCGAGATCCGCCAGATCTGTCAGGACGCACTGGAAGATGCGCTGCTCATGGGGTGTGACGAGGACCAGGTGCGCGACGCAATCGCCGCCGTGGTCAAGAACTTACGCAACCCGCTCAAGGCCCGGCAGCGCCCATAGAACGGTATTTCTTTATCGGCAACTAAGATACCGTTCCTGCCGCCGAGGAACACGCCTGCAACTGGGTTTAGGCCCGCCAATCTCGCTGAGGGTGGGGAAGGAAATACCGGCGAGGAGACGGATCGGCTTTCTACACAAGGGACGTCGTACCGGCATCGTTGCTATTCTCAAGATTGCTTATCCGGTTGAGCCCAGCGTGGTTCCCCAGCCCCAATCCCTTGTAGCGA
>CAYNYW010000023.1:0-37047 GCA_964401555.1 uncultured Defluviicoccus sp.
GAACATGCAGCACCCAGTCGTTGAAGACAGTGCTGGCATTGAAGACCGCGCTGGCATTGAAGACCGCGCTGGCATTGAAGACCGCGCTGGCGTCGAAAACCGTGCTGGCACAGAAAACCGGGCGGGCATCGAAGCCCCTGCCGGCGTTGAAGAGCGTGCCGGCACCGGCGTGAAGGCGTTTTCCGCCGACTGGTTGCGGCTGCGCGAGAGCAGCGATGCCTTGGCGCGCTCGGCCAAGATCACCGAGCGGGTCGGTGACTGGGCGCGCCGGAAATGCTCGGCGACCCAGCGCGCGCTGCGCATCGTCGACCTCGGCTGCGGGACCGGCAGCAACTTCCGCTACCTCGCGCCGCGCCTGCACATGGGCCAACGCTGGCTGATGGTCGATCACGACCAGGCCCTGCTGCGCGAGGCCGAGCGGCGGGCGGCCGGGCGGCTCGCCCTGGGCGGCGCGGCAATTCTCGCGGCCGAAACCCGGCTTGCCGATCTCGCGACCGTCGATCTGGTCGAGGTCGTGGGCGAAGCCGACCTGATCACCTGCTCGGCGGTGTTCGATCTGGTCTCGTCGGCATGGGCCGAACGCCTGCTCGCCGCCGTCCGCCGGTCGGGCAAGGCATTGCTCGCCGTGCTGAATTACGACGGCCGCATCGAGTGGTCACCCCCCGACGCGTTTGACGCCAACATCCGCCACCTGATCAATCGTCACCAGCGCACCGACAAGGGGTTCGGGCCGGCGCTGGGTGATCAGGCGGGCGTCTGGCTCGCGCGCGCCGCCGCCGCCAGCGGCGCCTACGTCTACCAGGACGCGAGCGATTGGCTGCTCGGCAAGCAGCAGGCGGCCTTGCAGGAGGCCCTGCTTGCGCACTGGGCCGAGGCCGCCGGCGAGATGGAGCCGGAGTCCCGCGTGGAGATCGAAACCTGGCGACAGCGGCGCGCGGCGGCGATCCTCGAACCCGGCCTGAAGCTCAGCGTCGGTCACCAGGACGTCTTCCTGACCTGGTAGCGAGCGCTCAGCGCGGCGCCGAAACGATCTCGCAGTCGAACAGCACATCGTCTTCGAGCCGGTGCACGCCGGCGCGCAGACGTAAGGCATCGTCGATGCGCGCCACCGCCGGCAGGTGCAACCCGGGCGAACCGGAGCCGATCACCAGTGGCGCGACCATCACGTGCAGGCGATCGAGCAGGCCGGCGACGAGGAAGGCCGAGATGGTCCGGCCGCCGCCTTCGATCAGAACCGTTTGCAGCCCCCGCCCGCGCAAGGCATCGAGGATCGCCGCCGGCGGCAGATGCGTGCTCTCCGAGGCAACCGCGATGGTCGTCCGATCATCATCGGCGCGGGCAGCCGCTGGCGCGCGGGCGACGATCGAGAGCGTCGGGGCCTCGGCATTGAACACGTGCCGCCCCCGCGGCAGCCTGCCGCGCGGGTCGATGACGACGCGGACCGGATTGGGCCCCGCGACCCGCCACGTGGTCAGCCGCGGATCGTCGGCCTCGACGGTGCCGGCGCCGATGACGACGCAATCGGCCAGCGCGCGCAGCCGATGCAGATGGTCGAGACTGGCCGCGCCGTTGATGTACCGCGAGTGGCCGCTCGCCGTGGCGATGCGGCCGTCGAGGCTCTGACCAATCTGCGCGATGGTCAGCGGACCACGGGCGATGCCGGCGATCAGCGGCGCATAGACCGCGCCCACCAGCGGGTTCGCCGCCCGGCGCGCCAGGGCATCGAGGGCGCAGCGCAGCGCCCGTCTGCCGTCAGGATCACCGTCGTCAGGACTGCCGCCCGCAGAGCTCTGTGCGTGCGCGCGCAGGCGCCTTGCGTCGGCGGCCAGGACGAGCAGTTCCGGCCAGCACGCATCGAGGCTCGCGCACATCACTGGCACGCCCTTCCCGCTCCCCTCGTCAGTCCGCCGGCGGTGCCGGTGGCCACGGCAGCCGTTGCGCGTCTGCGATCAGGGCCGCGAGCCGGTCGGCGAGATGATCGAGGAGAACCTGTCCGAGTTCGGCGGTGGCAGCGGCGGCATCGCCAACCACGCCCTGGCGGTTGAGGTCTTCCGCCAGCCAGCCGATGCCATTGCCCGCCTCGATGCGCAACTGCCGGCAGCCGGTCTCCACCGCCTCGGCCCAGGACGCAAAGCGGGCGAGGTGCTCGCTGCGCACGGTCTCCGGCGCGATGGCCAGCATCAGCGCCGTTTCGACCAGACCGCCATGCAGGCCGTAGCGCCGCTCGCCGGCGGACACCAAGTCGGGCGGCACCTCGAAGCGGAAGGAATTGGCGCGCACCACCAGCATGCCGGTGTCGCGGCGCAGCCGTTGCGCGACGATGTCGATCACCTGCGGCTGGCCACCGTGCGTGTTGAACAGCATCAACTTGTTGAACCCGCTGGCGGCAACGGAGCGGCCGATATCGCTCAGCATCGCGATCGCCGTCTCCGGCTCCAGGCTGAGCGTGCCGGCGAAGCTCCGATGCTCGCCGCTGACGCCGATGGCGAGCATCGGCAGGCGGACCACCATGGTATCGTCCGCCAATCGCGCGAGCGCCGCATCGATGATGGCGCGGCAGATGGCGGCATCGGTGCCGACCGGCAGGTGCGGTCCATGCTGCTCGACCGCACCGACCTCCAGCAGTGCCAGCGCTGTCCCGGCATCGAGGTGCGCGAAGGCGGGGCTCGCCAGATCTTCCCACCGGACCCAGGGCATCGGGGCTAGACCTCCACGGCGCAAGGCAGCGGGCCGGGGCGCATGGCGGCCGCAACCTCCCCCGGCGGATCCAGGGTTTCCGGGCTGGCGCAGAGCCCGGTTTGCACCAGGACGCGGCCGAGTGCCGCGCTCGCGCTCAAGGAGGCGAACGGCACCGCCAAGAGCCAGCCGGCCAGCAGGGGGCTTGCCCACGGGAGCAACGCCGGCGCCTTCACCCCAATCAGGAGCGTGGCGGCGACGCCGAGGAGCAGTTGCGGCCACAGCCCTTCCAGCGCCTCCGCGACGGTGACCGTCCGGTCGTGGCGGCGCTGCGGGTCCCACTGCAGGGTTCGCCCGAAGAAAAGCCCCGCGATGAAAATGGTGTGCGCCACCGCGACCCCCGGCGCCAGCAAAAGGGAGAACACGGTTTCGAGCAGCGCGCCCGCGACCACGCGCGCCGCCCCGCCGTACGCGTGCCGCGCGTCCGCGCGCAGCAGCACGTCGAGCACGCCCAGGATCTTGGGCGTAAACGTCATCACGATCACGGCGGCAAACAGCATAAGGCCGAGACCGATGCCATCGAGGCGCCCTGCGGCCGCCGGCATGCCGGCGGCGCCTGGGCTATGGGCGAAGACGATCTGTCCCAGGCCAACGAGGACGAAGCCGAGCCACAACGGTGACGCGGTGTACATCAAGATCGCGAGGATCAGTTGCAGCCGGCCCAGCGCGGGCAGACCGGGGCGCGCCAGCAGCCGGATGTACTGCATGTTGCCCTGACACCAGCGCAGGTCGCGCCTGAGGAAATCGGGCAGCGTCGTCGGGTTGGCCTCGAAGCTTTCGACCTCGTCGGGCAGCACGCGGACCTCGTAGCCGGCGCGGCGCATCAGCACGGCTTCGACCTGGTCGTGGCTGAGCAGGGGACCGCCCAGCGGCGGCCCGCCCGGCAGGACCGGCAGCGCGCAATGACGGACGAACGGCGCGATGCGCAGAATGGCGTTGTGCCCCCAGTACGGGCCGGCGTCGCCCTGCCACCAGGCGCTGCCGGCGGTGTAGACGCGCATGCCGTGGCGCATGCCGAACTGAAAGATCCGGGCGAACGGGCTGGTCGCCGGCAGCCCCGAGACCAGCGTCTGCAGGATGCCCAGCCGCGGGTTCGCCTGCATCAGGCGGACCAGCCGGGTGATGGCGGCGCCGCTCATCAGGCTGTCGGCGTCGAAGACCACCATGTACTCGAAGCCGGCGCCGTGTTGGGTGCAGAAATCCCGGATGTTGCCGGCCTTGAAGCCGGTGTTGCACGGCCGCCTTCGGTAATGCAGGTGCCGCGGCGCGCCGAACCGCGCGCAGACGGCCGCGAACAACCGCTCCTCCTCTGCCGCGATGGCGGGCGCGCTGCTATCGCTCAACACGAAGACCTCGAAGTGGCCGGCGAGCGCGGTCGCGGCGAGGCTCTCGACCATCACGGCGATGCGCCGAAACACGGTCTGCGGCGGCTCGTCGCGGATGGGGAACAGCAGCGCCACGCGCGCCGCGATCGGCGCGGCCGGTGCCGGTTCGACGAGTGGAAACAGCACGCGCAGCGGCGCGCCGGCACCATGCAACACGGCAAAACCGATGAGCGCGTTCCAGAAGCCGATGGCAAGCCATGGCGTGGTCGCGGCGAACAGAGCCAGCATCACGCCCTCCCACCAGGCAAGGCCATCCGCCGCCAGCGCGGCCGCCAAACCTGAAACCAGGGAAACGATGCTGCCGACCACCAGCAGGCCGAAGGCAAGGCGCCGCGCGCCCATGGGCGGCGACACCGGAACGAGGGCGGCACGGGCGCTCAACGGTAGCGGTATTCCCTGATGCGACGAAGCCGGCCCCCCCGGCGAGGGGGCTGGCGGCGCATATAGCCTCGCCGATGGACCACAGGCAAGCCCGGCCACGCCTGTTCCCAAGTCGCTTGGCCGCGCTCCGCCTTGCCGCTACAAAGGCAACGTGCCGGCCTCTGCTCCGTGGTTCGACGCCGACGGATGAGGTCGGTTCGTTCGCGGAAGCGAACCACGATCGTATGGGGCGAGTGGATCGCACGATCACACGCCTGCGAACCACCCCGTGTGATCCGGTCCACGAGGGAGGCGGCGACGGGAGGAGCGGTGCGCGCAAGGGGACGCGGGCGGGGCGTGGGCGAATTTCGCAGGAGCGGCGAGCACGGGCGCGCGCCGGGAGAGCCGGTGTCCGATCGAAGACAGCCGCACCGGGCGGCGGCACACGCCACCCGCTACGCCGCCATCGATCTCGGCACCCACAACTGCCGGATGCTGGTCGCCGAACGGCTGGAAACGGGGCGTCCGCGCATCATCGAGGCGATGTCGCGGCCGGTTCGCCTCGGCGAAGGCCTTGCCGCCAGCGGCCGGCTGGGCGAGGCGCCGATGGCGCGCGCCATCGATGCGCTGTCCGCCTGCGCCCACCGGCTGCGTGCCCTGCACGTCGGCCACGTCGACACCATCGCCACCGAAGCCTGCCGCCGTGCAACCAATGCCGAAGAGTTTGTCGCCCGCGCCCGCGCGGCAACGGGGCTGCCGATCCGCATCATCACCCCCGAGGAGGAGGCAGCACTGACCCTCAACGGCTGCACCGGCCTCCTCGACCCGCGGGCGGAGCGGGCGCTGCTGTTCGACATCGGCGGCGGCAGCACCGAAGTGATGTGGGTCGCCCACGACGGCGGGCGCGGCGCGCGGCCGCTCGCCCTGATTTCATTGCCCCTGGGCGTCGTGACCCTGGCCGAGCGCTACGGCGGTGACCGCATCAGCGTCGCAACCTATCAGGCGATGAGCGGCGAGATCGAGGAACGGCTGGCGGCCGCCGCCCTGCCCCCGCTCGCCGGCGACGCGATTGGCGGGCACGGCGTGCAGATGCTGGGCACGTCGGGGACCGTGACCACGCTCGGTGCCCTGCATCTCGGCCTCGGCGCCTACGACCGCAACCGCGTCGACGGCATCGAGATCAGCTTCGCCGCCATCGCCGCGCTCAGCGTGTGGCTGATCAGTCTCGACTACCGCGAGCGCGCCGCCATCGCCTGCATCGGCCGGGAACGTGCCGATCTGGTCATCGCCGGCTGCGCCATCCTCGACGCGATCTGCCGGCGCTGGCCCGTCGGCCGCCTCACCGTCGCCGACCGGGGCATTCGCGAGGGGATCCTGTTGGCGCTGATGCACGCGGACGATACGACCTCGAAAGGCGGCGCCCGGCCGGTGGCGCTGATGGGCGGGCCGGCCGGCGAGGAGGCGGTCTGATGGCCAAGCCGCCGCCGACGCCGCCGCGCGTCGCGCGCACGCTGAGCGACGGCAAGCGGCGCACGGCGTCGTCGCGGCGCTGGCTGGAACGGCAGTTGCGCGACCCCTACGTCGCCCAAGCGCGCAAGCGCGGCTTTCGCTCGCGGGCGGCATTCAAGCTGATCGAGCTCGACGAGCGCTTCCGAATTCTTCGCAAAGGGGCGCGCGTCGTCGATCTCGGCGCCGCGCCCGGCGGCTGGACCCAGGTCGCGTGCGAGCGCACCGGCGCCGGCTCTCCAGGGGGCGGCATCGTGGTCGCCGTCGATTGCGCCGAGATGGCGGCGCTGGACCACGCGCGGTTCCTCCTGTGCGACGTCGACGACGCCAATCTACCGGAGCGGATCATCGCGCAACTGGGCGGGCCGGCCGACGTCGTCTTGAGCGACATGGCGCCGGCCGCAAGCGGGCACCGCGGTGCCGATCACCTGCGCAGCATTGGCTTGGCCGAAAGTGCCCTCGACGTGGCCTGCGCGGTGCTGGCACCGGGCGGCTCTTTCGTCTGCAAGGTTTGGCAAGGCGGCGCCACCCCCCAGCTTCTCGCCGGTCTCACCCGCGCCTTCGCCTCCGTCCGCCACGCCAAGCCGCCGGCATCGCGCGCAGAATCGCCGGAACTCTACATCATCGCCACCGGTTTTCGTTCCTCGCCCGCGCCAGCGTAAGCGCGCAAGACGGCATCCTCCGTGGTTCGGCCTGCTTGGACTGGTGGCTGGCGACGGCACGCGACATCGGTTAATCCGAGGCCTGCACCCGTGCGTAGCGCCGACCACGACGGTCCCGTTCCGGCGCTGGCCCAGTTCGGTTACCTCCGGCACGGCAGACGGAACACGAGGAACATGACCGGCGATTTCCTGATCTTCTATGCGGCGAACTACGGCGAGCACGTCTACTGCTGGGTGGTGGCGCGCCCGTTCGCCTGGGATGAGGTGCGCGAGACCCGCTTCGCCACGCCCGACAACGATGCGGCGGACACTGGCTGGCGCGACGTGCCGCTGGCGCAGGGCGCGCGCGACCAGATCCGGAGATAACCGTTCCTTAAGGCATCCCCTTTAACAGTTCCCCTTAGCTGTTGATCACCACAACCGCTTGCCCCGCCGAGGGGAACTGTCCATGCCGCTCCAACCGAAGACGAAGGATATTCCATCCCGCCCACAGCCGCTCCTGGCCGCCGCATTGGCGTACACGCCCGGTGGCGACAACGCGCCGAAAGTCGTTGCCAACGGGCGCGGTCCGATCGCGGAACGAATTCGTGCCGTTGCGCTGGAGATGGGCGTTCCGGTCCGCGAGGACCCGGACCTCGCCCAGATGCTGAACGCGCTCGACATCGGCACCGAGATTCCGATCGAGGCGTACGCGGCGGTCGCCGAAATCCTCGTCTACCTCTATCGGCTGAACGGCGGACCGACGGCCCCGGCGGCGCCGGCCAGGACGGGGGAACACCCATGACGGCTTCGACTGCGACGATCATCAACCCTGTCGCCGAGGATCTTGCCCGCGTCACGCTCGCGATTGCCGTCGCCCGCGGCTCGGTCGCGCGCGGTGGCAGCATCGATCTTTCCGCCCTCGAAGGCGCCGTCGCCGCCTTGCGCACCGCCGCCGGCGAACACGCCCGCCAGGACAACCAACACCTCGATCACCGGCTGAGCGCCGTCGAACACGCCTTTGCCGCGCTCGCCCGCGAACTCGATGACGCCTGCCGGGAACCCGCCCGCAACGCGTGGCTCGCTGCCAACGGATGGGAGCCATCCGTTGGCTGAATCGAGCTGCTGAATCACAGAGTTAGTGGAGCGTACGATCCACTCGTGCACAGACCCATTCGGATGGTTCAGGCGAATGGGTTAGATGTGCATTAGAAACAACAGGTTGAGTGCAGCGACCGCGCATTCTTTAGAATGCACCGCTGCACTGAGCGCATCGCAGGCCGGCCTCTCGAAAGGAGGGCCTCGCAGAGATGGACGCCGCAAGCTATCTGCAGTTCGCCGCGTCGCTCGTCTTCGTGCTGGCGTTGATCGGCGCCGCCGCGTTTGTCGCACGCCGTGTCGGCCTCGGTGGCATCGTTGCGCGCCGGCCGGACAGCCGGCGCCGGCTCGCGCTGGTCGAAGTGCTTCCCCTCGACGGCCGGCGCCGTCTGGTGCTGCTGCGGTGTGACGCGCGCGAGCATCTCGTTATTCTCGGCCCCAACGGCGAGACCGTGGTCGACGCGACCGCGGGCAGCGCGGCCACGTCGTTTCGCGATTGCCTTGCCGATGTCAACGCGGCACCCGGCACCACCGCGGAGCCGGTGCCATGACGCGGCGCACCTGGGGCGTCCTCGTCGCTACGCTTTTCGTCACGATCGCGGCTCCGGCCGCCGCGCAGAGCGTCGCTTTGGATCTCGGTCAGGGCCAGAGCGTCACCGGCCGCGCCGTCCAGCTACTCGCGCTGCTGACGGTCCTGAGCCTGGCGCCTTCGATCCTGGTGATGGTGACGTCGTTCACGCGCATCGTCATCGTCCTTTCCTTCCTGCGCACCGCGCTCGGCACCCAGCAGGCCCCGCCCAACCAGGTCCTCGTCAGCCTCGCGTTGTTCCTGACGCTATTCGTGATGATGCCGACCTTCGAAAAAGCCTACGATGACGGCATCGCGCCGTTGATCGCGGGCGAGATCGACGAGGCGGACGCGTTCGAGCGGACCGTTGCCCCGGTCGCCGATTTCATGCGCCGGCACGTGCGTGACCAGGATCTGGCGCTGTTCGTCGACTTCGCGGGCGGGCACCCGGAAACGACCAAGGCGGAAGATGCCCCGCTCAAGGCGCTGATCCCGGCGTTCATGGTCAGCGAACTGAGACGTGCGTTCGAGATCGGCTTTCTCGTCTTCGTGCCGTTCCTGATCATCGACATGGTGGTCGCCTCGATCCTGATGTCGATGGGCATGATGATGCTGCCGCCGGTGGTCATCGCCCTGCCGTTCAAGATCGTCTTCTTCGTCCTGGTCGACGGCTGGAACCTCCTGGTCGGCAGCTTGGTGCGCAGCTTCGGCGGCTGAACCGGGCCGCCGCCGCGCCTTTCTGATCGCCGTCCGATGGAGAAACCGCCGGCCGCTCAGTGCTTCTCCTCGGCCGCAGCGGCCGGACCGCCGTCCTTTTCGTCGCCCGTTGCGAGCGAGGGGTCGAGGAGCTGGCGGATGGCGTCCGCCTCGTCGACGTAGGCCTTGAGCGCCTCGACATCGGCGCCGGGTGGCGGCAGCCCGCCGGTCAGGATGTTGAAGGCATCGGCCGCCTTCGCCTTCGCCATGGCGGCACCATGACTTTGCCGCAGCCGCTCTGCCCCGTCGCGATCGTCGGCGAGCGTCAGCGTGGCGGCGAGGTCGAGGACGGTGTCCTGCTTCTGCCGGGTGTCGGCGCCGGCGGCCTGGCCTTCGACGGCGAGCAGACGGTCGAGACTGGCGCCCGCATCGGCCCAATCCTCCTCGCCGCGGAAGATGTGCGCGCGCAGGCGCAAGGCGTCATCATCGGTGTCACCGGTGATGGCGGCCAGCGCGTCTTCGTTGCGGCCGAGCGCCGCCAGCGCCCGGGCGGTGGCGTGGTTGCGCGCCCGGACCAGCGCCGCCGGCAGCGCGTCGGCGGCCGAGCGCTGCAACGCCGCCAGCGCCGCGTCGGGCTTGCCGTCCTGCCCGTAGACCTGGGCGAGCCGCAGACCATCCCTCGCCCGCTCCTCTCCCGCAGGCGTCCCGGCCAGCAGCTCTTCGAGGACCGCGGCCGCCTCAGGAAGCAGATCGACGCCGATCAGACGCTGGGCTTGGCGCCGCACCACCTCCCGACCCTTTTCACCCGGCGGCACCAGCGCCTTGAAGTCATGCAACAGCGCGATCGCCGCGAGCGGCGATACCTTGTCGGCAAGATCGCCCAGCGCGAGCCGCTCGAAGGTCTGGGCGACCTCGCGGGCGACCTCGGCCGCCTGCGGCAGGTCCTGGAAGCGGCGCGCCGCCGCATCCAGCGTGCGCATGCCGTCGGCATACTCCCCCGCCTCGATCTGAAGCCGTCCGAGCCGGCACAGAACCCGGAACTCGAACGGATCGCCGCGCCAGGCATCGCGCAATTGATCGAGCGCGGCGATCGCCTGATGGGCATCGAGCTTCTTCTGCTTCAAGTCGAGCTCGATCCGGGCGAGGCGCAGGCGCACGGCCGCCGGGTGCGAGGGATCGGTTTCGGCATGCGCCCAGGCGGCGCGCGCCTTATCGGCCTTGCCCTGAACGGCCAGCAACCGGCCCTCGAAGTAGGGCAACCACGCCCGCTCCCGCCCGGTCGTGGCCGCGCCCGCCATCGTCTCCATCAGCCGCTTGGCGGCGGCCGGCGATCCCTGATCCAGGCTCGCGTCGGCCAGCCAGCGAGCCAGCGTGAAGCGCATCCCCGGCGGATATGCCGCGAGAATCTCTTGCCAGCGCTCGACGCTGCCGGCGGGCACGTCGCCACCCGCGCGCCCGTCCATCGCGGCGAGCACGGCCAGCCACAAGCGGACCTCGTCACTGGTTGCGAGCGCCGGATCGCCGAGATCGCCGCGCGCGTCGGCCAGCCGGCCGGTGAGCAGATTGGCGACACCGCGCAGGAAGCGAAAACGGCGCTCGTCGTGCGCCGCTTCCCGGTCCGCGTCGATCAGCTCCAGAAGGCCCAGGCATTCGGTGGCAAGGCCGTGCGCGAGGAACAGTTCGCACTGCGCCAGACGCGCCTGCTCGCGGCCGATTCCGGAAGCATTGGCGCTCGCCCGCTCCAGCGCGCTGCGGCGCGCCGCGAAGGATTGCTCGTCGGCCTGGTCGTCGGCCTGGTCGTCGGCCTGGTCGTCTGGCTGGTCGTCTGGCTGATCGTCTGGCAGCGGAAACAGCAGCCGCTCGCGCCGCGCGGGCGCGCCCGCGGTCGACTGCGGGGCAGGCGGCTCCGCGCTGAGCTGCAGGCCACCCGGCCGACCGATCTCGACGAAGTCGGCGCCGAGCGCAATGCGCACGTCGTCGGCGAGCGGCTGGATGGCAAGCCCCTGCGCCGTCCGGCCCAGACGAAATTCCGGGTACGCACGCGCGGCCGGCATGCCGGTATCGGCGGCACGGACCGGGACGATCACGAGGTTGTGCTGGGCATCGCCGGTACGGACATGGGCCTGGGTGCGGCCGACCGCGGCATGCAGCACCAGCTTGGCGTCCGCCGCCTGCGGCGAAGATGTTGCCGTGCTTTCCGCCGGAATGGCATGCATTGCGCCGCCTGCCGCGTCGCCGAAGACGAGCGACCATGCATTGCCGTCCGGGACGAGATGCGCGCGGACACCCTCGGCCAAGTGCAGGCCGAGAACGGTGGCATCGGCATCCGACCGCTCGTCGATACGATGGATCGCGCCCTTAGCGGCGGCGAGCAGCGCCCCGACGTCGGACGCGGACGGCCGGTCGAAGACGAGCCAGGTGACACCCTCTTCCGGTACCAGGGCGGCCGCCGTCGGCGCGCTCCACGCAAAGCGCAGCGAGGCCGGGCGAGAGGCGGCAAGACGCACACCGGCGTCGGACGACTGGCCGCCGTCATCGGCGCGCTGGGTGCCCCCCCCTTGCACGGGCGTCGGAGCGTCGGCTGGCCGCGGCCGGGGCGCGTGCTGGCGCCGGCCGGGCAGATCGGTGGCGGCTTCGGGCCCGTCACCCGGATCGGCGCCGTGATCCGCCGCCGCTTCGGGCGGCGGCATCCGGCGCGGCTCTGCTTCGGATAGTGATGTCTTGCCCACCGCCGGTGGCGGCGGGGCGATCAGGTCGACCACCACCTCGCTACCCTCGCCATGGGCAAGGGCGGTAACCCCTCGGCTCAGCCGAACGCTGAGCGACTTGGACGCGTCACCGATCCGCGGCTCCTTCAACCAGCGGTCGAGGGCGAGCAGCGCGGCGAGATCGGTTTCGATGGGACGATCGAAGCGGAGCGTGAGGCGGCCATCGGCGATCGTCGCTTCATGGTGCACCGGCTGCGGCCAGGACAGGACGAGCCGCGCCGACCGCTCGTCTCCTTCGGCGCGGACACGCACCGTGTCGGCCCGCGCCGGTACCGCGCCGATCAGGAACAGCACGAACAAGGAGCGCGCCATCGCCCGCAGGCCGGCACGATCCAACGACGGCGGCGGCGGTGCGCACGACCGCGCTGCGCCGCGGCGCGACCCTTTACGGGCGCTTGTCGGCATCCGCCGCCCCGCTCGGCGTCGGCAGGGAGCGCAGGCGGGCAAGCTCCTCGGTCACCTCCTTGGCGCGCGCCGGGTTCATATCGGCGAGCACGGGCGCCAGCTTGCGCTCCTTCATCCGGTCGGCGACGGCGAGCAGCGTCCCCATTTCCAGCTCTTCGAAGATGCGGGCCGCATCCTTCGGCTTCATGTTCTCGTAGATCTTGACCAGCGTCTGCGCCTGCTCGTCCTGCTGGGCCTTGTACTCGGCGATCAGCCGCTCCAGCGTCGTCTGCAAATCCTTGAGCCCCTGCAGCTTCGCATCGACGCGGTGTTCGGCGGCCTTGAGCAGGTCCTCGCGGCGGTCGAGGGCTTCGGCGCGTCGCGCAAGCTCTTCGCGGCGCCGGGCGAGTTGCTGCAGGACCTCGATCTCGGACGGGGTCAGGCGCGGCCCGGCCACGGCTTCGGCCGCCGGCCGCTCCGCCGGCGTCTGTTGTTCGTCCTTGCTCTCCTGCGCATGCGGTGCGGCGCCGGCCTTCTCGCCGTCGCCGGCAGCGTGACCATTCTTGGCGGGCGCCGCGCCGCCGGCGTGACCGGCGGCGGACGGAGCCTCGCCGGTCGCCGCGTTCGCGCTCGAAATCACGGCGCCGCCGGCGCGCATGGCGGCGAACCCGTCCCAGACGGCGTTCAGCTTGACCATCATGATCACCAGCGCGACGGCCCCGGTCAGCGGCAGCAGGCGAAAGTGTCTGAAGATCGCGCCCATTCCCGTTCCCGACCCTTGGCCCGTCACCGTACCGGCTCGCCGCGCGCCTCTTTGAGGCCAAGCGCCCGGATCAACGCGCGCTCGGCCTCGGTCTGTCGGCGCGGCACCGCCGACGGCTCCGGCGCCCGCGCAGGCCCAGGCACATGCACAGGCGCGGCGGCGCGGGGAGTCGCGGCGGCGGAAGAAAATGCCGCCGTGCCGGGTCGCGCCACCTCATTGCGCAGCGCGCGCAGTCCGGCCTCGGCGCGATCGGCGGCGCGATTGGCCTCCTCGGTCAGAAAGCGCAGATCCTCGGCCACCGCCTCGGCGGCGGCGATGCGGGCATTGAGGGTTTCCGTCGACAGCTTCAGCCGACCGATTCCGTCCTCGGCACGGGCCGTCGCCTCGACAAAACGCGCCGCCAGCGCATCGAGGCGGCCGTGATCGCCGCGGACCAGGCCGAGACGCCGGTAGAGGACGACGGCGGTGCCGATCGTCGCCGCCAGCAGCGCCACCAGGAGCAGATCAAGGATCAAAGAAAGGCTCATGCCTCGCCTCCCGCATCGTTCTTGCCGTTGATCTTGTCCTCGATACGCACCGCGACGCGCGAGCCGTGGCGCCCCATGCTCGCCTCGTACATCGGGATGCCACCGCAACGCAGTTGAACGGTGCTGTCGGGCTTGGCGTCGAACAGCAACTGGCTGCCGACCTTGAGATTGAAGATGTCCTTGAGCGGCACCAGGCGCTCGTCGAGCACCGCCGTCAGCTCGACGCGGGTGAGCCACAACTCGCGGGCGAGATGGCTCTCCCAGATCGAATCACGGCCGAACTTCTCGCCGATGAACATCTGCAAGAGGATCTCGCGCACCGGCTCCAGCGTGGCGTAGGGGATGATCAGCGCGAGGTTGCCGCCGCGATCGACCATTTCGATGTTGAAGCGCGCGAGGATCGCCGCGTTCGACGGCCGTGCGATGGCGGCGAGGCTTGGATTGGTCTCCAGGCGCTCGAACTGGAAGGTGACGGTGGACAGCGGCTCAAACGCGCGGCTGAGGTCGGCGACGATGACGCGCACCATCTCTTCGACCAGATCGCGCTCGATGGTGGTGAACGGGCGACCCTCGATGCGCATCGCAGCCGTGCCGTGGCGCCCGCCCAAAAGAACGTCGATGATCGAATAGACGAGCGGGGATTCGATAACGACGAGGGCGTAGTTGTCCCACTGATCGGCCTTGATCACCGCCAGCATGACCGGCTGCGGGATATTGCCGAGATGCTCGCCGAACCGAATGGAGGCCATGTTCTGCAAGCAGACGTCGACGTTGTCGGAGGTGAAATTGCGCAGGCTCGTCGACATCATGCGCGCCAGCCGCTCGAAGACGACCTCGAGCATCGGCAGGCGCTCGTACGAGATGAGCGAGCCGCTGAGGATCTGCTCGATGCCGCGCCGCTCCTCCGTCGGCGCGTCGCCGTCATCGAAGCCGAGCAGGCTGTCGATCTCGTCCTGATTCAGGATCGGCGCCGACTCGAAGCCCGCCTCGTCTCCCTCGGCCGGACCATCGGCACCGAGGGCGGGCGGCGGTGTTGCCAGATCCTCGCTCATCGGAACATCCCGTCACTCGCTACTGGATCAACAGTTCCGAGAGGAGGATGTCACGCACCTCGGTCGGCGCGACGGCGGCGTTGATCCGGCGCATCAGTTCCTCCTTCAGGCGCAAGGTCCCGGCCGAGCCCTGCAGATCGTCCGGGCGCAACTCGCGCAGGTAGAGCTGGCAGTAGTCGATGACGCGCGGCATCATTGCTTCGAGCCGCGCGATGTCGGCGTTGGACCCCACCTCGGCGGTCAGCCGCAGCTTCAGGAACGTCGTCCGGCGGTCGGACCCGCGCAGGCTGATCACCAAATCCGGCAGCGGGTGGAAGATGGTGGCCGGCGATGCTGCCGGCTTTTCCTCGGCCGCCGCGTGTTCCCCTTCACCCGAGGCAGTCTCCTCACCGCCTCCGAGGATGCCGGAAAGGAAGACGCCGGCACCGATCGCGCCCAGCACGACGACGGCCGCCACGATCAGCATCAACCGCTTCTTGCCGCCCTTGCCGGGCTTGCCCTGATCGGTCGCCGCATCGGCCGCGCCGGGATCGTCTTTCTTCGCCACCTGTGTGCCGAGCCCTGTTCCGTGGTGCCCCCCCGTCGCGCGCGACAACGTCCCTACCGAGGACGCAGCGGCCGCGCCGGGATCATCGCTTCTTTGCGGAATCTAGGGAGCCGCGGTTAACAACCTGTTGCGAACAGGGCCCGATCGCGCCCGCAACCGGCAAGAACTGCCGCTCCCCGTGCCCCGGGGCGGCAGGATCGACCCAACCGCGCCCTTGAGAATTCTCGTCAACGCATTGATTTATAATAGATATGGCGTTGCGGCCCGATGCTTGCTTCACCAACGCCGAGATCAATTCAAGCCGGCCCGAGGCGCCATGGAAAACGGAACCCTGATCGCGCTTTCTGCCCAGTGCGGCCTCAACCGCCAGCTCGAAGTCGTGGCCAACAACGTCGCCAACGTCAACACCACCGGGTTCAAGCGCGAGCGGCTCCTGATGACGCCCTATGTGCCGCAGATGGCGTCGCGCGACGCGGTCTTCGGCGGCAAGCCGGTGTTCGTGCGCGACGTGACCACCGTCTCCGATCCGGCGGCCGGCAACCTGCAGTCCACCGGCAACTCCCTCGATTTCGCCCTGCGCGACGACAGCTACTTCGTGGTCGAGGGCGCGGTCGGCAACCGTTACACCCGCGACGGTCACTTCCGCACCGACGACCAGGGCCAGCTCGTGACATCGCAGGGCCTGCCGGTCCTGGGCCAGGACGGCCGGCCGATCGTCTTCCCGGCGAGCTACCGGGAGGTCACGGTGACCAAGGACGGCACCATCGACGTCGACGGCACCGCCGTCGGCCGGCTGCAGATGGTCCGCTTTCCCAATGCGGCGATGCTGCGCGCCGAAGGAAACAGCCTGTGGCGCGCGGACGCGGCGCCGGTCCCCGTCGAGCGCGCCGAGGTGGTGCAGGGCATGCTGGAGACTTCCAACGTCCAGCCGGTGCTCGAGATCGAGAATCTGATCCGCGTGCATCGCGCCTACGAGCAGGCCAAGCAACTCATCGACCACGAAGACGACCGCATGAAGAAGATGCTGCAGGTCTACGGATCGTGACCCTGATCAACGGCCAACCGGGTCGAAGCCGGCGATATCCGGCACGTCCCGCGACGAGAAAGGTCTTCGGAGCATGAAAGCGCTCAGCATCGCTGCAACGGGAATGCTCGCCCAGCAGCAGAACGTCGAAGTCGTCTCCAACAACCTCGCCAACATGAACACGACCGCGTTTCAGCGCCGGCGCACCGAGTTCCAGGACCTGTTGTACGACAACATGCGCCGGGTCGGTTCGACCTCGGTCGATGCCGGCAACATCATCCCGTCGGGCGTGCAGATCGGTCTCGGCGCGCGCCTCGCCGCGGTCTACCGCATCCCCTCGCAAGGCAATCTCTCCGCCACCGACAACCCCTTCGATGTGGCGATTCAGGGCAAGGGCTACTTCCCCATCGACCTTCCCGACGGGTCCACGGCCTACACCCGCGACGGCACGTTTCAGCTCAATGCCGACGGCCAGATCGTCACCCACGACGGCTTCGCGGTGGCGGGTGGCATTACCATTCCGAGCAACGCCATCGACGTCACCATCAATCAGAGCGGCGAGGTCCTGGTCAAGCTGCAGGGTCAGGTCAATCTCCAGAACGTCGGCCAGTTGCAGATCGCCACGTTCGCCAACGAAGCGGGCCTGGAGGCCGTTGGCGGCAACCTCCTGAAGGAGACGCCGGCATCGGGCACGGCGGCGGTCGGCACGCCCCAGGCCGAAGGCTACGGCAGCGTCCTGCAGGGCTTCCTCGAAACATCGAACGTTAACCCGGTCGAGGAGATAACCAACCTGATCTCGGCGCAACGCGCCTACGAAATGAACTCCAAGGTGATCCAGACCGCCGACGACATGATGCAGACGCTGACGACTATTCGGTAATGGGCCGGTAATGGGCCGGTAATGCTGATGACGGCAAGACGCATCCAGATTCTGATCCGCTTCGTCGTTGCGGGGTTCGTCCTGGCGATTGCAATCGCCCAGCCGCTCGCCGCCGCCCCCGCGGCCGCCAAGCTGGCCCCGCCGCCGATGCTGCGCGAGCGCGTCAGCGTCCTCGATGGCCGGGTCCGCCTCGGCGATGTCTTTCTGAATGCGGGCAGCGCGCAGGATGCGGTGATCGCGGACGCGCCGGTCGCCGGCCGGGAACTCGTGCTGCCGGCGCCGGTGCTCGCCCGCCTGGCGCGAGGTTACGGTCTGGCGTGGCGGCCGACCACGGGTCGCGAGCAGGCGGTGATCGAACGCGAAAGCGTCGTCGTCGACGAAGCCGAGATCATCGGCCTCCTGGAAGAGGGCCTCGCCGCCAAGGGGCTGGCGGCGGACATGACCATCGAGCTTGCGACCACCGTGGCGGGCACCGAGGTGCCGGCCACCGCACGGCTCGCCATCGACAATCTGATCTATACCCCGAGCGGCCGGCGCTTTTCCGCAACGCTGGTGGTGCTCGACGACGGCCGGCCGGTGCAGCGCTTGAACCTTGCCGGCCGTGCCTATCGCGTCGTGCAACTGCCCGTCGCCACGCGCGACGTGCGGCACGGCGAGCTGATCGCGCACGACGACATCGACTGGCTGTCGGTGCGCGACAACGTGGTGCCGGCCAATGCCATCCTCGATGCCGATGCCCTGGTCGGTCTGACGCCGCGGCGCGCGCTGCGGGCCGGCGCCCCGATCATGGTGAGCGACGTCGGCCGGCCGGTGCTGGTGACCAAGGGTGCGCTGGTAACGATGGTGCTGGCAACCAAGGCGATGACGCTGACGGCGCGTGGCCGCGCGCTCGACGCCGGCGGCGCGGGCGATACGGTGCGCATCGCCAACCTCGGCTCGCATGCCGTGGTGGCGGGCGTGGTCACGGCCGCCGATGAGGTGACCGTCACCGGCACCGCCGCCCCGATCGGCACGGCGACAGGAAGGGCCGGTGAACGATGACCTCCCGGAGAAACGTCGTGCATGCGAACGCGCCGATCGCGGCGTTGATGACGCTCAGCCTGGCGCTTGCCGGCTGTCACACCGTCGATCGGCTCGAAGACATGGCGCAAGGCGGGCCGAAGCTCACGCAGATCAACAATCCGCAGGCGGCCCCCAACTACAAGCCGGTGAGCCTGCCGATGCCGGCCACCCAGGTGCCCGAGGACAACCCCAACTCGCTGTGGCGCGCCGGCGCCAAGGCCTTCTTCAAGGACATCCGCGCCAAGGAGATCGGCGATACGGTCACCATCCGGTTGCGCCTCGATGACAGCGCCAAAATGAAAAACAAGACCGAACGCCAGCGTGATGACGGCGAGACGATGGATCTGAACGCCGCGCTGGGCTTCGAGCAGCGTCTCGGTGTGGTCCTGCCGCGCTCCTACAACAAAGGCGGGGCGCTGATGGATTTCAGCACCAATCACAAGACCGACGGTGATGGCCAGATCGATCGCAGCGAGGTGATCGAATTGACCGTCGCCGCGCTGGTTACCCAGATCCTGCCCAACGGATCGCTGGTCATCCTCGGCCGCCAGGAGATCCGCGTCAATCAAGAGCTGCGGGAGATGATGATCACCGGGGTGGTGCGTCCCCAGGACATCGAGGCCGACAACACCATCTCCCACGAGCGGATCGCCGAGATGCGGGTCGCCTACGGCGGCCGCGGCATGCTGAGCGACCTGCAGCAGCCGCGCTGGGGCACCCAGCTCTGGGACATCTTGTTCCCGTTCTAGGATTGCCGTCGCAGGCGTCGCGTGGCGGCGACGTATAGAACCATCAAATCATAGAGTTGGCGGTTCGCATCGGCCGCGACCAAGCGGATGCGGCCCAGCGCCGGTCCACGCGGGCGGCGCCACACGACGGCGGCCGCCGCTGCGCGGCCGGCGCGCGCATTATCCATCGCGTCGTGTCCGCCGCGTGCGGTGGTGGGGGCATCGCGCGCCTCGATCCAAGACAAGTTCGGATCCAAACCAAGCTGGGCTGCAAGACAAGCCGAACCTACCCGTCTGCGGCACCCCAAACGAGGTGAAATAGCCGCCTGTACTGGCGTGTCACCGCGCACGCCGCCACAGGAACCACAAGTACACGCTAGCCCAAACGGGCGTTGGTTGTCTTGCACATAAGTGGTACACGGCGTGCAAATCAATACTTTCATAAAGATTGTGCGCAAGTCGCCGACGGGCGGGACAAGAGGCTGCGAATGTCTGGTTTTTTTCTTGAGCGTACACCGTGCTTCGGCGCGCGCGCGGCTATGGCTGGCGCCGTGATTGCGGTGTGTTGCTGGGGTGCACCAGCGGCGAAGGCCAGTTCCGTCAACGTCAATGCGGTGCCACCGGAGATCCATGCGAGCCAGGTCGAGGTCTCCTACGATGCGGCGCTCGACCGGCTGACGGCGAACGGTTTGGTGCAAACCTTCGATCAAGGGGGCACGTCGGCCTTGTCCGTTCTGAGCCAGGCGCTCTTCTCGCTGAGCGCCGCCATCGGCGACGACGGCACGGTGCAGGGCGGAACCTTCAAGATCACCGGCAAACTCACCCAGAACGGACCGGTGCAGACGCTGTTGTCCGGCACGGTGTCGGCCGTCGATCATGCGGTCTCCCCTTACGGCTTCAGCGGCACGCCCGGCGGCACCTTTGATCCGCTGGACTTCCAGATCGAGCCGACCAGCGGTATCCTGAAATCATTCTTCCCGCAGGAGAGCAGCATCCGTCTGTCCGGGTCCGGTTTCCCGGGCACCTGGGACAATCCCTTCTCCAACCGCGCCGAATTCGGCGGCCCTTACGGCCAGGCCGATGTGTATGCACCGCTGCCGAGTGCCGTCTGGTTGTTGGGTTCGGGCCTCGCCCTCATTTTGAGCCTGGGTCGACGCCGCACAAGCGTCTGAGCGCTCGGCAGGCATCGCCACCCCAAGGAACGCCTGTCACTCCACTGCGGTCCTAGCCTGCAACGGCGGAAATGGCGTCGCACTGTCGCAGCCCGACGTCGGCGGCCAAGCTCGTGCACAGCCCCATTCGGATGATTCAGCCGAATGGGTTAGATGTGCTTTAAAAACAATAGGTTGCGTGGATTGGCCGCGCCTTCTTTGAATGCGCCGCTGCACGAGTGGATCGGACCACACGCTTGATTCCCCGGGCGTGTGATCGCACGATCCACGAACCCCATGATTTGGTGGTTCCGTGGTTTCCGAGAGCGGAAGGGAGCGCGGGTGAACGTCCAGACACCGGCGGCGCGCTACGCCATCTACTGGGCACCGGCCGAAGACAGCCTCTTGTCGCGGCTCGGCACGGCATGGCTGGGCCGCGACGCGGCCACGGGGAACGCGGTCGCGCAACCGGCGCTCGGCGGCTTTGATCCGGCACGGATCGCCGCGATCACGGCGGAAGCGGCCCGCTATGGCCTGCACGCGACCTTGAAGGCGCCGTTCTTTCTGCGCACGCCTTCGAACCCCGAAGCCCTGATGGCGGCGGTCGTGGCTTTGGCGGCGAAGCGCCGGCCGTTCGTCCTGCCGCGGCTGGTCGTCGGCACCATCGGTGGGTTTCTCGCACTGGTGCCCTCCGGCGCCGAAGCGACCCTGCACGCGCTTGCCGACGACTGCGTCCGCGCCTTCGAGCCGTTTCGCGCGCCGCTCACTTCGGCGGAGCTGCGACGACGCCGACGCGCCGGCCTTTCCCCGCGCCAGGAGCAGCTCCTCGCGCGCTGGGGCTATCCCTTCGTCTTCGACCAGTGGCGGTTTCACGTCACGCTGAGCTGTCGGCTCGACGAAGACGAGCGCAGTCGGTTGCGCACCGCGCTCGCGGCGCATCTGGCGCCCGCACTCGGGGTGCCGATGCGGGTCGACGCCCTCTCCGTTTTCCTCGAGCCCGGCCCCGGTCTGCCGTTCCGTCGCGTCGGCCGCCTTGCCCTCGGCGCCCGGCCTGGGCACTAACCCCGCGGACAGCCGTTAACCCGGTCTTAGGGCGAGCCTGCTGTGATGGGCAGGAGCGCGGGGCCGCCCGTCGGCTTCCGCGCCGGGGTCAACTCTGTTAGCTTCGATGGTGATGACAATGGCAATGCTCCGCGCCGGCACCATCTTGTTTCTGCTCGCCGCCCTCGCCGCCGCCACCAGCGGCATCGCGACGGCCGGGCCCGGAACGGGGTTCGCGCGCAGCGACCGGGCCTTCGCGATCGACAGCGTTGGCTGGCCATGGGCCGCCATCGGCCGTGTCAACCTTGCCGGCAAGGGGTTTTGCACCGGCACGCTGGTCGCCCCGGATGTGGTGCTCACCGCCGCGCACTGCCTGTTCGAGCACGGCACGAAGCGGCCGTTTCAGGCGCATGAGCTGACCTTTCTGTCGGGCTACCAGCGCGGCGAAGCGCTCGGCGCCAGCCGCGGCAGAAGCGTGCACATCGCGCCCGGCTTCGTCGAGACCAGCCCGCCGACCGTCGAGCGGGTCGCCAACGACTGGGCGCTCGTGCGTCTGGTCGATCCGTTACCGATGCCGCCGATCGCCGTTCACCCGCTCGCCCTTGCCACGGCAGCGGGCGCGGCATCGGACCTGTCGTCGGTGATGCTCACCGCCGGCTATGGCCAGAACCGGGCGCACATGCTCACCGTGCACGACGGTTGCAAGATCGCCTCGCGGCTCGCCGACGACCGGGTCCTCGTCCACAACTGCGACGTGGCACGCGGCGGCTCCGGCTCGCCGCTCCTCACCCGCGACGCCCACGGCTATACGTTGATCGGGATCGTCGTCGGCAACATCACCAACGACGCAATGCACACCTCGCTCGGCGTGCACGCCGCCGCCTTCGCCGCCGCGCTCGCCGGGATGGAGGCGCAAGGCAGTTGATCGCCAGCCGCCGTTGATCGCCGGCCGCTGCCGGAGGGGGCCGGCCCGCTACTCGCGCATGGCGCGTTCGACGACCATCATGAACGGCTGCAAGAGATACTGCAGAAGGGTCCGTTCGCCGGTCGAAAGATACGCTTCCGCCGGCAATCCGGGCGTCAGCTCGATGTTGGGATCGAGCCGCTTGAGTGTCGCCCGATCGATCTCGACCTTCGTCGTATAATAGTGTTCGCCGGTGCGCTGGTCCTGCATGGTATCGGCTGAAACCTGACGGACCTTGGCCGGGACCCGCATCATGCTGCGCTGTGGATACGAAGGGAACATCACGTAGCCGGGCTGTTTTTCATGGACGGCGTCGATGTCTTTGGGCGAAACACGGGCATCGATGATGAGGTCATCCTCGCTCGGCACGATATCGAGCACCGGCTCGCCCGGCTTGATCACGCCGCCGCGGGTCTTGAAGCGGAGATCGAAAACGGTGCCGCTGACCGGCGCGGTGATCGTCGTGCGTGCCAGCCGATCGACCCCCTCCTTGACCGTCTGCTCGATCTCGATCCGTTTCGCCTGCACCTCGGAGAGTTCCTTGTTGACGTTCTCCAGGCGCTCATCGTGCACGTTGACGATCTGAATCCGCGTCTCGCCGATCTGCTCCTGGGAGCGCGCTATGCGTGAGGCCAGCTCGCCCTCGGTGCCCACCAGCCCGGCCTCGGTCCGCTGCAGTTCGAGCAGGCGCGGCTTGCGCTCGTAGCCCTTCTTGTACAGCTCCTCGACGCCCTTCAGTTCCTCGCGGATGAGCAGCTTTTGCCGGCGCACGCCTTCGAGCTGCCGCTCGGCGCCCGCCATCTGTTGCTCCAACTGCGCGATCCGTTGCGTCAGAATCTCGGACTGGGTGCGATCGTTGGCGCGTCTGGTCTCGAACAGTCGAACCTGCTGGTCGATGGCCGCCCGCACCTCCGAGTCCTGACGATCGGCCAGCGACGGGTGCTGGAACGTGATGCGGTCGGCACCGCTGCGCTCGGCCTGCAGCCGGGCCTCGGACGCCGCCAGCGCCCGCATCTGGGTCATCTGGGCGCCGACACTCGCCTGGGGTCCGACATCGGCCAGCGTCACCAGGACATCACCCTTGGCCACGTGGTCGCCCTCGCGGACGCGAATGTCACGGATGATGCCGCCTTCGAGGTGCTGCACCGTCTGCCGGCTGCTGTCGGGACTGACCACGCCGTGCGCGATGATCGCCCCCGACAACGGCGCGGTGGCCGCCCAACCGCCACCGATGACGAAGAACAATCCGACGACGACGATACCGATCCACATGTGCCGGCGCAGATCGGAGCGCAGCGGCGGCGGTGGGCCGACCTCGATCGGCCGTTGCGCGCCGTACACCTCCGGCAGTTGCGCCGATGTCGTTTGCAGATCCTGGGCCATCGACGTGCGCCCTCCGTGCTCGGTTAGTTAAGTTCCGCCCTCGGCCGCCGCAGCGGACGCCGGCCGTTCGACGATGCGCGGGCGGCTGTCTGCGGCGACGCGGGCCGCCGGCCGCAAGCGTGCAAAGATCTCGTCGCGTGGCCCGAACATCTCGACACGCCCGTCGCGCAGCAGCAGGATCTTGTCGACGGGCCCGAGGATGCGCGGCTGGTGCGCAACGAGGACGACCGTAGCTCCCCACGCCTTGGCGGCGCGGATGGCATTGATCAGGGATTCCTCGCCCTCGTTGTCAAGGCTGGCGTTGGGCTCGTCGAGCACGATCAGTCGTGGCCGGCCGTAGAGCGCGCGGGCGAGGCCGATGCGCTGGCGTTGTCCGCCGGAAAGATAGGCGCCACCTTCGCCGATTTCGGTCTCGTAGCCGTCGGGAAAGCGCAGGATCATCTCATGCACGCCCGCAGTCAGCGCCGCCTGCACCACGGCTTGCGGATCGGGATTGGGCACGAGGCGGGCGATGTTGTCCTTGACGCTGCCGCCCAGCAGCTCGACGTCCTGCGGCAGATAGCCGACGTAGGGGCCGAGCTGGTCCGACGGCCACTTCAGGAGATCGGCGCCGTCGAGCCGGGCGTGCCCGCGCGTCGGCGCCCAGCAGCCGACCAAAATCTTGCACAACGTCGACTTGCCCGCCGCCGAAGGGCCGACGACGCCGAGCGACTCGCCCGGTTCCAGCTCGAAGGAGATGCCCTGCAGCACCGGTGTGTCGCGCCCGCGCGGCACGCAGATGACGTTCTCGCAGGTGAGCCGCCCCTGGGGTGCCGGCAGCGGCATCGAGTCTTCCGGCGGGGGCAGCTTCTGCAGGAGCCCCTTCAGGCGCGCGTAGGCTTCGCGCGCGCTGACCAGGCTGCGCCAGGCGCCTATCGCCTGCTCGACCGGCGCCAGCGCGCGGCCCAGAAGGATGGACGCACCGATCATGGCGCCGCCGGTCAGCTCGGTCTTGACGACAAGATAGGCGCCGGTGCCGAGGATGAGGATCTGCACGAGCATGCGCGCAAACTTCGATACACCCAGCACCTTGGCGCCGCGGTCGGTCGCCTGCAGTTGCAGCGCGAGCGCCTGATCGTTCTGCTTGTTCCAGCCGGCGAGAAAGGCGGGCAGCATGCCCATCGCCTGGAAGACATCGGCGTTGCGGATGGCGGCGTCGGCCTGCTGGTGGGTGCGGATCGAGAGCTTGCTCGCCTCACGCAGGGGGCGCCGGCAGGCGTATTCATTGATGATGGCAAGGCAGAACAGGACGATGGCGGACAGCAGCGCCATCACCCCCAGGACCGGATGCAGTGCCCAGATGACGGCAATGAAGATGGGAATCCAGGGTGAATCGAACACGGCGTTGACGGCGGGGCCGGCCAGGAAGGCGCGGATCTGCGCGAGGTCGCGCAGCGGCTGGGCGCCGCCTTGCCAGCCAACCAGGGCGCCGCGCACGCTGGCACCGATCAATTCCGGCGAGAGCCTGCGCTCGAACCAGCGGCCGATGCGGCCGATGACGTGGCCGCGAATGGCGTCGAGCGCCCCCATCACCAGCACGGCGAGCCCGGCGATCAGGGTGATGAAAACGAGCGTCTCCACCCGGCCGCTCGACAGCACCCGATCGTAGATCTGCAGCATGTAGATCGGCGAGGTGAGCACCAGGAGATTGATGAAGAAGCTGAACAGGGCGACGACCGGCAACCCGTTTCGGCATTCCTTCAAGGCCGCTTCAAGCGGATTGGTCTGGTGCTTCGCCATCCGTGCTTCGCGGTGGTTGATCTCGATGGGTTTCTGATCCGGGCGCAATCACGACGCCCGGCGCGACCGAAGGTTTGCGGCCGGGGGTGACGCCCGCTGCGTATCCTTGCGCTGTTCGGTTCATAACCGAATGCGGCGCCGGGGACAAGCAACGGGATCAAATGCCGCGCGCGACGCTTAGCGCAACGCCGGAAACACACGGGCGGCGCGGGCGCGCACGAACACCTTCTGGCCGACGGCGAGGCTCGCCTGGCGAAAGGCTTCGCGCGACAGCTCGGCTTCGACCACTGGCTCCGCTTCGCCCAGCGCGAGCTCGGCCTTGACCACCGGGCCGGCGGCGAACACCGCGCGCACCACCGCCGGGACACCGACCATCACCTCGCTTGGAAACACCTGGATGTCGTGCGGGCGCACGTAGGCGACCGCCGGCCCGGCGCCGGCGACCGCTTCGGCGTCGCGGGCGTCGAGGGCCACCTCGCCGCCGCAGATGACGGCGTGGTTGTTCTCGACCCTGCACTCGAAGCGGTTGACGTGGCCGAGAAATTCATAGGCAAACGCCGATGCCGGATGATCGTAGACCTCGCTCGGGCTGCCGACCTGCTCGATCCGGCCGGCGTTCATCAAGACGACGCGGTCGGCGAGTTCGAGGGCTTCCTCCTGGTCGTGGGTGACGAACACGCTGGTAAGCCGCATCTCGTCGTGCAGGCCGCGCAACCAGCGGCGCAGTTCCTTGCGCACCTTGGCATCGAGCGCGCCGAACGGCTCGTCGAGCAGCAGCACGCTGGGCTCGATGGCGAGCGCGCGCGCGAGCGCGACGCGCTGGCGCTGGCCGCCGGAGAGCTGCGCCGGGTAGCGCTGCGCGAACGGTTCGAGCTGCACCAGCGTCAACAGGCGCATCACCCGTTGGGCGATCTCCGTGCGCGCCGGGCGATCCGTCCGCGGTTTGACCCGCAGGCCGAAGGCGACGTTCTCGAACACCGTCATGTGCCGGAACAACGCATAGTGCTGGAAGACGAAGCCGACGCGGCGCTGGCGCAGGCTGCGCCGCTCGGCATCCTCGCCCGCGAACATCACCGAGCCCGCCGTGGCCCGCTCCAGCCCGGCGAGGATGCGCAACAGCGTGGTCTTCCCCGAGCCGGACGGCCCCAGCAGCGCCACCAGCTCGCCGGTGCGCACGGTGAGGCTCACGTCATCGAGGGCGACGAAGTCCCCGAAGCGTTTGCCGATGCCGCGAATGTCGATGTCCACGGAACCGCACCCCTTTTTCCCGCCGCGTCCTATTAATCTTTAAAGTCTATGGCTCTTGCGGTGTTATCCGCCGGTGGCGCGCGGCCGTCAAGACCCACCGCTACGGTTCGCCCGCCAGCAGGAAGCCGTGGCCGGGCAGCACGAGCCGGCTGCCGGTCAGATGCCCGCCGCTGCCCGGTGCGGCCAGCATGCGGAAACGCCCGGCCTCGGCTAGCTCGGCGGCCACCGGCTCGGCGCCGAGGTTGAAGGCGCACAACAGCGTCTCGTCCACGCCATCGCGCGCGAAGGCCAGCAGCGGCTCGGGCGTATCGAGGAAACGGATGGCACCGAGCTTGAGCGCCGGATGCGCCCGCCGCCACGCAAGAAACGCGCGGGTGAACGCCAGCGGCGAGGCCGCGTCCGCGTCCTGGCGATCGACGGCGAGCCCGCCGTGCCGGGGATCGACCGGCAACCACGGCTCGACCTCCGAAAAGCCGGCAAACGGTGCATCACCACGCCAGGGCATCGGCGTGCGCGCGCCGTCGCGCCCCTTGTGCCGCGGCCAGAACGTCTTGCCCTCGGGGTCCTGCAGGCGCGCGAACGGCACGTCGGCCTGCGGCAGGCCCAGCTCGTCGCCCTGATAAAGGAAGGCCGTGCCGCGCAGGCAGGTGAGCAACGCCACCAGCAGCTTGGCGAAAGCCGGATCGGCGCCGCCACCGCCCCAGCGGCTCATCGCGCGCACCACGTCGTGGTTGGAAAACGCCCACGACGGCCACGCCGTCGGCGAACGGCGTTGCATCTCCTCAAGCGCGCCGCGCACGACGCCGGCACCAAACGCCTCGCGCAGCAGGACGAAGCTGTAGGCGGTGTGGTAGCGATCGGAGCCGTCGGTGTACGCGATCATCGCGCCGATCTGGTCGTCGGCGGCGATCTCGGCGACGGCAAAGGTGCCGGGGTAGGCGTCGAGCAGCGCGCGGAAGCGGGCGACGAAGGCGAGCGTCTCGGGCCGGGTGCGGCTGTAGATCTGGCGTTGCAGCCAGTAGGGCTTGTCCGGGGCCGGATGCGGGTTGGCGGGATTGTCGCGCAGCAACGCGTCGTGGCAGAAGAAGTTGGCGACGTCGATGCGAAAGCCATCGACACCGCGATCGAGCCAGAAGCGCGCCGCGTCCAGCACCGCATCCTGCACGGCCGGGGTATGGAAGTTGAGGTCCGGCTGTTCCTTCAGGAAGTTGTGCAGATAGTACTGGCGCCGGCGCGGCTCCCAGTCCCAGGCCGGCCCGCCGAACACGGCGAGCCAGTTGTTGGGCGGCGTGCCATCGCGCTTGGGATCGGCCCAGACGTACCAGTCGGCCTTGGCGTTATCGCGGCCCTGTCGGCTCTCGGCGAACCAGGGATGCTGGTCCGACGAGTGCGAGTAGACCTGATCGATGATCACCTTGAGGCCGAGACCGTGCGCGCGGGCGAGCAGACGATCGAAATCGGCAAGCGACCCGAACAGCGGATCGACGGCGCGGTAGTCGGCGACGTCGTAGCCGAAATCCTTCATCGGCGAGGCGAAGAACGGCGACAGCCAGACGCCGTCGACACCGAGCCTCGCCACGTAGTCGAGCTTCGCCTCGATGCCCGCGAGATCACCGATGCCATCGGCGTTGGTATCGAGAAAGCTGCGCGGATAGATCTGATAGAGGACCGCGCCGCGCCACCAGTCCTGCTCCATGCCCCCGCCTCGTTCCCGCCCGCGTCGGCCCGATCATGACCGCTCGCATCGACCCGGGCAATCCTCGCCGGAAGCGGTCGGGGCCGCCCCCCTCGCCGGAAGCGGCCCCTTATCATCAGCGCGGGACGTGCGCGGCCGCAGTGCTACATCATACCCAAGAGCCGCGGCAGGAACAGCGACAGCGTCGGCCAGTAGGTGACGATGATCAAGAAGACGAGCATGGTGATCAGCCACGGCAGCACTGCAAGCGTCAGCTCGCTGATGCCCATGTGCGTGATCCCGCTCGCCACGTAGAGGTTGAGACCCACCGGCGGGTGGCACATGCCGACCTCCATGTTGACGGTCATCATGATACCGAAATGCACCGGATCGATGCCGAGCTTCATCGCGATCGGGAACAGGATCGGCGCCATGATCAGGGTGATCGACGACGGCTCCATGACGTTGCCGGCGAGCAGCAGGAGGATGTTGCAGCCGAGCAGGAACAAGATGACGCTCAGGTTCTGGTCGATCATCCACTGTGCCATCGCCTGCGGAATGTTCTCGTGCGTCATCAGGAACGAGAACAGCACGGCGTTGGTGATGATGTACAGCAGCATCGCGCTCATGTTGGCACTGTCGAGCAGGACCTTCGGCACCTGGCGCAGCGTCATGTCCTTATAGACGAACACCGAGACGACGAAGGCGTAGACCGCGCTCATCGCCGCGGCTTCCGTCGGCGTGAACATCCCCGAATAGATGCCGCCGATGACGATGATGATCAGCAGGAGCCCCCACATGCTCTCGCGGAAGGTGGCGAGGATGCGCCCGAATCCTGCGAACGGCAGCTTCGGATAGTTGTTCTTCCAGGCGATGTACCAGGTGATCAGACCCAGCATGGTGGCGAGCGTGATGCCGGGAACGACACCTGCGATAAACAGTTGCCCGACCGAGGTGTTGGTGGCGACGGCGTACATCACCATCACGATCGACGGCGGGATCAGGATGCCGAGCGCGCCCGAGGTCGTGATCACGCCGGCACCGAAGCGCTTGGGGAAGCCCTGCGCCACCATCGCCGGCATCAGGATCGAGCCGATGGCGACCACCGTGGCCGGGCTGGAGCCGGACACCGCCGCGAACAGCGCGCAGGCCATGACGCCGGCGATGCCGAGGCCGCCCGGCAGGTGGCCGACGCACGCGGTGGCAAACGCGATCATCCTGCGCGCGACGCCGCCGTGGGTCAGGAAGTTGCCGGCAAGGATGAAGAACGGGATCGCCATGATCTCGAACTTCTCGATGCCGGTGAACAGCTTGAGAGCGACGCTTTCGATCGGCACCTGGGTCATCGTGAACAGAAACGTGAGCACGGTGAGACCGAGCGAGATCGAAATCGGCATCCCGGTCAGCATCAGGGCGATCAGGAGGCCGAAGATGATGGCGGCGGTCATGACTTGCCTCCCATCCGCACCTGTTCGTCCGCTTCCAGAATATCCGTTTCGTTCTCGATGCCCTCGACGTGTGCGTGATCGGGGCGCGGCAGGTGACCGTCGCGGATGAAGCGGTAGGTGACTTGCAGGAAGCGGAAACACATCAGGGACGAGCCGATCGGCAGGCCGAGATAGACCAGCCACATCGGCGCTTCGAGGTCGGCGGAGACCTGTTCAGTCTGCGACAACTCAAGAACGAAGCGAATGCCGAAGGTGGCGACGATGGCGGTGAACAGCGCGCCGGCCAGGAGACCGAAGACGATGAATCCCTTGCGCCACTTCTCGCTGACGGCGTTGATCAGCACGTCGACGCCGACGTGGATGCCGGTGCGCACACCGTAGGCGGCGCCGATCTTGGCCATCCAGATGAACATGTAGATGCACAGTTCCTGCGCCCAGGACAGATTGATCGACAACAAGAAGTCCTGGACGCCGGGGATGGGCAGGCCGGCAGCGTACCGGTGAACGACGGCGACGAAGATGATCAGCGTCGCCGCCGCCATGAGGGTGGCGATCAGCCATTCCTCAAGGTGATCGAGAAACCGAAGCAGCATGGCGATGGTGTCCCGCGCGGTGATGAAAATGCCCGCTTCCTGACGGAGGCGGGCATTTCCTGGCCGACGTTCTGTTATTGTGCCGTAGCGGCGGTTGCCTGGAGGACCTTGTCGATGAACGCTTTGCCGCCGACGCGGTCAGCCATGTCGGTGTAGACCGGCTCCATCGCCTTACATAAGGCGTCGCGCTCTTCGGCGGTCGGCTCGTAGAACGCGGTCTTGCCGGACGCCTTCATTGCCGCCAGCGCATCATCGTTGTCCTTCTTGGCGATCTCGTTGTTGTACTCGCTCGCGTCGGCCATCGCCTTCTCGAGTTGGCCGCGGATGTCCGCCGGCAGTCCTTCCCAGAACTTCTTGTTGGTAATGACCGCGTAGCCGAGATAGCCGTGGCGGGAAATGATCGCGTCCTTCTGCACCTCGAACATCTTCTGGGTGTACATGTTCGAAGGCGGATTCTCGGTGCCATCGACGACACCGGTCTGCAGCGCCTGGTAGACCTCGGAGAACGCCATCACCTGCGGAATGGCACCGAGCGCACGCATCTGGGCGTCCAGCACCTTCGAGGACTGGATGCGCATCTTCAGGCCCTTGAAGTCGGCCGGGGCCTTCAATGGCTTATTGGCGCTGAAGATCTTGAAGCCGTTGTCCCAGTAGGCGAGGCCGAGGATGCCCTTGGAGTCGAGCTTGCCGAGGAGCTCCTTGCCGATCGCCCCTTCGGTGACCTTTTGCAGCGCCGCCCTGTCCTTGAAGATGCAGGGAAAATCGAAGATCTCGAACTCCTTGGCGCCGAGGGGGCCGAATTTCGCCAAAGACGGTGCCAACATCTGCACCGCCCCGAGCTGCAGCGCTTCCAGTTCTTCCTTGTCCTTGTAGAGCTGGCTGTTGGGATAGACTTCGATCTTGACCTTGCCACCAGTGTATTGTTCGGCAAGCGTCTTGAATTTATCTGCGGCACGCCCCTTCGGCGTGTCCGGTGCAACGACGTGGCTGAACTTGATAACGATGGGCTCTTCGGCCGATGCGCCGTGTGCAACCACGGCCGCAAGTAGCGCAGCGAGAATGCTCGCTTTCCTCATCATTTCGTTCCTCCCAGAAAGTTGCCGAGCCGTCGGCGTCCGAGCCGCCCTTTTCGGCCGACCATGCCGACAGTTTGCGCGATTGATGGCCGAACGCGCCGGGAGCGTCAAGCCCCTTTGAGCGTAATAATTTTCTTCCTCTCACGCGGTGGTAGTATCGCTCTCCCGCCGCGATCGAGTGGCGGTTCTGTCTCACGCGCCGTACAATGCTTTGGATCACGCGCGGATTACTCTTGAGACTGCACGACGGCGGGGGCGGCGGCCATCGCCGGTGCAGTGCGCACCACCCTCGGCGCGCCGATGATTGAAGCACCGCGTTGCGGGCCCCATCTGCAAGGCAGCCGGTGTTTGAGCGGTGGGCGGGACAAGGAAGGGGCCGATGAGCGATCCGGTATACCGAAAAGTCGAGCTGGTGGGCACGTCGGCCGAGAGCCTTTCCGATGCCATCAACACCGCGATCGCCACTGCCGCCGGCAGCTTCAAGAACCTGACCTGGTTCGAGGTGCAGGAGATCCGCGGCCATATCCACGAAGGCAAGGTCAGCCAGTACCAGGTCGTGCTGAAGGCGGGCTTCCGCATCGAACCGTAAGCGGTGGCGGATAAGGGTTGCGGCGTGTGCACGCCCCCACGCACCGCTGCCGAACAACGGGTGCTGCCAGAAGGCGCCTGCTGGGTTATGGATGGCGACGACACTCCCAGTCGCGCGCGCCGCAGGACCCTCTGTCGTGAGCTGACCTTGGCGCCCGCGGCCGAACCGGGGCAGGAACCGCCATGGCCGATCTCGCGCTTTCCTTCGGGCTGAGCTTCACCGATCTCTACGACGACGAGGCGCTGGCGCGCCTCGATGCCGCCTTTCTATCCTTCCTCGCCGAGGCCGACGGCGCGCTCGTCGACCAGTTGCGCAGCGCCCGTGCGGCGCCCGATGCTTTGCCGGCCAAGGCCGAAGCCGATCTCTTGCTCGCGCTCGCGCCGCATCTCGATGCCTTCCTCGCCCGGCTGTTCGGGATCGAAGCCGAACTGGGCGCGGCCAAGGCGCGCCATCTCGATCTCGCGCCGCTGTACGCGTGCAAACGGCTGTTCGTGCAGCGCCGTGCCGCCAAGGCGTTCGACGCCGACGCCGCCCGGCTGCTCGACGGCCCGGCGTTGCGCGCGCGTCTCGAAGCGCTCGTCGGTGGCCCGCTCGACCAGATCGGCTATGCACGCAATGTCATGGGCTGGCTGGAGGACGAGGCCGGCCACGGCGACGCCCTCGACCTTGCCGCCCGCTATGCCGCCTGGGCGCTATACACGCCGGGTGGCCAGGCGCAGCACCGGGACGACGTGCTGTTCTCCCAGCCGGAGAAGGTCGATTTCTCCGATCTGGTCGGCGGCCCGCGCATCGCCGAAGACGGCATCACCGTGCGGCGCTGGCCAGAAGATCGCGTGCATCACCGCGACGGCTTCGCGCTGACCGATGCCGGCACCGATCTGATCGGAGCGCTCGACGAGGCGCACTACTGCATCTTCTGCCACCACCAGGGCCGGGATTCCTGTTCGAAGGGCTACAAGGACAAGAAGACCGGCGGCTTCGCCCGCAACCCCTTGGGCGTCGAGATTCCGGGCTGCCCGCTCGAAGAGAAGATCTCCGAGATGCACGAGGCGAAGACCAGGGGCCTGGTGCTGGCGGCGCTCGCGCTCGTCACCATCGACAATCCGATGGTTGCCGCGACCGGGCACCGCATCTGCAATGACTGCATGAAGGCCTGCATCTACCAGAAGCAGGAGCCGGTCAACATCCCGCAGGCCGAGACCCGCGTGCTCAAGGACGTCCTCGCCCTGCCCTACGGCTTCGAGATCTACAGCCTGCTCACCCGCTGGAACCCGCTTGCCCTGCGCCGACCGCTGCCGCGCCCGGACAGCGGCTACAAGGTCCTCGTCGTCGGCCTCGGCCCCGCGGGCTTCAGCCTCGCGCACCAGCTTGCCAACGAGGGTCACACCGTGGTCGCCATCGACGGCGCCAAGATCGAGCCGTTGCCACCGCATCTGACCGGCGTCGATGCCGTCGGCACCCGCGTGCCGTTCGCGCCGGTGCGCGACATCGACGCGCTGTGGCAGAGCCTCGACACCCGCAGCATGGCCGGCTTCGGCGGCGTCGCCGAGTACGGCATCACCGTGCGCTGGGACAAGAACTTCCTCACCGTCATCCGTCTGTTGCTGGAGCGGCGCCGGCGCATCACGTGCGTGGGCGGCGTGCGTTTCGGCAGCGCCCTGACCACCGAGGCCGCGTACGCCGCCGGCTTCGATCACATCGCTTTGTGCCTGGGAGCCGGCAAGCCGACGCTGCTGGGCGTGCCGAACGAGCTGGCACGCGGCGTCCGTCAGGCGTCCGACTTCCTGATGGCGCTGCAGCTCACCGCCGCCGCCAAACGCGATTCCGTCGCCAACCTGCAGATCCGCCTGCCCATCGTCGTCATCGGCGGCGGCCTGACCGCCATCGATACGGCAACCGAGGCGCTGGCCTATTACGTCCGTCAGGTCGAGAAGTTCTGCGAGCGCTTCGAGGCGCTGGCGGCCGACGGCGGCGAGGACGCGCTGCGCACCGACTGGACGGAAGAAGAGCGCCTGATCGCCGACGAATTCCTGACCCACGCGCGCGCCATCCGCGCCGAGCGCCGGGCGGCGGCGGCGGCCGGCCGCGCCCCCAACCTGATCGGGCTCCTGAACGGCTGGGGCGGATCGACGGTCGCCTATCGGCGGCGCATGGCCGATGCGCCGAGCTACCGGCTCAACCACGAGGAGATCATCAAGGCGTTCGAGCAGGGCGTGCGCTTCGCCGAACTGCTGGCGCCCAGCGAGGTACTGGTCGATCGCTTCGGCGCCGTCGAAGGGATGCGGCTCGCGGTGCAAGCATTGGGCGACAATGGCCGGCTGCAGGCCACCGGCGAAGACGCCGTGCTGGCGGCACGCACCGTGCTGGTCGCCGCCGGCACCCAGCCGAACACCGTGCTCGCCCGCGAGCACGCCGGCTTCGCGGTGCTGGACGGCAAGTATTTCCAGGCGGTCGACGCCGACGGCCGGCCGGTGCAGCCGCAGCGCTCGACCAAGCCCAGGGAGGCGCACGTGCTGATGCGCATCGCGGCCGACGGCCGGGCGATGAGCTTCTTCGGCGATCTGCATCCGTCGTTCGCCGGCAACGTCGTCAAGGCGCTGGCGAGTGCCAAGCAGGGCTATCCGGTGGTCGATCGGGTGTTGCGGCGCCGGCCGCCGACGGCGGTCGAGGCCACACCGCTGGCCGCACGGCTGGCGCGCGAGCTGCGCCCCGTCGTGCGCAGCGTGACGCGGCTGACCCACAACGCGACCGAGGTGACGGTGGAGGCGCCGTGGGTTGCCCGCGCCTATGGGCCCGGCCAGTTCTTCCGGCTGCAGAACTTCGAGGCCAACGCCCCGCGCGCCGACGGCACGACGCTGGCGATGGAAGCCGTCGCGCTCACCGGCGCCCGCATCGACCGCGCGCAGGGGTTGATCTCGTTGATCGCGCTCGACATGGGCGGCTCGACCGCCATCGTCCCGCTGCTCAAGCCCGGCGAGCCGGTGATCCTGATGGGACCCACCGGCGAGGCGTCGGCGGTGGTGCCCGGCGAGACGGTGCTGCTTGCCGGCGGCGGCGTCGGCAATGCCGAGCTGCTGTCGTTCAAGGCGGCGCTGCACGCGACGGGGGCGCGCGTCCTGTTCTTCGCCGCCTATCGCACCATCGCCGACCGCTTCCATCCCGGCTACATCGAGGACGGAGCAGCCGCCGTCGTCTGGTGCTGCGAGGAGGCGCCGGGCTTCACGCCCGCGCGCGCCTGCGATCGTGCCTTCGTCGGCAACGTCGTCGATGCGCTCACTTCTTACGCCGACGGCCGGATGGGCGAGGTCATCCCCTTGAACCAGGTCGACCGCATTTTCGTCGTCGGCAGCGTCGGCATGATGGCGGCGATCAAGCGCGCCCGCCACGGCGTGCTCAAGCCCTACCTCAAAGCCGAGCACACGGCGCTCGCCAGCATCAACTCGCCGATGCAGTGCATGATGAAGGAGATCTGCGCCCAGTGCCTGCAACCGCACCGTGATCCGCTCACCGGCGCCTACTCGGTGGTCTTTTCGTGCTTCTGCCAGGACCAGCCGCTCGACAGTGTCGATTTCGCCGGGCTCAGCGCCCGGCTCGCCCAGAACGGCGTGCAGGAGAAGCTGACCCGGCGCTGGATCGCGCGCTGCAAGGCACAGCTCGTGCCGGCATAGGAGGGCGCGCCGCGCACCTCAGGACAACAGCCGCGCCTGGCTCCAGGCATCATCGGTGTCGAGGTCGATGAGGATGGCATCGTCGGCCATTTCGACCGGGGCGATGCGCTGGGCATAGCGCTCGAATAGCGCGCTGCCGCCGCGATCGCCCTGAAGACGGGCGAGGTCGGGGAACAGCCGCGCGCTCCACAGCACCGGATTGCCGCGGCGCCCGTGATACACCGGCACGAAGATGTCGCGCGCGTCGCCCAGTCTGGCGAAGGCCTCGATCAGGCGCGCGATGTGGGCGGCACCGACCGCCGGCATGTCGGCGAGCAGGAACACCGCCCCTTCGACGCCGGCGGGCAGCGCCGCCAGCCCGGCGTGCAGCGACGTCGCCACGCCATCGCGGTAGCGCGGATTGATGACGCAGGTGACGGGCCGGGTCGCAAGGGCGTCCTCGATCCGCGGCGCCTCGTGGCCGAGGACGACGATCACCGGCGCCGCCGGCGAGTTGAGCGCCGCGTCGGCGGCGATCACCACCAGCGGCCGGCCCTGCCAGCTCGCCAGGAGCTTGTTGCCGGTCCGCCAGCGCCGTCCCTCGCCGGCGGCGAGAAGGATGGCGGCGACCTTCGGTCTGGCGGCGGGGCTAGCGGACACCGGCACCGCGCACGCCGCTCCCGGCTGCGGCCGCCGTGGCACCCGCGTCGGCGGCCGGGCCGGCGCGGCGGACGGCGATGATCTCACCGACGATGGCAACCGCGATCTCGGCCGGCGTGACGGCACCGATGGCGAGGCCGACGGGCCCGTGGATGCGTTTCAGCGCCGCTTCGTCGAAGCCGACGGCGCGCAACCGGTCGCGACGGGCGGCCTGGGTCCGCCGGCTGCCCAGGGCACCGATGTAGAAGGCGGTCGAGCGCAGCGCCAGGACCAGCGCCGGATCATCGAGCTTCGGATCGTGGGTCAGCGTCACGATGGCGGTGCGGGCATCGGGCGCGAGGCGTTGGAGCGCCGCATCCGGCCAGTCCTCGATGACGGGAACATCTTCAAAGTTGGGGCGCGAGGCGTACGCCCGACGCGGATCGACGACGGTGACGGCGAGGCCGGCGGTGCGCGCGATGCGCACCAAGGGCTGGGCGATGTGCACGGCGCCGATGATGATCAGCCGCGGGTGGGGGACAAAGACATGAACGAACAGCCGGCCTTCCTCGCCTGCGAGCAGGGCCGAGCGATCGGCGGCGATCGCCTCGCGCACGACCGCCAAGGTTGTGCGTGCAAGAGAAAGTTCGCCCTCGCTGTGCGTGGACGTCACCAGGCACTGGGCGCCGGAGCCGAGATCAGTCACCAGCGCCACCTCCGTCCCCGCCTGCCTTGCGGCCAGCAGCGCGTCGAGCAGCGCGCGCTTCATTCGAGCGGCTCGACGAACACCGCAATCCTGCCGCCGCAGGGCAATCCGACCGACCACGCGGTCTCGTTGCTAACGCCGAATTCCAGCAGCGTCGGTTGGCCGCCCTCGATCACCCGCAGCGCGGCATCGACCACGGCGCCTTCGACGCAGCCGGCAGACACCGAGCCGGCGAACCGCCCGCCCGCCTCGACGGCGAGCTGGCTGCCGACCGGCCGCGGCGCCGAGCCCCAAGTCTCGACCACGGTGGCGATGGCCACGCCGTGCCCCGCCCGCCGCCAGGCCGCGGCCTGGCCCAGGATGTCGTCGGCATCCATCGCGGC
>CAYNYW010000023.1:37147-41501 GCA_964401555.1 uncultured Defluviicoccus sp.
TTCGTTCTTCATGCCACCGCCTGCGGCTTCGTTCTTCATGCCACCGCCTGCGGCTTCGTTCTTCATGCCACCGCCTGCGGCTCTGGCCGCTGGCTCGTCAGGCCGGCGAGCGCCTTCTCCGTTTCGACGGTCTGGGGATGCCCCGCCCCCAGCACCCGCTTGCGCACCTTGAGGATTTCCTGGAGGGCCGCTTCCGCCTCTTCCAGGCGGCCCTGCTGGGCGAGTGCCTGGCTCACGGAAAAGCGGGTGGCGAGCGTTTCCGGGTGCTCGCGGCCGAGCACCTTTTCCTGGGCGGCCAGCACGACGGCCCACATCGCCTGCGCTTCGCCGTAGCGGCTCTGGGTGATGAAGCTGTTGGCGAGATTGCTGCGCGTCTTCAGCGTTTCCGGATGCTCGCCGCCCAGCAGGCGCTCGCGCGCCGCCAGCACCTCGAACCAGACGGACTCGGCCTCCGCGTAGCGACGCTGGCGGTAGAGGGCGCCCGCGAGCTTGTGGCGGGTGTTGAGCGTTTCCGGGTGATCCGGCCCCAGCGCGTCGACCTGTTCGGCGAGCATGCGCCGCAGTTGAGTCTCGGCTTCGAGGTGCCGCCCCTGACCACCGATGGCGGCGATCAGCGCGTGCTGGGTGCGTACCGTGTCCGGGTGGCCGCGGCCCAGGATGCGGATCTGGCGATCGAGAATGGTGCGCAGCAGTTCCTCGGCATCGCGGTGTTGGCTGACGCCGCCGAGCGCGACGGCCATCAGGCTCTCGGTCCTCAGGGTGCGCCCATCGTCCGAGCCGAACCGGCGGCGGGCGACCAGGCCGGCACGGCGCGCGACGGCCAACGCCGAATGGTGCCACCCTTCCTGGTGGAGGGAAAGCACGCACTGATTGAGCCGATCCACCAACGCGTCGCCGTCGTTGGCGTCGTTGGTGCCGAGATAGGTGCCGCCCAGGTCGCCCGGCACCGGCCCGCTCACCGCCAGCCCCCGCGCCTCGCCGGCGGCGATGCGGGCCTGGATCTCGACGAGCACGGCGCCGTAGCGCTGGTCGCCGCCGCCGACGATGGCGGCGATGCGCGTCAAGCGCAGCGCGCGGGCGAGGCGCGGGTGGCTTTCCGCATCCACGCACAAGCTGAGTTCGTGTTCACTCAGGTGTCGTGCACACTTGGCCAGCATCGGCGCCAACCGGTCATAGAGCAGGCAGAGCCCGTTGATCGTTTTCTCGTCGATCTCGTCGGCTGGGCTGGTCTCATAGGCGTCAAGCTGGCTTTCCGGCTGTTGCGCCGACAGATCCTCGATCTTCGCGTGCAGATCGGCGGCGGCCAACTCCTGGCCCTTGAGCACGAATTGCTGCGCGTCGAGCTTGGTCTGCAGGTGCTCCTTGCGGATCTCACCCTCGACGACATCAAGCCGTTTCCTTGTCAACTCCCTGCCACGCCACACGACAAGGACGACACTTACGACGATCACCAAGAACAGGGCGAACTGCAGGCGGGTATCGCCGATCCACGAATCCATCGAAGTCCCTTCACCGATTGCCTCGGGCACAACCGATTGCTTGCTTTGTTGTTTTTCCCATCAGGCGACGCTGCGACAACCCACTCGCCGCTGCGGGACGGCTGCGACGGCCGCGAATGTAGCATTTTTCGTGGGCTCAGGAACCTCGGATCATTACGCGCGTCGGACAACTGGCGCAACTCTTGCTTGGCGCAACGTAGATCGTTTGAGAGGAGCGGTCCGGCCGACGGGCGAGACGTGTGCCATGCGCAATGATCTGAACAGCGGACTGCGAGACGTGCCTCCCGGTGGGGCGACCCACCGCCCCCTGCCCCGGCGTCCGGCGTCCCGGCAAGCGACAAGCGTTGCCGTCACCTCCTTGCCCGCGACGTCGCTCGAAGATCGCGCGCTTGGTGCCTACCTGGGCTATGCCATCGGCGATGCCATGGGCGCAAGCGTGGCCGGGATGACGCCGGGCGAGATCATCTTAAAGTATGGCGCCCTGTCGCGTATGATCGGCGGCGGCTGGCTGGGGCTGAAGGCGGGTCAAGTCACCGACGATACCGAGATGACGCTGTGCGTCGGCCGCGCGCTGGCTGCCGCCCAGGGCTGGCACTTGAAGGGTGTCTGCGCGGCGCTTGCCGACTGGCTGAAGGGCGCGCCGGTCGACGTCGGCCCCGCCTGCCGGCGCGGCATCCGTCGCTTCTTGATCGAAGGGACCGTCCAGGCCACCGAGCACCCGTCGCACGCCGACGCCGGCGCCTGCACGCGCAATCTCCCGGTGGCGCTCGCCACGCTCGGCAATCCGCGTGCGCTCGTGTCGTGGAGCAAGGAGCAGTGCCACATCACCCATAATCACCCGTTTGCCGACGCCGTGACCATCGCGCTCGGGCAGATGGTGCACGCCCTGGTCGGCGCCGGCGACGTCACCGCCGCCGAGGGCATCGTCCGCGCCCTGATCCGCGAGCATCCGGAACTCGCCTTCCGGAGCTATCGGGGACCATGCACCGCCGATATCGTCGACTTGGTGCGCACCGTGCTGCACCACTATTTCGAGGCGCAGTCATTCCGGGACTGCATCATCGCCACCATCAATGCCGGCGGCGAGGCCGACACCGCGGGCGCACTCGCAGGCATGCTGGCGGGCGCCACCTTCGGGGCGGCGTCAATCCCCAAGGAGTGGCTGCGCCGGCTCGATCCTGTGGTGGCGGACGAGATCCGCGCCCAGGTTCCGGCGCTCCTGCACATCGCGGGTGTGATGGGGGCGGGGGCGGCGGCGCAGTAACCGGTGGCAAGGCACTAAGCCCCGCGCCAAGAACCCGTGGCAAGAGCCGGTGGCACAGCAAGACGGCACTCGGCCGTGCCACCACATCGCATCCATCGATCAGGCGACGGAGTAGCGCTCCTGCAGCAGCGCAAGAAGCGCGCGCAGCCCCATCGCCTCGCCGCCCTCCGGCCGGCCGGGGCGGCTGTCGGTGTTCCAGGCCATGACGTCGAGATGCATCCAGGCCGTGCCCGGATCGACGAACTCGCGCAGGAACAGAGCCGCGGTGATCGCGCCGGCATAGGGCAGGTCCGGGGCGTTGGTCAGATCGGCGGTCTTCCCCTTGAGGTGGCGCCGGTAGGGCTTCCATAACGGCAGCCGCCACAGCGGGTCCTCGCTGCGCAGCCCGCACGCCGTCAGCTTCGCGGCAAGCGTGTCGTCCGCGCAGAACAGGGCCGGCAGCTCGGTGCCGAGTGCGACCCGCGCCGCACCGGTCAGCGTCGCCGCATCGATCAGCAGATCCGGCCGCTCGCGCGACGCTTCCGCCAGCGCATCGGCGAGGATGAGCCTGCCCTCGGCATCGGTGTTGCCGATCTCGACCGAAAGGCCGCGCCGGGTGCGGATCACGTCGAGCGGCCGCAGCGCATTGCCGGCGACGCTGTTCTCCACCGCCGGGATGAGCAGGCGCAGCCGCACGTTGAGGTTGAAGCCCATGACCAGTTCGGCCAGGCCCAGCATCAAGGCGGCGCCGCCCATGTCCTTTTTCATCAGTAGCATCTGGGACGCGGTCTTGAGGTCGAGACCGCCGGAATCGAAGCACACCCCCTTGCCGACAAGGCTCAGGCGCGGCGCGGCGTCGTCGCCCCAGCGCAGATCGATCAGCCGCGGCGGCCGGGCGCTGGCACGGCCGACGGCGAAGATGGCCGGATAGTTGTGGGCGAGCAGCTCGTCTCCGCTCAGCACCGCCATCCTACCGCCGCCGCCGCGGGCCAGGTCGTCCGCGGCCGCCGCGAGCTGCTCGGGGCCGAGATCCTCGGCGGGCGTGTTGATGAGATCGCGCACGCGGGCGATCGCGGCGGCGATGCGCACCACCGCCGGCCCGTCGGCCGTCTCCGGCCAGACCAGCGTCGGGGCGACCCGGTGGTTGGCAACGTAACGGTCGAAACGGTAGCCGCCGAGCGCCCAGGCGAGCGCCGCTCGGCCGGCGTTCTCGGCGTCGAGATCCGCATCGATGCGGAACAACCCCGGCAGCAGCGCCGCGGGCAGCGCCGCCCAATCCCACATCGCCGGCTCCTCGCCGCGCCCGAGCAGTACCCGCCCGATGCCGCCGTCCATAGCCGGCAGCAGGCACACGCTCGCCGCCTCGGCGGCAAACCGGCAGGCGGCGACCCAGTTGGCGACCGGGGGCGGCTGGGACTGCACCCAGCCGGCGAGCGCCGATTTGGCCAGCGGCGTGATCGGGATGGCCGGTCCGGCGCCGGCCGGCGCAAACATCTCACTGATCTGCATCGCGACCACCTGCATGTTCCCCGGCTGGCAACCCGGTGCCCCAGCTCCATCTAGGTCGCAGAGCCGGTGCCGGCGGTCAATCTCCTTGGTGATCGGGGCGGGC
>CAYNYW010000024.1:0-37088 GCA_964401555.1 uncultured Defluviicoccus sp.
GAACATGCAGCACCCAGTCGTTGAAGACAGTGCTGGCATTGAAGACCGCGCTGGCGTCGAAAACCGTGCTGGCACAGAAAACCGGGCGGGCATCGAAGCCCCTGCCGGCGTTGAAGAGCGTGCCGGCACCGGCGTGAAGGCGTTTTCCGCCGACTGGTTGCGGCTGCGCGAGAGCAGCGATGCCTTGGCGCGCTCGGCCAAGATCACCGAGCGGGTCGGTGACTGGGCGCGCCGGAAATGCTCGGCGACCCAGCGCGCGCTGCGCATCGTCGACCTCGGCTGCGGGACCGGCAGCAACTTCCGCTACCTCGCGCCGCGCCTGCACATGGGCCAACGCTGGCTGATGGTCGATCACGACCAGGCCCTGCTGCGCGAGGCCGAGCGGCGGGCGGCCGGGCGGCTCGCCCTGGGCGGCGCGGCAATTCTCGCGGCCGAAACCCGGCTTGCCGATCTCGCGACCGTCGATCTGGTCGAGGTCGTGGGCGAAGCCGACCTGATCACCTGCTCGGCGGTGTTCGATCTGGTCTCGTCGGCATGGGCCGAACGCCTGCTCGCCGCCGTCCGCCGGTCGGGCAAGGCATTGCTCGCCGTGCTGAATTACGACGGCCGCATCGAGTGGTCACCCCCCGACGCGTTTGACGCCAACATCCGCCACCTGATCAATCGTCACCAGCGCACCGACAAGGGGTTCGGGCCGGCGCTGGGTGATCAGGCGGGCGTCTGGCTCGCGCGCGCCGCCGCCGCCAGCGGCGCCTACGTCTACCAGGACGCGAGCGATTGGCTGCTCGGCAAGCAGCAGGCGGCCTTGCAGGAGGCCCTGCTTGCGCACTGGGCCGAGGCCGCCGGCGAGATGGAGCCGGAGTCCCGCGTGGAGATCGAAACCTGGCGACAGCGGCGCGCGGCGGCGATCCTCGAACCCGGCCTGAAGCTCAGCGTCGGTCACCAGGACGTCTTCCTGACCTGGTAGCGAGCGCTCAGCGCGGCGCCGAAACGATCTCGCAGTCGAACAGCACATCGTCTTCGAGCCGGTGCACGCCGGCGCGCAGACGTAAGGCATCGTCGATGCGCGCCACCGCCGGCAGGTGCAACCCGGGCGAACCGGAGCCGATCACCAGTGGCGCGACCATCACGTGCAGGCGATCGAGCAGGCCGGCGACGAGGAAGGCCGAGATGGTCCGGCCGCCGCCTTCGATCAGAACCGTTTGCAGCCCCCGCCCGCGCAAGGCATCGAGGATCGCCGCCGGCGGCAGATGCGTGCTCTCCGAGGCAACCGCGATGGTCGTCCGATCATCATCGGCGCGGGCAGCCGCTGGCGCGCGGGCGACGATCGAGAGCGTCGGGGCCTCGGCATTGAACACGTGCCGCCCCCGCGGCAGCCTGCCGCGCGGGTCGATGACGACGCGGACCGGATTGGGCCCCGCGACCCGCCACGTGGTCAGCCGCGGATCGTCGGCCTCGACGGTGCCGGCGCCGATGACGACGCAATCGGCCAGCGCGCGCAGCCGATGCAGATGGTCGAGACTGGCCGCGCCGTTGATGTACCGCGAGTGGCCGCTCGCCGTGGCGATGCGGCCGTCGAGGCTCTGACCAATCTGCGCGATGGTCAGCGGACCACGGGCGATGCCGGCGATCAGCGGCGCATAGACCGCGCCCACCAGCGGGTTCGCCGCCCGGCGCGCCAGGGCATCGAGGGCGCAGCGCAGCGCCCGTCTGCCGTCAGGATCACCGTCGTCAGGACTGCCGCCCGCAGAGCTCTGTGCGTGCGCGCGCAGGCGCCTTGCGTCGGCGGCCAGGACGAGCAGTTCCGGCCAGCACGCATCGAGGCTCGCGCACATCACTGGCACGCCCTTCCCGCTCCCCTCGTCAGTCCGCCGGCGGTGCCGGTGGCCACGGCAGCCGTTGCGCGTCTGCGATCAGGGCCGCGAGCCGGTCGGCGAGATGATCGAGGAGAACCTGTCCGAGTTCGGCGGTGGCAGCGGCGGCATCGCCAACCACGCCCTGGCGGTTGAGGTCTTCCGCCAGCCAGCCGATGCCATTGCCCGCCTCGATGCGCAACTGCCGGCAGCCGGTCTCCACCGCCTCGGCCCAGGACGCAAAGCGGGCGAGGTGCTCGCTGCGCACGGTCTCCGGCGCGATGGCCAGCATCAGCGCCGTTTCGACCAGACCGCCATGCAGGCCGTAGCGCCGCTCGCCGGCGGACACCAAGTCGGGCGGCACCTCGAAGCGGAAGGAATTGGCGCGCACCACCAGCATGCCGGTGTCGCGGCGCAGCCGTTGCGCGACGATGTCGATCACCTGCGGCTGGCCACCGTGCGTGTTGAACAGCATCAACTTGTTGAACCCGCTGGCGGCAACGGAGCGGCCGATATCGCTCAGCATCGCGATCGCCGTCTCCGGCTCCAGGCTGAGCGTGCCGGCGAAGCTCCGATGCTCGCCGCTGACGCCGATGGCGAGCATCGGCAGGCGGACCACCATGGTATCGTCCGCCAATCGCGCGAGCGCCGCATCGATGATGGCGCGGCAGATGGCGGCATCGGTGCCGACCGGCAGGTGCGGTCCATGCTGCTCGACCGCACCGACCTCCAGCAGTGCCAGCGCTGTCCCGGCATCGAGGTGCGCGAAGGCGGGGCTCGCCAGATCTTCCCACCGGACCCAGGGCATCGGGGCTAGACCTCCACGGCGCAAGGCAGCGGGCCGGGGCGCATGGCGGCCGCAACCTCCCCCGGCGGATCCAGGGTTTCCGGGCTGGCGCAGAGCCCGGTTTGCACCAGGACGCGGCCGAGTGCCGCGCTCGCGCTCAAGGAGGCGAACGGCACCGCCAAGAGCCAGCCGGCCAGCAGGGGGCTTGCCCACGGGAGCAACGCCGGCGCCTTCACCCCAATCAGGAGCGTGGCGGCGACGCCGAGGAGCAGTTGCGGCCACAGCCCTTCCAGCGCCTCCGCGACGGTGACCGTCCGGTCGTGGCGGCGCTGCGGGTCCCACTGCAGGGTTCGCCCGAAGAAAAGCCCCGCGATGAAAATGGTGTGCGCCACCGCGACCCCCGGCGCCAGCAAAAGGGAGAACACGGTTTCGAGCAGCGCGCCCGCGACCACGCGCGCCGCCCCGCCGTACGCGTGCCGCGCGTCCGCGCGCAGCAGCACGTCGAGCACGCCCAGGATCTTGGGCGTAAACGTCATCACGATCACGGCGGCAAACAGCATAAGGCCGAGACCGATGCCATCGAGGCGCCCTGCGGCCGCCGGCATGCCGGCGGCGCCTGGGCTATGGGCGAAGACGATCTGTCCCAGGCCAACGAGGACGAAGCCGAGCCACAACGGTGACGCGGTGTACATCAAGATCGCGAGGATCAGTTGCAGCCGGCCCAGCGCGGGCAGACCGGGGCGCGCCAGCAGCCGGATGTACTGCATGTTGCCCTGACACCAGCGCAGGTCGCGCCTGAGGAAATCGGGCAGCGTCGTCGGGTTGGCCTCGAAGCTTTCGACCTCGTCGGGCAGCACGCGGACCTCGTAGCCGGCGCGGCGCATCAGCACGGCTTCGACCTGGTCGTGGCTGAGCAGGGGACCGCCCAGCGGCGGCCCGCCCGGCAGGACCGGCAGCGCGCAATGACGGACGAACGGCGCGATGCGCAGAATGGCGTTGTGCCCCCAGTACGGGCCGGCGTCGCCCTGCCACCAGGCGCTGCCGGCGGTGTAGACGCGCATGCCGTGGCGCATGCCGAACTGAAAGATCCGGGCGAACGGGCTGGTCGCCGGCAGCCCCGAGACCAGCGTCTGCAGGATGCCCAGCCGCGGGTTCGCCTGCATCAGGCGGACCAGCCGGGTGATGGCGGCGCCGCTCATCAGGCTGTCGGCGTCGAAGACCACCATGTACTCGAAGCCGGCGCCGTGTTGGGTGCAGAAATCCCGGATGTTGCCGGCCTTGAAGCCGGTGTTGCACGGCCGCCTTCGGTAATGCAGGTGCCGCGGCGCGCCGAACCGCGCGCAGACGGCCGCGAACAACCGCTCCTCCTCTGCCGCGATGGCGGGCGCGCTGCTATCGCTCAACACGAAGACCTCGAAGTGGCCGGCGAGCGCGGTCGCGGCGAGGCTCTCGACCATCACGGCGATGCGCCGAAACACGGTCTGCGGCGGCTCGTCGCGGATGGGGAACAGCAGCGCCACGCGCGCCGCGATCGGCGCGGCCGGTGCCGGTTCGACGAGTGGAAACAGCACGCGCAGCGGCGCGCCGGCACCATGCAACACGGCAAAACCGATGAGCGCGTTCCAGAAGCCGATGGCAAGCCATGGCGTGGTCGCGGCGAACAGAGCCAGCATCACGCCCTCCCACCAGGCAAGGCCATCCGCCGCCAGCGCGGCCGCCAAACCTGAAACCAGGGAAACGATGCTGCCGACCACCAGCAGGCCGAAGGCAAGGCGCCGCGCGCCCATGGGCGGCGACACCGGAACGAGGGCGGCACGGGCGCTCAACGGTAGCGGTATTCCCTGATGCGACGAAGCCGGCCCCCCCGGCGAGGGGGCTGGCGGCGCATATAGCCTCGCCGATGGACCACAGGCAAGCCCGGCCACGCCTGTTCCCAAGTCGCTTGGCCGCGCTCCGCCTTGCCGCTACAAAGGCAACGTGCCGGCCTCTGCTCCGTGGTTCGACGCCGACGGATGAGGTCGGTTCGTTCGCGGAAGCGAACCACGATCGTATGGGGCGAGTGGATCGCACGATCACACGCCTGCGAACCACCCCGTGTGATCCGGTCCACGAGGGAGGCGGCGACGGGAGGAGCGGTGCGCGCAAGGGGACGCGGGCGGGGCGTGGGCGAATTTCGCAGGAGCGGCGAGCACGGGCGCGCGCCGGGAGAGCCGGTGTCCGATCGAAGACAGCCGCACCGGGCGGCGGCACACGCCACCCGCTACGCCGCCATCGATCTCGGCACCCACAACTGCCGGATGCTGGTCGCCGAACGGCTGGAAACGGGGCGTCCGCGCATCATCGAGGCGATGTCGCGGCCGGTTCGCCTCGGCGAAGGCCTTGCCGCCAGCGGCCGGCTGGGCGAGGCGCCGATGGCGCGCGCCATCGATGCGCTGTCCGCCTGCGCCCACCGGCTGCGTGCCCTGCACGTCGGCCACGTCGACACCATCGCCACCGAAGCCTGCCGCCGTGCAACCAATGCCGAAGAGTTTGTCGCCCGCGCCCGCGCGGCAACGGGGCTGCCGATCCGCATCATCACCCCCGAGGAGGAGGCAGCACTGACCCTCAACGGCTGCACCGGCCTCCTCGACCCGCGGGCGGAGCGGGCGCTGCTGTTCGACATCGGCGGCGGCAGCACCGAAGTGATGTGGGTCGCCCACGACGGCGGGCGCGGCGCGCGGCCGCTCGCCCTGATTTCATTGCCCCTGGGCGTCGTGACCCTGGCCGAGCGCTACGGCGGTGACCGCATCAGCGTCGCAACCTATCAGGCGATGAGCGGCGAGATCGAGGAACGGCTGGCGGCCGCCGCCCTGCCCCCGCTCGCCGGCGACGCGATTGGCGGGCACGGCGTGCAGATGCTGGGCACGTCGGGGACCGTGACCACGCTCGGTGCCCTGCATCTCGGCCTCGGCGCCTACGACCGCAACCGCGTCGACGGCATCGAGATCAGCTTCGCCGCCATCGCCGCGCTCAGCGTGTGGCTGATCAGTCTCGACTACCGCGAGCGCGCCGCCATCGCCTGCATCGGCCGGGAACGTGCCGATCTGGTCATCGCCGGCTGCGCCATCCTCGACGCGATCTGCCGGCGCTGGCCCGTCGGCCGCCTCACCGTCGCCGACCGGGGCATTCGCGAGGGGATCCTGTTGGCGCTGATGCACGCGGACGATACGACCTCGAAAGGCGGCGCCCGGCCGGTGGCGCTGATGGGCGGGCCGGCCGGCGAGGAGGCGGTCTGATGGCCAAGCCGCCGCCGACGCCGCCGCGCGTCGCGCGCACGCTGAGCGACGGCAAGCGGCGCACGGCGTCGTCGCGGCGCTGGCTGGAACGGCAGTTGCGCGACCCCTACGTCGCCCAAGCGCGCAAGCGCGGCTTTCGCTCGCGGGCGGCATTCAAGCTGATCGAGCTCGACGAGCGCTTCCGAATTCTTCGCAAAGGGGCGCGCGTCGTCGATCTCGGCGCCGCGCCCGGCGGCTGGACCCAGGTCGCGTGCGAGCGCACCGGCGCCGGCTCTCCAGGGGGCGGCATCGTGGTCGCCGTCGATTGCGCCGAGATGGCGGCGCTGGACCACGCGCGGTTCCTCCTGTGCGACGTCGACGACGCCAATCTACCGGAGCGGATCATCGCGCAACTGGGCGGGCCGGCCGACGTCGTCTTGAGCGACATGGCGCCGGCCGCAAGCGGGCACCGCGGTGCCGATCACCTGCGCAGCATTGGCTTGGCCGAAAGTGCCCTCGACGTGGCCTGCGCGGTGCTGGCACCGGGCGGCTCTTTCGTCTGCAAGGTTTGGCAAGGCGGCGCCACCCCCCAGCTTCTCGCCGGTCTCACCCGCGCCTTCGCCTCCGTCCGCCACGCCAAGCCGCCGGCATCGCGCGCAGAATCGCCGGAACTCTACATCATCGCCACCGGTTTTCGTTCCTCGCCCGCGCCAGCGTAAGCGCGCAAGACGGCATCCTCCGTGGTTCGGCCTGCTTGGACTGGTGGCTGGCGACGGCACGCGACATCGGTTAATCCGAGGCCTGCACCCGTGCGTAGCGCCGACCACGACGGTCCCGTTCCGGCGCTGGCCCAGTTCGGTTACCTCCGGCACGGCAGACGGAACACGAGGAACATGACCGGCGATTTCCTGATCTTCTATGCGGCGAACTACGGCGAGCACGTCTACTGCTGGGTGGTGGCGCGCCCGTTCGCCTGGGATGAGGTGCGCGAGACCCGCTTCGCCACGCCCGACAACGATGCGGCGGACACTGGCTGGCGCGACGTGCCGCTGGCGCAGGGCGCGCGCGACCAGATCCGGAGATAACCGTTCCTTAAGGCATCCCCTTTAACAGTTCCCCTTAGCTGTTGATCACCACAACCGCTTGCCCCGCCGAGGGGAACTGTCCATGCCGCTCCAACCGAAGACGAAGGATATTCCATCCCGCCCACAGCCGCTCCTGGCCGCCGCATTGGCGTACACGCCCGGTGGCGACAACGCGCCGAAAGTCGTTGCCAACGGGCGCGGTCCGATCGCGGAACGAATTCGTGCCGTTGCGCTGGAGATGGGCGTTCCGGTCCGCGAGGACCCGGACCTCGCCCAGATGCTGAACGCGCTCGACATCGGCACCGAGATTCCGATCGAGGCGTACGCGGCGGTCGCCGAAATCCTCGTCTACCTCTATCGGCTGAACGGCGGACCGACGGCCCCGGCGGCGCCGGCCAGGACGGGGGAACACCCATGACGGCTTCGACTGCGACGATCATCAACCCTGTCGCCGAGGATCTTGCCCGCGTCACGCTCGCGATTGCCGTCGCCCGCGGCTCGGTCGCGCGCGGTGGCAGCATCGATCTTTCCGCCCTCGAAGGCGCCGTCGCCGCCTTGCGCACCGCCGCCGGCGAACACGCCCGCCAGGACAACCAACACCTCGATCACCGGCTGAGCGCCGTCGAACACGCCTTTGCCGCGCTCGCCCGCGAACTCGATGACGCCTGCCGGGAACCCGCCCGCAACGCGTGGCTCGCTGCCAACGGATGGGAGCCATCCGTTGGCTGAATCGAGCTGCTGAATCACAGAGTTAGTGGAGCGTACGATCCACTCGTGCACAGACCCATTCGGATGGTTCAGGCGAATGGGTTAGATGTGCATTAGAAACAACAGGTTGAGTGCAGCGACCGCGCATTCTTTAGAATGCACCGCTGCACTGAGCGCATCGCAGGCCGGCCTCTCGAAAGGAGGGCCTCGCAGAGATGGACGCCGCAAGCTATCTGCAGTTCGCCGCGTCGCTCGTCTTCGTGCTGGCGTTGATCGGCGCCGCCGCGTTTGTCGCACGCCGTGTCGGCCTCGGTGGCATCGTTGCGCGCCGGCCGGACAGCCGGCGCCGGCTCGCGCTGGTCGAAGTGCTTCCCCTCGACGGCCGGCGCCGTCTGGTGCTGCTGCGGTGTGACGCGCGCGAGCATCTCGTTATTCTCGGCCCCAACGGCGAGACCGTGGTCGACGCGACCGCGGGCAGCGCGGCCACGTCGTTTCGCGATTGCCTTGCCGATGTCAACGCGGCACCCGGCACCACCGCGGAGCCGGTGCCATGACGCGGCGCACCTGGGGCGTCCTCGTCGCTACGCTTTTCGTCACGATCGCGGCTCCGGCCGCCGCGCAGAGCGTCGCTTTGGATCTCGGTCAGGGCCAGAGCGTCACCGGCCGCGCCGTCCAGCTACTCGCGCTGCTGACGGTCCTGAGCCTGGCGCCTTCGATCCTGGTGATGGTGACGTCGTTCACGCGCATCGTCATCGTCCTTTCCTTCCTGCGCACCGCGCTCGGCACCCAGCAGGCCCCGCCCAACCAGGTCCTCGTCAGCCTCGCGTTGTTCCTGACGCTATTCGTGATGATGCCGACCTTCGAAAAAGCCTACGATGACGGCATCGCGCCGTTGATCGCGGGCGAGATCGACGAGGCGGACGCGTTCGAGCGGACCGTTGCCCCGGTCGCCGATTTCATGCGCCGGCACGTGCGTGACCAGGATCTGGCGCTGTTCGTCGACTTCGCGGGCGGGCACCCGGAAACGACCAAGGCGGAAGATGCCCCGCTCAAGGCGCTGATCCCGGCGTTCATGGTCAGCGAACTGAGACGTGCGTTCGAGATCGGCTTTCTCGTCTTCGTGCCGTTCCTGATCATCGACATGGTGGTCGCCTCGATCCTGATGTCGATGGGCATGATGATGCTGCCGCCGGTGGTCATCGCCCTGCCGTTCAAGATCGTCTTCTTCGTCCTGGTCGACGGCTGGAACCTCCTGGTCGGCAGCTTGGTGCGCAGCTTCGGCGGCTGAACCGGGCCGCCGCCGCGCCTTTCTGATCGCCGTCCGATGGAGAAACCGCCGGCCGCTCAGTGCTTCTCCTCGGCCGCAGCGGCCGGACCGCCGTCCTTTTCGTCGCCCGTTGCGAGCGAGGGGTCGAGGAGCTGGCGGATGGCGTCCGCCTCGTCGACGTAGGCCTTGAGCGCCTCGACATCGGCGCCGGGTGGCGGCAGCCCGCCGGTCAGGATGTTGAAGGCATCGGCCGCCTTCGCCTTCGCCATGGCGGCACCATGACTTTGCCGCAGCCGCTCTGCCCCGTCGCGATCGTCGGCGAGCGTCAGCGTGGCGGCGAGGTCGAGGACGGTGTCCTGCTTCTGCCGGGTGTCGGCGCCGGCGGCCTGGCCTTCGACGGCGAGCAGACGGTCGAGACTGGCGCCCGCATCGGCCCAATCCTCCTCGCCGCGGAAGATGTGCGCGCGCAGGCGCAAGGCGTCATCATCGGTGTCACCGGTGATGGCGGCCAGCGCGTCTTCGTTGCGGCCGAGCGCCGCCAGCGCCCGGGCGGTGGCGTGGTTGCGCGCCCGGACCAGCGCCGCCGGCAGCGCGTCGGCGGCCGAGCGCTGCAACGCCGCCAGCGCCGCGTCGGGCTTGCCGTCCTGCCCGTAGACCTGGGCGAGCCGCAGACCATCCCTCGCCCGCTCCTCTCCCGCAGGCGTCCCGGCCAGCAGCTCTTCGAGGACCGCGGCCGCCTCAGGAAGCAGATCGACGCCGATCAGACGCTGGGCTTGGCGCCGCACCACCTCCCGACCCTTTTCACCCGGCGGCACCAGCGCCTTGAAGTCATGCAACAGCGCGATCGCCGCGAGCGGCGATACCTTGTCGGCAAGATCGCCCAGCGCGAGCCGCTCGAAGGTCTGGGCGACCTCGCGGGCGACCTCGGCCGCCTGCGGCAGGTCCTGGAAGCGGCGCGCCGCCGCATCCAGCGTGCGCATGCCGTCGGCATACTCCCCCGCCTCGATCTGAAGCCGTCCGAGCCGGCACAGAACCCGGAACTCGAACGGATCGCCGCGCCAGGCATCGCGCAATTGATCGAGCGCGGCGATCGCCTGATGGGCATCGAGCTTCTTCTGCTTCAAGTCGAGCTCGATCCGGGCGAGGCGCAGGCGCACGGCCGCCGGGTGCGAGGGATCGGTTTCGGCATGCGCCCAGGCGGCGCGCGCCTTATCGGCCTTGCCCTGAACGGCCAGCAACCGGCCCTCGAAGTAGGGCAACCACGCCCGCTCCCGCCCGGTCGTGGCCGCGCCCGCCATCGTCTCCATCAGCCGCTTGGCGGCGGCCGGCGATCCCTGATCCAGGCTCGCGTCGGCCAGCCAGCGAGCCAGCGTGAAGCGCATCCCCGGCGGATATGCCGCGAGAATCTCTTGCCAGCGCTCGACGCTGCCGGCGGGCACGTCGCCACCCGCGCGCCCGTCCATCGCGGCGAGCACGGCCAGCCACAAGCGGACCTCGTCACTGGTTGCGAGCGCCGGATCGCCGAGATCGCCGCGCGCGTCGGCCAGCCGGCCGGTGAGCAGATTGGCGACACCGCGCAGGAAGCGAAAACGGCGCTCGTCGTGCGCCGCTTCCCGGTCCGCGTCGATCAGCTCCAGAAGGCCCAGGCATTCGGTGGCAAGGCCGTGCGCGAGGAACAGTTCGCACTGCGCCAGACGCGCCTGCTCGCGGCCGATTCCGGAAGCATTGGCGCTCGCCCGCTCCAGCGCGCTGCGGCGCGCCGCGAAGGATTGCTCGTCGGCCTGGTCGTCGGCCTGGTCGTCGGCCTGGTCGTCTGGCTGGTCGTCTGGCTGATCGTCTGGCAGCGGAAACAGCAGCCGCTCGCGCCGCGCGGGCGCGCCCGCGGTCGACTGCGGGGCAGGCGGCTCCGCGCTGAGCTGCAGGCCACCCGGCCGACCGATCTCGACGAAGTCGGCGCCGAGCGCAATGCGCACGTCGTCGGCGAGCGGCTGGATGGCAAGCCCCTGCGCCGTCCGGCCCAGACGAAATTCCGGGTACGCACGCGCGGCCGGCATGCCGGTATCGGCGGCACGGACCGGGACGATCACGAGGTTGTGCTGGGCATCGCCGGTACGGACATGGGCCTGGGTGCGGCCGACCGCGGCATGCAGCACCAGCTTGGCGTCCGCCGCCTGCGGCGAAGATGTTGCCGTGCTTTCCGCCGGAATGGCATGCATTGCGCCGCCTGCCGCGTCGCCGAAGACGAGCGACCATGCATTGCCGTCCGGGACGAGATGCGCGCGGACACCCTCGGCCAAGTGCAGGCCGAGAACGGTGGCATCGGCATCCGACCGCTCGTCGATACGATGGATCGCGCCCTTAGCGGCGGCGAGCAGCGCCCCGACGTCGGACGCGGACGGCCGGTCGAAGACGAGCCAGGTGACACCCTCTTCCGGTACCAGGGCGGCCGCCGTCGGCGCGCTCCACGCAAAGCGCAGCGAGGCCGGGCGAGAGGCGGCAAGACGCACACCGGCGTCGGACGACTGGCCGCCGTCATCGGCGCGCTGGGTGCCCCCCCCTTGCACGGGCGTCGGAGCGTCGGCTGGCCGCGGCCGGGGCGCGTGCTGGCGCCGGCCGGGCAGATCGGTGGCGGCTTCGGGCCCGTCACCCGGATCGGCGCCGTGATCCGCCGCCGCTTCGGGCGGCGGCATCCGGCGCGGCTCTGCTTCGGATAGTGATGTCTTGCCCACCGCCGGTGGCGGCGGGGCGATCAGGTCGACCACCACCTCGCTACCCTCGCCATGGGCAAGGGCGGTAACCCCTCGGCTCAGCCGAACGCTGAGCGACTTGGACGCGTCACCGATCCGCGGCTCCTTCAACCAGCGGTCGAGGGCGAGCAGCGCGGCGAGATCGGTTTCGATGGGACGATCGAAGCGGAGCGTGAGGCGGCCATCGGCGATCGTCGCTTCATGGTGCACCGGCTGCGGCCAGGACAGGACGAGCCGCGCCGACCGCTCGTCTCCTTCGGCGCGGACACGCACCGTGTCGGCCCGCGCCGGTACCGCGCCGATCAGGAACAGCACGAACAAGGAGCGCGCCATCGCCCGCAGGCCGGCACGATCCAACGACGGCGGCGGCGGTGCGCACGACCGCGCTGCGCCGCGGCGCGACCCTTTACGGGCGCTTGTCGGCATCCGCCGCCCCGCTCGGCGTCGGCAGGGAGCGCAGGCGGGCAAGCTCCTCGGTCACCTCCTTGGCGCGCGCCGGGTTCATATCGGCGAGCACGGGCGCCAGCTTGCGCTCCTTCATCCGGTCGGCGACGGCGAGCAGCGTCCCCATTTCCAGCTCTTCGAAGATGCGGGCCGCATCCTTCGGCTTCATGTTCTCGTAGATCTTGACCAGCGTCTGCGCCTGCTCGTCCTGCTGGGCCTTGTACTCGGCGATCAGCCGCTCCAGCGTCGTCTGCAAATCCTTGAGCCCCTGCAGCTTCGCATCGACGCGGTGTTCGGCGGCCTTGAGCAGGTCCTCGCGGCGGTCGAGGGCTTCGGCGCGTCGCGCAAGCTCTTCGCGGCGCCGGGCGAGTTGCTGCAGGACCTCGATCTCGGACGGGGTCAGGCGCGGCCCGGCCACGGCTTCGGCCGCCGGCCGCTCCGCCGGCGTCTGTTGTTCGTCCTTGCTCTCCTGCGCATGCGGTGCGGCGCCGGCCTTCTCGCCGTCGCCGGCAGCGTGACCATTCTTGGCGGGCGCCGCGCCGCCGGCGTGACCGGCGGCGGACGGAGCCTCGCCGGTCGCCGCGTTCGCGCTCGAAATCACGGCGCCGCCGGCGCGCATGGCGGCGAACCCGTCCCAGACGGCGTTCAGCTTGACCATCATGATCACCAGCGCGACGGCCCCGGTCAGCGGCAGCAGGCGAAAGTGTCTGAAGATCGCGCCCATTCCCGTTCCCGACCCTTGGCCCGTCACCGTACCGGCTCGCCGCGCGCCTCTTTGAGGCCAAGCGCCCGGATCAACGCGCGCTCGGCCTCGGTCTGTCGGCGCGGCACCGCCGACGGCTCCGGCGCCCGCGCAGGCCCAGGCACATGCACAGGCGCGGCGGCGCGGGGAGTCGCGGCGGCGGAAGAAAATGCCGCCGTGCCGGGTCGCGCCACCTCATTGCGCAGCGCGCGCAGTCCGGCCTCGGCGCGATCGGCGGCGCGATTGGCCTCCTCGGTCAGAAAGCGCAGATCCTCGGCCACCGCCTCGGCGGCGGCGATGCGGGCATTGAGGGTTTCCGTCGACAGCTTCAGCCGACCGATTCCGTCCTCGGCACGGGCCGTCGCCTCGACAAAACGCGCCGCCAGCGCATCGAGGCGGCCGTGATCGCCGCGGACCAGGCCGAGACGCCGGTAGAGGACGACGGCGGTGCCGATCGTCGCCGCCAGCAGCGCCACCAGGAGCAGATCAAGGATCAAAGAAAGGCTCATGCCTCGCCTCCCGCATCGTTCTTGCCGTTGATCTTGTCCTCGATACGCACCGCGACGCGCGAGCCGTGGCGCCCCATGCTCGCCTCGTACATCGGGATGCCACCGCAACGCAGTTGAACGGTGCTGTCGGGCTTGGCGTCGAACAGCAACTGGCTGCCGACCTTGAGATTGAAGATGTCCTTGAGCGGCACCAGGCGCTCGTCGAGCACCGCCGTCAGCTCGACGCGGGTGAGCCACAACTCGCGGGCGAGATGGCTCTCCCAGATCGAATCACGGCCGAACTTCTCGCCGATGAACATCTGCAAGAGGATCTCGCGCACCGGCTCCAGCGTGGCGTAGGGGATGATCAGCGCGAGGTTGCCGCCGCGATCGACCATTTCGATGTTGAAGCGCGCGAGGATCGCCGCGTTCGACGGCCGTGCGATGGCGGCGAGGCTTGGATTGGTCTCCAGGCGCTCGAACTGGAAGGTGACGGTGGACAGCGGCTCAAACGCGCGGCTGAGGTCGGCGACGATGACGCGCACCATCTCTTCGACCAGATCGCGCTCGATGGTGGTGAACGGGCGACCCTCGATGCGCATCGCAGCCGTGCCGTGGCGCCCGCCCAAAAGAACGTCGATGATCGAATAGACGAGCGGGGATTCGATAACGACGAGGGCGTAGTTGTCCCACTGATCGGCCTTGATCACCGCCAGCATGACCGGCTGCGGGATATTGCCGAGATGCTCGCCGAACCGAATGGAGGCCATGTTCTGCAAGCAGACGTCGACGTTGTCGGAGGTGAAATTGCGCAGGCTCGTCGACATCATGCGCGCCAGCCGCTCGAAGACGACCTCGAGCATCGGCAGGCGCTCGTACGAGATGAGCGAGCCGCTGAGGATCTGCTCGATGCCGCGCCGCTCCTCCGTCGGCGCGTCGCCGTCATCGAAGCCGAGCAGGCTGTCGATCTCGTCCTGATTCAGGATCGGCGCCGACTCGAAGCCCGCCTCGTCTCCCTCGGCCGGACCATCGGCACCGAGGGCGGGCGGCGGTGTTGCCAGATCCTCGCTCATCGGAACATCCCGTCACTCGCTACTGGATCAACAGTTCCGAGAGGAGGATGTCACGCACCTCGGTCGGCGCGACGGCGGCGTTGATCCGGCGCATCAGTTCCTCCTTCAGGCGCAAGGTCCCGGCCGAGCCCTGCAGATCGTCCGGGCGCAACTCGCGCAGGTAGAGCTGGCAGTAGTCGATGACGCGCGGCATCATTGCTTCGAGCCGCGCGATGTCGGCGTTGGACCCCACCTCGGCGGTCAGCCGCAGCTTCAGGAACGTCGTCCGGCGGTCGGACCCGCGCAGGCTGATCACCAAATCCGGCAGCGGGTGGAAGATGGTGGCCGGCGATGCTGCCGGCTTTTCCTCGGCCGCCGCGTGTTCCCCTTCACCCGAGGCAGTCTCCTCACCGCCTCCGAGGATGCCGGAAAGGAAGACGCCGGCACCGATCGCGCCCAGCACGACGACGGCCGCCACGATCAGCATCAACCGCTTCTTGCCGCCCTTGCCGGGCTTGCCCTGATCGGTCGCCGCATCGGCCGCGCCGGGATCGTCTTTCTTCGCCACCTGTGTGCCGAGCCCTGTTCCGTGGTGCCCCCCCGTCGCGCGCGACAACGTCCCTACCGAGGACGCAGCGGCCGCGCCGGGATCATCGCTTCTTTGCGGAATCTAGGGAGCCGCGGTTAACAACCTGTTGCGAACAGGGCCCGATCGCGCCCGCAACCGGCAAGAACTGCCGCTCCCCGTGCCCCGGGGCGGCAGGATCGACCCAACCGCGCCCTTGAGAATTCTCGTCAACGCATTGATTTATAATAGATATGGCGTTGCGGCCCGATGCTTGCTTCACCAACGCCGAGATCAATTCAAGCCGGCCCGAGGCGCCATGGAAAACGGAACCCTGATCGCGCTTTCTGCCCAGTGCGGCCTCAACCGCCAGCTCGAAGTCGTGGCCAACAACGTCGCCAACGTCAACACCACCGGGTTCAAGCGCGAGCGGCTCCTGATGACGCCCTATGTGCCGCAGATGGCGTCGCGCGACGCGGTCTTCGGCGGCAAGCCGGTGTTCGTGCGCGACGTGACCACCGTCTCCGATCCGGCGGCCGGCAACCTGCAGTCCACCGGCAACTCCCTCGATTTCGCCCTGCGCGACGACAGCTACTTCGTGGTCGAGGGCGCGGTCGGCAACCGTTACACCCGCGACGGTCACTTCCGCACCGACGACCAGGGCCAGCTCGTGACATCGCAGGGCCTGCCGGTCCTGGGCCAGGACGGCCGGCCGATCGTCTTCCCGGCGAGCTACCGGGAGGTCACGGTGACCAAGGACGGCACCATCGACGTCGACGGCACCGCCGTCGGCCGGCTGCAGATGGTCCGCTTTCCCAATGCGGCGATGCTGCGCGCCGAAGGAAACAGCCTGTGGCGCGCGGACGCGGCGCCGGTCCCCGTCGAGCGCGCCGAGGTGGTGCAGGGCATGCTGGAGACTTCCAACGTCCAGCCGGTGCTCGAGATCGAGAATCTGATCCGCGTGCATCGCGCCTACGAGCAGGCCAAGCAACTCATCGACCACGAAGACGACCGCATGAAGAAGATGCTGCAGGTCTACGGATCGTGACCCTGATCAACGGCCAACCGGGTCGAAGCCGGCGATATCCGGCACGTCCCGCGACGAGAAAGGTCTTCGGAGCATGAAAGCGCTCAGCATCGCTGCAACGGGAATGCTCGCCCAGCAGCAGAACGTCGAAGTCGTCTCCAACAACCTCGCCAACATGAACACGACCGCGTTTCAGCGCCGGCGCACCGAGTTCCAGGACCTGTTGTACGACAACATGCGCCGGGTCGGTTCGACCTCGGTCGATGCCGGCAACATCATCCCGTCGGGCGTGCAGATCGGTCTCGGCGCGCGCCTCGCCGCGGTCTACCGCATCCCCTCGCAAGGCAATCTCTCCGCCACCGACAACCCCTTCGATGTGGCGATTCAGGGCAAGGGCTACTTCCCCATCGACCTTCCCGACGGGTCCACGGCCTACACCCGCGACGGCACGTTTCAGCTCAATGCCGACGGCCAGATCGTCACCCACGACGGCTTCGCGGTGGCGGGTGGCATTACCATTCCGAGCAACGCCATCGACGTCACCATCAATCAGAGCGGCGAGGTCCTGGTCAAGCTGCAGGGTCAGGTCAATCTCCAGAACGTCGGCCAGTTGCAGATCGCCACGTTCGCCAACGAAGCGGGCCTGGAGGCCGTTGGCGGCAACCTCCTGAAGGAGACGCCGGCATCGGGCACGGCGGCGGTCGGCACGCCCCAGGCCGAAGGCTACGGCAGCGTCCTGCAGGGCTTCCTCGAAACATCGAACGTTAACCCGGTCGAGGAGATAACCAACCTGATCTCGGCGCAACGCGCCTACGAAATGAACTCCAAGGTGATCCAGACCGCCGACGACATGATGCAGACGCTGACGACTATTCGGTAATGGGCCGGTAATGGGCCGGTAATGCTGATGACGGCAAGACGCATCCAGATTCTGATCCGCTTCGTCGTTGCGGGGTTCGTCCTGGCGATTGCAATCGCCCAGCCGCTCGCCGCCGCCCCCGCGGCCGCCAAGCTGGCCCCGCCGCCGATGCTGCGCGAGCGCGTCAGCGTCCTCGATGGCCGGGTCCGCCTCGGCGATGTCTTTCTGAATGCGGGCAGCGCGCAGGATGCGGTGATCGCGGACGCGCCGGTCGCCGGCCGGGAACTCGTGCTGCCGGCGCCGGTGCTCGCCCGCCTGGCGCGAGGTTACGGTCTGGCGTGGCGGCCGACCACGGGTCGCGAGCAGGCGGTGATCGAACGCGAAAGCGTCGTCGTCGACGAAGCCGAGATCATCGGCCTCCTGGAAGAGGGCCTCGCCGCCAAGGGGCTGGCGGCGGACATGACCATCGAGCTTGCGACCACCGTGGCGGGCACCGAGGTGCCGGCCACCGCACGGCTCGCCATCGACAATCTGATCTATACCCCGAGCGGCCGGCGCTTTTCCGCAACGCTGGTGGTGCTCGACGACGGCCGGCCGGTGCAGCGCTTGAACCTTGCCGGCCGTGCCTATCGCGTCGTGCAACTGCCCGTCGCCACGCGCGACGTGCGGCACGGCGAGCTGATCGCGCACGACGACATCGACTGGCTGTCGGTGCGCGACAACGTGGTGCCGGCCAATGCCATCCTCGATGCCGATGCCCTGGTCGGTCTGACGCCGCGGCGCGCGCTGCGGGCCGGCGCCCCGATCATGGTGAGCGACGTCGGCCGGCCGGTGCTGGTGACCAAGGGTGCGCTGGTAACGATGGTGCTGGCAACCAAGGCGATGACGCTGACGGCGCGTGGCCGCGCGCTCGACGCCGGCGGCGCGGGCGATACGGTGCGCATCGCCAACCTCGGCTCGCATGCCGTGGTGGCGGGCGTGGTCACGGCCGCCGATGAGGTGACCGTCACCGGCACCGCCGCCCCGATCGGCACGGCGACAGGAAGGGCCGGTGAACGATGACCTCCCGGAGAAACGTCGTGCATGCGAACGCGCCGATCGCGGCGTTGATGACGCTCAGCCTGGCGCTTGCCGGCTGTCACACCGTCGATCGGCTCGAAGACATGGCGCAAGGCGGGCCGAAGCTCACGCAGATCAACAATCCGCAGGCGGCCCCCAACTACAAGCCGGTGAGCCTGCCGATGCCGGCCACCCAGGTGCCCGAGGACAACCCCAACTCGCTGTGGCGCGCCGGCGCCAAGGCCTTCTTCAAGGACATCCGCGCCAAGGAGATCGGCGATACGGTCACCATCCGGTTGCGCCTCGATGACAGCGCCAAAATGAAAAACAAGACCGAACGCCAGCGTGATGACGGCGAGACGATGGATCTGAACGCCGCGCTGGGCTTCGAGCAGCGTCTCGGTGTGGTCCTGCCGCGCTCCTACAACAAAGGCGGGGCGCTGATGGATTTCAGCACCAATCACAAGACCGACGGTGATGGCCAGATCGATCGCAGCGAGGTGATCGAATTGACCGTCGCCGCGCTGGTTACCCAGATCCTGCCCAACGGATCGCTGGTCATCCTCGGCCGCCAGGAGATCCGCGTCAATCAAGAGCTGCGGGAGATGATGATCACCGGGGTGGTGCGTCCCCAGGACATCGAGGCCGACAACACCATCTCCCACGAGCGGATCGCCGAGATGCGGGTCGCCTACGGCGGCCGCGGCATGCTGAGCGACCTGCAGCAGCCGCGCTGGGGCACCCAGCTCTGGGACATCTTGTTCCCGTTCTAGGATTGCCGTCGCAGGCGTCGCGTGGCGGCGACGTATAGAACCATCAAATCATAGAGTTGGCGGTTCGCATCGGCCGCGACCAAGCGGATGCGGCCCAGCGCCGGTCCACGCGGGCGGCGCCACACGACGGCGGCCGCCGCTGCGCGGCCGGCGCGCGCATTATCCATCGCGTCGTGTCCGCCGCGTGCGGTGGTGGGGGCATCGCGCGCCTCGATCCAAGACAAGTTCGGATCCAAACCAAGCTGGGCTGCAAGACAAGCCGAACCTACCCGTCTGCGGCACCCCAAACGAGGTGAAATAGCCGCCTGTACTGGCGTGTCACCGCGCACGCCGCCACAGGAACCACAAGTACACGCTAGCCCAAACGGGCGTTGGTTGTCTTGCACATAAGTGGTACACGGCGTGCAAATCAATACTTTCATAAAGATTGTGCGCAAGTCGCCGACGGGCGGGACAAGAGGCTGCGAATGTCTGGTTTTTTTCTTGAGCGTACACCGTGCTTCGGCGCGCGCGCGGCTATGGCTGGCGCCGTGATTGCGGTGTGTTGCTGGGGTGCACCAGCGGCGAAGGCCAGTTCCGTCAACGTCAATGCGGTGCCACCGGAGATCCATGCGAGCCAGGTCGAGGTCTCCTACGATGCGGCGCTCGACCGGCTGACGGCGAACGGTTTGGTGCAAACCTTCGATCAAGGGGGCACGTCGGCCTTGTCCGTTCTGAGCCAGGCGCTCTTCTCGCTGAGCGCCGCCATCGGCGACGACGGCACGGTGCAGGGCGGAACCTTCAAGATCACCGGCAAACTCACCCAGAACGGACCGGTGCAGACGCTGTTGTCCGGCACGGTGTCGGCCGTCGATCATGCGGTCTCCCCTTACGGCTTCAGCGGCACGCCCGGCGGCACCTTTGATCCGCTGGACTTCCAGATCGAGCCGACCAGCGGTATCCTGAAATCATTCTTCCCGCAGGAGAGCAGCATCCGTCTGTCCGGGTCCGGTTTCCCGGGCACCTGGGACAATCCCTTCTCCAACCGCGCCGAATTCGGCGGCCCTTACGGCCAGGCCGATGTGTATGCACCGCTGCCGAGTGCCGTCTGGTTGTTGGGTTCGGGCCTCGCCCTCATTTTGAGCCTGGGTCGACGCCGCACAAGCGTCTGAGCGCTCGGCAGGCATCGCCACCCCAAGGAACGCCTGTCACTCCACTGCGGTCCTAGCCTGCAACGGCGGAAATGGCGTCGCACTGTCGCAGCCCGACGTCGGCGGCCAAGCTCGTGCACAGCCCCATTCGGATGATTCAGCCGAATGGGTTAGATGTGCTTTAAAAACAATAGGTTGCGTGGATTGGCCGCGCCTTCTTTGAATGCGCCGCTGCACGAGTGGATCGGACCACACGCTTGATTCCCCGGGCGTGTGATCGCACGATCCACGAACCCCATGATTTGGTGGTTCCGTGGTTTCCGAGAGCGGAAGGGAGCGCGGGTGAACGTCCAGACACCGGCGGCGCGCTACGCCATCTACTGGGCACCGGCCGAAGACAGCCTCTTGTCGCGGCTCGGCACGGCATGGCTGGGCCGCGACGCGGCCACGGGGAACGCGGTCGCGCAACCGGCGCTCGGCGGCTTTGATCCGGCACGGATCGCCGCGATCACGGCGGAAGCGGCCCGCTATGGCCTGCACGCGACCTTGAAGGCGCCGTTCTTTCTGCGCACGCCTTCGAACCCCGAAGCCCTGATGGCGGCGGTCGTGGCTTTGGCGGCGAAGCGCCGGCCGTTCGTCCTGCCGCGGCTGGTCGTCGGCACCATCGGTGGGTTTCTCGCACTGGTGCCCTCCGGCGCCGAAGCGACCCTGCACGCGCTTGCCGACGACTGCGTCCGCGCCTTCGAGCCGTTTCGCGCGCCGCTCACTTCGGCGGAGCTGCGACGACGCCGACGCGCCGGCCTTTCCCCGCGCCAGGAGCAGCTCCTCGCGCGCTGGGGCTATCCCTTCGTCTTCGACCAGTGGCGGTTTCACGTCACGCTGAGCTGTCGGCTCGACGAAGACGAGCGCAGTCGGTTGCGCACCGCGCTCGCGGCGCATCTGGCGCCCGCACTCGGGGTGCCGATGCGGGTCGACGCCCTCTCCGTTTTCCTCGAGCCCGGCCCCGGTCTGCCGTTCCGTCGCGTCGGCCGCCTTGCCCTCGGCGCCCGGCCTGGGCACTAACCCCGCGGACAGCCGTTAACCCGGTCTTAGGGCGAGCCTGCTGTGATGGGCAGGAGCGCGGGGCCGCCCGTCGGCTTCCGCGCCGGGGTCAACTCTGTTAGCTTCGATGGTGATGACAATGGCAATGCTCCGCGCCGGCACCATCTTGTTTCTGCTCGCCGCCCTCGCCGCCGCCACCAGCGGCATCGCGACGGCCGGGCCCGGAACGGGGTTCGCGCGCAGCGACCGGGCCTTCGCGATCGACAGCGTTGGCTGGCCATGGGCCGCCATCGGCCGTGTCAACCTTGCCGGCAAGGGGTTTTGCACCGGCACGCTGGTCGCCCCGGATGTGGTGCTCACCGCCGCGCACTGCCTGTTCGAGCACGGCACGAAGCGGCCGTTTCAGGCGCATGAGCTGACCTTTCTGTCGGGCTACCAGCGCGGCGAAGCGCTCGGCGCCAGCCGCGGCAGAAGCGTGCACATCGCGCCCGGCTTCGTCGAGACCAGCCCGCCGACCGTCGAGCGGGTCGCCAACGACTGGGCGCTCGTGCGTCTGGTCGATCCGTTACCGATGCCGCCGATCGCCGTTCACCCGCTCGCCCTTGCCACGGCAGCGGGCGCGGCATCGGACCTGTCGTCGGTGATGCTCACCGCCGGCTATGGCCAGAACCGGGCGCACATGCTCACCGTGCACGACGGTTGCAAGATCGCCTCGCGGCTCGCCGACGACCGGGTCCTCGTCCACAACTGCGACGTGGCACGCGGCGGCTCCGGCTCGCCGCTCCTCACCCGCGACGCCCACGGCTATACGTTGATCGGGATCGTCGTCGGCAACATCACCAACGACGCAATGCACACCTCGCTCGGCGTGCACGCCGCCGCCTTCGCCGCCGCGCTCGCCGGGATGGAGGCGCAAGGCAGTTGATCGCCAGCCGCCGTTGATCGCCGGCCGCTGCCGGAGGGGGCCGGCCCGCTACTCGCGCATGGCGCGTTCGACGACCATCATGAACGGCTGCAAGAGATACTGCAGAAGGGTCCGTTCGCCGGTCGAAAGATACGCTTCCGCCGGCAATCCGGGCGTCAGCTCGATGTTGGGATCGAGCCGCTTGAGTGTCGCCCGATCGATCTCGACCTTCGTCGTATAATAGTGTTCGCCGGTGCGCTGGTCCTGCATGGTATCGGCTGAAACCTGACGGACCTTGGCCGGGACCCGCATCATGCTGCGCTGTGGATACGAAGGGAACATCACGTAGCCGGGCTGTTTTTCATGGACGGCGTCGATGTCTTTGGGCGAAACACGGGCATCGATGATGAGGTCATCCTCGCTCGGCACGATATCGAGCACCGGCTCGCCCGGCTTGATCACGCCGCCGCGGGTCTTGAAGCGGAGATCGAAAACGGTGCCGCTGACCGGCGCGGTGATCGTCGTGCGTGCCAGCCGATCGACCCCCTCCTTGACCGTCTGCTCGATCTCGATCCGTTTCGCCTGCACCTCGGAGAGTTCCTTGTTGACGTTCTCCAGGCGCTCATCGTGCACGTTGACGATCTGAATCCGCGTCTCGCCGATCTGCTCCTGGGAGCGCGCTATGCGTGAGGCCAGCTCGCCCTCGGTGCCCACCAGCCCGGCCTCGGTCCGCTGCAGTTCGAGCAGGCGCGGCTTGCGCTCGTAGCCCTTCTTGTACAGCTCCTCGACGCCCTTCAGTTCCTCGCGGATGAGCAGCTTTTGCCGGCGCACGCCTTCGAGCTGCCGCTCGGCGCCCGCCATCTGTTGCTCCAACTGCGCGATCCGTTGCGTCAGAATCTCGGACTGGGTGCGATCGTTGGCGCGTCTGGTCTCGAACAGTCGAACCTGCTGGTCGATGGCCGCCCGCACCTCCGAGTCCTGACGATCGGCCAGCGACGGGTGCTGGAACGTGATGCGGTCGGCACCGCTGCGCTCGGCCTGCAGCCGGGCCTCGGACGCCGCCAGCGCCCGCATCTGGGTCATCTGGGCGCCGACACTCGCCTGGGGTCCGACATCGGCCAGCGTCACCAGGACATCACCCTTGGCCACGTGGTCGCCCTCGCGGACGCGAATGTCACGGATGATGCCGCCTTCGAGGTGCTGCACCGTCTGCCGGCTGCTGTCGGGACTGACCACGCCGTGCGCGATGATCGCCCCCGACAACGGCGCGGTGGCCGCCCAACCGCCACCGATGACGAAGAACAATCCGACGACGACGATACCGATCCACATGTGCCGGCGCAGATCGGAGCGCAGCGGCGGCGGTGGGCCGACCTCGATCGGCCGTTGCGCGCCGTACACCTCCGGCAGTTGCGCCGATGTCGTTTGCAGATCCTGGGCCATCGACGTGCGCCCTCCGTGCTCGGTTAGTTAAGTTCCGCCCTCGGCCGCCGCAGCGGACGCCGGCCGTTCGACGATGCGCGGGCGGCTGTCTGCGGCGACGCGGGCCGCCGGCCGCAAGCGTGCAAAGATCTCGTCGCGTGGCCCGAACATCTCGACACGCCCGTCGCGCAGCAGCAGGATCTTGTCGACGGGCCCGAGGATGCGCGGCTGGTGCGCAACGAGGACGACCGTAGCTCCCCACGCCTTGGCGGCGCGGATGGCATTGATCAGGGATTCCTCGCCCTCGTTGTCAAGGCTGGCGTTGGGCTCGTCGAGCACGATCAGTCGTGGCCGGCCGTAGAGCGCGCGGGCGAGGCCGATGCGCTGGCGTTGTCCGCCGGAAAGATAGGCGCCACCTTCGCCGATTTCGGTCTCGTAGCCGTCGGGAAAGCGCAGGATCATCTCATGCACGCCCGCAGTCAGCGCCGCCTGCACCACGGCTTGCGGATCGGGATTGGGCACGAGGCGGGCGATGTTGTCCTTGACGCTGCCGCCCAGCAGCTCGACGTCCTGCGGCAGATAGCCGACGTAGGGGCCGAGCTGGTCCGACGGCCACTTCAGGAGATCGGCGCCGTCGAGCCGGGCGTGCCCGCGCGTCGGCGCCCAGCAGCCGACCAAAATCTTGCACAACGTCGACTTGCCCGCCGCCGAAGGGCCGACGACGCCGAGCGACTCGCCCGGTTCCAGCTCGAAGGAGATGCCCTGCAGCACCGGTGTGTCGCGCCCGCGCGGCACGCAGATGACGTTCTCGCAGGTGAGCCGCCCCTGGGGTGCCGGCAGCGGCATCGAGTCTTCCGGCGGGGGCAGCTTCTGCAGGAGCCCCTTCAGGCGCGCGTAGGCTTCGCGCGCGCTGACCAGGCTGCGCCAGGCGCCTATCGCCTGCTCGACCGGCGCCAGCGCGCGGCCCAGAAGGATGGACGCACCGATCATGGCGCCGCCGGTCAGCTCGGTCTTGACGACAAGATAGGCGCCGGTGCCGAGGATGAGGATCTGCACGAGCATGCGCGCAAACTTCGATACACCCAGCACCTTGGCGCCGCGGTCGGTCGCCTGCAGTTGCAGCGCGAGCGCCTGATCGTTCTGCTTGTTCCAGCCGGCGAGAAAGGCGGGCAGCATGCCCATCGCCTGGAAGACATCGGCGTTGCGGATGGCGGCGTCGGCCTGCTGGTGGGTGCGGATCGAGAGCTTGCTCGCCTCACGCAGGGGGCGCCGGCAGGCGTATTCATTGATGATGGCAAGGCAGAACAGGACGATGGCGGACAGCAGCGCCATCACCCCCAGGACCGGATGCAGTGCCCAGATGACGGCAATGAAGATGGGAATCCAGGGTGAATCGAACACGGCGTTGACGGCGGGGCCGGCCAGGAAGGCGCGGATCTGCGCGAGGTCGCGCAGCGGCTGGGCGCCGCCTTGCCAGCCAACCAGGGCGCCGCGCACGCTGGCACCGATCAATTCCGGCGAGAGCCTGCGCTCGAACCAGCGGCCGATGCGGCCGATGACGTGGCCGCGAATGGCGTCGAGCGCCCCCATCACCAGCACGGCGAGCCCGGCGATCAGGGTGATGAAAACGAGCGTCTCCACCCGGCCGCTCGACAGCACCCGATCGTAGATCTGCAGCATGTAGATCGGCGAGGTGAGCACCAGGAGATTGATGAAGAAGCTGAACAGGGCGACGACCGGCAACCCGTTTCGGCATTCCTTCAAGGCCGCTTCAAGCGGATTGGTCTGGTGCTTCGCCATCCGTGCTTCGCGGTGGTTGATCTCGATGGGTTTCTGATCCGGGCGCAATCACGACGCCCGGCGCGACCGAAGGTTTGCGGCCGGGGGTGACGCCCGCTGCGTATCCTTGCGCTGTTCGGTTCATAACCGAATGCGGCGCCGGGGACAAGCAACGGGATCAAATGCCGCGCGCGACGCTTAGCGCAACGCCGGAAACACACGGGCGGCGCGGGCGCGCACGAACACCTTCTGGCCGACGGCGAGGCTCGCCTGGCGAAAGGCTTCGCGCGACAGCTCGGCTTCGACCACTGGCTCCGCTTCGCCCAGCGCGAGCTCGGCCTTGACCACCGGGCCGGCGGCGAACACCGCGCGCACCACCGCCGGGACACCGACCATCACCTCGCTTGGAAACACCTGGATGTCGTGCGGGCGCACGTAGGCGACCGCCGGCCCGGCGCCGGCGACCGCTTCGGCGTCGCGGGCGTCGAGGGCCACCTCGCCGCCGCAGATGACGGCGTGGTTGTTCTCGACCCTGCACTCGAAGCGGTTGACGTGGCCGAGAAATTCATAGGCAAACGCCGATGCCGGATGATCGTAGACCTCGCTCGGGCTGCCGACCTGCTCGATCCGGCCGGCGTTCATCAAGACGACGCGGTCGGCGAGTTCGAGGGCTTCCTCCTGGTCGTGGGTGACGAACACGCTGGTAAGCCGCATCTCGTCGTGCAGGCCGCGCAACCAGCGGCGCAGTTCCTTGCGCACCTTGGCATCGAGCGCGCCGAACGGCTCGTCGAGCAGCAGCACGCTGGGCTCGATGGCGAGCGCGCGCGCGAGCGCGACGCGCTGGCGCTGGCCGCCGGAGAGCTGCGCCGGGTAGCGCTGCGCGAACGGTTCGAGCTGCACCAGCGTCAACAGGCGCATCACCCGTTGGGCGATCTCCGTGCGCGCCGGGCGATCCGTCCGCGGTTTGACCCGCAGGCCGAAGGCGACGTTCTCGAACACCGTCATGTGCCGGAACAACGCATAGTGCTGGAAGACGAAGCCGACGCGGCGCTGGCGCAGGCTGCGCCGCTCGGCATCCTCGCCCGCGAACATCACCGAGCCCGCCGTGGCCCGCTCCAGCCCGGCGAGGATGCGCAACAGCGTGGTCTTCCCCGAGCCGGACGGCCCCAGCAGCGCCACCAGCTCGCCGGTGCGCACGGTGAGGCTCACGTCATCGAGGGCGACGAAGTCCCCGAAGCGTTTGCCGATGCCGCGAATGTCGATGTCCACGGAACCGCACCCCTTTTTCCCGCCGCGTCCTATTAATCTTTAAAGTCTATGGCTCTTGCGGTGTTATCCGCCGGTGGCGCGCGGCCGTCAAGACCCACCGCTACGGTTCGCCCGCCAGCAGGAAGCCGTGGCCGGGCAGCACGAGCCGGCTGCCGGTCAGATGCCCGCCGCTGCCCGGTGCGGCCAGCATGCGGAAACGCCCGGCCTCGGCTAGCTCGGCGGCCACCGGCTCGGCGCCGAGGTTGAAGGCGCACAACAGCGTCTCGTCCACGCCATCGCGCGCGAAGGCCAGCAGCGGCTCGGGCGTATCGAGGAAACGGATGGCACCGAGCTTGAGCGCCGGATGCGCCCGCCGCCACGCAAGAAACGCGCGGGTGAACGCCAGCGGCGAGGCCGCGTCCGCGTCCTGGCGATCGACGGCGAGCCCGCCGTGCCGGGGATCGACCGGCAACCACGGCTCGACCTCCGAAAAGCCGGCAAACGGTGCATCACCACGCCAGGGCATCGGCGTGCGCGCGCCGTCGCGCCCCTTGTGCCGCGGCCAGAACGTCTTGCCCTCGGGGTCCTGCAGGCGCGCGAACGGCACGTCGGCCTGCGGCAGGCCCAGCTCGTCGCCCTGATAAAGGAAGGCCGTGCCGCGCAGGCAGGTGAGCAACGCCACCAGCAGCTTGGCGAAAGCCGGATCGGCGCCGCCACCGCCCCAGCGGCTCATCGCGCGCACCACGTCGTGGTTGGAAAACGCCCACGACGGCCACGCCGTCGGCGAACGGCGTTGCATCTCCTCAAGCGCGCCGCGCACGACGCCGGCACCAAACGCCTCGCGCAGCAGGACGAAGCTGTAGGCGGTGTGGTAGCGATCGGAGCCGTCGGTGTACGCGATCATCGCGCCGATCTGGTCGTCGGCGGCGATCTCGGCGACGGCAAAGGTGCCGGGGTAGGCGTCGAGCAGCGCGCGGAAGCGGGCGACGAAGGCGAGCGTCTCGGGCCGGGTGCGGCTGTAGATCTGGCGTTGCAGCCAGTAGGGCTTGTCCGGGGCCGGATGCGGGTTGGCGGGATTGTCGCGCAGCAACGCGTCGTGGCAGAAGAAGTTGGCGACGTCGATGCGAAAGCCATCGACACCGCGATCGAGCCAGAAGCGCGCCGCGTCCAGCACCGCATCCTGCACGGCCGGGGTATGGAAGTTGAGGTCCGGCTGTTCCTTCAGGAAGTTGTGCAGATAGTACTGGCGCCGGCGCGGCTCCCAGTCCCAGGCCGGCCCGCCGAACACGGCGAGCCAGTTGTTGGGCGGCGTGCCATCGCGCTTGGGATCGGCCCAGACGTACCAGTCGGCCTTGGCGTTATCGCGGCCCTGTCGGCTCTCGGCGAACCAGGGATGCTGGTCCGACGAGTGCGAGTAGACCTGATCGATGATCACCTTGAGGCCGAGACCGTGCGCGCGGGCGAGCAGACGATCGAAATCGGCAAGCGACCCGAACAGCGGATCGACGGCGCGGTAGTCGGCGACGTCGTAGCCGAAATCCTTCATCGGCGAGGCGAAGAACGGCGACAGCCAGACGCCGTCGACACCGAGCCTCGCCACGTAGTCGAGCTTCGCCTCGATGCCCGCGAGATCACCGATGCCATCGGCGTTGGTATCGAGAAAGCTGCGCGGATAGATCTGATAGAGGACCGCGCCGCGCCACCAGTCCTGCTCCATGCCCCCGCCTCGTTCCCGCCCGCGTCGGCCCGATCATGACCGCTCGCATCGACCCGGGCAATCCTCGCCGGAAGCGGTCGGGGCCGCCCCCCTCGCCGGAAGCGGCCCCTTATCATCAGCGCGGGACGTGCGCGGCCGCAGTGCTACATCATACCCAAGAGCCGCGGCAGGAACAGCGACAGCGTCGGCCAGTAGGTGACGATGATCAAGAAGACGAGCATGGTGATCAGCCACGGCAGCACTGCAAGCGTCAGCTCGCTGATGCCCATGTGCGTGATCCCGCTCGCCACGTAGAGGTTGAGACCCACCGGCGGGTGGCACATGCCGACCTCCATGTTGACGGTCATCATGATACCGAAATGCACCGGATCGATGCCGAGCTTCATCGCGATCGGGAACAGGATCGGCGCCATGATCAGGGTGATCGACGACGGCTCCATGACGTTGCCGGCGAGCAGCAGGAGGATGTTGCAGCCGAGCAGGAACAAGATGACGCTCAGGTTCTGGTCGATCATCCACTGTGCCATCGCCTGCGGAATGTTCTCGTGCGTCATCAGGAACGAGAACAGCACGGCGTTGGTGATGATGTACAGCAGCATCGCGCTCATGTTGGCACTGTCGAGCAGGACCTTCGGCACCTGGCGCAGCGTCATGTCCTTATAGACGAACACCGAGACGACGAAGGCGTAGACCGCGCTCATCGCCGCGGCTTCCGTCGGCGTGAACATCCCCGAATAGATGCCGCCGATGACGATGATGATCAGCAGGAGCCCCCACATGCTCTCGCGGAAGGTGGCGAGGATGCGCCCGAATCCTGCGAACGGCAGCTTCGGATAGTTGTTCTTCCAGGCGATGTACCAGGTGATCAGACCCAGCATGGTGGCGAGCGTGATGCCGGGAACGACACCTGCGATAAACAGTTGCCCGACCGAGGTGTTGGTGGCGACGGCGTACATCACCATCACGATCGACGGCGGGATCAGGATGCCGAGCGCGCCCGAGGTCGTGATCACGCCGGCACCGAAGCGCTTGGGGAAGCCCTGCGCCACCATCGCCGGCATCAGGATCGAGCCGATGGCGACCACCGTGGCCGGGCTGGAGCCGGACACCGCCGCGAACAGCGCGCAGGCCATGACGCCGGCGATGCCGAGGCCGCCCGGCAGGTGGCCGACGCACGCGGTGGCAAACGCGATCATCCTGCGCGCGACGCCGCCGTGGGTCAGGAAGTTGCCGGCAAGGATGAAGAACGGGATCGCCATGATCTCGAACTTCTCGATGCCGGTGAACAGCTTGAGAGCGACGCTTTCGATCGGCACCTGGGTCATCGTGAACAGAAACGTGAGCACGGTGAGACCGAGCGAGATCGAAATCGGCATCCCGGTCAGCATCAGGGCGATCAGGAGGCCGAAGATGATGGCGGCGGTCATGACTTGCCTCCCATCCGCACCTGTTCGTCCGCTTCCAGAATATCCGTTTCGTTCTCGATGCCCTCGACGTGTGCGTGATCGGGGCGCGGCAGGTGACCGTCGCGGATGAAGCGGTAGGTGACTTGCAGGAAGCGGAAACACATCAGGGACGAGCCGATCGGCAGGCCGAGATAGACCAGCCACATCGGCGCTTCGAGGTCGGCGGAGACCTGTTCAGTCTGCGACAACTCAAGAACGAAGCGAATGCCGAAGGTGGCGACGATGGCGGTGAACAGCGCGCCGGCCAGGAGACCGAAGACGATGAATCCCTTGCGCCACTTCTCGCTGACGGCGTTGATCAGCACGTCGACGCCGACGTGGATGCCGGTGCGCACACCGTAGGCGGCGCCGATCTTGGCCATCCAGATGAACATGTAGATGCACAGTTCCTGCGCCCAGGACAGATTGATCGACAACAAGAAGTCCTGGACGCCGGGGATGGGCAGGCCGGCAGCGTACCGGTGAACGACGGCGACGAAGATGATCAGCGTCGCCGCCGCCATGAGGGTGGCGATCAGCCATTCCTCAAGGTGATCGAGAAACCGAAGCAGCATGGCGATGGTGTCCCGCGCGGTGATGAAAATGCCCGCTTCCTGACGGAGGCGGGCATTTCCTGGCCGACGTTCTGTTATTGTGCCGTAGCGGCGGTTGCCTGGAGGACCTTGTCGATGAACGCTTTGCCGCCGACGCGGTCAGCCATGTCGGTGTAGACCGGCTCCATCGCCTTACATAAGGCGTCGCGCTCTTCGGCGGTCGGCTCGTAGAACGCGGTCTTGCCGGACGCCTTCATTGCCGCCAGCGCATCATCGTTGTCCTTCTTGGCGATCTCGTTGTTGTACTCGCTCGCGTCGGCCATCGCCTTCTCGAGTTGGCCGCGGATGTCCGCCGGCAGTCCTTCCCAGAACTTCTTGTTGGTAATGACCGCGTAGCCGAGATAGCCGTGGCGGGAAATGATCGCGTCCTTCTGCACCTCGAACATCTTCTGGGTGTACATGTTCGAAGGCGGATTCTCGGTGCCATCGACGACACCGGTCTGCAGCGCCTGGTAGACCTCGGAGAACGCCATCACCTGCGGAATGGCACCGAGCGCACGCATCTGGGCGTCCAGCACCTTCGAGGACTGGATGCGCATCTTCAGGCCCTTGAAGTCGGCCGGGGCCTTCAATGGCTTATTGGCGCTGAAGATCTTGAAGCCGTTGTCCCAGTAGGCGAGGCCGAGGATGCCCTTGGAGTCGAGCTTGCCGAGGAGCTCCTTGCCGATCGCCCCTTCGGTGACCTTTTGCAGCGCCGCCCTGTCCTTGAAGATGCAGGGAAAATCGAAGATCTCGAACTCCTTGGCGCCGAGGGGGCCGAATTTCGCCAAAGACGGTGCCAACATCTGCACCGCCCCGAGCTGCAGCGCTTCCAGTTCTTCCTTGTCCTTGTAGAGCTGGCTGTTGGGATAGACTTCGATCTTGACCTTGCCACCAGTGTATTGTTCGGCAAGCGTCTTGAATTTATCTGCGGCACGCCCCTTCGGCGTGTCCGGTGCAACGACGTGGCTGAACTTGATAACGATGGGCTCTTCGGCCGATGCGCCGTGTGCAACCACGGCCGCAAGTAGCGCAGCGAGAATGCTCGCTTTCCTCATCATTTCGTTCCTCCCAGAAAGTTGCCGAGCCGTCGGCGTCCGAGCCGCCCTTTTCGGCCGACCATGCCGACAGTTTGCGCGATTGATGGCCGAACGCGCCGGGAGCGTCAAGCCCCTTTGAGCGTAATAATTTTCTTCCTCTCACGCGGTGGTAGTATCGCTCTCCCGCCGCGATCGAGTGGCGGTTCTGTCTCACGCGCCGTACAATGCTTTGGATCACGCGCGGATTACTCTTGAGACTGCACGACGGCGGGGGCGGCGGCCATCGCCGGTGCAGTGCGCACCACCCTCGGCGCGCCGATGATTGAAGCACCGCGTTGCGGGCCCCATCTGCAAGGCAGCCGGTGTTTGAGCGGTGGGCGGGACAAGGAAGGGGCCGATGAGCGATCCGGTATACCGAAAAGTCGAGCTGGTGGGCACGTCGGCCGAGAGCCTTTCCGATGCCATCAACACCGCGATCGCCACTGCCGCCGGCAGCTTCAAGAACCTGACCTGGTTCGAGGTGCAGGAGATCCGCGGCCATATCCACGAAGGCAAGGTCAGCCAGTACCAGGTCGTGCTGAAGGCGGGCTTCCGCATCGAACCGTAAGCGGTGGCGGATAAGGGTTGCGGCGTGTGCACGCCCCCACGCACCGCTGCCGAACAACGGGTGCTGCCAGAAGGCGCCTGCTGGGTTATGGATGGCGACGACACTCCCAGTCGCGCGCGCCGCAGGACCCTCTGTCGTGAGCTGACCTTGGCGCCCGCGGCCGAACCGGGGCAGGAACCGCCATGGCCGATCTCGCGCTTTCCTTCGGGCTGAGCTTCACCGATCTCTACGACGACGAGGCGCTGGCGCGCCTCGATGCCGCCTTTCTATCCTTCCTCGCCGAGGCCGACGGCGCGCTCGTCGACCAGTTGCGCAGCGCCCGTGCGGCGCCCGATGCTTTGCCGGCCAAGGCCGAAGCCGATCTCTTGCTCGCGCTCGCGCCGCATCTCGATGCCTTCCTCGCCCGGCTGTTCGGGATCGAAGCCGAACTGGGCGCGGCCAAGGCGCGCCATCTCGATCTCGCGCCGCTGTACGCGTGCAAACGGCTGTTCGTGCAGCGCCGTGCCGCCAAGGCGTTCGACGCCGACGCCGCCCGGCTGCTCGACGGCCCGGCGTTGCGCGCGCGTCTCGAAGCGCTCGTCGGTGGCCCGCTCGACCAGATCGGCTATGCACGCAATGTCATGGGCTGGCTGGAGGACGAGGCCGGCCACGGCGACGCCCTCGACCTTGCCGCCCGCTATGCCGCCTGGGCGCTATACACGCCGGGTGGCCAGGCGCAGCACCGGGACGACGTGCTGTTCTCCCAGCCGGAGAAGGTCGATTTCTCCGATCTGGTCGGCGGCCCGCGCATCGCCGAAGACGGCATCACCGTGCGGCGCTGGCCAGAAGATCGCGTGCATCACCGCGACGGCTTCGCGCTGACCGATGCCGGCACCGATCTGATCGGAGCGCTCGACGAGGCGCACTACTGCATCTTCTGCCACCACCAGGGCCGGGATTCCTGTTCGAAGGGCTACAAGGACAAGAAGACCGGCGGCTTCGCCCGCAACCCCTTGGGCGTCGAGATTCCGGGCTGCCCGCTCGAAGAGAAGATCTCCGAGATGCACGAGGCGAAGACCAGGGGCCTGGTGCTGGCGGCGCTCGCGCTCGTCACCATCGACAATCCGATGGTTGCCGCGACCGGGCACCGCATCTGCAATGACTGCATGAAGGCCTGCATCTACCAGAAGCAGGAGCCGGTCAACATCCCGCAGGCCGAGACCCGCGTGCTCAAGGACGTCCTCGCCCTGCCCTACGGCTTCGAGATCTACAGCCTGCTCACCCGCTGGAACCCGCTTGCCCTGCGCCGACCGCTGCCGCGCCCGGACAGCGGCTACAAGGTCCTCGTCGTCGGCCTCGGCCCCGCGGGCTTCAGCCTCGCGCACCAGCTTGCCAACGAGGGTCACACCGTGGTCGCCATCGACGGCGCCAAGATCGAGCCGTTGCCACCGCATCTGACCGGCGTCGATGCCGTCGGCACCCGCGTGCCGTTCGCGCCGGTGCGCGACATCGACGCGCTGTGGCAGAGCCTCGACACCCGCAGCATGGCCGGCTTCGGCGGCGTCGCCGAGTACGGCATCACCGTGCGCTGGGACAAGAACTTCCTCACCGTCATCCGTCTGTTGCTGGAGCGGCGCCGGCGCATCACGTGCGTGGGCGGCGTGCGTTTCGGCAGCGCCCTGACCACCGAGGCCGCGTACGCCGCCGGCTTCGATCACATCGCTTTGTGCCTGGGAGCCGGCAAGCCGACGCTGCTGGGCGTGCCGAACGAGCTGGCACGCGGCGTCCGTCAGGCGTCCGACTTCCTGATGGCGCTGCAGCTCACCGCCGCCGCCAAACGCGATTCCGTCGCCAACCTGCAGATCCGCCTGCCCATCGTCGTCATCGGCGGCGGCCTGACCGCCATCGATACGGCAACCGAGGCGCTGGCCTATTACGTCCGTCAGGTCGAGAAGTTCTGCGAGCGCTTCGAGGCGCTGGCGGCCGACGGCGGCGAGGACGCGCTGCGCACCGACTGGACGGAAGAAGAGCGCCTGATCGCCGACGAATTCCTGACCCACGCGCGCGCCATCCGCGCCGAGCGCCGGGCGGCGGCGGCGGCCGGCCGCGCCCCCAACCTGATCGGGCTCCTGAACGGCTGGGGCGGATCGACGGTCGCCTATCGGCGGCGCATGGCCGATGCGCCGAGCTACCGGCTCAACCACGAGGAGATCATCAAGGCGTTCGAGCAGGGCGTGCGCTTCGCCGAACTGCTGGCGCCCAGCGAGGTACTGGTCGATCGCTTCGGCGCCGTCGAAGGGATGCGGCTCGCGGTGCAAGCATTGGGCGACAATGGCCGGCTGCAGGCCACCGGCGAAGACGCCGTGCTGGCGGCACGCACCGTGCTGGTCGCCGCCGGCACCCAGCCGAACACCGTGCTCGCCCGCGAGCACGCCGGCTTCGCGGTGCTGGACGGCAAGTATTTCCAGGCGGTCGACGCCGACGGCCGGCCGGTGCAGCCGCAGCGCTCGACCAAGCCCAGGGAGGCGCACGTGCTGATGCGCATCGCGGCCGACGGCCGGGCGATGAGCTTCTTCGGCGATCTGCATCCGTCGTTCGCCGGCAACGTCGTCAAGGCGCTGGCGAGTGCCAAGCAGGGCTATCCGGTGGTCGATCGGGTGTTGCGGCGCCGGCCGCCGACGGCGGTCGAGGCCACACCGCTGGCCGCACGGCTGGCGCGCGAGCTGCGCCCCGTCGTGCGCAGCGTGACGCGGCTGACCCACAACGCGACCGAGGTGACGGTGGAGGCGCCGTGGGTTGCCCGCGCCTATGGGCCCGGCCAGTTCTTCCGGCTGCAGAACTTCGAGGCCAACGCCCCGCGCGCCGACGGCACGACGCTGGCGATGGAAGCCGTCGCGCTCACCGGCGCCCGCATCGACCGCGCGCAGGGGTTGATCTCGTTGATCGCGCTCGACATGGGCGGCTCGACCGCCATCGTCCCGCTGCTCAAGCCCGGCGAGCCGGTGATCCTGATGGGACCCACCGGCGAGGCGTCGGCGGTGGTGCCCGGCGAGACGGTGCTGCTTGCCGGCGGCGGCGTCGGCAATGCCGAGCTGCTGTCGTTCAAGGCGGCGCTGCACGCGACGGGGGCGCGCGTCCTGTTCTTCGCCGCCTATCGCACCATCGCCGACCGCTTCCATCCCGGCTACATCGAGGACGGAGCAGCCGCCGTCGTCTGGTGCTGCGAGGAGGCGCCGGGCTTCACGCCCGCGCGCGCCTGCGATCGTGCCTTCGTCGGCAACGTCGTCGATGCGCTCACTTCTTACGCCGACGGCCGGATGGGCGAGGTCATCCCCTTGAACCAGGTCGACCGCATTTTCGTCGTCGGCAGCGTCGGCATGATGGCGGCGATCAAGCGCGCCCGCCACGGCGTGCTCAAGCCCTACCTCAAAGCCGAGCACACGGCGCTCGCCAGCATCAACTCGCCGATGCAGTGCATGATGAAGGAGATCTGCGCCCAGTGCCTGCAACCGCACCGTGATCCGCTCACCGGCGCCTACTCGGTGGTCTTTTCGTGCTTCTGCCAGGACCAGCCGCTCGACAGTGTCGATTTCGCCGGGCTCAGCGCCCGGCTCGCCCAGAACGGCGTGCAGGAGAAGCTGACCCGGCGCTGGATCGCGCGCTGCAAGGCACAGCTCGTGCCGGCATAGGAGGGCGCGCCGCGCACCTCAGGACAACAGCCGCGCCTGGCTCCAGGCATCATCGGTGTCGAGGTCGATGAGGATGGCATCGTCGGCCATTTCGACCGGGGCGATGCGCTGGGCATAGCGCTCGAATAGCGCGCTGCCGCCGCGATCGCCCTGAAGACGGGCGAGGTCGGGGAACAGCCGCGCGCTCCACAGCACCGGATTGCCGCGGCGCCCGTGATACACCGGCACGAAGATGTCGCGCGCGTCGCCCAGTCTGGCGAAGGCCTCGATCAGGCGCGCGATGTGGGCGGCACCGACCGCCGGCATGTCGGCGAGCAGGAACACCGCCCCTTCGACGCCGGCGGGCAGCGCCGCCAGCCCGGCGTGCAGCGACGTCGCCACGCCATCGCGGTAGCGCGGATTGATGACGCAGGTGACGGGCCGGGTCGCAAGGGCGTCCTCGATCCGCGGCGCCTCGTGGCCGAGGACGACGATCACCGGCGCCGCCGGCGAGTTGAGCGCCGCGTCGGCGGCGATCACCACCAGCGGCCGGCCCTGCCAGCTCGCCAGGAGCTTGTTGCCGGTCCGCCAGCGCCGTCCCTCGCCGGCGGCGAGAAGGATGGCGGCGACCTTCGGTCTGGCGGCGGGGCTAGCGGACACCGGCACCGCGCACGCCGCTCCCGGCTGCGGCCGCCGTGGCACCCGCGTCGGCGGCCGGGCCGGCGCGGCGGACGGCGATGATCTCACCGACGATGGCAACCGCGATCTCGGCCGGCGTGACGGCACCGATGGCGAGGCCGACGGGCCCGTGGATGCGTTTCAGCGCCGCTTCGTCGAAGCCGACGGCGCGCAACCGGTCGCGACGGGCGGCCTGGGTCCGCCGGCTGCCCAGGGCACCGATGTAGAAGGCGGTCGAGCGCAGCGCCAGGACCAGCGCCGGATCATCGAGCTTCGGATCGTGGGTCAGCGTCACGATGGCGGTGCGGGCATCGGGCGCGAGGCGTTGGAGCGCCGCATCCGGCCAGTCCTCGATGACGGGAACATCTTCAAAGTTGGGGCGCGAGGCGTACGCCCGACGCGGATCGACGACGGTGACGGCGAGGCCGGCGGTGCGCGCGATGCGCACCAAGGGCTGGGCGATGTGCACGGCGCCGATGATGATCAGCCGCGGGTGGGGGACAAAGACATGAACGAACAGCCGGCCTTCCTCGCCTGCGAGCAGGGCCGAGCGATCGGCGGCGATCGCCTCGCGCACGACCGCCAAGGTTGTGCGTGCAAGAGAAAGTTCGCCCTCGCTGTGCGTGGACGTCACCAGGCACTGGGCGCCGGAGCCGAGATCAGTCACCAGCGCCACCTCCGTCCCCGCCTGCCTTGCGGCCAGCAGCGCGTCGAGCAGCGCGCGCTTCATTCGAGCGGCTCGACGAACACCGCAATCCTGCCGCCGCAGGGCAATCCGACCGACCACGCGGTCTCGTTGCTAACGCCGAATTCCAGCAGCGTCGGTTGGCCGCCCTCGATCACCCGCAGCGCGGCATCGACCACGGCGCCTTCGACGCAGCCGGCAGACACCGAGCCGGCGAACCGCCCGCCCGCCTCGACGGCGAGCTGGCTGCCGACCGGCCGCGGCGCCGAGCCCCAAGTCTCGACCACGGTGGCGATGGCCACGCCGTGCCCCGCCCGCCGCCAGGCCGCGGCCTGGCCCAGGATGTCGTCGGCATCCATCGCGGCTTCGTTCTTCATGCCACCGCCTGCGGCTTCGTTCTTCATGCCACCGCCTGCGGCTTCGTTCTTCATGCCACCGCCTG
>CAYNYW010000024.1:37188-41520 GCA_964401555.1 uncultured Defluviicoccus sp.
CGGCTCTGGCCGCTGGCTCGTCAGGCCGGCGAGCGCCTTCTCCGTTTCGACGGTCTGGGGATGCCCCGCCCCCAGCACCCGCTTGCGCACCTTGAGGATTTCCTGGAGGGCCGCTTCCGCCTCTTCCAGGCGGCCCTGCTGGGCGAGTGCCTGGCTCACGGAAAAGCGGGTGGCGAGCGTTTCCGGGTGCTCGCGGCCGAGCACCTTTTCCTGGGCGGCCAGCACGACGGCCCACATCGCCTGCGCTTCGCCGTAGCGGCTCTGGGTGATGAAGCTGTTGGCGAGATTGCTGCGCGTCTTCAGCGTTTCCGGATGCTCGCCGCCCAGCAGGCGCTCGCGCGCCGCCAGCACCTCGAACCAGACGGACTCGGCCTCCGCGTAGCGACGCTGGCGGTAGAGGGCGCCCGCGAGCTTGTGGCGGGTGTTGAGCGTTTCCGGGTGATCCGGCCCCAGCGCGTCGACCTGTTCGGCGAGCATGCGCCGCAGTTGAGTCTCGGCTTCGAGGTGCCGCCCCTGACCACCGATGGCGGCGATCAGCGCGTGCTGGGTGCGTACCGTGTCCGGGTGGCCGCGGCCCAGGATGCGGATCTGGCGATCGAGAATGGTGCGCAGCAGTTCCTCGGCATCGCGGTGTTGGCTGACGCCGCCGAGCGCGACGGCCATCAGGCTCTCGGTCCTCAGGGTGCGCCCATCGTCCGAGCCGAACCGGCGGCGGGCGACCAGGCCGGCACGGCGCGCGACGGCCAACGCCGAATGGTGCCACCCTTCCTGGTGGAGGGAAAGCACGCACTGATTGAGCCGATCCACCAACGCGTCGCCGTCGTTGGCGTCGTTGGTGCCGAGATAGGTGCCGCCCAGGTCGCCCGGCACCGGCCCGCTCACCGCCAGCCCCCGCGCCTCGCCGGCGGCGATGCGGGCCTGGATCTCGACGAGCACGGCGCCGTAGCGCTGGTCGCCGCCGCCGACGATGGCGGCGATGCGCGTCAAGCGCAGCGCGCGGGCGAGGCGCGGGTGGCTTTCCGCATCCACGCACAAGCTGAGTTCGTGTTCACTCAGGTGTCGTGCACACTTGGCCAGCATCGGCGCCAACCGGTCATAGAGCAGGCAGAGCCCGTTGATCGTTTTCTCGTCGATCTCGTCGGCTGGGCTGGTCTCATAGGCGTCAAGCTGGCTTTCCGGCTGTTGCGCCGACAGATCCTCGATCTTCGCGTGCAGATCGGCGGCGGCCAACTCCTGGCCCTTGAGCACGAATTGCTGCGCGTCGAGCTTGGTCTGCAGGTGCTCCTTGCGGATCTCACCCTCGACGACATCAAGCCGTTTCCTTGTCAACTCCCTGCCACGCCACACGACAAGGACGACACTTACGACGATCACCAAGAACAGGGCGAACTGCAGGCGGGTATCGCCGATCCACGAATCCATCGAAGTCCCTTCACCGATTGCCTCGGGCACAACCGATTGCTTGCTTTGTTGTTTTTCCCATCAGGCGACGCTGCGACAACCCACTCGCCGCTGCGGGACGGCTGCGACGGCCGCGAATGTAGCATTTTTCGTGGGCTCAGGAACCTCGGATCATTACGCGCGTCGGACAACTGGCGCAACTCTTGCTTGGCGCAACGTAGATCGTTTGAGAGGAGCGGTCCGGCCGACGGGCGAGACGTGTGCCATGCGCAATGATCTGAACAGCGGACTGCGAGACGTGCCTCCCGGTGGGGCGACCCACCGCCCCCTGCCCCGGCGTCCGGCGTCCCGGCAAGCGACAAGCGTTGCCGTCACCTCCTTGCCCGCGACGTCGCTCGAAGATCGCGCGCTTGGTGCCTACCTGGGCTATGCCATCGGCGATGCCATGGGCGCAAGCGTGGCCGGGATGACGCCGGGCGAGATCATCTTAAAGTATGGCGCCCTGTCGCGTATGATCGGCGGCGGCTGGCTGGGGCTGAAGGCGGGTCAAGTCACCGACGATACCGAGATGACGCTGTGCGTCGGCCGCGCGCTGGCTGCCGCCCAGGGCTGGCACTTGAAGGGTGTCTGCGCGGCGCTTGCCGACTGGCTGAAGGGCGCGCCGGTCGACGTCGGCCCCGCCTGCCGGCGCGGCATCCGTCGCTTCTTGATCGAAGGGACCGTCCAGGCCACCGAGCACCCGTCGCACGCCGACGCCGGCGCCTGCACGCGCAATCTCCCGGTGGCGCTCGCCACGCTCGGCAATCCGCGTGCGCTCGTGTCGTGGAGCAAGGAGCAGTGCCACATCACCCATAATCACCCGTTTGCCGACGCCGTGACCATCGCGCTCGGGCAGATGGTGCACGCCCTGGTCGGCGCCGGCGACGTCACCGCCGCCGAGGGCATCGTCCGCGCCCTGATCCGCGAGCATCCGGAACTCGCCTTCCGGAGCTATCGGGGACCATGCACCGCCGATATCGTCGACTTGGTGCGCACCGTGCTGCACCACTATTTCGAGGCGCAGTCATTCCGGGACTGCATCATCGCCACCATCAATGCCGGCGGCGAGGCCGACACCGCGGGCGCACTCGCAGGCATGCTGGCGGGCGCCACCTTCGGGGCGGCGTCAATCCCCAAGGAGTGGCTGCGCCGGCTCGATCCTGTGGTGGCGGACGAGATCCGCGCCCAGGTTCCGGCGCTCCTGCACATCGCGGGTGTGATGGGGGCGGGGGCGGCGGCGCAGTAACCGGTGGCAAGGCACTAAGCCCCGCGCCAAGAACCCGTGGCAAGAGCCGGTGGCACAGCAAGACGGCACTCGGCCGTGCCACCACATCGCATCCATCGATCAGGCGACGGAGTAGCGCTCCTGCAGCAGCGCAAGAAGCGCGCGCAGCCCCATCGCCTCGCCGCCCTCCGGCCGGCCGGGGCGGCTGTCGGTGTTCCAGGCCATGACGTCGAGATGCATCCAGGCCGTGCCCGGATCGACGAACTCGCGCAGGAACAGAGCCGCGGTGATCGCGCCGGCATAGGGCAGGTCCGGGGCGTTGGTCAGATCGGCGGTCTTCCCCTTGAGGTGGCGCCGGTAGGGCTTCCATAACGGCAGCCGCCACAGCGGGTCCTCGCTGCGCAGCCCGCACGCCGTCAGCTTCGCGGCAAGCGTGTCGTCCGCGCAGAACAGGGCCGGCAGCTCGGTGCCGAGTGCGACCCGCGCCGCACCGGTCAGCGTCGCCGCATCGATCAGCAGATCCGGCCGCTCGCGCGACGCTTCCGCCAGCGCATCGGCGAGGATGAGCCTGCCCTCGGCATCGGTGTTGCCGATCTCGACCGAAAGGCCGCGCCGGGTGCGGATCACGTCGAGCGGCCGCAGCGCATTGCCGGCGACGCTGTTCTCCACCGCCGGGATGAGCAGGCGCAGCCGCACGTTGAGGTTGAAGCCCATGACCAGTTCGGCCAGGCCCAGCATCAAGGCGGCGCCGCCCATGTCCTTTTTCATCAGTAGCATCTGGGACGCGGTCTTGAGGTCGAGACCGCCGGAATCGAAGCACACCCCCTTGCCGACAAGGCTCAGGCGCGGCGCGGCGTCGTCGCCCCAGCGCAGATCGATCAGCCGCGGCGGCCGGGCGCTGGCACGGCCGACGGCGAAGATGGCCGGATAGTTGTGGGCGAGCAGCTCGTCTCCGCTCAGCACCGCCATCCTACCGCCGCCGCCGCGGGCCAGGTCGTCCGCGGCCGCCGCGAGCTGCTCGGGGCCGAGATCCTCGGCGGGCGTGTTGATGAGATCGCGCACGCGGGCGATCGCGGCGGCGATGCGCACCACCGCCGGCCCGTCGGCCGTCTCCGGCCAGACCAGCGTCGGGGCGACCCGGTGGTTGGCAACGTAACGGTCGAAACGGTAGCCGCCGAGCGCCCAGGCGAGCGCCGCTCGGCCGGCGTTCTCGGCGTCGAGATCCGCATCGATGCGGAACAACCCCGGCAGCAGCGCCGCGGGCAGCGCCGCCCAATCCCACATCGCCGGCTCCTCGCCGCGCCCGAGCAGTACCCGCCCGATGCCGCCGTCCATAGCCGGCAGCAGGCACACGCTCGCCGCCTCGGCGGCAAACCGGCAGGCGGCGACCCAGTTGGCGACCGGGGGCGGCTGGGACTGCACCCAGCCGGCGAGCGCCGATTTGGCCAGCGGCGTGATCGGGATGGCCGGTCCGGCGCCGGCCGGCGCAAACATCTCACTGATCTGCATCGCGACCACCTGCATGTTCCCCGGCTGGCAACCCGGTGCCCCAGCTCCATCTAGGTCGCAGAGCCGGTGCCGGCGGTCAATCTCCTTGGTGATCGGGGCGGGCGTGCTCGGGGCGGGCGTGCTCGGGGCGGGCGTGCTCGGGGCGGGCGTGCTCGGGG
>CAYNYW010000025.1:0-40807 GCA_964401555.1 uncultured Defluviicoccus sp.
AACAAGCCGGAGATTACGCCACCCTCAAATTCCAACCACTTCCCCGACGGCACCTTAAACTCGGGAAGAGTCCTTAGGTCGAGACGCTACCCGCAACGCTGACGAGCGACAGGCCATGACCCGCGGCGGGTTGAGGGGGGCATAACAACCGCCAGGCGTGGCAACGACGGCTGAAAGCCACCACGCTCAATCGCCTCGTCTGACATACGTCCTTTTTTATCAATGCGTTACGCGCTTGGCACGGAACGTGCTCTAGGGAGCGCAGGAACTTCCAGTCCCGCGTACGTCAAATCGCGATGGATCATTGCAGGAGAGCGAAAATGAGAAACAAGACAATGATTGCCACGGGCGTGGCCGCCGCTTTGCTGGCTGCTTCACCGATCGCTTGGCAGGCATACGCCAACGACACCCCCCGGCCGCCGGCGAAAGTCGAAGCAAAGGCGGACCCTTTGGCGGCCGATCTCAACAACATCTCTAAGCAAGGGCTTACCGCCATGCGCTCCGTCTACTCGGCGCGTGGAGCGGTCAACGACGGCGACTACGTCGCGGCGAAGGCGAACCTGAAAGCCGCCAAGGATGCCCTTACCCAGGTCAGCAAGGACAATCCAGCGCTCACGGTCAAGGAAGATGTCAAGGTCGGGAACAAGGTGGTTTCCACATCGCAGGAAAACGTTCAAGCCGATCTCGTTCCGATCTCCGGTCAATACAAGATCATCGAGGATTTCTCGGCGAGCCCTGAGAAAACCGCGCACATCACCAACGCCCACGAGCACCTCAAGAAGGGGGACACCAAGTCCGCGATGGAGGAGCTGAAGCTGGCCGATACCGACATCGTGTTCCAGCGGATCGACATGCCGCTTACGGCGACGACGCAACACGTCGACACCGCCATCGGCCTGCTCAACGACGGCAAGTATCACGACGCCAACCTGGCGCTGAAGGCGGCCGAGGATGGCCTGGAGTACAACACGGTCTCGATCGTAGCACCCGTCAAGGCGAACCAGCCTTCCAAGGGTTGACCTCTCCCAAGCCCCTGTCGTCCAACTCCGGGCCGGGCCGTTTCCGGCCCTTTTTTTTTACTGAAGCGGACCTCGATTGACCTGCATCGCTCCCGGCAAGCCGGTGCAGACTGCGTTCGCCGAAAGCTTTATCGGCCGTTTCCGCGACGAGTGCCTGAACGAGAACCTGTTCGGCGCGCTCGCCGCGGCGCGCCGGCTGATCGCCACCTGGCGGATCGCCTGAGCTTGTCGGGGGCTCCGCGCCCCGCCCCGTCGCTTCACAGACCACGAGAATGCAACCACCAACGGCAGGACTCTAGGAATTCGTGGTGGGACATTGGGCGTAGGTCACGGCCAATCGTGGTTGGCGCCGATACATCAACCGCGCTGTTCCGGAGCTCCGCTCGCGGTTCACGAACTCTTGACTTGCGAAACGGTGAACGCAAGGGATTGTCGTGGCAGTATCCATGTCTCCGAGGTGCGGGCACGCGGTGCGGGAGGAGGCCCAATGAGGCCAGACGTTGCAGATCTTCTTCGCCAGATGAACGTCCTGCTGCAGCAATTGGCGGACGCGGTGCAGGACGACGGTACCGCGCGCCGTAGTGAACCGTCGCCGCCGGCTCGGCTCTCGGTCGGAACTGATTCACGACCCGCCGACGAGCGGGCTGATCGCGTCTACTACGCACCGGCTGCCACGTATCGCACGAAGGACGGGGTGACGCTCGCTATCGACGGCGACAAGCCACACTGGATCACGACCAACGCCGCCGGCGCCATGGTGCTGCGTGGCTGCACCGGACAGCAGACGGCAGGCGACGTCGCACTCGCGCTCCGTCGGCGCTTCGGCATTGCCGCCGACGTGGCACTCGCCGACACGCTCTCGTTCCTTGAGGAACTGGAAGCCGCCGAGTACGTGACGCGCTCGCCGCGGCTGGCGCCGCCGTACCGTGGTCGTGCTGACGCCATCGACCTCGGCCGCCTCGCCGACGTCTACCTGTTCGTCACCAACGACTGCAACCTGCGCTGCAGCCACTGCTATGTGTCCAGCGGCGAGTACGTGCCTCCGCGCGAGATGACGACAGAAGAGATCGTCGGCTTGGTCGACCAGGCGCGCGAGCTGGGCGCTTCGCGGTTCCTCGTCACCGGCGGCGAGCCGTTCATGGTCCGCGACATCTGGGACATCATCGCCCACATCACCGCCGAGCAGGATCTCGTCGTTCTGACCAACGGCATGTTCTTTCATGACCGCAATCTCGCGCGGCTGAAGGAAAGCATCGGGCGCGGCAGAGTCTCGTTCCAGATCAGCCTCGACGGGCCGAACGCCGAACTGCACAACGCCATTCGCGGCAAGGGTGCCTTCGAGCGCACGATCGAAGCGATCCCGCGGGTGATCGCGGCCGGCTACGAAGTCGCCATCAGCACGGCGGTCAGCCAGCACACCGCGGCGCACATGACCGAGATGACGCGCCTCGTCGGCCGACTTGGTGCGCGCGCCCATCACATCCTTTTCATGCAGGAGTGGGGCCGCGCCATCGACAACAAGCCCGAGCTGATGATCCCGCCGACGCAGGCCGCGGAAATCCTAAGGCAGTGCGTCGCCGTCGGCGCGGAAATCGGCGTTACCATTGATAACGATGCGTCGCTGCGCGTGCGGATCAAAGGCAAGCGCGGTCGTAAGACCGATCTGTGCAGTTGCGGTTGGGATACGCTGGCGGTATTCAGCGACGGCGAGGTCTACCCGTGCGTCTGGCTCGCGGGCGCTCCGGGCCTAGAATGCGGCAGCGTCTTGACGCAGCCGCTCGCCGACATCTGGCGCGGCTCGGCGGTGCTCGACCGGGTTCGCCACGTCTCGGTGCAGAACCGCGAGGTGTGCAGCGACTGCCACCTCAAGTTCCTGTGTGCCGGTGGATCGCCCTGCTCGTCGCACTTTGCCAGTCTCGCCACCCGCGGCAAGAGCGACCTGCACGCCGCCGAGCCCTATTGCGAGACGTTCATGGATGCGACGCACGGCATGCTTTGGGAGCTCGGGCTGGCCGGCGTGGCGCCCAACGGCGGGAACGGTGGCTACGAGGCGCCGCGCCTGTTGAACGCCATGGATGGCGCGGGCGCGCATTGTGCCCGCCCGAACACCATTGCCGTCGACCGCGCATTCGAGGTCGGCTCCTACCACTGCGTCTGCGTGCTTGAAAGCGATGTTGCCGAGGGATCGGCCGCCAGACCGCCAACGGCCGGCACTGCGGCGACGGACGATCCGCACGCGCACGACGCCAGTTTCGATGCGATCGGCCACGCCTGCGTCGAGCTGCTCCTGCCGATGGCGAAAATGGTGCGCGGCCTTGCCCCAGGGCAGGTCCTGAAAGTCGTCACCGACGACGTTGCCGCCCGCGAGGATCTGGGGTCGTGGTGCCGGATGACCGGCAACGAACTCGTCGAGCGCGTCAAGGGCGACGGCTGCGAAAGTTACTACATTCGGCGCGGCAGGGCGATGTGAGCGAAGCGCCGGTTACATCGAAACCTCCAAGCGCCGATTGCCTGCTCGACGCGGGCGAGGCCGCCTGCGCCGAGCTGTTGATCCATCTCGTGCGGACGATGCGGCGGCTGCCCGACGGCGCGATTCTCGAAGTCGTTGCACACAGCCGCTCCGCGCGGCACGACATCCCGGCGTGGTGCCGGATGACCCGCAACCGCCTCCTGCACACCGAGGTCGCCCAGCCGACGCATTTCTTCATCCAAAAAGGGGAGAGGTAAAATGGCCAAGCTCGTTGTCAGCATCACGTACGCAAACGACAACCCGGACAAGGCGACGATCGGCCTCGTCGTCGCCAACGCGGGCATCGCCTCGGGCCAGGAGACCATCGTGTTCTTCAGCAGCGAGGGGGTCTATCTCGGCAAGAAGGGCTTTGCCGACGGTATCCACGAGGAAGGTTTTGCGCCGCTGAAGGATCTCCTCGGCTCCTTCATCGAGAACGGCGGCACGCTCTGGTTCTGCGCGCCTTGCTGCAAGAAGCGGGGGCTGAGCGAAGAGGATCTCGTGCCCAACGCGGCGATCGTCGGCGGTGCGAAGCTGGTCGAGGTTCTGTCGCAGGGCGCGGCGTGCATTTCCTACTGAACGATGCCGCCGATATCGGCAGAGCATCAAATCGATAGCAACCGCGGCCGTGTCTTAGTCGCGGGAAGATCGTAGTCTTCCGTCGTCGACGCACGAACGCGCCCGCCGCGCGAGCGGACGTCATGTCTGGGAGGACTCGATGCGCACCGATCCGTTTTCGGATGTCATCTCGTGGCTGTTCGATTTTCGTTGGCAAGTGGTGCTCTACTGGGCGCTGCTGATCGCCAGCATCGTCATCGCTTCGATCAACTGGGTCCGCGATCCGGAGCAGCGGCGCGCCGAGAGCGTTGCCATCTGGGTATTCCGGTTGCTGATCGGCGCCATGTGGTACCAGGGGACGACCTGGAAGTTGCCGCTGCCGGCGTCCGATGCCTTCGCCTACTGGCTGGGGGAAACGGGCAAGCATGCGGCGTTTCCGTTTCTGCGTTCTTTGGTCACCGGCGTATTCGAGCCGCTGCTGCCGGTCGTCGGCACCCTTGTCTACTTTGCCGAGTTGTCCTTTGCCGCCACCATCACGCTTGGCCTTTTGACGCGGTTTGGTGCGCTGCTCGCCCTCGGTCAGGCGACGTTTCTGTGGATCGGGCTGTATCAGGCGCCCAACGAATGGCCGTGGAACTACGTCTTCCTAATGATCGTCCACGGCTTCTTCATCGTTACCGCCGCCGGTCGCCATCTCGGCGCGGACGCATTGCTGCGCCGCCCGAGCGGCGTCACCGATCGAGCGACGGGTCGCGCCCGGACGTTCCTGCGTCTGGCAACGTGAGCCCCTTGGCTCCGTGCGGTGGCGCTTTGTGGGCGGTGGTGATGCGCAGGAACGTCCCGCCGATCCGTATCGCCGCCACCACCGTTGCGGTCAGCGAGCCGGAGACCTTGGAGACGCCGCCCGCCCGTCGCCGGTGATCGACCGGAATCTCCAGGATGCGCAGCCCGGCGCGCGCCGCCTGCATCTGCATCTCGAGGTTCCAGCCGTAGGTTTCCTCCCGCAGGTCGAGACGGGCGAGGCAGTCCCGGCGGATGGCGCGAAACGGGCTCATATCGGTGTAGCGCACGCCGTAGATCAGCCGACATAGCACTCCGGCGAGCCGACCTGCCAGGCGCTGCTGCGGGGTCAGGCTGCCGGCATCGGCGTGACCGCGCAGGCGCGAGCCGATGACGAAGTCGTGGCTTTCGGCGGCGATCGGCGACAGCAGCGCCGGGATGAAGGCGGGGCAGTCGCTGCCGTCGCCATCGAGGAAGACGATCACGTCACAGTCGCTGCGCACCGCCGCGACGCCGGCCCGGCAGGCACGGCCGTAGCCGCGGCGGGGCTCGGGCACGACGCGCGCGCCGGCCGCCTTCGCGCGTTCGGCCGTCCGGTCGGTGCTGCCGTTGTCGACGACGATCACCTCGTCCACCGGCTGCGCGATGACCTCTCGCACGACGGCGCCGATCGGCTCTTCTTCGTTCAGCGCCGGAATGACGACCGAGACGATACGGCGGCCCGGCGCGCCTAGAGGCTCCATCGCAGCCCGCAACTGGCGCACGATGGCGGCGGATCGTCGCTGAGCAGCCGGCGGCGGAAGTCGCGGTAGCGGGGGCCGTTCCAGATTGCGCGCAACGTTTCTTGTGTCGCATCGCCAAGGGTGAAGTTCTCGTAGCCGCGCAGCGAGAACGGCGCGATGCAGCAGGGGATCGCCCGGCCCTGCGCCGTGAAGTACATCAACGTCCACGGGCGCCGGCACAGCGACCACGGCTGATCCGTGCTCCGCTTCGCAAGACTGGTGCCGGGCTCGGTGGCGCCCGAGGCGTTGAAGGCGATGCCGAGACCCCGCGCCGTTGCCTCCGCCGCGGCGATGTGCTGCGCTTCTTCTGCGGTCAGGCTCTCGAACAGGGCCTGGTCGGGCGCCGCGAGGCCCTGTCCTTCCGGGAAATGCACCAGCCGCTGAAGATAGACCTCGCCGACCCCGACCTCGTTCGCCAAGTGCACGAACCGGCTTAGTTGCCCGATGGTTTCCTTGAGGCCGGTCAACCACAGCGAAACCTTCGGCCGCGCGGTGCCGAGCGCCGCTTGCAAGGCGGTGAAGGCGCGTACGTGGCGAACAATGCGGCCGAAGTAGTCGCGGCCGCGGACCGCGGCGAAGCTGCCGGCATCCGCCGCGTCGAGCGAGACCCGGAGCTCATCGAGGCCACTTTCGATCAACTCCCGGCCCTTCCGGGCGGTGAGCAGCGTGCCGTTGGTATTGAACAAGACGTAGGTGCCGCGCGCCTTCAGGTAGCGGATCATCCGCGGAAGGTCCCTCACCAGCATGGGCTCCCCCACGCCGTGCAGGACGACGCGCTCGATCCGCGGCAGTTGATCGACGATGGAGGTGAACAGCTCCCAACTCATGTCCGCCGCCGGCTCAAGGTCCTCGAACGTCCGCGGGCAGGTGGTGCACAGAAGGTTGCAGCGGTTCGTCGTCTCCAGATAGAGGCAGACGGGATCGTCCCCCACCTCCTCGGCGCGGTCCGATTGCGCCCACTCGAAGTAGCGCTGCGGATCGATGCGGCGGAGCGGAACGGCTGGCTCGGTGGTCATGGCACGATCCTCGCTTTCGCGCGCGCGCCTTCGTGGACGCGCCGGCGAGCGTACCAATCGAAGATAAGAACTGCGATCACGGTTCCGTAGAGGATGGTCTGAACGAGAACGGCGCGCCGGTCGGCGTCGATCGGTGGCGCGGCATACAGGATACCGCTCAAAAGGGTGAGCACGCGTGCCGGCAGCCACGGCGCGAGACAGCCGAGCGGCACGAGCGCAACGAAATACCAGGGATAGTTCGGCGACAGCACGATGAGGAAGGCGAAGATGAGGATTTGAGCCTGCCTTGCCGCGGTGATCGCATCGCGACGAGGATCGGAAATGCAGGCGATGGCGAGGCCCGCGAGCAGCACAGCGCCGGCGCCGAGGTAGACCCATGGGGCCGCCGCGGGCAGCGGTCCGAGCAGCATCGCGGCAAGCCGCAAGATCAGAAACCCCTGGCCGGTGCTGATGCCCTCTTCGCTGGCATAGCTCGGCAGAAAGCCGAGCGCACCCGTTCCGATGCCGATATACGGCAGGTACACAAGCGCACAGGCAGCAAGGAAGGCCAAGGGCGTGCGCCAGTTCCATCGTCGCCAGAACGCCGGCAGCGCCGCCAACGTCAACGGTTTGAACAGTACGGACGACGCGAGCAAGACCCCCGTCAGCAGACGCCGTCCGCCCGCCCAGGCCCAGAGCGCGAAGATCAGCAACGCCACCATGCCGGCGTCGACATGGCCTTCGCAGGCAATCTCCCACACCGGCAGGGGATGCCACGCATAGAGCAGCAGTTCGGCCGGAGCCCGGCCGGCGCGCACCAGCAGGCGGGCGATGACGGCCATCGCCGCCGCTTCCAGCAGCAGCCAGCCGAGCTTCACCGCCCACACCGTCTCGGCGATGCGGGTGAACAGCCAGAATGCTGCCTGCGCCGCCGGGGGATAGATGGTCACGGCGTAATTGGCGCGATTGATGCGCGGATAGATCTCCGCATCGCGCAGACCGGCGAGCGCCGCAGCGGCAGGGACGTAACGATAGGGATTGATCCCCGCCGCCTGCACGCGCCCGTCCCAGACGTAGCGGTAGGTGTCGGTCGAGTGCATCGGCGCCTCGCCCAGCACGGACAGCCGCAGGGCAGCGGCGACGGCGACAACGACGGCCACGCTCGCCGCACCGCGTGGGGCGCCGAAGAGAACCCGCGCCGCCATCAGGTAGATGCCGCCCTGGACGAAAACGATGCCGACGAAGGCGTAATCGGCATCCCATCTGCCGTGTAGCCCGATGGCCAGCCCGTTAAGGGCGACCATCGCGACACCGGTAAGGGCCAGATACAGCCGAGGACGGCGTTCTACGGCAACGCGAAGGGACGTCGCGGCCCCCGGACTCATCCCGCCGGGGCCGCGTCCGCGAAACCGAAGCGGGAGGCATCCGAGGTGCGCAGCAACGCCTCCAGGCAGGCGCGGCTGTTCGGTGCCGGCGCGCCGGCCAGGCCGTCTGCGGCCAGCGGACTGCGGCCGCTGAACAGTTCGTGCAGCAGCAACTGCAACGAGCCGAGATCATCGACATCGTACCAGCAGGGCAGCAGCGACAGCGGGACGGCGAGCCCGGCGGCGCGCGCCAACGTTTGGGCGAGAACCTGGCTGCTGCTCCAGGCGATGTCCCGGAACAGCGTGGCATGCGCGGTTTTCAGCCCGATCAGGTAGTAGCCGCCGTCGATCGCGGGGCCCAGCACGATGCGCTCGCCCGGTTGCCGCAGCGCGGCCATGGCCTGCCGCAGCAGCGCCGTCGGCAGTGTCGGGCTGTCCGAATTGATCAGGCAGACGCCGAGATAACCGGCGGCCAGCAGGTCTTCGGTGGCGTGCAGCAACCGCTCGCCGAGGTCCGCGCCGCGTTGCGCCAGCATGCCGAACCCCGGCGGCAACACACCTGCGAATGCCGGTTCGGCGCCCTTGGGCGTATAGACGGCGACGCCGCCGTCGGGGCTCACCCCGCGGATCACATCCGCCACATCGGAAATGAAGCAGCGCGAGACTGCCGCCGCCTCCGCCGTCGTCAGCGGCGGGCACAGCCGTGTCTTGCAGGCACCGTCGACTGGCGCCTTACACATGATGCCAAGAGCGATGTCATCGGTACCCATGGGCGGGATCGGTTCACACGACAACAGAGCGCGCAACGCGAGGCGGGCGACTTATAGCCCGACCCCGTTACCGGGCCAAGGAAGCTCGACTCTCCGTGTTCTCGTAAGCGTGCTGGCCATACCTTGGCGCGTCATCGTCAAGGACGATGATCGAGGGCTTCACCGGCCCACAGACGAAGATGATCTGGAACGGGGCGGTGGCCCCGGATTAAGAGGCGATCAGGCCTTCAAGTTCGATAGTAGCGGCTGTAGGCGCGGACGTAGGCGCGGGCGTTGCGGTACTCGTAGCCGGCGTAACTGCGGATATCGACGGCGTTCAGGATCACGCCGGCAAGTCGCGCGCCGGCATCGGTCAGTTGCTTGACGCCGGAACGCACGTCGCCCTGCGCCGTCTCGCTCCAGCGCACCGTGAACAAGGTGGCATCGACGACGCGGGCGAGGATGCGCACGTCGGTCACCACCAGGATCGGCGCGCCGTCGATGATCACGAATTCGTAGTCCTGGCCGAGCCGGGCGACCAGTCGCGAAAGCGCCGTTTGGTCGATGATGGTCTGCACCTTGGTCTTGGCGCGGCCGGCGGTGATGATCGACAACGGCGAGAGCGGATCGTGCTCGATGACCTCGGCGAGTGCCACTTCCTTCGCCAGAAACTCGACGAGGCCCGCGCGTGGCCGCAGGCCCACCGCATCGCCGACGTGGGCGCGGCGGACGTCGGCATCGATCAGGATCACCTTGCGACCCTGGCGGGCTAAGAGCCGGGCAAACGAGATGGCGAGCGTGGTCTTGCCCTCGCCGGGGTACGACGAGGTGAACAGGATCGATTTCGGCGGCTGCGCGTCGTCGAGGGTCAGCAGCGCGATGCGCAGCGAGTTGAGCGCCTCGGCGAAGCTGGACGACGGGCGCTTCAGCGCGTAGCGCGAGATCACCCCCGGCGTCTGCCGCAACCAGCCACGGCGGACCAGCGCCGGCACCACGGCCAGGACCTTGAGCCCCGTCGCATCCTCGACCTGGTCGGAGCTGCGGAAGCCGAACGACAGATGCTCAAGCACCAGGGCGATGGCGCAGGCGAGGAACAGCGCGCCCAGGAACACGGCCGCGAGCAGCACGGATTTCTTAGGCCCCGACGGCAGGAACGGTGGCTCGGCGTAGGCGATCACCCGGGCATCGGGCTCGGCCAGTTCCTGACGGGCGGAGATCTGCTTGGCCTGCTGCAGGAAGTCCTCGAGGATGCTCTGGTTGGCGTCCGCCTCGCGCATCAGTTCGTTGAGGCGGATCTGGGCGGTGTTCTGCTCGGCGGTCTTTTTCTCCAGTTCGCGGAAGCTGTCGTCGAGCGCGCTTTCTCGGGCGCGGGCGCGGCGCACCTCATCGCGCAGCGATTCCAGAATCCGGCGGATTTCGCGACTGATGTTGGCGCGAATATCGGCGAGTTCGGCCCTGGCGCCGACCATGCGCGGGTGCTGGGCCCCGTATTCGCGCTCCAGATCGGCGATCCTTTGCAGGACGCGCGCCTCCTGGGAGCGCAGGTTGGCGATCACCGGGCTCGCGATCACTTCGGGGACGGTCTCCCCGTTGCGACCGACGTTCCGCTGGGCTTCGGCTTCGCGCAGTTTCGCTTCCAGCGCGGCGCGGTCGGCGCGGGCGGCGATGATCTGGTCGCTGAGCTGGGAGAGTTGCTGGGTATCGATCCGATCGTGCCCGCCGCCGACGTCCTTCGTCTCGAACAGACCGGTTTGCCGGCGGTATTCCTCGGCCGCCTTTTCCGAAGCTTGCGCTGTGTACCTGAGCTCAGCCAGGCGGTCGTCGAGCCAGCGCGTCACCCGGCGGCGCTGTTCGAGCTTGGTTTCGAGATGATCGACCAGATACAGCTCACAGGTCGCGTTGGCGATCTCGGCGGACCGGATCGGATCGCGGGTCTTGACGGCGACGCTGATCACCCGTGATTGACCTTCGCGGGAAACGTCGAGCCGGTCGAAGAAGCGGTCGATGACCTTGGCGCGGGTGGCGGCCTCGGCATTCAGGCTGAGATCGACCACGGTGCGCGAGGTGAGACGGGCGGCAATCCAGCCACGCACGGCGGCGAGCGTGGCGGCTCCCGGCAGCGGGTTCTGGTCGTCGTCAAGATCGGCGTTGAAATCCGGATCGTCGATCAGCCCCAGCTTGTCCACCACGCGGCCGGCGAGCTGGCGGGACAAGATGATCTGAATCTCGCTCTCCACCGCCTCGCGATCGACGAGCATCCCCGGCAACAGCGGCGAAGCGGTCTCCATCATGCGGGCGCCGCGCGGGTCGACCAGGAGCTTGGCCATCGCCGTGTACTGGTGCGGCAGGCGCAGCAAAACCACGGCGGCGGCGAGCGTACTCACCGTGACCAGCATCACGATCAGCCAGCGCCGGCGATGCAGCCGCCGCCAAGTGCTGGCAAGATCCTCGCGCCCGACCATGAGCCCGCGCCAGGCGAAGGCATGGGCCGCAAATTCCTCTGGCGCTCGCGCAATTCTGTTCATCGTGCCCCGGGCATGAAACCCCGGACCAGCCGGCAAGGCACAGCGGCCCGCACGCGCCACGCGCGGCGGACGGGTGCGACCGATCGTCGGCGGTCCCCACACTTTAGTAAACCGCAAACATTAAGGAAGAGCCACCGTGGCGGGCGCGGCATGCTCATCTTTGATCGATCCCTACGCCTGCGCCATGCGACGGGCCGTCTCGACGTCGTCGGGTTCGACATCGTCGGGCGGGGCGTGGCCGGACAGCCGCGCCGTGAGATCGGCAAGCCTGCGGTAGACGGCCGGCATCAGGACCTGGATGGCGAGACGCACCGTGCCGAACTCCCGCAGGCCGCCAGCGCGATGGGCCTGCCAGATCATGTGCAACGCCGCGATCGGTCGGGTGCGGGCGACGAAACGGGCGAGGAAGCCGGCACGATAGGCAAGCCAGGCGCGTTCGGACATCAGCGCGCGCTGCCCGGCCACCCAGGCGACGAAGCCGCGGTTGAGCGGCGATTGGGCGTCCCCGCGCATGGGGCTTTGCGAGAGTTGATCGGCGTGGCCGTGGTCGCGGTAGACGGCCAGCGGCCGTTCGATCATCGAGAAGCGGGCGCCGCTCCGCCAGAGGTCGACGGCGAACTGGTAATCGTCGCCGTAGACGACGTCCGCATGGAACGGACAGCGTCGGGCGAAGTCGGTCTCGATCAGCACGGTGCTGAGATGGACCAGGCCGCGGGAGACGAACAGGTAGTCGAAGATGTCCTCGCCCGGGGCGATGGCGCGCTTGGGCTTGGCCCATAGCCGGTTGACACCGCGATCGACGTAGATGCGGCTGTAGACGACATTGGCGCCGTCACGGCGCTGGCGCTCCAGGCCGGCCGCGAGTCTGTCCGGCAAGAAGATGTCATCTGAGTCGAGGAAGGCGATGAACCGTCCCCGGGCGAGACGGACGCCCCGGTTGCGGTTGGCTGCTGCCGTCCCCACCGGATCGCGATGCAAGACGATGCGCGGATCGGAAAAGCGTGCGATCGTTTGCGCCATGTCGTCGGTCGAGCGCTCGGAATCGATGACGAGAATCTCAAAATCCTGATGCGTCTGCTTCAGGCACGACCGCAATGCGCCGGCGATCAGGGCCGCGCGATTGTAGGCGGGAATGACGATGCTGACGAGGGGGGTATCCATCTGATCAGAGGCGCTCTTCCGAAAGTCCGCTGCCGTACAGCTCGATGCCTTCGTTCCGCTCCGGCGGCCGCTGGTATTCGGCCACCGAGCGGCCCGCGTGGCCCAACACCTTGCCGAGCGCCCGCGCGCACAGGGCAAGGGCGCGTATGCGCCGCGGTCGGGACGGCAGGGCGACCAGCAGGCGGGTCAGGCCGACGGCCAGCAGCGCCGCGGTACGCGCGAGCCGCTTCGCCTCGTGGCGCAGGCCGGGCTCGAACGTGCGCTGCACCGCGACGTTGACCGCACCGATCCGCAGTTGGCGCCGGCACAACCATTTCAGGCTCAGCCGGCTGCGGGGGATCGTCTCGAAGGCGACGGCGTTGCGTGCCCAGGCCATGCGATGGCCGGCACGGGCGAGGCGTTGGAAGAAGGCGAGGTCTTCCCCCCCGCTCTGGGCAAATCGGGGGTCGAACGGCGCCGGCATCAGGGCCCGGAAGCAGGCGCTGCGGGCAAGGAAATTGCCGGAAGCATAGAGCGTACACGGTGCGCCGTCGGCGACCGCCTGCTCGACGCCGTAGAGATCGGCAAGGGACAACCATGGCTCGCGAATCTGCTCCAGAGACGGCACGATGGGGCCGCCGACGACATCGGCGTCGGTGCGCCGTTGCACTGCCATCAGTTCGGCGAGCCAGCCCGGTCCCGGCCACTCGTCGTCGTCGAGCATGGCGATGAACGCGGGCGCCAGTTTCAGGGCTTCTGCGACCACACGGTTGCGGGCGTGCGAAATCCCCGGGGTGGGCTCGGCGACACAGGCCAAGGGCCAGCGATAGTGCGGCCGCAGCCGCCGACAGACCGCGATCCCCGCGTGTGCCGGATCGTTGTCGACGACGACGACCCGCAAGGCGCCGTCGAAGACCACACCGGCCACGGCTTCGAGCAGGCGGGTCAGACCCGTCGGTCGCCGGAAGGTGCAGACCCCGAGGACGACGGCTACCATGGGCCGCGCACTCCGCGCATCGCGCGGCGGCAGGCGTAGACGGCGAAGAACGCTTCGCCGCAACAGATGCCGGCGAGCGACCATGCGGGACTGAGCCAGACGAGGCAGACGATGACCCCGAGTACGCTCAAGACCGCGCCGCCCATGGTGCCCAGCGCCAGCGTGCGGAAGCAGCGCAGCGCCTGCAAGACGCTGCTGGGCTGCGTGTATACCGCACGGCACAACGCGACCACCCCGCAGCCGAGCGCGATCCCCGCCATGGGCTGGGCGTGGTATTTTTGCGTGTATAACGCGTCCGCGACCCATGGCCAGGCCCCGGCGAGGATGGCGCCGAAGGCGATGACCGCGCCGGCGAGCAGGGCGGTCGAGACGATGGAAGCGACCACCACCGCTTTGCGATCGCCGCGGGCGATGGTCGCGGCCAGCTCGGGACGCATGACGTTCTGCACGGCGTTGATGGCAACGCCCACCGGGCCGAACAGCACCTGGGCGGCGGCCAACGGGGCGAATGCCTCGGGGCCGGCGGCGAGCGTGACCAACAGGCTGTGGGCCTGGGCCTGGACGATGGTCGTCGACGAGCCCAGGAGCGCCCAGCGGGCGTCGGCCCAGATGCGGCGGTAGCGGCGCAGCGTCGAGCGCGACACGCGCAGCCGCAACGGTGTGTCGAGCAGCAGCAGTTCCCACGTCGCGGTGATCAGGTTGGCAGCGGCAAGGGCGGCGAACACCGAGGCGAGGGGGGGTGGGCCGTCATCGAGCAGGGCCAGCGTCAGGAAAGCCACGCTCGCGGTAACCAGGCAAAGATCGCCCTTGAGCGCAACATCCGGTCGTTGCTTGGCGAACGCCAGACAGCGCGAGAAATTGCGCATCGTCGCCGCGCAGACGAACACCGCGAACAAAAGGCCCGCCGCGGCGTGCAGATCGGCCAAGAGACCATAGGCGCCGGCGACCACGGCACAGGCCGCGACCATCGCGGCATTCACCGTCATCATCAGGCTCTCGAAGCGCCTGCGGGCAGTCTGCCCCGCCAACGCCGGCAAGAAGACGAGTAACGGCGTCGCCACCAGGGCGCCGTTGATCTGGCCGGCGAATTGGGCACTGAACTGCGCGAAGGCAAATACGCCGTAGTCCTTGAGCGACAGGGTGCGCAGCAGAAGAACGTTGAGGCCGAAGCTGAACGCGCTGAGCGCAAGCTGACCGGACAGTGCCTGCGCGTATTTGTGCACCTGGCGCCGCATCCCCGGCGCACGCGCCCGCGCCTCCGCCCAGCCCACGACGGATCGAAGCACTCCCCAGCCGGGCACAGTCCTTCCGCCATCGCCACGGTTGGTGCTTTGATAGCAGGTGGCGCGGCGCACAACTACCCCATACGGGGTGGTGTGGTGGCGTCGGGATCACCGGCAGCCGCAACGGGCGGATGCGGGACGGCGCGCGCACCGCGTTGTCGCCGGGCGGCGAGCGCCAGCATCGCCAGCACGTACCACGGCTCGACCAGGTAGCGGAATGCGAACCGGTGCGGCGCCGACACCAGCCGGAAGGCCCACTCGAAGCCCAGCGGACCGAGCCAGCGCGGTGGCGTGCGCATGTGGCCGGAAACGAATTCGAGGCAGGCGCCGGCGTTCAGCATGACCGGGGCGGTGATCAACGGGTGGTGACGCTTGATCCAATAGTGTTCGCGGGGCACGCCCATGCCGACGATGCAGAGGTCGGCGCCGAACGCGTTGATCCCGGCGACCACGGCCTGGTTGTCGGCGCTGCCAGGGGTGTCGTCAAAGTAACCGTGGCGGCCCGCGATGATCAGCCGTGGCAGCCGGTTGCGGATGACGTCGAGCCCGCTGGCAAGCACATCCGGAGAGTTGCCAAGATAATAGACGCGCCATCCGTGGCGTTCGGCGCATGACAACAGCGGCCAGATGAAGTCTATCCAGGCCATGCGCTTGTCAAAGTCCACCTTGTAACCAAGCAATCGCAGCAGCCATACCACAGACGTTCCATCGATCATCACAATCGATTGCTCGAACATCGCGCGGAGGTCGCGGTGTCTGAACAACAAATACAGGGAATGCAAGTTATGATTAAAGACGTCCATCTTCGAGCGTGAGCGAATCGCATTGCCGATCACGCTCAGATAATCGTCGCGCCGGCCAAGGTGGATGTCGAATCCAAGCGCCGGTAACCGCTCCAATGGAAAGTAGGCGTGCAGCATGATGGCAGGTGGGTACCGGCACGATCGTTGGGGGTGCGCCAAGTCCGCCGCCGCCTTGGCGTAGCGGCCTCATACGTGAGCATGCAATTTTCGCTATGTTTTGCCCTGCCGTATACACCCAAAGCGGGCAGCAGTGTGTCGCCGGGCGCGCTAAAGGCACGCGTCGGCCACGAACGCGTCGATCCGATGGTCCGATGCTGATGGAGAGTTGCCGTCGGTGCGCTGATGCGGACCGCCCCGTCGGCGCGCCGGTTAGTGGTCGACGAACTGTTATTGGACGACGAACTGGGCTTGGCCGAGGACGTTGCCCTCATCGTCGAGCACGATGAAATCCCAGACGCCCTTGTCGCCCGGCACGCTTGGCTTGCGCGAATGCACCCGCCAGCGGTCGCCGCCGATCTTGAGGTGCATGCTGCTGACGACGCGGCCGTCACGCTCCCAGCGATGCTCGACGGAGTGGCCGGCGAGGCCGCGGATCTCGCTGAAGCCGTAAACGGTCTGGCCGCTCGTTACGCTCTCCAGGGAATCCACCGGCTCGCGATCGCGCACCGCGGACGTGAGCTGCACGCGTGCGGGCCGCGTGCCGCGCTTGACCTTCGCCGGTGTCGGTTCGGCGGTTTCGGTACTCGGCGCGCTCAAACCGGCCGCTTCCGCCGCCGGGGCGGGGGACGGCGATGCAGGCGACGACAATGTGGGCTGCACGGGTGGCGGCACAGGTGGGGAGGCGGCCACGGACACCGGAGCCTGCGGCGTCGGTGTGGTGACAGCCGGCGCCGTCTCTTGCCCGGCGGCGCTGGCGGCCGTGTCGGCTTCCGTCGAGTGCGCTTGGCCGCGCGGCGCGGGCGGCGGCGGTGGATTCTGACGGGCGATGGGCTTCGGCAGGACACCGGACGTTGCGCCACTCGCGGCCGACGCGGCACCACCGGAGGCGAGCAGGCCCGGCTCGGCGGCGATCGGCTGCGGGCCAGTTGTCGGGTTCGATGCCTCGGGCGCGGTGGTCGGCGCCGAGGCAGCATTGCCACCGACCGGCGGCGGCGGGAGCGTTGGTGCCGGCAACGGCGCGGGTGCAGGTGACGCGCCGGGCTTCGAGGCCTGTCCGGCCGTTGTCGCCGGCTGTGGCACTTCGCCGGCAACCGAACCCTGCGGCGCCGTGCTTTGCGCATTGGATGACGGCGTCGGCGCTGGACCGGCTCCGCCCGTAGAAGGGGCAAGCGGATTATTGAGCGTGTGCTGTTCGGTCGTACCGACAGCCGGCGGCGTCGGCGCGTTTGTGGTGGCACCGGGCGCCGCACCGCGGCCCATCCCCGGACGATCGAGCTGATCGGCACCGAAGCCCATCGGCTGTGGTGATGGTTGCGGGGCGGCTTGTGGCAGGGAGGAAAACTGCCTCTCTCGCTCCGCTTCCGTGGTGATGGCGACGGTCTCGTTGCGATCGGGCGACGGTGCGCGCTCTGGAAGCAAGAAATAGCCGAAGCCCAGACCGGCAATCAGCAGCCCTAGGCTCGCCCACAGCGGAAATGGCTTCTTCTTGTGAAACAAGCGGCGCGCCATGTCCTGCCTCCGGCTTGACGTCATGTGCGTAGCGGCGGCGCGAAGGCCAAGCCCGCGCACCAGCATTGATCGCGGGGATCGTTCGGAACGCGCTTGGCGCCGGCCGGTCGGCGGCGCCTTGAACGGAGCCGCACTCTGTCGCTGTCGCCGCCGTTACCCTGCCGCCCGGTGATCCGGGCGGCCCGACCGCTTCCCTGGAACGCATTTTCGGGTGATTTGCCGGGATTGGCAACCGCTAACGACGGCAGCGGCGGCATCGGATCGCCCCGGCGCGCCCTGCACCTTCGCGCAAGGCAACGGGCCCGGACGACAGCGGTGGGGTGGCGCCGCGCGCCGGTCGCAAAGGGCGTGGACGGCGGCTTGCCAGCTACACCGCTTCTCTGTAGGCAGGCGTGCGAATCATGAACGGAGCACGCGTTTCGCAGCCCATGCTCGTCGGCCCGCGAAGGTGCGGGCGCGGTGATGGGGCTGGAGCGCCCTTGAGATACTTGCATACAATACTTGCATACAGACGATCAACCACCTGCAACCAGACGATAAAGAAGCCGCCGCCATGTCCCTTGCCTATTTCGCGCTGCTGCTGGTCTGTCAGCTTGCCGGCGAGATCATCGCCGAGATCGCCCGCCTGCCCATTCCCGGTCCGGTGATCGGGATGATGATTCTGTTCTTTGGGCTCCTGATCCGTGGCCGCGTGCCTGCCGGCCTCGCCGCCGCCGCGGGCGGGCTCTTGGACCATCTCGGTCTGTTGTTCGTCCCGGCGGGCGTCGGCGTCATGACGCACACCACTTTGATCGCCGCCAACTGGCCGCCGATCGCGGCCGCGTTGTTTGCCGGCACCGCCTTGACACTCGTCGTCGCCGGCCTCGGTGCGCAATCATTGGCGGGCTGGCGCGGTGGGGGGACGGCGCGGTGATGTCGGTGCTGCACGCCGTCGGCGCCGTTCTGCGCGCGAGCCCGCTGGCCTGCCTGGTGTTGACCGTCTGCGCCTACCTCGTCGGGCTTTGGCTGCACCGGCTGGCGTCGGCCAGTCCGCTGCTCAACCCGGTTTTGGTCGCAGTCGGCCTCGTCGCCGGCCTTCTGCTCCTGAGTGGCACCCCGTATCAGGACTACTTCGCCGGGGCCAAGCCGGTGCACATTCTCTTAGGTCCGGCGACCGTCGCGCTTGCCGTGCCGTTGTATCGGCAGATCCATCATTTGCGCCGCGCCTGGCTCGCGCTTGGGGTAACCCTGGTCGCGGGATCGCTGACCGCGATCGCGAGTGCCGTCGGCCTTGCCCGGGTGCTGGGGGCACCGGCCGCGGTCGGGCTGTCGCTGGCGCCGAAATCGGCGACGACGCCGATCGCCATCGGCATTGCCCAGAAAATCGGCGGTCTGCCGACGTTGACCGCCGTTCTGGTCATTCTCACCGGCATCACCGGCGCCGTGATCGGCTCAAGCCTGCTGCGGCTGGTTGGGGTGCGCGACGCGCGGGCCGTCGGCTTTGCCATCGGGCTCGCCGCGCACGGCATCGGCACCGCCCGCGCCTTTCAACTCAGCGAGACGGCAGGCGCCTTCGCCGGACTGGCGATGGCCGCCAACGGACTGGCGACGGCGCTGTTGGTACCACCCGTCGTCGCCTGGTTGCGGTAGCCCGCCGCCATCCTTGTTCTCGATCGGCCACTCGCATGCCGCCCGACCCTTGGCACGGGTCGGGTCACTGCAGCGGTTGTCATCGGCGCAGGGATTCTCTCCCTGCCTGCTGCCAGGAAGCTGCGGGACCACCATGCAGTGTCGAGCCGGTTGGCGGCGACCTGAGGTTGGCGTCGTCGGCTGACGGAATCGGCTCCCGGCCAGTGCGCGTGGCCGCGCTGTCTTGAACCTCGCGCAGGTTTGGTCGGGGAGACTGGATTCGAACCAGCGACCCTCTGCTCCCAAAGCAGATGCGCTACCAGACTGCGCCACTCCCCGTCACTTTACCCTGCTGGATAGAACGTTTGCCGGCGAGCGGCAACCTTCCTCTCTCGACCCACCAGTGCACGATGGCGGCCGCGTGAGCGCGGACGCAGGAATGCGATCGCCGGTTCGGTCGAGCTGGATCGTTTCGATGCTGTTTCGCACAAAGACGTTGACCACCCCTCGGGCGTTAGGTATATGATCCCATATGTTCTTGTAATGTTCCAAAAGAAGGGGGGGCTTCTTCATGGCCATACGGAATCAACGGCTTCTCGATTGCCTGCGGAGCCATGCGGCCCGGCTCTGCCAGGTCATTGGTGCGATCGCCAACATCATGACCGGGGTTCTCCTTGCCAACGGCCGGTTGCATTGGATCGCGCCGCCCCTTGTCATCGCCGTTACCGCCTCGCTGCTCAGCGGTGTTCTGGAAGGGACATCGACCGCGGAGCGCCGCCGGTCGCCGCTGGCGGCGGGCAAATCGGCTGGGCGTAGCAAAGGAGCAAAAGCGCGCCGCTCCACGCCGTCTCCCGCAGTCATGCGGCAGGGTGGGGCCGAATAAAGCCACCGATATGCGTCTATTCACGAAGACGTGAGGCAGGCGGAGGTTGCAATAACGAAGATGTGACGGCGCGCGCCGCCATCCTTATTTGACTATAATTTGCATTTACAACACATTCAGGGCGCGATTGCTGCTCAGGCACGCCATCAACGCCAGATGGCTCCAGGAGCAGCAGGAACGGGTTGTAGGTACAGTCAACATTGGGGAGAAAAATCATGAAGTCGGTCTCATTGGCTTTGGCGAGCGCACTCGCCGGCGCACTCGCCATCACTTCGGCGGCACTCGCGGACGACATGCCCAAGATGGAAAAGTGTTACGGGATTGCCAAGGCGGGCAAGAACGATTGCCAGACGGCGTCGAGCTCGTGCGCCGGCACGGCACGGAGCGACGGCAAGCACGATGCGTGGCTCTATCTTCCGGCGGGGACGTGTGAGAAGGTGGTCGGCGGCAGCCTCGAGCCGAAAAAGATGTGAGGCTGATGCGTTCATTGGGCACGTGCTGACGATGGATACTGCGGCGCCGCACCTTCCGGCCGGCATCGGCCTGCGTGCGCCGCACATCGCCGCCGTGCTCGCGGCGAGCCCGTCCGTCGGCTTCTTCGAGGTTCATGCCGAAAACTACATGGCCGGCGGCCCGGCGCTGCGCCGGCTCAAGGCCATCCGCCGCGACCGGCCGCTCAGCGTGCACGGCGTGGGGCTGTCGCTCGGCAGTGCGCAGGGCCTCGATTTGCAGCATCTGGAACGGCTGGCCCGGCTGGTGGTCGAAGTCGACGCGACCCTCGTCTCCGAGCACCTGAGCTGGAGCGTCACGGACGGGATCTACCTCAACGATCTTCTGCCGCTGCCGTATGACGAGGAAAGCCTCGCGGTCGTTTCTGCCAATATCGATCGCATGCAGACGCGCCTGAAGCGCCGGGTCCTGGTCGAGAATCCGTCCCTCTATCTTCGTCTTGCCGCCGCGACCATGCCGGAGGCGGACTTCCTCGGCGAGCTGGTCCGTCGCACCGGTTGCGGGATTCTGTGCGACGTCAACAATGTCTACGTTACCTGCGCCAATACCGGCGGCGATGCGCGCGCCTGGCTTGCAGCGCTGCCGGCGGACGCCGTGGGCGAGATTCATCTGGCCGGCCACACGCGCGTCGATGCCGATGGCACCGAAATCCTGATCGATGACCACGGCTCGCCGGTCACGCCCGCGGTCTGGGCGCTCTATGCCGAGGCGGTCCGGCGGTTCCCGGCCGCGCCGGCGCTGATCGAATGGGATAGTGCGCTGCCGCCGCTCGCCACGCTGGTGGCGCAAGCACATCTGGCCGACGGCACGCGGGCGGCCGCCCTTGCCACGGTGGCGTGCGATGCCGTCGCTTGAGGCGCTGCAGCGGGCGTTCGCCACTGCCATTGTCGCGGCGCGGCCGGCGGCGGCCGCTGTGCACATCATCGATGACGCGCCCGGGGCGGCGGGGCGGCTCAACATCTACCAGAATCACTTCCGCATCACCCTGATCGAGGCGCTCGCCGCCACCTTTCCCGTGGTCAAACGGCTGGTCGGTGACGCCTTCTTCGCCTTTGCCGCGCGGCGGTTCATCGCCGGCGAACCACCACGCGAGCCGCGGCTGTTCGCCTATGGGGGCGGCTTTCCGGCCTTTCTCGCCGCGTTGCCGCAAGCCTCCGGCCTCGTCTATCTCGGTGACGTCGCCCGCCTCGAATGGGCGTTGAACGCGGCGTTCTTCGCCGAGGACGCCGCCCCGCTCGCTGCCGCCGATCTCACCACGCTGCCGGCGTCGACGCTGGCGAATTGTCGGTTCCCGCTGCATCCCGCCTGCGCGCTGATCCGTTCGGACTACCCCATCGACCGCATCTGGCGGGTCAACCAGGACGGCGCCGAGCCGGCCGCCAGCGTGGATTTGCGCGCAGGCGGTGTCAGCCTGCTCGTGCACCGCGATGGCGACGATGTCGGCTGGCTCGCGCTCGATGCCGCCGCCTTCGGTTTCATCGAAGCCCTGGGCGCTGGCCGAAGCTTAAGGGAAGCCGCCGGGACGGTAATCGCCGGCCACCCGACCTTCGATCCGACGCCGCTCCTGGCGCTGCTGATCGATGCCGGTGCTCTCCTGCCGCCGCCTACGGGTAGCTGAGGCGGTTCGCGCCCGTCAGCAGGAAGCTCAGAGCTGCGCGGAATCGGCGACAAACGGGTTGGTGCGACGCTCGTCGCCGAAGGTCGACATCGGGCCGTGGCCGGGGATGAAGGCGACGTCATCGCCCAGCGGCCAGAGCTGCTCGCGGATCGAGCGGATCAACGTGTCGTAGTCGCCGCCGGGGAAATCGGTGCGGCCGATCGAGCCGGCGAACAACACGTCGCCGACCAGTGCCAGCCGTGATGGCTGATGCACGAACACCACGTGACCCGGCGTGTGGCCGGGGCAATGGCGCACATCGAGAACGAGCGTGCCGAGCGTCACCTGATCGCCGCCGACCAGCCAGCGGTCGGGTGTGCAGGTCTTGACCGGCGCGCAACCGAACATCCTCGCCTGCTGGCCCATGGATTCGAGCCAGAAGCGGTCGCCCTCGTGCGGACCCTCGATGGGCACACTGTAGGCTTGCGCGAGTTCGGCGGCGCCGCCCGCATGGTCGAGGTGCCCGTGCGTCAACAGCACCTTCTCAAGCCGGACACCTGCCTTGGCGATGACCTCCTTGATCTTGTCGACGTCGCCGCCCGGATCGACCGCCGCCGCCGCGCCGGTCTCGACGCACCAGAGCAGGGTACAATTCTGCACGAACGGCGTTACCGGGATGACGGACGCCTTGAGAGGAGGGCTTTGCATCGGACCTCTTCGTGATCGGATCGCAACGAAACCGAGGGTGCGCCGCGTGGTGCGCGTACCGCATCGCCGGGCCGGGCGACCATAGACCAGCCCGCGGGCCGAGGCCAGCGATCGTGCCGATCAGCCCGGAATCATAGCCAGGAATCAGGTGTCGGAAGGCGGTCCGGACCAGCGCGCGATCAGGTCGTGCGCAATGCCGAGCTGGTCGAGCGCGCGGCCGACGGTCTGGTTGACGATGTCGGCAACCGACTGCGGGTGGTTATAGAACGACGCCATCGGCGGCAGGATCACCGCGCCCATCTCGGCTGCCGCGGTCATCAGGCGCAAATGGCCCAGATGCAGCGGGGTCTCGCGGAAGACGAGGACCAGTGGGCGGCGCTCCTTCAGCGTGACGTCGGCGGCGCGCAGGATCAGGTTGAGGGAAAAGCAGTTGGCGATGCCCGACAGCGTCTTGACCGAGCACGGCGCGATGATCATGCCGCGGGTGCGGAAGGAGCCGCTGGCGACGGCCACGGCCAGGTCCTTGTTGCTGTGCACCTCATCGGCCAGCGCGCGGACCTCGGCCTGCGGGATGTCGGTCTCGATGGCCAGCGTGCGCGCGCCCATCTCGCTGATGACGAGATGCGCTGGCTGGCCCAGGCGCTTGAGCGCGCGCAGGATTTCGATGCCGTAGATCGCGCCGGTGGCACCGGTGATGCCGACGACCAGCGGCAGCGTCATGTCGTCATCCTTTGCCCGGGACCTTGCTTGGCGGCATAGTGCGGCCGGGAAACGGCCGGCACAAGTGTCCGCTGTCTCGAACGAATGGGGCGCGGCGCGGGCGAGGATGGACGTGATGGGAAAGCGCGCGGCGCTGGGGCTGATCCTGCTGGTGCTGACGGGGTGCGCCGCGACGGAGCCCTACGTCTTCAAGGCGCGTGAGTTCGATCGCAACGCGCCGGACTTCAACAAGGAGCCCGTCGACCGCAGCGAGGTGACGATCTGCTATGGCCGGATGTTCTCTGCGGTCGAGAACGTCGCCAAGCTGGCGGAGACCGAGTGTGGGCGCTTCGGCAAGCGGGCGGTGGCGCGTGACGAGGGATTTGGCGCGTGTCCGATGCTGACCTCCATCGAGGCACACTTCGATTGCATCAAGGTCGAACCGTCGGCGGGGCCGCATGGCTGAGTGGGCGGCGTTTGCCGGCCTGGCCGCCGGCGGCTACGGCGCGTTGACCGCCGTGCTCTATGCCATGCAGCGCCGCCTTCTGTACGTTCCCGACCGCGCGCCGCCATCGCGGGTCGAGAGCGGTGTGCCGGACATGGCCGAGGTGACGTTACGCACCGAAGATGGCCTGTCGCTCGGCGCCTGGCATGCTCCGGCCGCCCCGGGATGGCCGACGATGGTCTATTACCACGGCAATGGCGGTCACATCGGCTACCGGGGCGGGCGGGTGCGCCCCTACCTCGAAGCCGGGCTCGGGGTGCTTCTCGTCGGCTATCGCGGCTACGGGGCCAATCCCGGCCGCCCGACCGAAGCGGGGCTCTATCACGACGCCCGTGCCGGTCTCGCCTTCGCGAGGGAGAGCGGCATCGCCACTTCGCGCCTCGTCCTCTACGGCGAGTCGCTCGGTACCACGGTGGCGGTGCGGATGGCGGCGGAGATGGCTCGCGACGGACAACCACCGGCCGCGGTGATCCTGGAGGCACCGCTTTCCTCGGTGACCGATGTCGCCGCCCACCAGTATCCGTATCTCCCCGTCCGCTGGCTGCTCAAGGACCGCTTCGAAGCGATCGCCCACGTCGGCGCCATCGGGGCGCCGATCCTCATCGTCCATGGCGACGCCGATGCCGTGGTGCCGATCCGCTATGCGCGCGCCCTGTTTGCCGCCGCGTCGGAACCAAAAAGCGCGCTATGGATCGCCGGCGGCGGCCACGAAGATCTCGATCGCTTTGGCCTGCATGCCGCCGTGCTCGATTTCATCGCCCACCATGCGCGGAAAGAGCGGCGAGGCAGCGCCCATGGCGCGCCGGAGCCGCTGCTCAGTCCTTCTTTTCCATCTTGATTTCGCGCAGCAGGAAGGCGGGGACGTGATCGCCCATGCCGAGCACCGGTGCATCCGGGGCGGGCGTCCGCCTGCGCTCCCTGGGCGCCCGGGCCGCTGCCGGCGGGGTGGCGGCCGCAGGCGCGGGCGGGCGCCGTTTCGTCTCGCGCGCCGGTTCGAACGGTGCCTTTGCCGCCGGCTTGGGCGGCACCTTCGCCGCCGGCTTGGCCACGGGCTTCGGCCGGGCGGCTGCGGGAGGGGCACGCCTGCGCCCGCCGCGACCGGCGACGCGGACCAGTTCGGCAGGCGCGATGCCCTCGATTTCCAGCCGGGCGATCGGCTTGCCGATCAGTTTCTCGATGAACGCGATGTACTTGCCGTCCTCGGGCAGGGCGATGGTCAGCGCCCGGCCGGTGCGTCCGGCACGGCCGGTACGGCCGATGCGGTGGACGTAATCTTCGGGGTTGCTCGGCACGTCGAAATTGAAGACGTGGCTCAAGTCATCGATGTCGAGGCCGCGGGCGGCGACGTCGCTGCACACCAGCAGGCGAACGTCGTGGCGGCGGAAGCGGTCGAGCACCTCGGTGCGCGCCGCCTGGGCGAGGTCGCCGTGCAGCATCGCCGCATCGTAGCCGTGGCGGGCGAGCGAACGGCAGACGGTACCGACGTCGCGCTTGCGGTTGCAGAAGATCAGGGCGCTGCGCACGTCCTCGTGGTCGATCAGCCGCCGCAGGGCCGCGCGCTTTTCCTTCAACGCGGTGTGTCCGGACGCCGCGACGGTGACCAGCGCCTGGTCGATGCGCTCGCCCGGCGTCGCCGGCGGGGCGACGATGATCTCCTTGGGATTGATCAGGAACGCATCGGCGAGCTTGCGGATCGGCGGCGGCATCGTTGCCGAGAAGAACAGCGTTTGCCGGGTGCGGGCGACCAGGGAGACGATCCGCTCGACATCGGGGATGAAGCCCATGTCGAGCATGCGGTCGGCTTCATCGATGACGAGGATGCGCACGTGGTTGAGCAGCAGGTGGCCGCGATCGAAGACATCGATGAGGCGGCCGGGGGTGGCGATCAGCACATCGGCGCCACGCTCGAGGATCTTGATCTGGTCGGCCATCGACTCGCCGCCGATGATCAGCGCCTTGGTGAGCTTGTGATACTTGCCGTAGGTGTCGAAGCTTTCCGCGACCTGGGCCGCAAGCTCGCGCGTCGGCTCCAGGATCAGCGAGCGCGGCATTCGCGCCTTGGCCCGGCCGGCGGCGAGGATATCGATCATCGGCAAGGTGAAGGACGCGGTCTTGCCGGTCCCGGTCTGGGCGCAGCCGAGGACGTCGCGTCCGGCCAAGACGACCGGTATTGCCTGCTCCTGAATCGGCGTCGGCGCCGTGTAGCCGACATCGGCTACGGCGCGCAGGAGTTCTTGACTGAGCTGAAGTTCGGAGAAGTCCATTCAAGATCCGCCCGGTCGCATGACGACGACGGGCTGTCGGGGACGCGACGTTTTCAATTTCACGTGCTGATGATAGGTGCTAGGAGGTCCAAGTCAACATGCGCTGCGGTCTCACGGCACCATTTGCGGATGGGAGTGTGTCTTCTCGGCGCGTTCGACGCTCGCGCACGCCACCACAGCGACCCCTCATGCTGATCGACCGCCGGCAAAGCTGCCTTCTCGTCGTTGATATCCAAGAGCGCCTGCTGCCCGCCATGGCGCAACCGGAGAGTGTTGTCCGCAACACGGGCATCCTCTTGCGCGCGGCCCGGCGCCTGGGGGTGCCCGTGCTCGTCTCCGAGCAGTACCGGCGCGGCCTGGGGGCGACCGTGGCCGAATTGGCCGCCGAGACCGAGGCGGCGAATGTCATAGAGAAACTGGATTTCTCCTGCCTCGCCGATGCCGGATTCGCCCGGCGTTTCCAGGCGTTGGCGCGAAGCCATGCGATCGTTGCCGGCATCGAGGCGCATGTCTGCGTCCTGCAGACGGCGATAGAGCTGGCAGACGCCGGCGTGCACACCTTCGTCGTCGCCGATGCCACGTCGTCGCGCGCGAGGGAAAGCCGCGAGCTGGCGCTGACCCGCGCGCGCGCCGCCGGCATCGCGGTGGTGACCACCGAGATGGTCGTCTTCGAATGGCTGCGCCGCGCCGACTCCGACGACTTCAAGGCGCTGAGCGCGCTGATCAAGTAGCGGCGGACGGCGGCGACCGCGGAGCGGCGCGCGAGAGGGGGAGCGAGGGAAGAGGTGTCCGATCATCGGGGCAACGAGCCGCTGCTCCTGCTGCCCGGGCTTCTGTGCGACGCCGCCCTGTGGCAGCATCAGGCGACCACGCTTGCCGACATCGCGGACGTACGCGTTCCCGATCTGAGCGGTTCCGACCGGATCGGCGCGCTGGCGCAGAGCGTCCTCGCCCAGGCGCCGGAGACGTTCAGCCTCGCGGGCCTGTCGATGGGCGGGTACGTCGCCTTCGAGATCATGCGCCAGGCGCCGGACCGGGTACGTCGCCTCGCGCTGATCGCGACCACGGCGGGTCCCGATCCGAGTGCCAAGGCGGCGGAACGCCAGGCGCTGGTCGATCTCGCCCGCACCGGCGAATTCCGCGGCGTCACCCGCCGCCTCCTGCCGCAACTGGTGCATGCCGCGCACGTGGGCGATGCGGTATTGGCCGAAACGATCTTCGCGATGGCCGAGCGCCTGGGGCGCGACACCTTCATTCTCCAGGAACGCGCAATCATGAACCGCCCGGACAGCCGCCGCGACCTTGGCCTCATCCATTGCCCGACGCTGGTGGTCTGCGGTCGCCAGGATCTGTTGACCCCCCTTGCCGCCTCGCGGGAAATGGCGGAAAAGGTTCGCCGCGCGGCGCTGGTGATCATCGAGGACTGCGGGCACCTGCCGCCGCTGGAGCAGCCGCGGGCGATGAGCGCCGTGTTGCGCTACTGGCTGCAGGTCTGAAGGGGAGGGAGCAACGTGGCCGGCATCATCTTGCCCTACCGCGGCGTCTATCCGCGCATCGCGCCCACGGCCTTCATCGCGCCTTCCGCCCAGGTGATCGGCGACGTCGAGATCGGCGCGCAGAGCGGCATCTGGTTCGGCTGCATCATCCGCGGCGATGTCAACATCGTGCGCATCGGCGCGTCGACCAATATCCAGGACGGCACCATCATCCACGTCTCCAAGGACGGCCAGGGCACGTTTATCGGTGCCGAGGTGACCATCGGCCACATGGTGCTGTTGCATGCGTGCACCTTGGAGGACGGCTGTTTCGTCGGCATGCGCGCGACGATCATGGACGACTGCGTGGTCGAGAGCGGCGGCATGCTGGCGGCGGGCGCCCTCTTGACCCCTGGCAAGCGGGTGGGACGCGGCGAGTTGTGGGCAGGGGCACCGGCACGTCCGGTGCGGCCGGTGGGAGACGCCGAGCGCGCCATCATCGCGCGCACCGTGCCGCGCTACGTCGGCTTGGCCGAAGAATATCACGCGCTGGCAGCGGCGGCGACGACGGGGAGTGCGGGCGGTGGCTGAGGGCGCCGCGGCCGAGGCGGGCTACACCGATCCCCTCGTCGCGGGGGTGCTCGCCGGTCAGCGCAAGGCGATCGCGCGGCTGATGTCGATCGCCGAGCAAACCGGCAGGGGCGGGCGCGAGGCGCTCGCCGAGGTTCACCGTCACACCGGGCGGGCGCACGTCGTCGGCATCACCGGCGTTCCCGGCAGCGGCAAGTCGACCATGGTGCGCGCGCTGGCCCAGAAGCTGCGCGAGGCCGGGCGCAGCGTCGGCATCGTCGCCGTCGACCCGTCCAGTCCCTTTTCCGGCGGTGCCATCCTGGGCGACCGCATCCGCATGCTGGAACTCGCGGGCGATCCCGGCGTGTTCATCCGCTCGCTAGCGACCCGCGGCGCCTTGGGTGGCCTCGCCCGCGCCGCGCACGAGGTGGTCGATATCCTCGACGCCGCCGGCTTCGATACGGTCCTGATCGAGACGGTCGGCGTCGGCCAGGACGAGGTCGACATCGTGCAGTCGGCGCACACCGTCCTCGTCGTTTCCGCGCCCGGCCTGGGCGACGAGATTCAGGCGATCAAGGCGGGTGTGCTCGAAATCGCCGATGTTCACGTCGTCAGCAAGTCCGACAAGCCGGATGCGCCGCAGACCATCGCCGATCTCAAGACCATGCTACGTCTGGGCGCTTTGGGGCGGGAGAGCACCACCTGGAAGGTGCCGGTGGTGGCCACCAGTGCGCAGAAGCGTCTCGGTATCGACGATCTCCTCATCGCCGTCGACGCCCATCGCACCCATCTTGAGCGCACCGGCGAGATCGAGGCACGCAAGCGACGCATCCTGGAGATGCGCGTCCTGAAGGCGGCCGAAGACATCGTGCGCGAACGGCTCTTACGCGCGAAACGCGCCCGCCTTGAGACGCTGTTGTCGCGCACCGCCGCGCGCGAACTCGATCCCTACGCCGCGGCCTGCGAGCTGCTCGGCGTCACCCCGGATGCCGAGTAGGCCGTCGCGCTCGTCCCGGGCGCAGGCGACGCGGCCTCAAGCAACGCGCATCGTCACGTAGCGCCCGGGTGCATCCATCAAGGGTGCAAGCCCGGCTTCGCCCGGCCTGCGTGCCGGCACCCAATCGCCGCCGGAAACCGACTTCACCCAGGCGTCCCAGTGCCGCCACCACGATCCCCGCTCCTGGTGCGCGCCGGCGAGCCATTCGTCCGGATTGGCCGGCGTCATCGCATTGACGAAGTAACAGTGATAATCGCCATTCGGCGGATCGATGATCCCGGTGACATGACCCGAAGGGGCGAGCGTGAAGCAGGTCTCGCCGCCGAAGACCCGGGTGCCCTTGTAACTCGATTTCCACGGCGTGATGTGGTCCTCGCGGGTCGACAGGAAGTAGCTGGGGATCGTGACCTTGCCGAGATCGATCGGCACGCCCCCCAGTGTGAGGGCGCCCGGCTCGACCAGCCGGTTGCGCTTGCAGAAGTTGCGCAGATAGAACGCATGCAGCGCGTAGGGCATCAGGGTCGTATCCGCGTTCCAATGCAGGAGGTCGAACGGAAACGCGTTCTTGCCCAAGAGATACGTATTGACCACGTACGACCAGACGAGGTCGTGTTCGCGCAGCATGGTGTAGACGACCGCCATCTCGTGCGTGGGCACGCTGTTTTCGGCGTCCGTCTCGCCGTCGAGGTAGGAGGACGTGGCGTCATCGATGAAGGCGCCAAGCTCGCCCGGCTCCGAGAAATCGAGCATGGTCGCGAGATAGGTCGCGCAGCCGATGTTGGACGTTCCCTTGGCGGTGAGATAGGCAACGGTCGCGGCCAACAACGTGCCGCCGAGGCAATACCCCACGGCATTGACCACGGATTCGCCCGTCACCCGCTCGATGACATCGAGCGCCGCGATCGGCCCGCGCAGGAGATAGTCTTCGAAGGAGGCGCCATCCAACCGCTGGTCCGGATTGACCCAGGAAATCATGAACACCGTGTGGCCCTGGCCCACCGCCCACTGGACGAAGGAATTGCAGGGGCGCAGATCGAACAGGTAGTACTTGTTGACCCAGGCCGGCACGAACAGGAGCGGCCGGCGCAGCACGCGGTCGGTGCGCGGGGCGTACTGGATCAGCTCCATCATGTCGTTGCGATAGATGACCTTGCCGGGCGTGGCCGCGACCGTCTCGCCCGGGCGCAGGGCGACGGTCTTGTCGCTGATGCCGATCAACGCCGCACCCCAGTCCAGGTCGTCGAGCAGATGTTTCAAGCCGTTGACCAGGTTCTCGCCACGGCTCTCGATGGTGGCGCGGATGACCTCGGGATTGGTCAGCGCGAAGTTGGTCGGCGAAAGCGCGTTGACGAACTGGCGGGTGTAGAATTCGACCTTCTGTCGGGTTGCGGGGCTGAGCCCGTCGATGTCGCGCACCGTGCGCATCAGCCAGCGTGACGCCAGCAGGTACGACTGCTTGATGAAGAAGAAGATGTCGTTGTCGTGCCAGGCTTCGTGGGTGAAGCGGCCGTCCAGGTCATCATCGCCCGGTTTCGTCTCCGACGGCTGCCCCAAGAGCCGCGCCGTCGTGCTCTGCCACAGCTCGAAATAGTCCTGCCACAGCGATACCTGTGCCTTGACGACGGTGTGCGGGCTGGCGGCAAGCCGGGTGGTCAGCTCAAGAAAGGTCGTGCAAATGTCCCACGGATCGGCGAGCGTCGCGAACGGGCCGGGGTATTCGTTCTTGGTCAGCCAGTCGCTGAGCAGCCGCTGGCTGCGCTCGGCAATCTCGACGAAGCCGAGGGTTCGTGAAGCGCTTTCCGTCGTGCGCGAAGTACCCTCGCCGGGTTCGTTCACCGTTGCGCTATCCTCCCTGCAGCCGACGACGCTCGCGAACGCAAGTGCAATACTCTACCATGCCGCCAACCATTTGACAGCCGCCCGCACTTTGGGGCTTGTTGTCCAACGCGTTCGTACCAGCGGTGGCAACGGGGTTGCCGCGAACGCGGAGGGAATTGCTGGAGGAAACATGCGAGCGGGTGCATGGCAGGCGACGATCCTCGGCGCGCTCATGGTGCTCACGAGCTGCACGCAAACGGACGCACCCGCCGGTGCTGCCGCGTCCTACCCGAATCTCGGTCCCGTTCCGCCGAAGCCGGTGATCAGCACGGTCGAGGAGCGAAAGCGCCTTCTCGATCAGCTCACGGCGGATCGGGCCGGAGGCCAGGCGCTTGCGGCCGGCCAGCAGCGGCCATGACAGAGGCAACTGGTACCCGGCGACGCAATCGGGTATTGATAGCGATCGGCCGAGGTCAGACCCGCGGTTCTTGCGGGCAGGCGGTTAAGAGCGCCACCGCCGGCCGCCGGGGAGGGGAAATCTCCTTCATCAAGGTCAAGGCGTCGGCGGGGCGGGCCGTGCCAGCGTGACGCAAGGTGAAAGTCATGGACAACGAGCTTTATAAGATCCGGCGGTTGCCCCCGTACGTTTTCGCACATGTCAACGCGATGAAGGCGCGTGCGCGCGCCGCGGGCGAGGACATTATCGACTTCGGGATGGGCAACCCCGACTTCGCGACGCCCCAGCACATCGTAGACAAGTTGGCGGAGACCGTGCGCGACCCGCGCACCCATCGCTATTCCGAATCGCGCGGCATCAAGGGGCTGCGCCGGGCGATCGCCGGCTACTATGGCCGCCGCTTCGGGGTCGAGATCGATCCCGAGACGGAAGCCGTGGTGACGATCGGTTCCAAGGAGGGGCTGGCGAACCTTGCCCAGGCGATCTCCAGCCCGGGCGACGTCATCTTGGTGCCCAACCCGAGCTACCCGATCCACCAGTTCGGCTTCATCATCGCGGGCGCCGTGGTGCGCGCAATCCCGGTGCGCGCCGACGACGATTTCCTCGCGGCGCTCGATCGCGCGGTGCGCCACAGCGTTCCGAAGCCGACGGCCTTGGTGCTGAACTATCCGAACAATCCGACCGCCGAGATCGCCGATCTCGATTTCTACGGCCGGGTGGTCGAGTTCTGCCGCCACCATGGCATCTACATCATGTCCGATGTCGCCTATGCCGAGATCTACTTCGACGGCAATCCGCCGCCGTCGCTGCTGCAGGTCCCGGGCGCGCGCGACATTGCGGTCGAGTTCACCTCGATGAGCAAGACCTACTCCATGCCCGGCTGGCGCATCGGATTTGCCTGCGGCAATTCGAAGCTGATCGCGGCGCTCGCGCGGGTGAAGTCCTATCTCGACTACGGTGCGTTCACGCCGATTCAGGTGGCGGCGACCGCGGCGTTGAACGGCCCGCAGGCCTGCGTCGAGGAGATGCGCCAGCGCTACCGGCAACGGCGCGATCTGTTGATCTCGGGCCTCGCCGCCGCCGGCTGGGAGGTGCCGTCACCCAAGGCGACGATGTTCGCGTGGGCGCCGATTCCGCCGGCTTTCCGGCACTTGGGCTCACTCGAATTCTCCAAGATGCTCTTGAGCGAAGCCCAGGTCGCGGTCTCGCCCGGCGTCGGCTTCGGCGAGTACGGCGACGGCTTTGTCCGCTTCGCGCTGGTCGAGAACCACGACCGGATCCGTTTTGCGCTCAAGAAGATCAAGCGCTTCCTGGGGCGCTATCACAACGTGCTGGACGCGGCCGAGTAGCCGCGCCCGAACCGGCTCGACGCCCCGACCGACCAGACAGCAGAACGGACCAGCTAGCAGAAAGACGGGCCGATCCCTTGCCGCACTCGCCGCTGAAAGTCGCCATCGCCGGGCTGGGCACCGTCGGCTGCGGTGTGGTCAAGCTGCTCCAGGCCAACGCCGGCGCGATGGCGCAGCGTCTCGGCCGTCCGGTGACGATCACGGCGGTTTGCGATCGCGACCGCCGCCCGCGCGACATCCCGCTCGAAGGCTACCGCTGGTTCGACGATGCGCTGGCGATGGTCGCCGATACCGACGCCGATGTCATCGTCGAGCTGATCGGCGGCGCCGAAGGCATCGCGCGCGCGGTGTGCGAACGCGCACTCGCAAGCGGGCGCAATGTCGTCACCGCCAACAAGGCGCTGATCGCACACCACGGCATGGCGCTCGCCGGTGCCGCCGAGGCGCATGGCGTCGCGCTTGCCTATGAGGCGGCGGTGGCCGGCGCCATCCCCATCCTCAAGACCCTGCGCGAGGGCCTCGTCGGCAACGAACGCGGTCGGGTGTTTGGCATCCTCAACGGCACCTGCAACTACATCTTGACGGCGATGCGCGAGAGCCGGCGCGAGTTCGCGGATGTCCTCGCCGAAGCCCAGGCTTTGGGCTATGCCGAGGCCGATCCGTCCTTCGACGTCGACGGCATCGATACCGCGCACAAGCTCGCCATCCTCGCGACCGTGGCGTTCGGCTGCACGCTCGATTTCGGCGCCGTGCATGTCGAAGGCATCCGCCATGTCTCGGCGGTCGATCTCGCCTTCGCCGAGGAACTCGGTTATCGGATCAAGCTGCTCGGCATCGCGGCGCTGACCGCACGCGGCGTCGAGCGGCGGGTGCATCCGTGCATGGTGCCGCAGACGGCGCCGATCGCGCATGTCGATGGCGTGTTCAACGCCGTCGTCGTCAACGCCGATTTCGCCGATACCATCGTTCAGGTCGGCCGCGGCGCCGGCGAACGGCCGACGGCATCGGCCGTCGTCGCCGACATCGCCGACATCGCGCGTGGCGTGCGCCAGCCGGTGTTCGGCCGGCCGGCTGCGGAACTGCGGGCATTGCCGGCGGCACCGATGCAGAGCCACCGCGGCGCGTATTACGTGCGGCTGATGGTCGTGGATCGGCCGGGTGTGTTCGCCGACATCGCGACGATCTTGCGCGACGCCGACGTTTCGATGGAAGCCGTGCTGCAGCGCGGCCGCGCCCCCGGCGAGCCGGTGCCGGTGGTGATGACCACCCACGAGACGGAGGAACGGGCGATGATGACCTGCATCGAGCAGATCACGGCGCTCGCCGCCGTGGTCGAGCCGCCGCGGATGATCCGCATCGAGCCGATCTGAGCGGGGGCGGGAGACGGTGCCGTCCGCAGCCGACGCGCCCGCGGTCGAGCCGATCGGGCCGCGCGTGGCGGCGCTCGGTGTCGAGTGCTCGATCCTCGGCAAACGCTGGCAGATGCGCGCGGCCGACGATCGGGCGGTGATCGCGCTCGCCCAGCGCCACGCCTTGCCGGAACCGCTGGCCCGGGTGCTGGCGGCGCGCGGTGTCGGCTGCGAGGACGCCGAAACCTTCCTCGCCCCCAGCCTGCGCGTTCTGCTGCCCGATCCCTCGGTGCTGAAGGACATGGAACGCGCCGCCGAGCGGCTGGCCGCGGCGGTGCGCCGCGGCGAGGCCACCGCCGTGCTGGCCGATTACGATGTCGACGGGGCAACGGCGTCGGCGGTCCTGCGCCGCGCCCTCGCCCAGGCGGGTCTGCCGACCCGGCTGTACGTCCCCGACCGGCTCGCCGAGGGCTACGGCCCGAACGTCGAGGCGTTCAAGCGGCTGAAGGGCGAGGGTGTGTCGCTGGTGGTGACCGTCGACTGCGGGATCGGCGCACACGCGCCGCTGGCCACTGCGGCCGCCGCCGGCCTTGATGTCATCGTCGCCGATCACCACCAGCCGGGACCCGGCCTGCCGCCGGCGTTTGCGGTCATCAATCCCAAGCGTCTCGACGAAGATGGTCGCTTGAGCCACCTCGCCGCCTGTGGCGTGGCGTTCCTGCTCGCCGTCGCCGTCAATCGCGCCTTGCGCCGCGCGGGCTGGTTTGCGAGCCGGCCGGAGCCAGATCTGCTGGGGCTTCTCGACCTCGTCGCGCTCGGCACCGTCTGCGATCTCGTTCCACTCATCGGCCTCAACCGCGCGTTCGTCCGTCAGGGCCTGCAGGTCTTCGCCCGCAGGGGAAATCCCGGCTTGCGGGCGCTGGCCGATCTCGCCGGTCTCAACGGCCCGCCATCCGCCTACGATCTGGCCTTCGTGCTGGGCCCGCGCATCAACGCCGGCGGCCGCGTCGGCCGCGCCTCCGACGGTGCGCGGCTGCTGGCGCTCGACGACCAGACCGAAGCCCTCGCGCTGGCCCGTGGGCTCGATCAGTCCAATCGCGACCGGCAGCGGATCGAGCAGGCGGTGTTCGACGATGCTCTGACGCGTCTGATCGGCACCGCCGATGCCGACGATGGCGCACCGATCTGGGCCGAGGGCGCGGGCTGGCACGCGGGCGTCGTCGGCATCGTCGCCAGCCGGCTGGTCGAGCGTTTTCACCGCCCGAGCATCGTGATCGCCCGTGACGGCGATCTGGCCACCGCCTCGTGCCGGTCGATGCCGGGCTTCGATATCGGCGCCGCCATCCATGCCGCGGACGCGGCCGGGCTCCTCATCAAGGGCGGCGGCCATACGATGGCGGGAGGCTTCACCACCGACGGTGATCGCCTTTCGTCGCTGCGCGCGTTTCTCACCGCGCGCTGGAGCAAGGTGGCCGACGACCGGCCGGCGCCGGTGCTCGATCTCGACGGCGTGCTCGCCGTGCCGGCGGCGTCCGCCTCTTTGCTTGCCGCGCTGGCCGGCGCGGCGCCGTTCGGCATCGGCAATCCCGAGCCGCGCTTCGCGCTCTCCGAGGTGCGGGTTGCCCGCCTCGCGGTGATCAAGAACGCCCACATCGGCTGCACGCTGACCGATGCCGCCGGCGGGCGGATCGAGGCCTTTGCCTTTCGTGCCGCCAGCGGCGCGCTCGGCCAGGCGCTGCGTAACCACGCGGGCCAGCCGCTGCATGTCGCCGGCCGCATCACAGCGGCGCCGGGTGGCGGCAGGGCGCGCGTTACCATCGATGACGCGGCGTTCGTAATGGGAATACCCGCGATCGCCTGAAGGCGGCCGCCTCTGGAATCCTTCCTCCCAGAACGCGAAAGCGCGCGGGTCAGCTTGCCCGCGCGCTCCACGCGATAGTCTCTCGTTCGCCGTGGTCGAGCGTTCAGCCCACCTTGAGGATCTTCGGTACCTTGTTAAGTCGCAGCCGCGCGACTTCGGGCATGCCGGAGCCGAGCAGCGGGCGCAGGTACAACCAGAACTTGTCGGTGACGTCGTTGCCGGCCGCGGAAATGAATTCGTCCGGCATGACGCGCGTCTTGCCGGCGATATCGACGAGCGGGCTCAGCCTGTAGTCGACCGAGTAGGACCCGGTGCGGTGGATGCTCACCGAGCCGGAGTGGTTGCCCTTCTCGTCGCCGTAGTGCGCGTACTTCACCGCCTTCTCGCCGACCTCGCGCGCCTCGCGCTGGTCGACGTCGGACACGCAGCCGAGGAACGAGCGCTGCAGGTAGCCGAAGGTGTCGCCGCGCACGCGGGTGATGTTGGTGTGCGTCTTGATGTAGTCCGTCAACAGATCGGCGAGCGCGCCGGAGCCGGAGAGCTGGACGTTGCCGTGCGCGTCGCGTTCGACATCTTTGGCCAGCTTGGTGATGATCGGCTGGCCGCTTTCGTCGTGGATGCCCTCCGACGCGGCGACGATGCAGCGCCCGTACTTGGTATAGACGTCGCGAACGTCCCTGACGAACTGTTCGAGGCTGAAGGTGCGCTCAGGCACGTAGATGAGGTGCGGGCCGTCGTCCTCGAACTTGCGCCCCAGCGCCGACGCGGCGGTGAGAAAGCCGGCGTGCCGGCCCATGACGATGGCGACGTAAACGCCCGGCAGCGCCCGGTTGTCGAGATTGGCACCGGCGAAGGCCAGCGCCACGAACCGCGCCGCGGACGGAAAACCGGGGGTGTGGTCGTTGACCATCAGATCGTTATCGATGGTCTTCGGGATGTGCACGCAGACGAGCGGATAATCGGCGGACTTGGCCTGTTCGCTCAGGATGCGCAGCGTATCCGAGGAGTCGTTGCCGCCAATATAGAAGAAGGTTTCGATGCCGTGGGCGCGCAGCACCTTGAAGATCTCGGCGCAGTACTTCTCGTCGGGCTTGTCGCGGGTCGAACCCAGCGCCGAGCACGGCGTGTTGCCGACCATTTCGAGGTTGTGGGTCGTCTCGCGCGTCAGGTCGAGGAATTCCTCGTTGATGATGCCGCGAACGCCGTGGTAGGCGCCGTAGACCCGCTCGACTGCGGGGATCTTGCGGGCCTCGATCACCGCACCGACCATGGATTCATTGATCACCGCGGTCGGCCCGCCGCCTTGGGCGACGAGGACTTTTCCTTGTAACATGGCCTTTAGCCTCCACCATCCCGGAAGAGCGATCTTCGATGACGGAGCCTCAAGCGCCGATCGGCGCACCGGCCCCGTGGCCGCCTGGACGACCGCGGGCGAGCCTATCACGGTGAATCGCCGCTTAGAAAGCGCAAAAGGCTCCGCTTGCAGTCGGTGCGTGGGCGGCGAACGGCGCCCACAATGCGATGGCGACAAGCCGCCAAGGGGGTGCCCACCGGCCTTGATTTCGCGTGCTACGATGTTTAGGAGAGGGGCGGCCGGACCCCATCGTCTAGAGGCCTAGGACATCACCCTTTCAAGGTGGAAACACGGGTTCGAATCCCGTTGGGGTCGCCATAAGGTTGTAGAATCAACCAAATCAACAACTTGCTGCCAGCCTGAACCGGGCTTTCCCGCCGTGTGGGACACCGATGTGGATCACGGGCGAGAGGCGATGGGCAGGCGTATCGCGTACCTGTTGCGACGGGGTGGCACCTTCTATTTCCGCTGCCGGGTGCCCGTGGACCTGCACGATCGCATCGGTCGGGCGGAAGTCAGGATTTCTTTACGAACAAGCGCTTACGATGAAGCCCGCCGTCGTGTCGCGACGGCGCAGTTCATGCTGTCCCATCATTTCCAGGTGCTGCGGATGCAGGAAGATCAGAGGCGCCCGAACTACGAGCCGCTATTCACCGTCGACGACGTCGCAAGGCTTGGTAAGGACGGCAAGGGGGTCATCTTCACCGGGTCCGCTGACCAGATGCTGGACATGCTGAAGAACCGACTGAGCGACACCTACGGCGCGTTGGTCGATGCGGCGGGTCAACGCGATGCGGCCACCGACGCGGCCAAGGCGGCCCAAGAAGAGGCCGCAGATGCGCACCGGGCGCTGGTGAAGGTCGTCAATGGTGGAGCGCAACAGCCTTCACCCGCGCCGAAGGGCACTGGTTTACACCGCGACAGTCGCAAGTCGTTCGCGGACTTTATCGAGGCATACTTCGCGGCGAAGCGTATCGAGGGCAAGCAGCGCACGAACAAGGCGACGACGTTCAAGGCGTTCGCTTCGGTCGTTGGTGTCAAACCCATCGCCGAAATCGATCGCAACGACATCGTCGAGTTCCACGACCGCATTCGGTGTGGCGGCGGAAAGCACGGCCGCACCGCGAGCTACAAGACCGTGAACAAAAAGTTGTGCGACATTCGCACCTTCCTGCGGTGGTGTAAGGAACAGCGGAACCTGATTTCCAGCAACCCAGCAGAGAGTTACACGGCTGACGTATCGCAGGAAGAGCGCGAGGAGGCAGAGGAACGCCGTCGTTCATTTACAGCCGAGGAGTTGCAGGCGATATTCGACTCCCCGGTATTCAGCGGTTGTCAGTCGTTGGGACGGGTATTCAAGCCCGGAAATGTCCGATGCCGTGACCACCGCTTCTGGGTTCCGTTGGTCGGCTTGTTCAGCGGCTTACGCCTTGGCGAGATCGAGTCGCTGGAGTTCGAGGACATCGTCGACCTACATGGGCGGAGCGCCTTCTGGGTTCGCCGTGACTCAAGTCACGACAATAGGAAATCCCGAAAAAATCGGGCATCTATTCGGAAAGTTCCCATTCACCCCGTCCTGCTTCAGGTTGGGTTTCGTGATTTCGTTGAAGGCAGGAGGAAGGAGTCCAAGGACGGCCGGATTTTCCCGTCGTACCGGTACGGCCGCTTTTTCAACGATACGCTGCTTCACGATACGCTGCACATCAAGCAGCCGGAGATCAGCTTCCATAGCCTGCGCCACAACTTCAAGGACGCGCTGCGAGACGCGACCGACGATCTTGAGGCACGCGATCGGCTTTGCGGCCATGCTGTTCCGGGCATGAGCGCCGTCTATGGCCAAAAGTTCGTATCGGCCGAACAGGCAGCGGCGATCAACAAGGTACAGTTTCCGGTGGACTTGTCGCACTTGCTGACGTGATGCCAGCGAAGGTTCACTGATCCGACCGCCTCCAGTTCAGGCCGAAGATGAACGAGACCAGAAATACCGGGGTGGCAAGTTGCCAAAACCGGTGGTGCTTCACGACGGCAACGGCGGCCAAGGCGAAGCCGAGCCAGTCCCAGCCGCCCCAGAATGCCAGGAACGCCGCCGGGTAAAGCATCCAGGCGTGCTTCATCACAGCAGTTCCACCGCCGCGATCTGCTGGTGTTCGCCTGCTTCCACGTAGGCCGCCGTGGTCTGAATCGACGAGTGTCCCATCAGCCGTTGTATGACCCGAATGCCGACGCCTTTGTCGGCGAGGCGCGTAGCGAAGGTGCGACGGCCGGAATGGCTGCTGGCGCCGGACACGCCTGCCGCATCAAACATCCGTTTAAGCAGCAGCGTGATGCCGTGCGCGCTGAAGCCGATGTTGCGCTTCTGGGAGGCAAACAGCGGCCGGTGCGGGTCGAGCCGGTGAAGCGAGGCGAGGTAGGTTTCCAGTTCCTTTCGCATCCGCTTCGAGATCGGCACCGAGCGGGCTTCGTGCCCCTTGGTCTGATCCTTGCCAAGCGTGATGCGGTCGGCGATCGCGCCCTGGCCATCGAGAACCGAGCCGATCGTCAGCCCCGCCAGTTCAACGGCCCGAAACCCACCCAAGAGCGACAGCATGAACACCGCCCGGTTGCGAGCCGCATGCCGATCCTGGGCGATCATCGCCAAGACCCGCTTCACGTCGGAGTCCGTCAAAACCTTCGCCTGCTTGGCCATCGAACCCGCCCGAAAATGATAGAATACCTACACGCGAAGAGTGTATCAGATCATTTCGGCAGAGCGAGCGACGCCGATCACTGGTAGAAAATCCCTTTTTTCAACCGCTTGCCGGGAAAATGTGAGAGATCGTTCCTTGTCTATGATTTCCGAAGCGGTTGTTACTTGGCCCTAGTGGATAAAGTGTCACGCTTGAGTCCTTAGGATCATCTGTCGGCCCAACGGGTTGCCGGCAGGGCGGAGGGAAGCAAGCGTCAGATTCGTACCACTAGGTGCTGTGTCTCGTTACGCATTTACAACGTCCCCAAACGAGGTGACAAAATGAGCCAAACTCAACTTATCACTCGGAAGACAGAACACGCTGCCGTGAGTGACGCGCGTTCCCGGTGGATTGATGCTAGTGCGCGCGCATCCAATCTTGCCGCCGAATTGTTCCAACCTGGCAGTGGGTATGGAGACCCCGACGCACGTGAACAAGATGTGCATCGTCTTGAGACCGCTAAGGCCGAAGCGGAGCGGTTTTTTCGCGAGTACGATGACCTTTATAGGCAGCATATCGAGTCGGAGATGCTCCAACTGCAACGCTCACAACGGCTGGCCACGTGGGCGTCTTTTGCTGTCGCGGCTGTGGTCGGGGCAGCTACAGTGGTCCAGACGCTGGTCGCGTTGCTCAAATAGGCAGAACTTCATCAGTAGCCTGCATATTGCGAGATCAGCCTTCGCGCGCGGGGGAGAGGCCAATAATGAGGAGGGCGACTACAAAACCTACCTTGAAACCCCTAATACGCCCCCGACAAGGGTAGAGCACTAAATAGGGAAATGCGAGCCTGGGAACTATACGAAACCGAACCTCTGGACGTTGAGAACCAACTACATGATCGACCGCACCGCGTTAGCGTCCACGGAGATGGTGGAATTTGTCGGTGAGCGGCGCGCCGGAGCGAC
>CAYNYW010000026.1:0-39870 GCA_964401555.1 uncultured Defluviicoccus sp.
GGCGACACGGGCTCTCGCTCATGCAGTGGAATTCGAAAGAAAACTCCAGGCAAACAAACAACAAGTGAAGACACCGCTGACAACAGATGACAATGGGCAGCAGTCCACCACCTGGGGCGACTAAGAGGATACATTGCTCTGCCGCGCGTTCTGTCGTCGGCAGTCTCGCAAATAGCACGCCCTTAACCTTTGCGAATACGTAACTTGGCGCTCCGAATGATCCATCTGCATTGAAGTGGTTCATCATGATGTATGTACACGGCCCCTTCGAAGAACCGATTACAATAGGGTCTGATGGTTGACTCATTTCCTCCGAGAGGAACGGGAGGCGGTGATCGTGGATTTGGCGGAGTCCAGGCGGTTATTTCAGGCCGCGCCGCGCGCTGAGCGCGGTGGTCAGCGTCGCCTCGTCGAGATAGTCGAGTTCGCCGCCGAGCGGCACCCCGTGTGCAATGCCGGTGATGCTCACCTCCGCCCCGGCCAGCCGATCGACGATGTAGTGCGCGGTGGTCTGCCCGCTCACGGTGAAGCTCAGGGCGAGGATGATCTCCTTGATCTCCGGGGCCTCGGCCCGTGCCACCAGACGTGGAATGCCGAGCGCGTCGGGGCCGATCCCGTCGAGTGCCGACAAGGTGCCGCCGAGCACATGGTACCGCCCCTTGAACGAGCCGGTGCGTTCCAGTGCCCAGAGATCGGCGATATCTTCGACGACGCAGATCAGCGTCGGATCGCGCCCGGTATCGGTGCAGATCGCGCACGGGTCCCTGGTGTCGAGGTTGCCGCACACTTGGCAGATCGTCACACCGTCCGCGGCGGCCGCAAGCGCGCGCAGCAGCGGTTGCAGCACGCTCTCCCGCCGCTTGAGCATGAAGAGTGCCGCCCGGCGCGCCGAGCGCGGCCCCAGCCCAGGAAGCTTGGCGAGGTACTGGATGAGACGCTCGATTTCGGACATCGGCACGCTTGCCACCCGTCACGGCCCAGGCTCGGGCACTCGGGACGGGACTGGCTCGGGTTCCCTCGGTTCCGGCAGCGTCGATCAGACGGGGAAGTTCATCCCCGGCGGCAACTTCAGCCCACCGGTAAGCTGGGCCATTTTTTCGGCGACAAAGGCTTCGAGCTTGGCCTTGGCGTCGTTGCACGCGGCAAGGATCAGGTCCTCCAGCATCTCGACCTCGGCCGGGTCGACCAGCGAGGGATCGATCTTGATCCGGCGAAGATCACCCTTGCCGTTGAGCGTAGCCTGCACCATGCCGCCGCCGGCGGCACCGGTCAGCTCGACGCCGGCAAGCTGCTCCTGCAGTGCGCCCATCTGTTCCTGGAACTTCTGCGCCTGCTTCATCATTTGGCCAAGGTTCTTCATCGCCGCCCTTCTCCTGCCCCGCCGGGGCCCCTGTCTCGACGCTCCGGGTCTCGTCGCACCGCCATGTGTTCTCTATAACGCCTCCGTGGCACGAAGTCATGGGCGGGCAAGGCCCGGAGCGCGGCGCGCACCTCGGGGGTCACGCCTGCAGCGTGCACCAGGTACGGAACGGCTGGCGCGCCAGGTTGGCATTGAGATAGCGAGGATCGTCGGTGACTTCCTCACCAACCCAGGAGGGTAACGCAACGACCTCGTCCTCCGCCGTGAGTTCGACCTCGGCCATGATCAGGCCCTTGTTGTCGCCTTCGAACACATCGACCTCCCAGGTGTGGCCGGCAAACGCCACCCGATAGCGCGTCTTTTCAATGAGCGGCGGCGGGCACAGGGCATCGAGCATGATTGACGCCTCTGCGGCTGGAATTTCGTACTCGAACTCCGAGCGCACCCGCGCACTGGCGCCGGCCTTGATGGTGAGGTACGCCCGCTCGCCGCAGGTGCGCACCCGCACCGCGAGCGCCGGCGACGACGCGAGATAACCCTGGCGGATGACGACGCCCGACGCGCCGGCACGCCAATCGTCGGCGCGCACCAGAAACTTGCGTTCGATCTCTGTGGCCAACGCGCTACTCCCGATCGTCGAAGGAAGCGTCTCCCGGATCGTCGGCAGCGCCCTCGTCCGGCGGCGCGTCCGGTGCCATCGTGGTGCGCACGCGATCGATGGTCGCGCCGGGAAAGATCTCGAAAATCTCCTTGATCAGCGGATGCGCAGCGACCTCGGCGATGCGCCTGGCCTCGGCCTGCCGGCGCTGCTCATACAAGGACGGCTCGCCGTCCTCGCGGGCGACGGTGACCAGCCACCGCTCGCCGGTCCTTTCGCTCAACAATCGGCTCAAACGTTGCGGCAGGTCGCCCGGTGCCGACGACAACAGGTTGAGCTCGATCCGCCCGGTGCCGAACCGCACCAGCCGCACGTCCGCGATCAGGTGGCCGTGCAGGATGGCTTCCTTTTCGTCGCGAACCAGATCGACCACCTCAGCAAACGAGCGCAGCGAGCTGCGTCCGGTCCTCTGCGCCGAACGTTGAGAGGCGCTCTGGAGAGACACGCCGGCGTGCGGCCCCGCATCGGTTGCGCCATCAAGCTTGGGCGCGCGCGCATAATCCGTGCTGCGATCAAGCGTCAGCGGTCGCGGCGATGGCACCACGGATGCCAGGATAGGGCTTTGGCTGCGCCCACTCCCCGCAGATGGGACGGCGCCACCGGACGAGCGCGGTGGTGCGCCGGAAGGCGCGAGACTGGCCAGCGCCTCGCCCGGCGTCGGCAATTGTGCCGCGTAACACAGGCGGATCAGCAACATCTCGGCGGCCTGGATCGGCTTCGGCGCCAAGCGCACCTCGCTCAAGCCCTTGAGCAGAATCTGCCAGGCGCGGGTCGCGTGCGCCATCGGCAACCGCTCCGCAATAGCAGGGCCGCGCACGCGCTCGGCCTCGGGCAGCCCCGGCGCCTGGGCGCTTTCCGGCGCAACCTTGATCCGCGTCAGCCAGTGTACCAGCGCGAGCAGATCCTCAATCAAGGCGACGGGATCGGCGCCGGCTTCGTATTGGCCGGCGAGCAGCGCCAGGGCGGCGCGCGCATCGCCCGCCATCAGCGCATCGAAGATATCGAAGGTGACGGTGCGATCGGCGAGACCGAGCATGTCCCGCACGGCGGCGGCGTCGAGCCGACCCTCGCCGAGCGCGATCGCCTGATCGAGCAGGGAAAGCCCGTCGCGCACGCTGCCGTCCGCGGCTCGTGCGATCATCTTCAGCGCGTCCTCGCTCGCCTCCACCCCTTCCAGGTCCGCAATTCTGGCGAGGTGGCGGACGATCACGTCCGCATCGATGCGGCGCAGATCGAAGCGCTGGCAGCGTGACACCACGGTGACCGGCACCTTGCGGATTTCCGTGGTCGCGAACACGAACTTGACGTGCTCCGGTGGCTCCTCCAGCGTTTTCAAGAGCGCGTTGAAGGAGTGCGTCGAGAGCATGTGCACTTCGTCGATGATGTAGACCTTGTACCGCGCCGAGGTCGGACGGTACGGCACACCGTCGAGCAATTCGCGGATTTCCTCGACACGGGTCCGGCTCGCCGCGTCCATCTCGATGACGTCGAGGTGGTGATCCTGGGCGATGGCGGCGCAGTTCGCGCACACCCCGCAGGGTTCGGGCGTCGGACCGCCCCGGCCGTCGGCGCCGACGCAGTTGAGCGCGCGCGCGATGATGCGCGCCGTCGTCGTTTTGCCAACCCCGCGCACGCCCGACAGCATATACGCATGCGCCAGCCGGCCCGAGCGCAGCCCGTTGGTCAGCGTGCGCACCATGGCGTCCTGGCCGATCAGTTCGGCGAAGGTGGTCGGCCGGTACTTGCGCGCCAGCACCCGGTACTGCCAAGCGCCGCCGCCGACATCGCCGCCCCCGTGGGCTTCTGCCATTCGCCGCGCTCCCGCTCGTCGCTGCCACCAGCCCGGATCGAGGTGGGAGACTGAAGCGGCGACCCGGGCCGAAACTCGTTACGGCTGCTTCCTTCCGGACCTGACCGGGTTGGCGAGAGGCTCGTCCGCCGTCAGTCTCCCGAAGCCAATATCAGGCGCCGACGGCACCGGCGCAAGCGCCGCGCGTCGGAGAACGCTAGCGCACGTAGATGACGCCAAGCCCCGTCCCCCAGACCCCGAGCGCCCAGTCGGTCTCGGCGACCTCGTAGCGGCCGCGTCGCAGGGGGATCAACGGTATCTCCACCGTCTCGCCGGGCGCCAGCGTGATCGAGGCGGGACAATCCGCCGCGCCGGCGACCTGCCCCGATCGCCGCACGCCCGCCTGCATCGTACGATGCAGGAACGCCGAGGCATTGAACACCCGGTCCTCGGCATCGTGGTTGGAGACGATCAGGCGGTAGGGCTGCCGCTTGTGCAAGTCCAGCACCGCCGGCGTGAATTCACCGGATTGGATGTCCACCGCAATGGCCGGCGCTGCCGCCCAGTCCACCGCGCGGCGACCACCGCCGCCCGCGAGACCGCAGCGTTCGTCGGCATCGCCGCCGGCGTCGAGTGCCGCACACGCCGCGAGGATCATGACACCCAAAGCGGATGCTACGGCTGCGCCGGCCCGCCGCCACCACGTCGAATTGCTGTCGCCGAGGATCAAGGCCGCTCTCCATGTCCACTGCGTAAATTACCCATACGGGTACACTCTAGCGCAGGCAAGCCCGACCATGCCAGCGGCGTGAGCTATCGGCAGCACCCGCGCCGCCGGTGCCGATCACAGGCGGAAGTTGTCGTCCTTCAGGAAAGTCTGCAGCTCGCTGTCGGAATAGGCGAGCGCGATGTGCAGTGCCTTGGCGACCGTCAGCATGTCGTCATAGATGTGGCGCGGCGGCAGTACGCCGCGGCGGGCGCAGTCGTCCCGGGTGATTTCCCAGTCGCCGCGCTCGGTCCGATCGATATGACGCAGGATACGGGTGAGCGCGTCGCGCACGTCTGCGGGCAGGTCCATGATGATCATCCCCGGCGCGGCGTCACTGCCGCTGATGACGCATGGCCGCTTGCGTGCATCCTTGTCAAGCCCGCCGATCCGCTCGCTCCCCCAGGTTTTATCCTTGCGCGCGGCCGCCCGGTCCCCGGCCGCCCCCCGCGCCGCCTGACGATTTGCAGCCGTCCGGCTAGCCGAGAGACGAGGGGAGAGAAAACGTCAGCGGCGGCCCCGGAACCAGGGCCGCCGCTTCCTCCGGCACGCGCGAACCGGCGAGGGAGATCAGGCAACGACGCGCTTGTTGCGCCGGCGGCTCCACACCCCCGCGCCACCGAGCGCGGTCAGGAACAGCGGCAGCGCCGCCGGCACCGGGGTCGCCACGACAATCCCGACGTAATCGTCGTGATTGTCATCCGGGCCGGCACCGCGGTCGTCGAGGGCGAACAGCACGACGTTGGTGGCCTCGGAAACGATCTGGAAGGTGCTCGGATCGAGGTAGGCGAAGGCCAAGCTGGCACCAGACGCCGTCGCGAACGAGCCCTGGTTGCTGATCAGATTGACCGGAAGGGTACCGCCGCCGCAGTCACCGGCGACGCACTGGAAGTCGAGCTTGAGGAGGCCGGCGCTGGTCTGCAGCTCGCCGCCGACCAATTGCCCCGGAAGCGGCAAATGCAGGCCACTGCCGGGAGCGAAATCATTATCGTCGCTCAGGGTCTGGGTCAGCAGGCGATCGGTCCAACCGCTCTCGTTGCCGACATCATAAAAGGTGAGCGTCACGTCGCTCGCGGTGGTCGACAGGGTGCTGCCGATGAGATACTGGCTGCTGCCCAGCGTGCCGATGCCTGCCGCGCCGATCACGTCGTTGACCACCGGCACGGTGGTGAGCGTGCCGCCGCTGATATCGAGCAGCGCCGCGTTTGCGGGTTGCGCGAGACCGCCTGCGAGCATCACCGCCGCGGCCGCTGCTGATAGCGTCCCAAGAGCAATTCGCATTCCCAAAGACCTCCTTGTCCGAACCGTCGGCGCATGCCCTGCCGACACTCCCACCCGCCACTCGCATAGCGGGTTTGCCGCTTTGGTTGCAACTTACGCAAACGCGCGGTCACGCGATACACCCGCGCGGGGGCGGCGGGGCAACGATCCACCATTTTCTTGCCCCGTCGACGCCGCCGCCGCCGCCCTTCCCGGCGGCACACATCATCGCCGCCGCCTTGATCAGCCCCGCAACCCATGCGAAAGTCCTCTCCATACGGGGGAGAAGCAATCATGGCGACGATCGTGGACCGGCGGGCATTTATCCGGGGGATGGTCTGTGCTGCGCTCGCGGCACCTCTGGTCGTGGTGCACGGGCGGTGCGCTCGCGCACAGGCGCCATCACAACAGCCGGAAACCGGCGAACGGGTTTCGTTTCGCTGGCGGGTGCCGAGCGCCCATTACGAGACGGTCCAAAGCGCCCTGCGCTTTGATGGTACTGTCGAGAACGAGCGCGACAGCAAGGGGCTGCCGCTGGTGATGATCTTCGTCGGTGTGGCGTTGCTGCCGTCGCTGGTCGACGCCATCTTGACGCTGCGCCGCAAGCTCGTGCAGCCGGGGCTGAAAATCGACACGCGCGGCCCCGAGATCAAGATCGACGTCGATTCGAACCTGCCTCGCGGCACCATCCTTATCGTCGACGGCGCTGGTGCCAAACTGTACGAGCCAGACCAATTCAGCGATCCCGCGAAGCTGGCCGAAGCACTCCTCGCCGCAAAAGGCAAGTGACATGCCGCGGCGCGCTTTGCTCGTCGCGTTCGCGATCGTCGCCGTCGCAGCCCTTCCGGGCCGGGTCAGAGCGGAAACGCGGGTGGCGCTGGTCATCGGCAACGGCACCTATCCATCGGGACCGCTCGGCAGCCCGAAGGACGACGCCAAGGCGATAGAGGCCAAGCTCAAGAAGTTGGGCTTCGAAGTAACCAGAAAAACCGATCTCGACCGCGAGCAGCTTTTCGGCGCGATCCGCGCGTTCGGCGATCGGCTGCAGCAAGGGGACACGGTCGCTCTCTTCTACTATTCCGGTCACGGAATGCAGATCAACAATCACAATTACATGATCCCCATCGACGCGGACATTCGCACCGATCTCGACGTGGCGCACTACGCGGTGCCGCTGGAGGATGTGCTCGCGCGCATCAACCATGGAAAAAGCAACCCCAACATCGTCATTCTCGATGCCTGTCGCAACAACCCCTTCGAAAAGCGCTATAAATCGACATCGGACGGTCTGGCCCGGGTTGACGCGCCGCCAAGCACATTGACGGTATTCGCCGCGGCGCCGGGCCAAGTCGCCAGCGCGGCTTCGGGCGGAAGCCTCAGCTCTTTTACGGCCTCGCTCGTGGAGCATATCGACAAGCCCTACCCGAGCGCGATCTCCATGTTCCAGGCCGTGCAGAACGATGTGTATAAGCGAAGCGGCCGGGAACAGAAGCCCTATCTCGACTTGTCGCCAGGAGTGCCCAACGACTTTTCCCTTAAGTCGGTGATTGCGGCGTTGCCTCCCGTGCCTCCGGCCCCGCCTCCCGCAACACCGCCGCCGGTGAAGCTGCCCGAACAGAAGCCGGCGGTGGCGCAAACGAAGCCTGTGGCGCCCGGAAGCGGGCAAAGCTTCAAGGATTGCGACGTCTGCCCGGAGATGGTGGTGGTGCCGGCTGGCACGTTCCTGATGGGTTCGCCGGACAGCGACCCCGACGCAAATGTCAATGAGAAACCGCAGCACCGGGTGACGATCGCCAAGCCGTTCGCGATCGGCAAATACGAGGTGACGTTCGCGGAGTGGGATGCTTGTGCCGACGCCGGCGGCTGCAACGGCTACCGACCTTCTGACCGGGGCTGGGGTCGAAAAGCGAGACCCGTGCTTTGCTCTTGGCAAAGCGCGCAAGGGTATGTGACCTACCTGTCGCAAGAGACCGGAGAGGGTTATCGTCTGCCGACGGAGGCCGAATGGGAGTATGCGGCACGCGCAGGGACAAGCACGCGCTTTTCCTTTGGCGACAACATTACGGCCAACGAGGCCAACTTTTCCGCTAGTAACCTAAAAAAGACAGTTGCGGTTGGGTCTTATCCGCCAAATTCTTGGGGCCTGCATGATATGCACGGCAATGTCCGGGAGTGGGTGGAGGACTGTTATCGTGACAAAATTGAGAAAACTACGGAAGATGGTCGCGCTTGGAAGGAGGACCGCTGCCTATGGCATGTTCTGCGCGGCGGCTCCTGGAATTGTCCGCCGAAATGTCTTCGCTCTGCTGCCCGGGACAGGCTAGGGGATATCTACGACGCCAGATTAGTTGGATTTCGTGTTGCCCGGACGCTTGATTAGAAATGATTGCTTACCCCTATACTCCTTGGGGCCCAGGGGGCCCGAGGCCCCCTGGCACTGCGAAAGCCGCAGGCTGGATTTTGTTGATCGTCGCAAAAGCCCCGCCGCGGACCTATAGTCCGCGCGGGTTTTGCTTTTCCGTTACCACAAAGTCACCATCGCGGACTTTCGGCCCGCTCGGGCTTTGTTAGGCCAGCGCCGCGTTGTAGACGCCTTCGGTGTAGGCGGCGATGGTATCCCAGTTGTACTTCTCCTCCACCGCGCGGCGGCCGTTGGCGCCGAGCGCCCGGCAGTGGTCGTGATCGGCCAGGAGCGAACCGATGCCGTGGGCGAGGCCGCCGGGGTCGGTGTTGACCAGGAAGCCGTTGACGTCGTGCCAGATGAACTCGCGCGGCCCGCCGGCCAGCGTGGCGACGATGGGCTTGCCGGCGGCCCAGGCCTCCAACACGACGATGCCGAAGGGTTCGTTGCGGCTGGGCACGGCGAGGATGTCGATGGCGCGCATCAGATCGATGTAATCCCAGCGCGACAGCGGGCCGAGGAAGGCGATGGCGCCGGCGGCGCCGATCTCGTGGGCGTGGTGGATGATGGCGTCGCGCTCCGGCCCCTCGCCCGAGATGATGAACCTGGTCTCGGGGTATGAGGCGAGCACCATCGGCACCGCGTCCACCAGCATGTCCATCCCCTTCTGGAGGGTCATGCGGCCGGGGCAGAACACGGTGGGCGCCATCGGCGCGATGCCGTAGCGGACCTTGATCTCGGCCGGGTTCACCATGCCGTCGAAGGCGTGGTAGTTGACGCCGTTGTGGACGACGTGGACCTTCTCGTGCGGAACGTTGTAGATCCGGCACACCTCGTCGGCGAGGAAATGGCTGACCGCGATGACCAGGCTGGCATTGTGGCAGCCGGCGGCCTCGGCATCGCGGATCCAGCGCGCGAAGCCGTCGAAGAAGACGTTGCCGTCGCGGCCGTATTCCGTCGAGTGCATGGTGAGGATGCCGCGGGTGCCGAAGCCGTCCATCACGTATTTCATGGCGTTGGCCGAGAGCCAGTCGTGGGCGTGCACCAGCTCGAACTTGCCGATCATCGACGTGACTTCGTGGAAGCGATGCGCCATCGCCTTGCACATGTAATCCATGCACTCGACGTAGTTATCGCTCAGGCCGTGAAAGACCCGGTGGTAATGAACGCCATCGATGAAGTCGTAATGGCTCTGGTCCTCCTTGCGCCTCGTGATGACGTGCAGCTCGTGGCCGCGGCGCTGCAGGCCGGCGGCGAGTTCGGTGACGTGCACGCCAAGACCGCCCGAAGAAATGGAATGCAGGGACTCGGAAGAAAACATGGCAACGCGCATTGCTGAACTCCTGTCCTTGGACTATCGATCGCAAGGCTTCCCTTCGTGACGGCTTGTCGGCGCCATCGCTCCCCGCATGGACCCCGGTGTCGCGACTGTGGCCGCGCGCAGCAAGGCGGCAACATCTCTTGGCGATTGCCTGGCTTTCGGCCGCGGCATGGTTGCGCCCCCGGTGGCGCACAGCGCGGCCTGGCCAGCGCCGCTGGCGCGTCCGCACCTAGCCTAGTTCCCCTTTTTCCGTGTACATCTCTTCACCGGGCCGCGCCACAGGATTGTGTACGCGGGTGCAATATCTTTCTCTTTGCGATGCACCATGTGCCGCGGCGGAACGCCCCTGCTGCCCCACCGCTCGGACGTCGATGGGAGTTGGAGGCGGTTGGCCCGGTGCGCGATCCTCAGCGTTCGTGCGGCATGCGCCTTGCGGCAGCTTGCACCGCTCGGTGCGCGCGGTCCACGCGACGGCCTGACACAGACGTTGCGGGTGTTTCGCAATTGCTCAGCAGCTCGCAAGTTGTCCACATCTCCGGGTGTCGCGTCAGCCGACTGTAAACACCTCCCACTACCGCCGCGAGACAAAGTAAATCCAAAAACAGATCCAAATAATGGGCTTGAATGAATTCATCATTGCGCGGCCCGCCCACGAGATGGGCAAATGGAGCAAATGCGTTGCCCCGATGGCGGTTAGTGCCGATCGCTGGCCTTTCTCAACAGAGTTGTCCACAAAATCTCGGGAGAACGGGGCCGCACGCCGCCTGTTGATCGCATCTTGACCGACTTCGCCAAACGGGTCGCATTCAAGGATGATTCGAATACTATACTAGCCCATTTAGGGCAATATACTGGTCGGCGACGGGCCATGCTGCCCCGATCGCACAATGGTGTTGGCGATGAGCGACCCGCCGGCGCCTGTTGCGCAGGAGCGACGGCGGTCCCGCGCCGTCAGTCGAGGAACGATGCGATGAACGTCGCCACCTGTTCGGGGCCGTGAAAAATCCCATAATGTCCCTCGCACAGGATATCGGCTTCGAGCGCGATCAGGCGGCGCAATGAGGCCTCGTAGTCGGCGCGGTTGGAGTGTAGCGCCGGATGCAGCGGTCCGTGCACATCTTGGGCGAAGACGATCTTTTTGCCCGCCGAGGTGAAGACGTAGGCGACCGAGCCGGGGGAATGGCCGGGGATATGTACCGCGGTGATCGCGCGACCGGCGATCGGTACCGTCTCCTCCGCCCCGCTCAAGCGGCGGTCGACCGGACAAGGCGGCATGCTCACGCCGTACCACGCCGCCGCGGTCACCCGATCGTCGCCCGTCTCGATGAACGGGGCGTCGGCCGCGTGCGCGATCACCGGGCAGCCGAGCCGCACACGCAGCGCTGCCGCACCGCCGGTGTGATCGAAATGGCAGTGGGTGAGCAGCAGGTTCTCGATTGCCTCGGGTGCGATGCCCAGGCTCGCGATATTGGCGAGAAGCCGCTCCGTCGCGGTACCGGTGCCGGCATCGATCAACGCGGCGTGATCGCCAACCGCAATCAGATAGATCGCCGCATCGTTGACTGCGGTCAGCCGTGGTCCGCCGACCTGAAAGACCTCCGCGGTTATCTCTTCGCTCATCGGCCGCATCGCGCCGTCCCTTTCCTGCCTGCGCCCCTTCCCCGAGGCTGACCCGGCACCGCCATCGCCTCCGGTGCCGCGGCGGTGCCCGCGATCGGCGAGCCGCCGCGATAAGCAATCCTTAAGCGCCCGCATGCGAGATTGCGAGACCGGCTCGGCCATCGCGTCGACCCGTGGCCCTGGGTACGGCCGCCTTGTGGCTGGAAATGATGGCTGGAAGTGATGGGTTGAGGATGCTCTTGCCGTCCGAATTTGCCTTCGAATGTCGCCGCGCAGACACGCCGCAGCCAAGCCTCTCGGCCACGCGCGGCAAATTCCGGCGGGCAGAGCGCTAAGGCGATGGCGCGAGCCGGGAACCCAGTCGTTCGCATCATGACCGGCTTCGCGGCGGTCGTCGCGCTCGGCATCGCCACCGCGACTCCGCTTGCCTACTGGCGCGCCGGCATCGCGCGCGAGCGTGGCGAGATGCGGGCGGACATCGGCATCAAGTCGTACATCTTGTCCGATCTGATCGGCAAACAACCGCAGACCTGGCGGAACGAGACCGGCTCCATCTCCCAGATCCTGGCGATCGATCTGCACCACGACCACCCGGCCGCCTATCGCGTCCACGGTCCGGACGGCAGCCCGGTGGCCAACTTTCCGGCTGAGGCGGCACTCGCTTCCCCGGTGCTCACGCTGCGCGCGCCTTTGACGACGAAGAATGGCGCCGAGGGGGCGCTCACCGGTGAGGTCTCGCTCTCCCCGCTCGTCGGGCGAACCCTGATCGTCACCATAGTGGCAGTGCTGGTTGCCGCCGTCGCCTTCATCGTCTTTCGCACCCTGCCGTTGCGGGCGTTGCGCCGGTCGCTGGCCCAGGCCTCGTTTCTTGCCAGCCACGACCCGCTGACGGGATTGCCCAACCGCGCCATGTTCCAGGAACGGCTTGGCCAAGCGGTGGCCGAGGCGCAGCGGCGCGACGAAGCGGTGGCCGTGCTGTGCCTCGATCTCGACCACTTCAAGGACGTCAACGACACCTTGGGCCATCCGGCGGGCGATCTCCTGCTGCAGCGCGCCGCCGCACGTCTCAAGCGCTGCCTGCGGCAGAGCGACACGCTGGCGCGGCTCGGTGGCGACGAGTTCATGATCATCCAAAACGGGGGCCAGCAGCCGCAGACCTCGGCCAACCTCGCCCAGCGGGTGATCGATACCTTGAGCGAGCCCTTCGAGCTCGACGGCCAGGAAGTGGTGGTCGGCTGCTCGATCGGCATCGTCATCGGCCAGGGTGCCGACCGCCCAGATCCGGAGCAACTGCTCGGCAATGCCGATCTCGCGCTCTACCGGGCAAAAGGCGACGGTCGCGGCACCTTCTGCTTCTTCGAAGAGGAAATGAACGAGCGGCTGCAGGCCCGCAAGTCGCTGGAGGCAGACCTGCGGCGCGCGCTGGCCGAGCGGCAGTTCCGCGTGTTCTTCCAGCCGCAGGTCGAGCTCAAGAGCGGCCGCGTCGTCGGTGTCGAGGCGCTCGCGCGCTGGCAGCACCCCGAGCGCGGCTGGGTGGCGGCGGCCGACTTCATTCCGCTCACCGAGGAAACGGGGCTGATCATCCGCTTGGGCGAGTGGATCCTGCGCGCCGCCTGCACCGAGGCCGCGGCCTGGCGGCCGCTGAAGGTGGCCGTCAACCTGTCACCGGCACAATTCCGCCATCCCGGTCTGATCGGCATGATCGCCGAGATCCTGTGCGAAACCGGGTTCGAGCCGGAGCGGCTCGAACTCGAAATCACCGAGGGCATCCTGCTTGGCGGCACCGAGACCACCTTTGCCACCTTGCAGGCATTGAAGGCACTCGGCGTCGGCATCGTCATGGACGACTTCGGTACCGGCTACTCCAGCCTTGGCTACCTGCGCCAGTTCAAGTTCGACAAGATCAAGATCGATCGCACGTTCATTAAGGACCTGCACCAGACCGCGCAGGCGACTTCGATCGTGCGTGCCGTCGTCGCCCTTGGCCACAGCCTCGGCATGCGCGCCAATGCCGAAGGCGTCGAGACCATCGAGCAGGCGGAAATCCTGTCGTCCGAGGGGTGCGAGGAGGTGCAGGGCTATTTTTTCGGCCGACCGATGCCGGCCGCGGAATTCGCGGCGTTTCTCGATGGCCGGCACGATCGCCCGCGCCGGATCGGCTGAAGCGCCGCCGGCCGGCCGTTTCCGGGCCGGACCCGCGGATGGGCTAGACGTTAAAGCGGAACAGCATGACGTCGCCATCGGCGACCACGTAGTCGCGGCCTTCGGCGCGCATCCGTCCCGCCTCCCGCGCCGCCGCCTCGCCGCCGAGGGCGATGAAATCGTCGTAGGCGATGGTCTCGGCGCGAATGAAGCCCCGCTCGAAGTCGGAATGGATGACGCCGCCGGCCTTGGGCGCCGTCGTGCCGCGCACGATGGTCCAGGCGCGGCTTTCCTTCGGCCCCGCGGTAAAGAACGTGATCAGATCGAGCAGGCGGTAACCGGCGCGGATCACCTTGGCGAGCCCGCTTTCGGCAAGGCCCAGGCTCTCGAGATAGGCGAGCCGCTCGTCGGCGGCGAGCGCACCCAGCTCGGCCTCGATCGCGGCCGAGATCACGGCAATCTCCGTGCCGTTCGCCCAATCGGCGAGCGCCGCACTGAGGGCGTTGCCGCCAGCCGCAGCCGACTCCTCCACGTTGCACACGTACAGCATCGGCTTCGCGGTGAGGAGCTGCAGGCCGCGCCAGGCCTTGGCTTCGGCTGCCGTGATCGCAACCGTCCGCGCCGGCTGGCCTGCGCGCAAGGCATCGAGCGCCCGTTCGGCCAGCCCTTGGGCTTCCCGCGCCTCGGCATCGCCGCCGCGTGCGCGTTTCTGCAGACCGGCGAGCCGCCGCTCCAGGCTGTCGAGATCGGCGAGCATCAGCTCGGTCGCGATGGTCTCGGCGTCGCGCACCGGATCGATCCGGCCCTCGACGTGACTGATGTCATCGTCCTCGAAGCAACGCACGACCTGCAGGATGGCATCGACCTCGCGGATGTGCGCCAGGAACTGGTTGCCGAGGCCCTCGCCACGGCTTGCTCCCTGCACCAAGCCGGCGATGTCGACGAAGGATAGCTGGGTCGGCGTCCGCTTGGCCGAGCGGGCGATGCCGGCGATGGTATCGAGCCTGGGATCGGGGACTGGCACCCGGCCGACGTTGGGCTCGATGGTGCAGAACGGAAAGTTGGCGGCCGCGGCCGCCGCGGACGCGGTCAGCGCGTTGAACAGCGTCGACTTGCCGACATTGGGCAGCCCGACGATCCCGCAGCTAAAGCCCACCCGGTCCTTCCTCCCCGCCGTCACCGGCCGTGGCGCGTGAACCGGTGCGCTTGCCCGCAGGCGGCTGCATGGCGAGCGCGACCTTGTTCATGAAGCCCGCCGGATCACCGCCGACCAGCGCACCCACGTTCCCGGCGATCGCCGCCAGGAGCGGGCCGAGCCAAACCTCGTCGGCAGCCGCAAAGTCGGCGAGGACATGGCCCAGCACCCGGTGCTTCTCGCCCGGATGGCCGATGCCCAGCCGCACCCGCCAATAGTCGGCACCCAGATGCGCGTCGATGCTGCGCAGGCCGTTGTGTCCGGCGTTGCCGCCGCCGCGTTTGACGCGCACCTTCCCGGCGGCAAGATCGAGTTCGTCATGAAAGACGAAGATCGCATCGGGCCCAATCTTGTAGAAGCGCGCCACTGCCGCCACGCTGCGGCCGGATAGGTTCATGAACGTCATCGGCTTGAGCGCCAGCACCTCCGCGCCATCCACCGTGCCTTCGCACAGTTCGCCCTCGAAGCGCCGGCGCGGCTGGGAAAGGTGGTGGCGATCGACGATGGCGTCGACGGCCATGAATCCGATGTTGTGGCGGTTGGCGGCGTAGCGCGGACCCGGATTGCCGAGGCCCGCGATCAGCGTGCGCGCCATGGCGCCGGCCGCGTTGTCTCCTGTGCCGGCGTCGTCACGTCGCCGACTGCTCGGCGGCGCCGGCCGCCTCGGCCGCGGCCGCCGCCGGCTCGCTCTGCGGCGGCACCACCGTGACGATCGTCGCCCCGCGTTCGGCGACGGCAAGCTGCACGCCTGCCGGCAGCCGCAACTGATCGGCATGGATGACATCGCCGATCTCAAGCCCGGTCAAGTCGACTTCGATCCGCTCGGGGATGGTATCGGGCGTGCACATCAACTCGACCGTGTGCCGGACCACGTTGAGCACACCGCCGGTGCGCAGACCGGTCGCTGCCGCCTCATTGATGAACACCACCGCCACGTCGACGTTGACCTTGGTCTCCGCCATCATGCGCAGAAAATCGACATGAATCGGCTGGTCGGTCAGCGGATCGTGCTGAACCTCGCGCGGCAGAACCCGCTCGCGCTTGCCGCCGATATCGATGGCATAGACGTGCGAGAAAAAGCCCGGCCGGCGCAGGTGGCGCAGCAGCTCGGGGGTCGCGATGGAAACGGGCGTCGGCGCATCCTGGCCACCATAGATCACGGCAGGAATCCGATCGGCGCGCCGGCAGGCCCGGGCACCGCCCTTGCCGGTGCGCGGGCGGGGTTCGGCCAGCAGCATGTTTTCGTCAGTCATCGTCAATCATCCTCCTCGTCATCTCATTTGGCGCATCACTAGGCGCGTCTGGCCATGGGCCACGGACGCCGGTATCAACAGGCGCCAGGAACAAGACGCCACGGTGCTGGTGCTTCCTAATCGAACAGGCTCGAAACCGAAGTCTCCTCGCTGATCCGGCGCATCGCTTCGGCCATCAGGGGTGCAATGGTCAACTGCTCGATATTGTGGGAGACGCGCACCGCCTCGGTTGCCGGAATGCTGTCGGTGATGATCAGCTTGTCGATGGGCGACGAGGTGATGCGTGCGACCGCGCCACCGGAGAACACACCATGCGTAACATAGGCGGAAACCGAGGCGGCACCAGCTTCTTTGAGCGCCACCGCGGCATTGCACAGGGTTCCGGCGGAATCGACCATGTCATCGACGAGAATGCACCGGCGCCCGGCCACATCGCCGATGATGTTCATCACCTCCGAAACACCGGCGCGCTCACGGCGCTTGTCGACGATGGCGAGGTCGCTTTCCATGCGTTTGGCGATGGCGCGGGCGCGGAACACGCCGCCGATGTCCGGGGAAACGATCAGCACGTCGTCGCGGACAAACCGGCACTCGATATCCTTCACGAAGACCGGAGCGGCATACAAGTTGTCCAGCGGAATGTCGAAGAAGCCCTGAATCTGGCCCGCGTGCAGATCAAGCGTCAGAACGCGATCGGCGCCGGCCACCGTGATCAGGTTGGCGACCAGCTTGGCCGAGATCGGTGTGCGCGGCCCCGACTTGCGGTCCTGGCGACCATACCCGTAGTAGGGAATGACCGCGGTAATCCGGCGCGCCGATCCGCGGCGCAGCGCATCAAGGGTGACCAGCAACTCCATGACATTGTCGTTGGCCGGAAAGCAGGTCGACTGCACGACGAAAACGTCCTCGCCACGGACGTTTTCCTGAATCTCGACGAACACTTCCATGTCGGAGAAGCGGCGGATGATCGCCTTGGCAAGCGGGATGCCGAGGTACACCGAGATCGCTTCGGCAAGCGGCCGATTGCTGTTGCAGGCGACGATCCTCATCCCCCAAATCCCTTCCACCGGCGCATGACCGGCGGCATGGGACCGGTGCGTGGCGCGTTCGCTCCAGGCCAAGGGCCCCTGTTCGTGGGCATGCCCCGGCGGCGCGCGACTGTAGCAATGTTGCAACCAGGCGTAAACGGCCTTCGCCGCGCCACGCAGCGCGCGGCGGAGCGGCGACGGAACGCAGCCTGCCCGCTCAACCGAGTGCGCAGGCGGCGACCAGCGCGACGAGAAAAACCGCAAGCAGGAGCAGGAGATAAGGCATCACAGGGCATTTTTCGCCGGCGCGTATTAGCCGGCAAGCGCGATCGCCGAGACCTGCCGGCCGTAGTCGCCGCCGCCCAATGTGGTCGTCCGCCGGTAGCTGAAGAAGTGCTCGGTCTCGGCGCAGGTGTCGCGGCCGACGGCCGCATGCGCTTTCAGTCCCAGACGATCCAGACGGTAGCCGACGTAGCCGGCGAGATCGAACAAGAAGTGCCCGGCCCTAACCGCAGGCGCAAAGAGGTGTACACACCCCGGCTCGTCGCCCACGAAGCTCGCGTAAAACTCGGGCCCCACCTCGTAGGACGCTGCACCGATGCAAGGACCGACCGCGGCGACGATCCTTGCCGGCGTCGCGCCGAGGCCTCGCATCGCCGCAACCGTCTGTTCGAGGATGCCCGCGCGCGCGCCGCGCCAACCCGCATGCGCGGCACCGACGACCCCGGCATCGGTGTCGGCGAACAGCACCGGCGCGCAGTCCGCGGTCAGGATTCCGAGCGCCAGCTTTGGCTTGCGGGAGACCAGGCCGTCGGCCTCGGGCCGCGTCCCGTCCGGCCAGCCGTCATCGACGACGACAACACGAGCGGAATGCACTTGGCGGACGGTGACCAGGCACGCGGCATCACCGCAGCCCATGCGGGCGCCGACCCGATCGCGGTTTTCCCGGACCCGTTCCGGCGCATCCCCGGAGCCGAGCCCGCAGTTCAAAGAGGAATACAGCCCGTCACTTACCCCACCCAAACGGGTAAAAAAGCCGTGGCGGACGGCGGACGCGTCGCGCAACGTTTCGGCAGCGATCATCGGCAGCGACATGAGACCTCCTCGCACGCGGTGCGCCGGCCGGAAGGGGTGAAGTCGCCCCTATGAGCGAAATGCAATACGGCATTGCATGTTTCGCATGGCACTTGCCCCGGCAACGGGTTCTTCTTGAAGTCAACCTTGCGTTAACATGATAGGTATTGTGCAGTGCGGGACCTGAAGGAGCTTGGGAGCGATGGCCCTCTTCCGCTGGCGGGAGAGCTTGTGCCTTGGCATTGCGGGTGTCGATGACGATCACAAGCATTTGATCGGATTGTTGAATCGGTTGCATTTCATGGTGCTGGCGGGCGACGAGGCCGCTGCCATCGGTGGTGTGCTGGACGAGCTTGTCTCCCATATGAAGCTGCATTTCCGCCGCGAGGAAGCCCTGATGCTGCGCATCGGCTACCCGCACCTCGAAAGCCACCGCCGTCAGCACGAAGCCTTTTGCCAGCAGTTGCTGGAATATCAGTCGTCGTTTCGCGCATCTGCCGCCGACTTCGATGCGTCTTCGTTTTACGACTTCCTCGTCGACTGGTTCATCGTGCACCTGACACGCGAAGATCTGCGGCTCAAGCCATACGTAGAGTCGCTGGTAGCGACGGCCGCGGCCTGAAGTCGAGCGCGGCCAACGAGGCCCTCCCGCGCGCAGGCATATTCCCGCCGCGGCCGGTCTGCCGGCCTGATCCGAAACCCGGGGTTCGCGGGGAGCGGCCTACGGGCGCGAGCCGGCAGACGGCGAAGCGGGACCGTCGGCACCGGCGTCGGCATCGGGCGACAACTCGTCCCGTGCGAGCCGTTTCGCCTGGTCGACCCAGCCCTCGCGATCGATCCGCCCCTTGAAGCGCAGGTAGCCGTTGACCCACTCGATATTCTGCCGCGTCCACGCCGCGATTTGATCGTAATGGAAGACACCGAGCTGGTGGAGAACCTCCTCCAGCTTGGCACTGATGCCCTCGATCAGCTTCAGATCGTCCGGCTGCCCCCGACGCGGCGCCATCATTGCCGGCGGACGCTCGCCGGTCAGCGTCTGGGTCGCGCGATCGCCCTCTCCCGCCGCCGCGCCTTCGGCAATCTCGAACGCCGCGATGCGCGTGACCAGCCGCTTGTTGTCCTGTTCCAGACGGTCGCGGGCGGCACGGATCAACATGAGGTCATCTTCGAGCTTGGTCATGCGTGCCGCCACGAACTGCCAGCGCAACAGCCAGCCGACGACGAACCCCAGCACCGCCGCGAGCGCGATCCATATCCAGATCTGTACGATCAGGTACAGCACGGCCTTCCCCCTATTCCTGCACGACCTCGAAGGTGATACGCCGGTTGCGGGCGCGCCCCTCTTCGGTATCGTTGGTTGCAACGGGGCGACTGGGGCCATAACCGACCGCAACCAGCCGCTCACCGGGAACTCCGGCCTTCACCAGGTAGGTGGTCACGCTGCTCGCCCGGGCCAAAGATAGCTGCTGGTTGAATTCCAGCCGCCCACGGGCGTCGGTATGGCCACCGACACGCACCCGCCCCTTCGGACACAATCTGATGATTCCCGCCACCTTCTCCAGCACGGAGAAGCTGCTCGGGTCGATCTCGTTGCTCCCGGCCTCGAAGCGCACGGTCTTGCCGGCGATCGCCTTTTCCAATTCGCGCTGGCATTCGGCCGGCGCCAGCGCGCCCTCGCCGCCGGAAGCGGATGCCTGGGCGCTGCCCGCCGGCTCAAGCTTGGGCACCACACCGCTGACGGCGATCGGCGGCGTGATGACGGCACGCCCGGAATAGCCGTCGGGCATGCGCTCGACCGCCGCCTGAATCGAGGCGGCGCGGGCGCGATCGGCCGTCTCGCCCTCGACGATGAGGGTGGTGTCGGTCAACGTCACGCTGCCGCGGTCGAGCCGCACCAGTTGACGAATGGCCGAAACGACGGCGCGCTGCCAATCGCCGGCAGGCACCCCCGGGTTCACTTGCATGTGGTCGGTGACACCCTGATCGAATAGCCGGCGCGCCTCGCCCACCAGGGCATCGCGCATGGTGTCGCTCGGCACGGAACCACTCAATTCCACCTTCGCCCCCGAGGAGACCGCACGCCACGCGTACGGTGCGCCCGCGCCGGGCAGGGTCGACTGATCGTCGACGCTAACGATGCCACCCAAGACCATGCCACCGGGACCGGCCGCCTTGACGACCACGGCGCGCGCCTTGGCCTGCGCGTCCGCAGACGGCGCCGTGCCGCGCAACACCGCCCGCTGACCGTCAAGCGCGACGCTGGCCCAGTCGTCGAGGCCCGCCGTCTTCAGCGCCTCGGCGGCTGCGGCTTGCAGGGATGTCTGGATGCGCTCCGCCGTCGGTCCGACCGTAAGCCAGCCAAACACCAACAAAGTCAAAACGCCGGCGAGCACGACAAGGACTTTCTGCATCGACCGTCAATCCTGTCGTCATTCGGGACGGGCGGAGCCCTCCCCCGGCTCCGTCGGATAGGGCGACACTTATCCGCTAGGCGGACCGCCCGTCAATTCCGTTTGCTCGCCAAGGGCGATCACCACACGCATCCGGTTTGCAAACCGTCAAGCCGGCAACCTGTGGCGGGCATGCCACGAAAATTTCCTGCTTGCGGGTGGCGGCTCGCAGCCAGTTTGCGCGTCTGTGCAATGGTTCCTGGCTGCCATCTTCTGGTCACGCTTGAGAATCTTCGCTGCAGTCGGGCAACGAGCCTCCTGCGTCGCGGCCACGGCCGACGCTGTTTTCCCCAATATCCCCAGGATTACCCCCTTGGCAGCGCGATGCCGGCGGCAGTCTTCTCCTGCCCCGACGAAACGGCACAGGGTGGAGACGAAACGAGCGGGGACGGCGAAGAGACGCCGGAGGGCGACGTGGCTTGCGGAGCGAACGGGATGAACGATCTCATCGAAATGCGCAGGGTACTGTGGGGTCACTCCTGGGATGCGCCGGACGACTGGGCGGCCGCCATTCGTCGCCTGGCGGAGCTGACCGATGAGGAAATCGGCAGGCTTCCCGGCGCCGACGAGCCGCAAGGGCACCCAAAGGCAAGGCCCACCGTCACTCAGCCCCGGGCCTGCAGGCCGCGCCGATAGCGCTGGTAATTCTCGACGTAGTGCGGTGCCCCTTCCTGCATCTTCGCGATCTGCTCTGCCGTCAGAACCTTCACCACCTTCGCCGGAGCGCCGAGCACCATCGTGTTGTCCGGGATTTCGCGGCCTTCCGGAATCAACGCCTTCGCACCGATCAGGCAATTGCGGCCGATCCGCGCCCCGTTGAGGATGACGGCGTTGATTCCGATCAGGCTGCCGTCGCCAATGGTGCACCCGTGCAACATTGCCAGATGGCCGACGGTGACGTTGGCCCCGATGGTCAGCGGATAACCGACGTCGGTGTGCAACACGCAAGAATCCTGAATGTTGGTGTTCTCGCCGATGGTGATCGGATCGTTGTCGCCACGCACCACGGCGTGCCACCAGATCGACGCGTGCCGCTTCAGGGTCACCCGGCCGATGACGACGGCGGTGGGCGCGATCCAGTAATCATCGCCTTCGGTTTCAATATCGACGCCGTCCAACGCGTAGCGCATGTATTTCAACCTCCCTGCCGTTCGCCGCACTTAAGCCCTTGCGCATCCCGAGCGGCCGCACTTTGGCTGGCGACCGGCGACGAGGCAAGAACGACCGCCGATGTCCACGGACGCCTTGCGGTGGGCGTCTACTGATCACGCTGAACGGCCGACGCCTTCGCCTCCAGCCCGGCGGCATCACCTTCACGAACGGTGACGATGACCTGGCCGCCGGTATCGCGCCCGAGGTATGGCACCATCGCGCTCAACAGCATCGGGAACAGCCGGCGCAGGTCCTCGCTCGAACCGCGGCTGACGGCGATCGTGCGCCAGACCTGGTCGCCGCGGCCGCCATTGCGCTGGGCGTACGCGGTCAGCATCACGGAACGGGCAAACGTCGTGTAGGAGTCGACCTCGGTGCGATAGGTGACAATGTTGCTGTAGGGGTAAGGCGCCCGCGCCCGCCACGTTCCCCATTCCGGGATGGAGTACGAATAGATCTTCTCCTGCGGCTCGCCCACGCCGTAGGCCAACGCGACGATCAGATCGGGGGGAGCGTCCGCCTCGGCCGGTCGGTAGCCCAGACCGGCGAGCGCCTTGTCGACGTAGCCGGCGAACTCCTTGAACTGGAGGTCGTCCGCCGGCGTCGCGGCGTCGCCGGGCTCCAGTCGATACCGCTTGCCAGCGGCTCCATCCGCCGCCGCGATCGCATCGACCTGGACGCTCATCGCGGGCGTCAACGAACATCCACCGAGCGCCAACGTCACTACCAGGAGCAGGAGTAAGCCCCGGCGTCGCCCTCCCACCGTCCACATCGCACCGTCATCTCCAAGTCGGCGCCCACCACCGAGCGGCCCCCCCCTAGCCGGTGGTTGATCGCGTTCACGCATTTTCAAAATAACGCGCCGCGCCTGTGACGCAACCTTCGGCCAATGATCTTTGCGTTGTATGATCAGCCCAATCAGGCGTTCGGCACGGCGATCCAGCCCAGCGTTAGCAACGGCTCGATTGGCTTCAGCGCAAGAGAAAATCGCGCACGGCAGCGATCTGAATGGGATCCATGAGCGCCGGCGCGTGCCCAACGCCCGGGAACTGGATCAATTCGGCTGCCGGGCCGCGGGTGAGCATCTCCTCTGCGGTCTCCAGCAGCAAGATATCGGACTCCTCCCCGCGCAGCAGCAGGACGGGCGCCGTCACCCGCTCCCAGACGGCCCACAGATCGACGTCGGCGGCGTCGGCATCCTTGAGCGGAGCGGCGAGCTTGGGATCGTAATGCAACCGCCATACCCCTTCGCCGGCGTCGAAACGCGCGCTGTGCCGAGCGAGATGCTGCCACTGCGCGTCGGACAGCGGCCCGAATGGCGCATGCACCTCGCGCAGGTAGGCTTCCAGCGTCTCAAGCGAGCGGAACGTCGGGTTGGTGCCGACGTATCCGCCGATCCGCTGCAGCGCCGACTTCGGCACGAAGGCACCGACATCGTTGAGCACCAGGCGGCGGATCGGCGTATTCGGCTGGGCGGCCAGCATCATGCCGAGCATGCCGCCCAGCGACGTGCCGATGAAGTCGACCTCGTCCGTGCCGAGCCGGGCGATCAGCGCGGTGAGATCGGCAAGGTAGAGCGCGGGCGCGTAGTCGGTGGCCGCCGTCAGCCAGTGGCTGCGCCCGCGGCCCGGCAGATCCGGGCATGCGACGCGGAAGCGGTCCTCGATCGCCTCGGCGACCACGTCGAAATCGCGCCCGGTACGGGTCAGGCCGTGCACGCACACGACCACCCGCCCATTGCCCGGCTCGCCCCACTCGGTATAGGCGAGGCGGTGGAAGCCGTGACTGCTGAGGCTCAGCACGCTCTTTTCGGTCATCGCCACTGCCGCAGATCTCCCCCTTGTCCGCACCCGACCCGATTTCCGCACCCGGCCCGCTTGTCCGCACCCGGCCCGCGCGGTGCGAAGCAGCGCTAGATCGCCGCCCCCAGCCGCACATAGTGACGGTCGAACCAGACCAGCGGATCGCGCGTTTCCCCGAGAACGATGCGTCCGACCCGGCCGACGACGATGAAATGATCGCCGCCTTCGAGCGTCGCCTCGCGCCGACATTCCAGCGCGGCGAGGCAGCCGTCCAACAGCCGGCAGCCATTGGCACCCGCCTCGCTCGCCACTTGAGCAAAGCGGTCGGTCTCCTGGCCCGCAAACAGTTCCGAGACCGCCTTCTGATCGCACGCCAGCACGTTGACGGCGAAGACGGTCCCCCCGGCGTAGGCGTCGCACGCGCTCGCCTTCTTGTCGATACAGAACAGAACCAGCGGCGGCTCCAGCGACAGCGACGCGAACGAACTGATCGTCATTCCCACCGCTCGGCCGTCGTGGCCGATGCCGGTAACCACGCAGACCCCGGTGGCAAACCGCGCCAACCCGTCGCGAAACGCCTTGCCGCTTACGGTCATCGGCAACGCTCCCCCTGGCGTCGTGGCGGACACACCGGTGTCCGCCGCCCCTTTACCATGCGTTCACCAACTCGTAAGGGTTGCGGCATTATATGTTCTCACCCCTTATCGCGCGAGCATGGCGGCGGCTCAAGGCGATCCTGCATAAGAAGGACGCCCGCGGCCGTCAAGGGAGACGACGGACTTCAGATGCTGTTCGCAGTTGGCTTGATTGTGGTGTTGGGCAGTGTGGTCGGCGGCTACCTCGGCGCCGGCGGCCATATGGAGGTGCTGTGGCAACCGTTTGAGTTCCTCATCATCTTCGGCTCGGCGATCGGCGCCTACGTCATCGCCAATCCGGGCCCGGTGCTCGGTGGCACGGCGAAATCCCTCGGCAAGCTGTTCAGCGGCGGCAAGGGGTCCAAGGCGCGCTACATCGAGTTGCTGAGCGTGCTGTACGCCGTGTTCAAGCTCGCCAAGACCAAGGGGGATCTCGCGCTCGAAAGCCATGTCGACCGGCCGCACGAGAGCCCGCTGTTCCAGAAGTTCCCGAACTTCATCGCCGATCATCACGCCGTTGAATTCTTGTGCGATTACCTGCGCCTGTTCACGCTCGGCTCCAACAAGGCACACGAACTCGAAGCGATCATGGATGCCGAGCTCGACGCCCACAAGGCCGGGCACCACGCGATCTCCGGCGCCATCCAGACCGCGGCCGACGGCCTGCCGGCCCTCGGCATCGTCGCCGCCGTGCTGGGCGTCATCCACACCATGGGCGCCATTACCGAGCCGCCGGAGGTGCTCGGCCATCTCATCGGCGGTGCTCTGGTCGGCACGTTCACCGGCGTTCTCACCGCCTACGGCGTGGTCGCGCCCATCGCCAAGTCCCTGGAAGGCAAGTTCGAGGACGAAACCCTGTACATCGAATGCATGAAGATCGGCCTGATTGCCCACGCCCAAGGCTACGCGCCACAGATTTCGGTGGAATTCGCGCGCAAGACGCTGCACGGCAAGGCGCGCCCCACCTTCGCCGAACTCGACGAGGCGATCCAGAAAGTCCAGATCTGACGAGCCGGGGATGCGTTCGCCACGATGATCGTCATCAAGAAGGTCAAGAAAGCGGCACACGGCCATCACGGCGGCGCCTGGAAGGTGGCGTACGCCGACTTCGTCACCGCGATGATGGCGTTCTTCTTGCTGCTGTGGTTGCTGAATGCCGTCTCCCAGGAACAACTCGAAGGCATTTCCGACTACTTCGCCCCGATCACCACCCAGAAATCGACGAGCGGCGGCGGCGGGCTGCTGCAGGGCCAGACCGTTGACCGCAAGGGGGTGTTCAACTCGACCGACCGCGACACCGCCGGCGCCATACCGCCCACGCGCCGCACCCACAGCTTCGCGCAGATCGCGGCACCCGCGGACGAGCAGTCGGAGAGCGGCGACGAGCAGCTCGACGATGGCCACGCCGGCGATTCCGAGCATCCAGCGCCGAAGCAGAGCGCCGAAGCCAAGGCGGCCGCGCGACGGGAGAACGCCCAGTTCGAGGCGGTGGAAAAGGCGATCGAGCACGCGATCGACGCCAGCCCCGACCTGAAGGGACTGGCGTCGAGCGTGGTCATCGATAACACCCCGGAGGGCCTGCGCATTCAGATCATCGATCAGGACCGCCTGCCGATGTTCCCGCGCGGCTCGTCGGCGATGTACGCCCACACCGAGAAGATCCTCAACGAGATCGCGCGCGTCATCCTGCCGATGCCGCAGGATATCGAGATCGCCGGCCACACCGACGCCACGCCCTACCAGGCCGGCAGCGAATATTCCAATTGGGAACTTTCCGCCGACCGCGCCAACGCCGCGCGCCGCCGCTTCCTGCAAGACGGCCTTCCCGAAAACCGCATCGCCCGCGTCGTCGGCAAGGCGGCGACGACGCCGCTCTATCCCGAGGACCCCAAAGCCGCCGGCAATCGGCGCCTTTCGGTCATTCTCCTGCGCGGCACCGCCCACAAGACCTGAAAACCACTTGCAAATGCGTGCGAATCGGCGGATCGGACCCGTTCGGGTGCCTCCGTTCGTACACTTTTCTGCGCTCCGCCATTTTCAGAGTTGCGAATCGGTGCTAGGTTGTGTGCCGGGGTATCCAGGAACCGGTGCTGGACAAAATTCGTGAAGCACAACCTCATACCGCATGCCCAGTACTTCTTCGCGACATCGCCATTGCCGTGCCCCTATCTGCCCGGGCGCACGGAGCGGCGGTTGGTGACGGAGTTGTCCGGTCGACAGGCGGGAGCGTTGCACGACGTCCTGTCCCAGGCCGGGTTCCGGCGCAGCCACAGCCTCGCCTACGTCCCGGTGTGCCGCGATTGCTCGGCGTGTGCCGCGGTCCGGGTCAAGGCACTCGCCTTTCAGCAGACCCGCGGACAACGCCGCGTCCGCGCGCGGAATGCCGATCTGAGCCTGACCAGCGCACCGGCCACGGCGACGGAGGAACAGTACGCGCTCTTCCGCAGCTATCAGCGCGACCGCCACAGCGACGGCGAGATGGCGCGCATGACCTTCTACGACTTCCAGACGCTGATCGAGGACACGCCCGTCGAGACCTACGTCCTCGGAGTGCGCGATCCGGCGGGCCGACTGGTGGCCGCGTGCCTGACCGACCGCATGAGCGACGGCCTGTCGGCGGTGTACAGCTTTTTCGAGCCGCAGGCCCAGGGCCGCAGCCTTGGCACCTTCTTGATCCTGAGCCTAATCGAGGATGCGCAGCGGCTGGGACTGCCGCACGTCTATCTCGGCTTCTGGATCGCCCGGAGCCAGAAGATGTCCTACAAGTCGCGCTTCCGCCCGCTCGAAGCCTACACGCCCGACGGCTGGCGGCCACTCGACGTCGACGACCCCCGGACGACGCGCTGCTTCTCCTCCAACGATTGAGCGTCTCGGCGCCGGCTCAGGCGAGGCGCCCCGCCTCCCCCAGCGCCTTGGGCGCGGGCCGCCCGCTCTGGCCACGCTTGCCGAGCCACGCCCGCCAATCCTTGAGTGCGCGCTTTCCCGGCGGGTTTGCGGCACGACCATCTCCTCCCGCCCGCCAGTACAGGCCGGCGTCGGCGGGAAATGTCGTGGCATCGGCGAGCGTCCCGCTTCGGCTCCGTTGCAGGAGAACGCCCTTGCCGCGCGCCTGCACCGGCACATCGGCAAGCGCGAAGATGAGCAGACGGCGATCGGTGCCGAGGATGGCAACGCAGTCGTCCGCCTCGCCAATCGGTCGGCACACCTGCGCGCGCTCACCGACAGCGAGTGTCAACACCTCGCGCCCGGCCCGCGTCCGGGTGGCGAAATCACTCTCGGCGACGACGAAACCGCGGCCGCGATCCGATGCGACCAGACGGCGGCCGCCGGCCGACGCGACGAACAGGGCAATCGGCTCGGCATCGTCGGCAAGCTCGATCATCAGCCTGAGCGGTTGACCCAGGCCCTCCGGGCCGGGCAGTGCGTCGCAGGCAAGGCCGTAGGCGCGACCATCGCTCGCAAACAACGCGAGACGGGTCCCTTCGTCGGCGCCGATCACGAAACGGCCGCGATCACCGTCGCGGTAGCGGAACTGGGTGTTGTCGAGAACGGCTCCGGGCACCGCATAGATCCAGCCGCGCTCCGAACAGACCACGGTGATCGGCTTGTGCGCACGGACGACGCGCGTGGCGGCCGACACTGCCGATGCCGGCTGGCCCGCGGGCGCAAGATGGGTGCGTCGCGGGCCGTAGCGGCTCGCCGCGCCGAAGGTGCGCTCGATCGCCGCGATCTCGTCCGCGATCAACCGCCAGGTGCGCGTGTCGTCGGCGAGAAGCGCACGCCAGTCGGCGGTCTCGGCGAGAAGTGCCTGGTGCTCGCGGCCAAGCTCGATTTCGTTGAGACGGCGAAGCTGGCGCAGCCGCAGGTTCAAGATGGCCTCGGCCTGGCGTTCGGTGATGGAAAATCGCGCGATCAGCGCGGCCTTGGCGTCGTCTGCCTCGCGGATGATCGCGATCACCGCATCGAGATCGGCGAGCGCCAGCAGCAGGCCCGCGACGATTTCGAGGCGCTCTTCGGCGCGGCGCAGCCGGAAGCCTGTGCGCCTGCGCACCACGACGAAGCGATGGTCGAGGAAGAGGCGCAGCAGATCCTTGAGATTGACCAGTCGCGGCGTGCGGCCGTCGACAAGGACATTGAAATTGAGACCGACGCGCGTTTCGGCCTGGGTGGTGCGGAAGATCTGCGCCATCACCTCATCGATGGCAACGTTACGCTCCTTCAGGCTCAGGACGATGCGAATGCTGTCACCGGACTCGTCCCGCAGATCCGCCTGCAGGCCCGACTGCCGGTCGCTCACGAGGTCGGCGATCTGCTCGATCAGCCGCGCCTTTTCCACCTGGTAGGGGATCTCGGTGATGACGATCCGGCGCTGGCGGTCGTCCGCTTCGAGATGCCAGCGCGCCTGCAGGCGCAGGCTGCCGCGCCCCGCGGCATAGGCGGCACGCACGGCCTCGGCAGGCTCGGCGATGATGCCGCCGGTCGGGAAGTCGGGTCCGCCCAGGCGATCGACCAGATCGTCGATGCCGGCATCGGGATGGTCGATCAGGTGCAGCAGCGCGGCGCAGATACCGCTCGCGTGGTGGGGCGGGATGCTGGTCGCCATGCCGACGGCGATGCCGCTGGCGCCGTTGGCCAGCAGATTGGGGAAGGCGGCCGGCAACACGTCCGGCTCGTTCTCCTGCCCGTCGTAGGTGGCGTGAAAGTCGACGGTGTCTTCATCGATGTCGTCGAGCAGCGCCTGGGCGACCGCGCTCAGCCGCGCCTCGGTGTAGCGCATGGCCGCGGCGCCGTCGCCGTCGATGCTGCCGAAGTTGCCGTGGCCTTCGATCAGCGGATAGCGCAGCGAGAAATCCTGCGCCAGCCGGACCAGGGCCTCGTACACGGCGGCATCGCCATGCGGATGGAATTTGCCGATGACGTCCCCCACCACCCGGGCGCATTTCTTGTAGGCGGCGGCCGGATCGAGTTTAAGCGCGCGCATCGCGAACAAGAGCCGCCGATGCACCGGTTTCAGGCCATCACGGGCATCCGGCAGCGAGCGGGCGACCAGCGTCGACAGCGCGTAGGCGACGTAGCGCTCGGCAAGCGCATCACCCAGGGCGACATCGCGGATCTCGCCGCTCTGCGGCTCTTCGCTCATCGGCATCGTTGCCAATACTCTCTTACGTCGTGGCGGCGCGACCGGGTATCAGTGTCGGCCATCGCGCGCGTCCTTGAAGCGGCTTGCGGCGGTACCCCTGTAACCATCTGTAATTGACTTCCGATTTTCCCCGCGACCGCGAGGCGGCCGTGCGCGGTCGCAGGCAACGAGAGGCGAATCGGCACCGGGGGTCACGCACGCCGTCTCAGCCGGGCACGGTTCCGCTCTCGAAATGTCGGACAAGGCGCAGACGTGCCGCCGGCAGCGGCCGGTTGTGCACGGCATAGACGTTGCGCTCCAGAAAGTGGCCGGTGAGTCGCAATCCGTCGACGAGATCCGCGGGCGACGCCGGTGCGTCCGCTTCGGTCAGGAACGCCGGCAGCGGGAAGAGCCGTGCGAGGTAGGGCCGGGCCGCTTCCCTGCACACGGCACGGCCGGTGCGCGGCGAGACGAAGCACAGACCCTCACGGACGCCGGTGAGCGCACAGCAGCCGAGATCGAGGCCGTACCCGAGATCACCGAGCAGTCCCACCTCCCAGCGAACGAACGCACATCCCCACGATCCCGTCGACGACAGAACCGCCAGCAGCACGCACAGATCCGAGAACACCGACCGATTGGGCTCCCGCTCCGGCAAGGCGGTTTCGACCACCACGCACGCGGCGGCCAGCGCTCCGAGCCGCGCCCCGTCGGCGAGAAGCATCGGCGACGGCGCGGCGACGACCTCGCACCGATACGACCCGAGACTATCCGCGCCGCGACCGCGCCAGCTCGCCATGACGGCGGTGCCCGGCTGCAGCGTGCGCCGGCCGCTGCCGTGCACGAGCCCCGGGTGCCGGCCGAGGTCTTCGGTCAAGACGTTCACGATTGCCTTGTCTTCACCGAAGTGACGCGTGGAAACCACGATGCCGCGTCCCGTCCACTCCACGGCTATCCACCGATTCCTGCCATCCGTTTGGGCGCCACCATCCGGTCTTTCCGCAATAAAATAGGAAACGTTGTTATGTTGCAATATGTTTTGTTATTATCGACATGTTTAACATCATATATAATTCATAACATACTGTAGAGTCGCGCTATTATACGTAAACGATTAGAAAACAGGCGCGCGAGCATGCTTGCGAAAGCGGCTCGCTGTGCTACATTGCGCAGTTGCAGCATTACCCGTCTGCCGAGAGAAACATTGCTCGCGCGGTTGTCGTTCAGATAGGGAGAGAGCGCTGTGGGCGTCCATGACATCATGATCACCGAACCCCACCCCTGCCGGCGGGGATTTTTTCGCAGGCTTTATGCGCGGATCGAAGTTGCGAATACCGGGCCATATTGGGTGTGGCGCCAAGTCGATGAGAATGGCCTGCCGCTGACCGACGCCGACCGCCCTTTCGATAGCGAGGATGCCGCGCTCAGCGATGCGGTCCTGCGCCTGAACGGCGTCGCGGTGACCGTCTCGTAAGGCGCAGCGGCCGTCATCGGAACGCACGCCGGGCGGGAGGCGCTGCGGCAGCGGCGGCGCGTTTGCGCATCAGCCCTGCGGCGTGTCGAGCCGGTGCCAAACACAGCCCTCGGCTTCGTCGCGCCATTTTTCGCGAACGCGCACGCGCAAGAACAAGTGAACCGGGCGATCGAGCAGCACCTGGAGTTCCTTTCTGGCGTTGGCACCGATCTCTTTGAGCTGCTGCCCCCCCTTGCCAATGACGATCCCCCTTTGCGCGACGCGCTCGACCACGATCGTCTGCTCGATGCGCACGCTGCCGTCGGCCTGGTCGTGCCATGTTTCCGGCCGCACCGCGCACGCGTAGGGCAGTTCCTCGTGCAAGCGCCGGTACAGTTGCTCGCGTGTGATTTCGGCGGCCAGCACCGCCGCCGGCAGATCGGAGACATCATCGGCATCGAATAGCCAGGGTCCCGGCGGCACGCGGTCGGCAAGGCAGGCAAGCAAATCGGCAACACCGTCTCCGGTCAGTGCCGAGAGCATGAAGACGTCCTCGAACACGCCAAGCGCGGCGAGTTGCCCGGCCAGAGCCAGCAACCCGGGCTTGGCCACGAGATCAACCTTGTTGAGGGCGGCGATCGCCCGGCGTCCCTGGGCGCGCAGCCAGCGGGCGATCTCGGTCGCCGCGTCATCCACGCCCTTCCTGGCATCCATCAGCGCCACGAGCGTATCGGCGTCGGCCATGCTGCGCCAGGCGGCGCCGACCATGGCCGCATCGAGGCGAAATCGCGGCTGGAACAGGCCGGGGGTGTCGACCAAGATCACCTGGGCCTCGCCGGCATTGACGATACCGAGCACGCGCAGCCGCGTGGTCTGCGCCTTGGGCGAGACGATGCTGACCTTGGTACCGACCAGGCGATTGACCAGCGTCGACTTGCCGACGTTGGGGGCACCGGCGATGGCGGCGAACCCGCAACGCTGGAGCCGGGCGGACGGCCCCGGTCGGACGCTAGGACGTTCCGGGTCCATCATCGCGACCCTGCCCCTCGGACCGCCGGCCGGCGTCGAGACGCGCCAGCATCGCCTCGGCCGCGCCACGCTCGGCGGCACGCTTCGACGCACCGCTGGCTATGACCGGCGGGCTGCCGGCGATCACGACCTCGACCGTGAACGTGGGCGCGTGCGGCGGGCCGGAGCGCGCCACCTCACGATAAACGGGCGGTGCCAGGCCGACGCCTTGCGCCCACTCCTGCAGGGCGGTCTTGGCATCCTTGGGCGCCGTGCGATCGCTTTCGATCAGCTCGCGCCACAGCCGCTCGACAAGATCGAGCGCCGGGTGCAGTCCGCCGTCCCAGTAGACGGCGGCAATCACCGCTTCGCAGGCATCGGCCACCAGGCCGGGATTGCTGCGGCCACCGCACTCGTCTTCGCCGCGTGAAAGGCGCAAGAGCGGCGCCAATTCCAGGCGCTGGGCAACCGCGAACAGGGCATCGCGGCGAACGAGCGCGGCATGCCTGCGCGCCAGCTCCCCCACGGTCTCGGCGGGAAACCGCTGGTACAGCAGATGCGCGATGGCAAGCCCCAGCACGCGGTCGCCCACGAACTCCAGCCGTTCGTTGGCCTCGATCTGCGCCTTGGCACCGCGCGGATAGCTGGAATGCGTCAGCGCCTGAATCAGAAGATCCGGCGATCGAAACCGGTAACCGAGGCACGCCTGAAGCGCGTCGATCTGCGCCGACGAAGAACCATCGGCGCCGTTCATTCGATTCCCTGGAAGAAGCGGGATACTCGCAGGCTCGACGGCCAGCGCCACAGCTCGAAGGCGTTGCCCTCGACCGAGAAGAAAATGAACTCGGCGCGACCGATCAGGTTCTTGAAAGGCACGTAGCCGACCTCGGAGAGGAAGCGGCTGTCGCGCGAGCTGTCGCGGTTGTCGCCCATCACGAAGTAATGGTCGGCTGGCACCGTATAAACGCCGGTATTATCGAACGGACCGGCGTCGGACAATTCGATGATCGGGTGCTGCTTGCCATTCGGCAACGTCTCGATATAGCGATGGTAGTGCTGGCTCACGCCGGCGCCGTTGGTAACAACGAACTCGCCCGCCGGCGCGCGCTCGACCGCCTTGCCGTTGATGTTGAGAATGCCATCGACAACCTGAACACGGTCGCCCGGCAGGCCGATGATCCTCTTGATGTAATCCGTCTTGTTGTCACTGGGCAGCTTGAAGACGGCGACATCGCCGCGCTCCGGCGGGCGGGCGAGGATGCGTCCCGAGATCAGCGGCAGGCCGAAGGGCAGCGAATAGCGGCTGTAGCCGTAGGAAAACTTGGAAACAAAGAGGTAATCGCCGATCAGAAGCGTCGGGATCATCGAGCCCGACGGAATGCTGAACGGCTCATACGCGAAGGTGCGCACGACGAGCGCGATCAAGACCGCATAAGCAATCGTCTTGACGAGTTCCCAAAACCCGTGAGGTGCTGACTGGGCCATGCGCCGATGAAAGTGAGCCCGAGGTGCGAAGGTGCATGCCCACCAGTGGGCGCAATGACGGCCTCGGACGAGGTTGAAAGGACGGCGGGATAGAGCCATCGCTTGGCGGGCTCTGTCAAGGGTCGGCCGCCGGAACACGCGAGGCTTGTGCCGAAATCACAACCATTGCCTGGGCGAACGGGTATTCGTCGGTGAGCGAAAGCGCAAGCGCCGCGCGCATGCCGTTTGGGGTCAACGCGGCGAGCCGATCCTGGGCGCCACCGGACAGCCGCAGGATCGGCTGGCCCGACGGCAGATTGTCGACCTCGATGTCGCGCCAGAAGACGCCCTCACGAAAGCCGGTGCCAAGCGCCTTGGCACACGCCTCCTTGGCAGCGTAGCGCTGGCCGTAGCAGGCGACCGGATTGCCGCGCCGCCGGCAACGGACGCGCTCGGATTCGGTAAACACGCGCTCAAGGAAACGATCGCCGAAACGCACCAAGGTGCGCTCGATGCGGCGAACATCGAGCAGATCGATCCCCACACCGATGATCATCGACCGGCCGTCAGCGTCGTTCGCCGTGCTGCGTCCCCGGGCGGGCGGGCGCGCGCGGCATCCATGGCCGCACGCATCCGCGCGATGCTAGCTTCGAGCCCGCAGAAAATCGCCTCGCCGATGAGAAAATGCCCGATGTTGAGTTCCTCGATTTCCGGGATCGCCGCGACCGGGCCGACATTCTCGAAGCTCAAGCCGTGACCTGCGTGACAGGCGAGCCCCAGGCGAGCGGCCTCCGTTGCCGCCTCGCGCAGGCGCGCGAGCCGCAACGCCTGGGCGTCCCCTTCGGCGTCACAATAGGCACCGGTGTGCAGTTCGACGGCGAAGGCGCCGAGGGCGCGCGCAGCGCTGAGCTGCTCGAAAGCGGGCTCGATGAACAAGCTCACCCGCACGCCGGCGGCCGACAAGGCGGCGACCATCGGCGCAAGCGCATCACGGCCGCCCACGGCATCGATCCCCCCCTCGGTGGTTCGCTCCTCCCGGCGCTCCGGGACCAGACACACCGCGTGCGGACGGTGACGCAGCGCGATCGCCTGCATCTCCGCGGTTGCCGCCATCTCCAGGTTGATCGGCGCCGGGATGCGCAGCATCAGCGCCGCAATGTCGGCGTCGCCGATGTGGCGACGGTCTTCGCGCAGGTGCGCGGTGATGCCGTCGGCGCCGGCCGCGACCGCAAGCGCCGCCGCCCGCACCGGATCGGGGTGTACACCGCCGCGTGCGTTGCGCAAGGTGGCAACGTGATCGATGTTCACGCCGAGACGCAGGCGGTGGTGCATCCCCTCCCCCAGTTCGTTGCATTGCCCACGTTCTTCGCCCCGCCGATTGCGTGTGGCCCGCTCGGTGGCTTAGCCGCGGGCCCGGTCGGCGGCGTTGACCGAAGGTGTCGCGCGCAGCGCCGCAATGATGTCGGTGAGATGGCGGACGTCCTTGACCTCGATGTCGAGGAGAATGTCGAAGAACTGCAGCGAGCGGTTGGTGATCTTGAGATTGGTGATGTTGCCGGCGTTGCGCGCAATCACCGTGGTCAGGTTGCCGAGGCTGCCGAGCTCGTTGAGCACGGTGACCTCGATGCGGCCGACATGCACCGGTGCGGTTTCGTCGTCGACATTCCACGAAACATCGATCCAGCGCTCGGGCGCGTCGGCGAACACCTCCAGGCTCTCGCAGTCGATGGTGTGGATGGTCACCCCCTTGCCGGTAGTCACCACGCCGACGATGCGATCCCCCGGCAACGGATGGCAACAGCCGGCGAAATGCACCGCCATCCCAGGGATCAAACCCTTGATCGGCACGCCAGCGCTCTTCTCGGCGAGCCGGCGCCGCGCGCGGCTCAGCGGCACCACCTTCTCGAAGAGGCTGCGCTTGCGCTTGGCACTGGGGAACACCGCCTGGAACACCGCCTCGGCCGAGAGGTTGCCGGCGCCAACCTGGGCGCACAGGTCCTCGACCGATCCCTGACGGAAGTTTTTCAAGACATTGTCCAGCGCCTTGTCGGACAACTCGTAGCGTTCGTTCTTGAAGGTACGGTCCAGCATCGCGCGACCGAGTTGGGCGTACTGCTCGCGCTCGCGCATGCGGATGAAGCGGCGGATCTTCGCCCGCGCCTTGCCGGTGACGACGAAGCGCTCCCAGGTCGGCGATGGGGTCTGCGCCCGCGAGGTCACGATCTCGACCTGATCGCCGTTCTGCAAAGCGGTGCGCAGCGGCATCAGCTTGCCGTTGATCTTGGCACCGACGCAGTGGTCGCCGACGTCAGAATGCACCGCGTAGGCGAAATCGACGGGCGTCGCCCCCTTGGGCAGGTTGATCAGATCGCCTTTTGGCGTGAAGCAGAAGACCTCGTCCTGAAAGATCTGCAGCTTGGTATTGTCGAGAAACTCTTCCGGGCTATTCGCCTGCTCGATGATTTCGAGAAGCTCGCGCAGCCAGCGGTAATGGCCGCTATAGGCACCTTCCAATCCCTGCTTGTACTGCCAATGCGCCGCGACGCCGAACTCGGCGATCTCGTGCATCTCGCGGGTGCGGATCTGGATCTCGATCCGTTGTCGCTCGGGCCCCAGCACCCCCGTGTGCAGCGAGCGGTACCCGTTGGGCTTGGGCAGCGAGATGTAATCCTTGAAGCGGCCGGGGATCACCGGATAGGCGCCATGCACGATGCCGAGCGCGCGGTAACAGTCCTCTACGGTGTCGACGATGATGCGGAACGCCATGATATCGCAGAGCTGCTCGAAGCTGAGATTGTTCTTCTGCATCTTCTGCCAGATCGAGTACGCCGTCTTTTCCCGGCCCAGGACGTCGGCCTCCAGGCCGTTGGAGTGCAGCGTGAGTCGAAGCTGCTCGACGATGCGCGGCACCAGGCTGCCGCCTTGCTCGCGCAGGAAGCTCAGGCGCGTCACCACCGAGTTGCGCGCGAGCGGGTTGATCTCGGCAAACGCCAGGTCCTCAAGCTCGTTGCGCAGTTCCTGCATGCCGATGCGCTCGGCGAGCGGCGCGTAGATTTCCATCGTCTCGGCGGCGATGCGTCGGCGCTTGTCAGCCTTGCCGAGAAACGAGAGCGTGCGCATGTTGTGCAGGCGATCGGCGAGCTTGACCAAGAGGACACGGATGTCCTCGGACATCGCAACGACGAACTTGCGCAGGTTCTCGGCCTGCTTCGACTGCTCGGACTGCAATTCCAGACGATTGAGCTTGGTCACACCGTCGACCAGACGCGCGACTTCGTCGCCGAACTTGGTGCGCACCTCGTCGAGCGATGCGCTGGTGTCCTCGACGGTATCGTGCAGCAACGCGGTAATGATCGTCGCCGAATCGAGGTGATAGCGGGTGAGGATGCCCGCGACCTCAAGCGGATGCACAAGATAGGGATCGCCGTTGGCGCGCGTCTGCGCGCCGTGCGCCTTCATCGCGAACACGTAGGCCTTGTTCAGGGCGTCTTCATCGGTGAACGGATCGTAGGCCTTGACCCGGTCGACCAGTTCCACCTGCCTGATCATCTTAAGAGGGCCCTTCGGGCGGACGGAAAGCGCTTCAGCCGCAGGCGCCGTGCTCACCGTGCAGGAAGATCTCCGCCCCCACCGTCTTCGAAATCATCGCCGATGGTGTCGCCCGTCGGCGCGCCGCTCTCGTCTTCGACGTGCAGGTCGTCGGCCCCCACTTCGTCGTTGAACTGCATCTCTCCCAATTCGGCCTGCAACTGCAGGCTCAAGGCGTCGAGATCCTCGTTCTCCGGCTCTTCGCTCTCCACCACCTTCTGCAGGCCCCGGACGAGGCCGCCTTTCAGTTCCCGCAGATCGACGGTGCCATCGGCGATCTCGCGCAACGCGATCACCGGATTCTTGTCGTCGTCACGCTCGACCGTCAGCGGCGTCCCGGCCCCGAGATTGCGCGCCCGTTGCGCCGCCAGCATCACCAGTTCGAAGCGATTGGGAACCCTGAGGACGCAGTCCTCGACCGTCACACGCGCCATACCCGCCTTCCTTCCGCGCTGGCTCTGAGCGAATCACCGCCGCATACCCGTCAAATGTAAGCGTTGCCGGCGGCCAATAGCAAGCCGCCGACGATCATCGGCGCGGCGGGTCACGCTCCGCCTCGATCGGCTCGGCCCATTGATCGGCCGCCAAGCGTTCGATCAGCGTCCCGATGGAGACCGAGAGGACGGGGTGCCGCCAAGCCGGCGCCAACTCGGCGAGCGGCCGCAAGACGAACGCGCGCTCGTGCAGTCGGGGATGTGGCAGCACCGGGCCAGCGGTGTCCGTCCTGGCGAGCGCGCCGTAAGCCAGCAGATCGAGATCGAGGATGCGTGCCGCGTTGGGGATGCCACGTACGCGCCCGAAGCGCGCTTCGATGCCGTGGAGCGCGTCGAGCAGGTGCTCCGGCGGCAACAGCGGCGCGAGTTCGAGCACGCCATTGACGTATTCCGGCTGGTCGGAGACCGGCCACGGCGCGCTGCGGTACCAGCGCGAGCGGCGAATCACCGCGATGCCATCGGCTGCCATCGCGGCAAGCGCCGCCTCGAAAACCAGCGGCGGCGGACCGTGGCGGGGACACGGCAGATTTCCGCCAACCCCCACGAACACGCTCGTCTCGGCTGCTACTGCGCACTTGCGGTGCATTTTGCGATTCATTACTTATTGCTAAAGCCGTTTGCTTGCCAAGCTGCTAGGGGATTGGATCGCACGGTTGGTTCCCCGGCGTGGGATCATCCGGTCCACTAGACCTAGTAATATCGTGGTTCGATTCAACGAGCGAACGGGCCCCATCCGCTAGCATCAAACCGCGAACGGTCATTGTCGAAAACAGGATGTGGTGACAGGTCAGGCGCAAATGTTATTTTACCCACAAGAAAGAATAGGGCTCTTTATCGATGGTTCAAATTTGTATGCTGCGGCGCGCGCCCTGGCATTTGATATAGACTACAAGAGGTTACTCGAGGTCTTTGCGGCAAAAGGGCACCTGATCCGCGCATTTTACTATACAGCACTGGTGGAGGACCAGGAGTACTCCCCGATCCGCCCCCTCGTTGATTGGCTTGACTATAATGGCTACGCCATGGTTACCAAGCCAACCAAGGAGTTTACGGACTCTTCCGGCCGGCGCAAGATCAAGGGCAACATGGACATCGAGCTTGCCATCGACGTCATGGAGATGGCCGAGCACCTTGATCACGTCGTGTTGTTTTCCGGTGACGGCGATTTCCGGCGACTGGTCGAGGCGGTGCAGCGGCGCGGCGTGCGCGTCACCGTGGTCAGCACCATCCGCTCGCAACCGCCGATGGTCGCGGACGAACTGCGCCGCCAGGCCGACAACTTCGTCGAATTGGTCGATCTGCAGCCGCTGATCTGCCGCGTCTCGAGCGGTCGGGATGAGCGGCATGTCCCCCCTGCCACCAACCAGGCAGCGCCGCAGCCCGCCCTCTGAACCAAACGGAGAGGTTTCCGCTTGATGGCGGCGGCGCTTGAACCGGCGTCGGAATGTGCCCTGTGCCCCCGGCTCGCCGCGTTTCGCGCGGAGAACCGGGCGCGCTTCGCCGGCTGGCACAACCGGCCGGTGCCATCGTTCGGCGACATCGATGCCTGGCTCCTGATCGTCGGTCTGGCGCCCGGTTTGCGCGGCGCCAACCGCACCGGGCGGCCGTTTGCCGGGGACCACGCCGGAGGATTGCTCTACCCGACGCTGATCAAAGCCGGCCTCGCCGCCGGCAGCTATGACGGCGAGGCCAGTTCCGCATACGCACTCATCGGCTGCCGCATCACCAACGCCGTGCGCTGCGTGCCGCCCGCCAACCGGCCGACGCCGGAGGAAGCAAGGACCTGTGGCCGGTTCCTCGCGAGCGAGATCGCGGCGATGCGCAACCTGCGTGTCATCGTCGCCTTGGGCGCGGTCGCGCATGGCGCCACCCTCGCCGCGCTGGACGTGCGGCCCCGGGCGTTTCCCTTCGGCCACGGCCGGCGGCACGCGATCGGCGAGCGGATCTCTGTGTTCGACAGCTACCATTGCTCCCGGCAGAACACCAACACCGGCCGGCTGAACGCCGAGATGTTCGAAGCGGTGTTCGCATCCGCCCTCGCTGATGGACGCACGCACGCTAGAGGCGATGAGAGTGCGTGATTGATCCGCGGGCTGACGCCGGACGCGGCAACGCCTCCCGCGCATCCATCGGCGCCCAATCCTCATCCGTCGCATCGCTTGCATACGTTCAGCCCGTCCCGCCGATCCTTCGGCCGGTCGCTGCCGGTCCATGCCATCCCGTGGACTCCGCCTTGCAGGGGGACAAAGAAGCAATCACAGCCTCTGAAATCACGCACCCCTTTCCCCGCCGGGCTCTTGGGACACGGCCCTTCTTGGCAGCGGCGGCTGGACAACGGCGCGCGCGCGTTGCTATAAGGCCTCCTTTGCTTTGCGCCGCCCCGCGCAAAAGGGGTGGTGTGTTGCTTGCCGGCCTGCCCAGGTAGCTCAGTTGGTAGAGCACGTGACTGAAAATCACGGTGTCGGTGGTTCGATTCCGCCCCTGGGCACCATCTTTTCAAACAGTTAGCGCCGACCGAGAATTGGCAGAAGCTCTCAGGGGTAACGCAGACGCAACGCCCGCCAGACGGTAGCCGGCGCCGCGTGCCTCAGCTTCCGGCGTTCTTATAGGCGCGGCGATAATCAACCACGCCGCAGCCGAAGAACAGCGCCGCCCGACACCTGCTGCCCAGAACGCCCGAAGCCCTTTTCCTGATCCACCTTCAGCCCGACGCGCCCGGCGAGGTAGCCGTATTCGATCGGCGCGCGCGGCCCAGGCGCCGCGGTCATATACCAAGCGTCGTCGCTAACCCGGATATCTCACACACGGTAGGTGCATCGGGGCGACGAATCTGAGAAA
>CAYNYW010000027.1:0-39401 GCA_964401555.1 uncultured Defluviicoccus sp.
TGATCTCGATCGCCAAGAAGTACACCAACCGCGGCCTGCAGTTCCTCGATCTGATCCAGGAAGGCAACATCGGCCTGATGAAGGCGGTGGATAAGTTCGAGTACCGCCGCGGCTACAAGTTCTCCACCTATGCGACCTGGTGGATTCGTCAGGCCATCACGCGCTCGATCGCCGATCAGGCACGCACCATCCGCATCCCGGTGCACATGATCGAGACCATCAACAAGCTGGTGCGCACGTCTCGGCAGATGCTGCACGAGATCGGCCGTGAGCCGACGCCGGAGGAGCTGGCCGAGAAGCTGTCGATGCCGCTTGAGAAGGTGCGCAAGGTTCTCAAGATCGCCAAGGAGCCGATTTCGCTGGAAACGCCCATCGGTGACGAAGAAGACAGCCACCTGGGCGATTTCATCGAGGACAAGAACGCGGTCCAGCCGTTGGACGCGGCGATCCAGGCCAATCTGCGCGAGACGACGACGCGCGTCCTCTCAAGCCTCACGCCGCGCGAGGAGCGGGTGCTGCGCATGCGCTTCGGCATCGGCATGAACACCGATCACACGCTGGAGGAGGTCGGCCAGCAGTTCTCGGTCACCCGGGAACGCATTCGCCAGATCGAGGCCAAGGCGTTGCGCAAGCTCAAGCACCCCAGTCGGTCGCGCAAGCTGCGCAGCTTCCTCGACTACTGATCAGCGCGTCGTGCCGGAGGGATTCGTGCCGGAGGGAACGCTTCCGGGTACGAGCGACAGCGTCGGCCGTGTGCTGAGGACGGGCCTGGGCACTCTGCTGCTGCGGCCATGGTTCGATCGCGCGGCGCTCCGGCTTCTCGTCGGCTGGTATTTTCCGCTCTCGCGCGCCTGGGCATCGGCGCTGGCCGCGGGCGGCACGCCGGAACGCTTCTTTGCCCAGTGCCCGGATGGCCGGCGGACCGACCGGCTGATTGGCCGCGTGCTGGCGCTCGTCGAGCGGCGCCAGCGGGGTTTGGCGGCCGCCGATGCCCGCTGGGAACACGCTTTCTTCGGCAAGGGGCCGGGAACCGCCGAGATCGAGGCGGCGCGGCTGCGTGCGGCGGCGCGACTGATGGGGCTGCGCACCGCATTCGCGCCGATGCATCTGGAGCGGCCCTACGCGCCGATCGCCTGGGAGATCGAGGACCCGGCGTCGGTGCGCGTGCGCCACGGCGCGCGTCTTGCGCACCCGGAGACGGCGTTTGCCGTATCGGCGGACTGCGCGGCGGTCGAGGCGTCGCGCGGGTTTTTCTTCGGCGATCGCGTCGATGGTTGGGTGCGCTTCCCGGCGCCGGTCGCCGCCGTCGGGTCCACCGCCTGGGCCCGGGTGAGCCTGCCCGCGGCTGCGGCCGATCCGAGCAGCCGTGCACCGTTGCCGTCGGTCATCTTCGCGCACGGCATCGGCATGGAGCCCGAGTTCTGGGGGATGGCCCGCGATCCGTTGAACGGGCTGGTCGGGGTCGGCATGCGCGTCATCCGTCCCGAGGCGCCGTGGCACGGCCGCCGCCGGCTCGCGGGCCGGTTCGGTGGCGAGCCGATCCTGGCGCGCGGCACCGGCGGCTTGCTCGACTTCTTCCAAGCCGCGGTGGCCGAGATCGGCCGGATGATCGCCTGGGCGCGGGCGACCCGGGGTGGCCCGGTCGCCATCGGCGGCGTCAGCCTGGGTGCGCTGACCGCGCAGCTTGTCGCGGTGGTTGCCCGCGACTGGCCGCAAGCGATGCGGCCCGACGCGCTGCTACTGGTGGCGCCGTCGCGCTCGATGACCCGCGTCGTGTTCGAGGGCAGCCTGTCGGTCGCGCTCGGCGAGCCGCACGCGCTCAAGGCGGCCGGGTGGGGCGACGGTGACATCGCGCAATGGCTGCCGCTGCTGGAGCCCCAGGGGGAGCCGGTGGTGCCGCCGGAACGGATCATCGTGGTCCTGGGCGAGGCCGACGACGTGACGCTCGCCGAGGGCGGGGAGGCGCTGGTCCGGGATTGGCGGGTGCCGGAGGCCAACGTGTTTCGCTGCACCGCCGGTCATTTCTCGACCTCGCTGGGCTTAAGCCGCGACGGCGCGCCCATCGGCCGGCTGGTCTCTGTCCTGCGGCGCGCGGCCTGACGGCGGCGGCACGCCGCGCGTTGGTTGCCGGCAGCCAAGGTCGTATAGTGGGCGCGGCGTTTGCCGAGCGCCCGTGCCAGGGGGCCGGGCGGCAGTGTCCGCGTGGGGGGCTTTGGGCCCGTAGCTCAATTGGTCAGAGCCGGCCGCTCATAACGGTCTGGTTGCAGGTTCGAGTCCTGCCGGGCCCACCAGCGGCAGTGTGGCGGGGAAGGTGGCGCTAGCGGCAGTCGTAAGCTTCGATGGGCAGATAGTATTCGCCGGGGCCGAGCTGACCGGCCTTGACCGCGCGCCGGCCATACTTTGCGCAATGTTCGGCGGCGACGGCGTCCGGATCGCCGAAGCTGATGAACGGCTCCTTGAGCCAGATTCCTTTTGGCGTGGCGTCAACCACTTCGACGCACGCCGAGGCCGCCAACGCCAGCAAGACCGCAAACGCGACGCGCATCCCATGCTCCCTTCAGGCCCACGGCCAGCATAGTCGCCGCCGCTGCCGTCGCTCAAGGCCCTGTGGCCGGCGCGAGGGTGTTGCCCGGTCGTGAGCATCGGACTAGCGTGGGAGGTGATGGACGCCCTCTTGGACGAATTCGCCCCCTTCGTCGATCTCGTGTTCCTGGCGGGGACCGGCTTCATCGCTTGGCACGGCATCCGCTTTCGCGACGATGCGGGCGAGAGTGACTTCGTGCACCTGCTGTTCGGCTGCATCGCCGCGATGTTCTTCTGCATGGTGCTGTTCCAGGACGTGCTCGGCGTCGTTCGCTTCTAGTGGTCCGATGCCAATGGATGACTCCCATCCGTTGGCTGAATCGAACCACAAAATCATAAGGTTAGTGGATCGCACGATCACACACTGGGGATTCAAGCGTGTGAACCGATCCACTAGGACGCGACGTCTGGCGCCATAGGCTACGGCTTGTACATGCGCTGCCGGGCGTCGGCTTCGGGGACATGCATGACGCGTTGGTCCGGCGGCTTGGCGAGTTGTTCGGCGAGGTAACGCGCGCGCTCCTCGACCGTGGCCGGCTTGGCGTTGCCATAGAGAATCTTGTGGAAGATGTCGGGACCGGCGACGGCGGCGCGATCGATGGCGAGCGCCTCCCGGTAGTCGGCCAACGCCTCTTCGTAGCGTCCGGCACGGTCGCGCAGGATGCCACGATTGGCATAGGCGCCGGCAAGGACGCCGCGAGCGGTCGCATCGTCGGGCGAGCGGTTCGCCGTCAGGTAACGGATCAGCGCCGAGAATGCGGCCTCGGCGTCGTCGGTCCTGTCCATCTGCATCAGGGCGATTGCGCGCCCCATCATCGCCCCGCGGTGGGCGGGGGCCACGGCGAGCGCCCGATCGAACCAGTCGAGCGCCTGCTCGAACCTGCCGTCGCTCAGCAGGATGTCGCCCTTGCGCACCTCGTAATCGCCTTGGGGGCGGGAGAGCAGGTCCTCGACGACGGCGGACGCGCCGACCATGACGAAGGTGGTCAGCGCGGCAATGATGACGAAGCGGCGCAGAACGCGGGCATTCACGGCGCCAGGTGCCCCAGGAGGCGGCCGGCGGTCGCGTGAACATAGAGCAAGGAGAACAGGGTACTGACCACCGCCGCGAGCCAGCTTGCGCGTTGGCGCAGCCGTTGGCGACGGGCCGCTTCGGTCGGCCGGCCCAGCCTGGCCTCCTCGCGGCGAACCGCGATCACCCAGATCAGGCGACGCACCGGCACGAACAGGGCGAGCGCGAGCACGAGGATGGCGATTGCTTGATAGAGGGGCGCGGTGAGGAGTGTGAGCGGGCTCTGCATCACGGAAACAACGGGGTTCAAACGCTAGTGGATCGGATCACACGCTTGAATCCCAAGCGTGTGATCGTACGATCCACTAACCATATGATTTGGGGGTTCGATTCAGCCAACGAATGAGGCTCATCCGTTGGCATCGAACCACTAGCGCTTCAGTCGGGAATCGAGATCGGGCGCACAGGCGTCGACCGCTTGCTTCAACGTCACGATGCCGTTTTCCGCCAGCAGCGGGATGAGGGCAAGGAAGATCTCGGCGGTGGTCAGGGCATCGCCCAAGGCGCTGTGGCGGCCGATGACGGCGACGCCGAAGCGCTGGGCGATGGCATCGAGAGTCTTGTCTTCCTGGTTGGGGTGGACGATGCGCTCAAGGAAGAAGGTGTCGAGCACGAGATTGGTGAAGCGGGTGCCGGTCGCCTCGGCCTTGCGTGCGAAGAAGCGCAGGTCGAAGGCGACGTTGTGGCCGACGATCACCGTATCCTCGATGAACCGCGCCAGCCGCGGCAGCACCTCGCCGATGAGCGGCGCGCCGCGCACCATGCTGCCGGAGATACCGTGGATCTCCTCGGATTCGGGCGGAATCGGCCGCTGCGGATTAACCAGGGAGTCGAAGATCTCCCGGCGCAGGATGCGGCCGCGCACGATGCGCACCGCCGCGATCGAGATGATCTCGTCGCCGCGCTCGGGGAACAGCCCGGTGGTTTCGGTGTCGATCACCGTGTAGCTCAGCTCGCGCAGGGGCGCGGTCGCCGGATCGGCAATGCGCGTCGAATAGGACGGCAACTGGAAATCGAAATCCTGGCCGAGCGCGGCGTCCTCGGCCGGGGCGGCCGCCGTCGTCACGATGCCGTCGGCGCGTGGCAACAGGACGCGCAGGCAAGGCCGCCCGTCTTCACCCGCCGGCAACGACCAGATGGCGCCGCTGTGCTGCTCGATCACCTCGAACAGCGTCCGCGCCGAGCCGCTGGTGTCGGTAAAGACGTTGCGCAGGCCCCACGAACGCAACGCCTCCGGGGCCAGCGCCGCGCCCGACCATTGCACGTCGAGGGCGCACAGGCTGCTGCCTTCCTTCAAGGTGATGCTGATCGCCTCGCCCCGGCAGGCTTGGCGAATCTGGTCGATCAGGAAGATGAAGCTGCGCGCGATGGCATAGCTTTCGACCTTGAGGCCGATCGGTTCGATCGGGACGCTGACCGCGAGCTTCAGCCCAAGGGTGTCCTCGACATGGCGCTCGATGCCGGCGAGGAGATCGCTTGCCGGCAGCTCGTGCCCGCTGATGCGCGCCGCCAGGTCGTGGGCGATCTCGTCCTCAAGGCCCTCGAAGTGCGCGCTCAAGCGCATCGCCTCGTCGAAGATCATCTTCTCGAAGTCGAGGCGGCGTTCCTCCTCCATGTCGCGGTAGGTCAGCATCGCCTCGATGCCGGCGCGGATGCCGCTGACCGCCGAGCGTTGTCCTTCGATCAGTCCACGCAGCTCGGCGATGCGGCGCGCCTCGCGCACGATGCGCTCGGTGGCGTCATCCATGGTCAAGAGATAGCCGTGCCAGCGATGGTCCTTGCCGGAGATCGGCACCAGATGAATGTTGAGGACCTGGCCGGTCGGCCGGGTGGCGACGAACGGCACCATCCGCGGTGCTTCGCCGCGCTGGCGGCCGTGGATGAGCGTCATCAGTGCATGGCTAATCAGGCCTTCGTCGAGCATGCTGTAGATCGAGCGGCCGAGCCCGATCCAGTCGCCGGCGCCGGTGTTGCGCTCCTGCCCTTCGAGGAGATGCTGCGCCTGGGCATTGTACAGCAGTACGCGGCCCTCCATGTTGCAGACGACGACACCCTGATTGATCTTCGACATCAGTGCCGCCAGCGTGTCGCGCTCCTCCTCCAGCACGGCGGCCGCGTCCGAGATGCGCGCCTCCAAGTCCTCCTGCAGCTTGTGATAGCGATCCGCCACCAGATTGACGGCGTCGGCCACGCGCTTAAGCTCGTACGGGCTTTGCGTGGCCAAGCGGTGGCGCGGATTGGTCAGCGCGATCAGTTGCAGCTCCTCGGCGATCGCGCGCAGCGGCACGATATAGGCGCGAAAGATCAGCCCGATGACGACGGCCGGCACCAGGAGCAGGCAGACCGCGCCGAGAATGAAGAAGCCCTGCAGCCGCAGGGCGAGGGCACCGATGCCGGACTGTACCTCCGGCGTTGCCTGCGTCCAGAAGTTGAGGCCTGCGCCGACAACGATGGCGGCCTGGACGAGCACGACAATCCCGATCGCCAACCACATCGTGGTTGATTTCGCTGGCATCTGACGTTTCCTACCCTGACGTGTTTTTGTCTTATGCGTTACTATCTTTTGTCGGTGCGGCACGATGAATGAAGATCGCGGCCCTCCTCTTGAAGAGACGTGAGATCCTCACGAGACCATGTGCAGCTTGAAGTGGTGTTGCAAGAGCTTCTTCAGCTCGTCGACCGTTTCGAAGGCGAGCCGCAGCAGGTCCCGATCGACCCGGTTCAGCGCGGCCGGGTCGAGATAATTGTCCGCCGCCCGGCCGGCATCGAGCGACGCGATCTGGGCACGCAGCCGGGCCATCGACAGGAAGTCCAGGGATTCGATGAGATCGGCGGCGAGCGAGTCCGGCAATGTCGAGCGCTCCTTCAGAATCTGAATTCGCGCAATGGTGTTGGTCTCGGCCAGTCCCTGCTCAAGGGCGAGGCTGCGGACGCCGTGAACGATGGGAAAGATGCCGCCTTTCTTGATGTCGATCTGGCCCTTGTGTTCGGGCCCGCGCTCGGTTCGGAAGCGGTGGAACATCCCGAGCGGCGTGTCGAAGTTGAGAACTGCCCGTGCGAAATAGCCGAGATGCGTGCTGCCGCGGCGCAACAGCTCGAACAGGTGGAATTTCAGCTCGTCGAGCAGGCGCGAATCGCCGCCGACGGCACCTGCGTCGTAAAGGATGGCGAGGTTCATCAGGCCCTGCATGTCGGCCCGGTCCATCCATTGGCGAAGCTGGCGCTTGAAGTCGGCGAGCGAGCGCGTCCAGGCCGGATTGCTCACCATCACCTCGCCGGGGCAGGGCGGATACCCCAGCACCGAGAGGGTCTCGGTAAACCGCTTGAGCGGCGCCGCGATCTCGTCCCACGCCCGCGGCTGCGCCAAGATGATCGCGTTGTCCTGATCGGTGCGCAGGATCTGTTCGGCGCGTCCTTCGCTGCCGAGAACCAGCAGGCACGCATCGGCGCCAAGCTCGGGCGCCAGCGTCTCCTCGAACAGCCGCCCGAGAATCTTGCGGCTGAGCGCAGTGACCATGCGCGCGATGTAGCGCGGCTTGACACCGCGGTCGTGCAGCGCGCGAACCATCTGCGGCAGGTCGCGACCGGCTTCGATCAGCTTCGCGGTGGAATCGGCGCGTTCGACCCGCTGGGCGACGGCGTAGGAGCTGTTGGCCAGCCACTTGAGGAGATCGGCCTGCTCGAGCACGCCGGCAACCTGCTGACCGTCGTGCACCACCACATGGCGGATCGCATGACGGGTCATCACCTCCAGCGCATTGAAGAGAAAGTCATCCTGATGCAGGGAGACCAGATCGAAGCTGGCCATTTCGCCGACGGCGCGCGTTGCCGGCAACTGCATCAAGACGAGCTTTTCGCGGACGTCCCGGCTGGTGAAGATGCCGAGGCCGCCGTCGCTTTGTACCAGCACGTACGAGCTGTCGTGTTCGGACATCAAGGCGACGACGTCACCCGCCGGCATCTCCGCAGGGACGAACAACGGCGGGTGCAGGGCTCCTTCCCCGATGCGATTGAGCAGGAAGGCGCCGGCTTCGCGCCGTTGTTGGCTTTCGATGAGGGCGTCCACCTTCCGGGTGACGGCGGCGTGAACGCCATCGCGAAAGGAGGCGTTGGTTCGGAGCAGATCCTTTACGACGGCCGCCGGCAGGCCCAGGCACAAGGAGGGCTGCACGGCGACAAAGGCCGTTTCGCTGCGTCCCTCAGTGATTGTCTTGTAGTCGAAGGCTTCGTCGGGACCATAGCGGGCAATCGTGCCGCCGCTGTCGCGTTCCTCGACAAGTCCCTCGCCGACGATGAACAGAAAGCGCGGAGTCGAAAACCGCTCGATGATCACCTCGCCGGCACCATAACGCTCGGGACGGAAAGCATCGGCGGCGTGCGCGCGCTGCGTGGCGTCGAGAAACGCAAAAGGTTCGATGCGAGCGAGAAGCGCGATGGCCTCGGAAGCGGTCTGGGTTTCGCTCACGGCGTGCGTGACACCTCTGCCAGAGGGGCCTGTCAAAATTTGTCCGCGCGTCCTGCTCGGATGTGGTTTGCGGGTGCGCGCGGGATCGTTGCGGGAATTCTAGGGCCGGAGACCGAGCATTGCACGTGTCGGATCGGCGGGACGCGGCGATGCGGCGGGTGTCGGCTGCGGGTAACAAAAGGGCCGGCGGAAGGCGATTCCCGCCGGCCCTCGTCACGATGCTCGACCGGTCGCGGTCAAGCCTGGGATGGCATCACCCCTACTCGGCTGCCGCACCCCGCGGCTCGCCCAAGAGTGCGCGGCGCTCGACTTCCGCGAAGCCTTCCTCGGCCGATCGCTCGGGCGCGAGGATGGAGACCACGATGCCGATCAGGAATGCGCCGGTCATCGTGTAGAGGCACGGATTCTTCAGCGGGAAGTACCACCACTGCGACGCGATGTGCGCCTTGTAGGCCGCGGCGAGCTCCGCCGTAATCTTGCCGCCGATGGAGATGGTCTCCATGCCGGGCAGGGCGTGGTAGGCGTCCACCATGGCTTGGGTGACGTCGGTGCCGACCTTGGGGAACAACAGATCCAACTGGATGGTCGGGCCGCAGTAGATCAAGATCAGGGTGCCGATGGAGCCGAATAGCATGCTGGTCACGGCGCCCCACGTGGTAAACCGCTTCCAGAACACTGACATCATCAGCGCCGGGAAGTTGGCCGATGCAGCGATCGAGAAGGTCAATCCCACCATGTAGGCGACGTTCTGACCTTGGAACAGGATGCCGAGCAGGATGGCGCCGATGCCCAGGATGATCGAGGCGATGCGTGCGACGAGGAGCTGTTCCTTCTCGTCGACGTGGCTGCTGCGGATGACGTTGACCCAGATGTCGTGGGACAGCGCCCCGGCACCGGCCAGCGTCAGGCCCGCCACCACCGCGAGGATGGTCGCGAAAGCGACGGCGCAGATGAAGCCGAAGAAGACGTCACCGGCGACGGCCTTTGCCAGCAACGGCGCGGCCATGTTGCCGCCGCCACCGGCGGCCAGGATGTTCTTCTGCCCGACCAGCACCATCGAGCCGAAGCCGAGGATGAAGGTGATCAGATAGAAGCCGCCGATCCAGATGGTCGCCCACATCACCGAGACGCGCGCCGCCTTGGCGTTGGGCACGGTGTAGAAGCGCATCAGGATGTGCGGCAGGCCTGCCGTGCCGAACATCAGGGCGAGCCCGAGGGAGACTGCATCCCACGCGCCGGTCACGATCTTGGTGCCGGGTTGCAGGACCTTGGCGCCGTAGCAAAACATCTGCGAGCCGGCCGCCGCGTCCGGATTGCACCCCTCCTTCGCCGCCTGGGCGAACAGATTGAGCGGGCTAAAGCCGAACTTGGACAGAACGATCAGCGCGGTGACCACGGCAGCGCTCAGCAGCAGACCCGCCTTGATGATCTGCACCCAGGTCGTCGCGATCATGCCGCCGAACAGCACGTAGCACATCATCACCCCGCCGACGATGACGCACGCCAAGCTGTAATCGATGCCGAACAGGAGCTTGATCAGGGTGCCGGAGCCGACCATCTGCGCGATCAGGTAGGTCAGCACCACCGACAAGGTGCCGATCGCGGCCGCGATCCGCACCGGCTTCTGCCGCAGGCGGTAGGCGACCACGTCGGTGAACGTGTACTTACCGAGATTGCGCAGCGGCTCGGCGATCAGGAACAAGATGATCGGCCAGCCGACCAGCCAGCCCGTGGAATAGATCAGGCCGTCGAAGCCGTTCATCGCCACCAAGCCGGCGATGCCGAGGAAGCTGGCCGCGCTCATGTAGTCGCCGGCCAGCGCCAGACCGTTCTGGAAGCCGGAGATCGACCGTCCGGCGGCGTAGAAGTGCTCCGCCGTCTTGGTCCGCCGTGCCGCCCAGTAGGTGATGACCAGCGTGGCGCTGACGAATAACAGGAAAAACAGGATGGAGGTGAGACTGTTACCAGACTGCATGGCTCACCCCCTCAGGTCCGCAAGATGATGCAGCTCGCTGTCGTAGGTGGTGTTGGCCCAGCGGACGTAAATGAGCGTCAGCACCCAGGCGGAAACGATGACGAGTGCGCCCAGCAGCACGCCGAGGCTGAGCCCCGGATTGAGCAACGTGCTTAACAACGGCTTGTCGAAAGCCACCAGTAGAATGAAGGCGTAGTAGGCGGCCAGCATAATGACGCTGAGCCAGATGGCGATTCGCCACCTTTGCGCGGCTATTGCGTGGAGCCGCTTCTCCAGATCTTGCATCATACGTTTCCCTCTCCCAGGCAGAAGCCGCAGACCGGCAACTCTGCAAGTTTGCGGTATGTACACACGTTTGCAACGCTTAGTCAACCCACAACCAGGGCTAATCGCCCTAAGGGCGATCCTCGCGTAATGACTGGGGCGACACGCGCAGCACAGCATACCTCCCCCAAAGCGGCATTGACAGCTTTTTTCGCCGACTTTTCTTGCCGCTACTTCGCAGTTGCCGCGCTTATTTCGCAATTGCCGCAATTGCCGCAATTGCGATTGTCGGAGCGCGCCGGAACGTTTCTCTTACGCTTTTCTCTTTGGCGCGACGCACATTCGCTTGCGCTATACCCCCGGTTTTTCCAGGGAGCTGTCGCCGATATCCTCGATCAGGGCCTTGACCTCGCGCTGCGGTACCGTCGCCATTTCCATCTTGTAGGCAAGGAACCACATCATCGCGACGCCGAGCAGCCAGAACAGGATTTGCCACGCCCAGATCGAGGGGATGCCGAACACCCAGCCGGCGCGACCGGCGTTGGGGGCGCCGAAGATCCAGTTGCCGAGGACGGCGCCCGGTCCGATGGCGAAGAAGAACCAGGCGATGGTGACTGCCCAGGCGATCGGCACCAGGGGACGTTTGGCCTCGGGCAAGGTGGCGTGTTCGCGCAGGAAATTGTGAAATTTCATGCGATGGGTGTACTGGCGCTGATCCTGGGTCAGGGCCGAGACGAAGACGCAGACCAGGACGTTGAACAAGATGCCCCAGCCGGCGGAATGGATGGTGAACGGCCAGCGGCCCCAGGGCAGGATCCCGCCGAGCAGGTCCTGGCCGATGGAATCGGTGAGCGCAACGGCGATGAGGCCGGCCGCCAGGCCCCAGGTGGCGCCGGCGCGCGTGATCCAGGGAATCCAGCACACGGCGGCGAGCGCCGGGTACATCTGGAAGCCGAAGGCGACGGCAAGGCCGCCGAGCAGCACCAGGGCGTCGCCGGAATAGGCGGCGACCAGCAGCGCGCAGATCACGACGAAGCAGACGCCGAGGCGGCCGAACAGCTTCTGGGTGGCGTGCGTGGCGCCGCGATTGAGATAGCGCTTGTAGAGATCGCGGGTCATGATGCCGCCCGCGGTCGACATGTAGGCCGCTCCCGTCGACTGCATTGCCGCCAGCGCGCACACCGCCAACAGCCCGACCAGCCACGGCGCGGACTCGGCCATCAGATTGAAGTAGTACGGCACCAGCGCGTCGGGGTTCTCGACGACCGCGTGCGGAAAGATCGACTGGCCGACGGCGAGGCCGGCGTTGGTGACGTCGGGGTTGGCGCCGAGGAAATGCGCGGCGATGCCCTGGATCGCGGTGAACAGGAACAAGGTCAGCCCGATGCCGAAGGCGGACGCCCACACCTGCTGCGGGGCGAACGGCGCCGGGTTGGTGTTGGAGAACGACCACATGGTGAACGCCGGCGCCGACTGGATGCCCATCAGGCCGAACATGTAGGTGAGAATCATCACCCCGGTCCAAATACCGCCCAGGGGTGTTTCCTTGCCGATGCCGGCGGTCCACTGGATGACGCCGGGCACCGCGAAGTAGGCGTTATAGTCGCCGCCGCCATAGCCGCGGGTGGTGCCATGCTCGCCGATCGGGGTCGCGCCCAGCCGCGCCAGCGCCTCGTTCAGGGCGTCCCAGCCGCCGACGGCGTTCAAGGCGATGACGCCGACGATGACGATGCCGAGCCACAACAAGATGCACTGGATCGTATCGACGTAGGCGACGGCGCGCAGGCCGCCCGACGCCACGTAGATCAGCACCACGAGCGAGAGCACCCACATCCCGAAGGTCTCGCCGACGAGACCGTCGGTGAGCACGTTGAACAGATAGCCCGACGCGCCGAGCTGGACGCCGAGGTAGGGGATCGAGAAGAACAAGGCGACGATCACGGTCAGGATGCGGATGGCGTCGCCCTGGAAGTAGTCACCCAGCATCTCGCCGGCGGTGACGTAGCCGAAGCGTTTGCCGAGCATCCACTGCCGCTTCAGGAAGAGAACGCCGGTAAAGGGGATGGTAATCGTGTAAAACGATGCGTACGCGTACTGGAAGCCGTCGCGGTAGACGAGACCGGGATGGCCCATGAACGTCCAGCCGGAATAAGACGTCGCGGTCGCCGCGAGGACATAAACCCACAGCGACAGTGTTCGGCCAGCAATGAAGTAATCGCTGGCAGTACGCGCCATGCGCGCGCCGCGAATCCCCCAGTAGATGCAGTAAGCCCAATAGAGGATGACAAAAAAGAAAAGCCACAAAACTTTTGGTGCCAAGGCGGCGTTCTCCCCTCTCCCTCAAGTCTCCGGCGCCATGCCTCTGCCGTCCGTCGTGTACGGCGGTCGCGCGACCAAACCCCTCTCAGCGCAGGAAACGAGCCGAAATGACGTTGGCGGCGCAAGACGTTGCGGACCACGCCTGCGCACTGCCCGCGAGGACGGACACGCCGCTTCGCACCGTGCGCCACGCACACCCATCTTCCGGCGTGCGCTGGCCCGGCATCTTCAGGTGGTAACAAAAAACGTCCATCCCGGCCCTCTTCGGAGCCCGCGGGAAGACACGGCGTCTGCCATTTTCTTGTGGCCCTCTCGGAGCCTGTTGACCGCCGCGCTCCAGAGCCTCCCGATTACTGTCCATAGCATCTTCCGAAAACCAGTACAACACGAGAAAAAACCGATGATGACGCAAGACCGCCCGCTATAATGGGCCGGTACTCCACTGAACAGGCCCATTGGGTTGTTCTTGCGCTGCAATCGCGATCATTGGCGGGAGGTGGGGCAGGCGCGATGCGGTGGCGCCGGGCCGGCGCGATCGTGCAGACGGCGGCTGTGGCCGGCGCGGCGCGCGGAAACCTGCCCGCGATGAGCCTCGATGCCCCTCAGCCGGCACCCGCAAAGGCCGCTTCCGGGCGGACGGCGGTGTTCAGCATGCTGGTGCGCGACAGCATGCGCGCGGACGTCCTGTCGATCGGGCAGGGGACCACCTGCGGGGCGATGATCGCCCGGCTGGTCGCGGAGCGCGCCGGGTGCGCGGTGGTGGTCGACCAGGCGAGCCGGCCCATCGGCATGCTCACCGAGCGCGACATCGCCTTGCGTCTGATCTACCGCGTGCCGCCCGAGACCCCGGTCGAAGAGGTGATGACCACGCCGGTGATGACCATTCGCCGTCGCGAATATCTCTATCACGCCATTGCCTGGATGCGCCGGCACGGACTGCGGCACATGCCGGCGGTCAACCGGCATGGTCGGCTGGTCGGCCTGATCTCCCTGCAGGATGCGCTCGCGGCGACGCAGCAGCAGATGCTGGGCCAGATCGACCGGCTCGGCCAGGAAGGCGCCATCGAGGGCCTGAAAGAGGTCAAGGCGGCGCAGATCGATCTTGCCGAGGAACTGTTCGCCGACAACCTGCCGGCGCCGGAGATCCAGCAACTGCTGACTCGCATCAACAATGACATGTACCGGCGCATCGGCGAAGCCGCGCTCAGGCAGATGGCTGCGGAAGGTTGGGGCGAGCCGCCGGTCTCAGCGGTCGCGATCGGCATGGGCTCGGGCGGGCGCGGCGAAAACTACCTGTTCCCGGACCAGGACAACGGTTTCATCATCGCCGATTACCCCGACGCCGACCACGGGCGCATCGACACCTTCTTTCTCGAACTGGCCGAGCGATTGTGCCGGGATCTCAACGAGATCGGCATCCCCTACTGCAACGGCTACTGCATGGCGGTCAATCCGCTGTGGCGCAAGACGCTTGAGCAGTGGATCACCCAGATCCGGCTGTGGGGACGCAAGCGCAACTTCGTGGCGATCCGCCTTGCCGACATCTTCTTCGATTTTCAGCCGGTATGGGGCGATGCCGAGCTTGCGCACCAGTTGCGTAAGGAAGTCACCGAAATGGTGCGCAGCAATCAGGGTTTCCTGAGCGAGATGTACCGTGACCAGGCCGACCACAATGTCGCGCTCGGCGTGTTCGGCGGCTTCGTGACCGAACGAGAACAGAAGGAATATCGAGGGCAAGTCAATCTCAAGTACACCGGCACGATTCCGCTGGTCGAGGCGGTCCGGCTCCTCGCCCTGCGCGAAGGCATCGAGGAGACCTCGACGCTGGAACGGATCCGGGTTCTGCGTGCCCAGGGCGTGCTGAGCAACAACGAGCGTGACGATCTCACCGCCGCGTTCACCCTGATCACCGATATCCTGCTGCGCAAGCAGATCCGCGATTATCGTGCCGGCCGGCGCGTCGGCTACTTCGTTGATCCCGATATCCTGGCCCGCCGCCAACGCAGCGCGCTCCTTGATGCCCTGAAAGCCATCGACCAGATTCGCAAGCGCGTGCACATGGAATTCACCGCACAGATCTTCTGAACGTCGGCGGGACGGGGAAGAGGGGCTTGGGCGGCCGGATCGGAAAGTCGCCCGGAACGTCGTCGTCCGCTCAGGCCTGGGCGTACGGCAGCTTGAAGAAGAAGGTCGCCCCATTGCCGGGCACGCTTTCGACCCAGATGCGACCACCCAGATGTTCGACGATGCCGCGGCAGATGGCGAGCCCCAGACCGGAACCCATGGGGTTGCCGGTAGCACCGGCGCGGACCTGGTGGAACTTCTCGAAGATTTTTTCCTGCTCGTGGTAGGGAATGCCCGGGCCGTTGTCGGCGACGCTGACGATCAGCCCCGAGGGATCGTTCTTGAGCGCCACGATCACCTTACCGCAATCCGCAGGACAGAACTTCTCGGCGTTTGACAGAAGGTTGATGGCGAGCTGGATGAGCTGGTCGCGGTCGGCGCGCACGGTGGGTACCCGCTCGGGCAGCCTGATCTCGATGCCGACGCCCTTGTCGTCGAACAGTTGGCGCAGCGAGGCGACCGCATGGGTGACGACCTCGCCGAGATCGATGTCGGCGATCTGCCACTTCATGCGGCCGCTTTCGATCTTGCTGAGATCGAGCACCTGATTGATCAGCCGAGTGAGCCGTTCGCTCTCGCGGATGATGATTGTGAGAAAGTGCTGACGCTCGGCCAGATCGAGCTCGGGCGAGTCGTGCAGGATCTCCGAAAAGGAACGAATGGAGGTAAGCGGCGTCCGCAGCTCGTGGGTGACGGTGGATAGGAAGTCGTCCTTCAGCCGGTCGAGTTCCGTCAACCGCTCGTTGGCGGCTTTGAGTTCCTTGGTTGCCTCTTCGAGCTGCCAGGATTTGTGTTCAAGCTGCCGGCTGTATTCCAGCACGTGCGAGGTTTCGTCGAGGATCTGCATGATCTCCTCGACGCCGACGCCTTCGCCCTTGACCGTTGATGCGATCATCACCCGCGCCGAAGCCGCACCGATGGCGCCGGACAGCCGCCGCTCGACGAACTGTACCAGCTCGCCGTCGGCCTGGGTCATGGATTCCAGCGAAAGATGATGCCTGCTTGCGTATTCGGCAAACGCCTCGCGGGTGCGCTCACCGCCCAGGAACCGCTCGGCAAGGACGCGCAGTTCACCGACGCTCACCCGGCCTTGCAGGAGTCCGGCACCGGGGCCGGCACCGACGTGATGGAAGACGTCGACGAACAGCGTGGCCTGGATTCGCTCGATCGTGCTCGGCCGGTCGAGCAGCGAGACGATGATGAAGGCGCCGGCGTTGAACAAGAGGCTCCAGAACAGCGAATGCGCGATGGGGTCCAGCCCGTCGAGGCCGAACAGGGCGTAGGCGGCAAGCGGTGCGATGCCATAAGGACCGGCGGTGATGAAATCCGCGGACATCCAGCCCGAGCGCGCAAAGGACGGCAAGAGCAAGGTGTAGGTCCAGACGATGAAGCCGGCCGCCATGCCGGCGAGCGCACCGCGGCGCGAACCCGCCTTCCAGTACAACGCGCCTAAGATCGCCGGCGCGAACTGGGCGGCGGCGGCGAACGAGACGAGCCCGATCGCGACCAGGGCATAGGCTTCGCCGATCAGCCGGAAATAGAGATAGCCGATCGCCAGCACAAACACGATGGCCAGCCGCCGGATGCTCAGAAGCAGGCCCGAGAGGTCCTTCGTGCCGGCGAGCTTGAGCCAGGCGAAGCGCAGGAGGATCGGCATCACCAAGTCGTTGCACAACATGGTGGCGAGCGCCACGCTCTCGACGATCACCATGCCGGTCGCCGCCGACAGACCGCCGATGAAGGCGAACAGCGCCAGTGCCGGCAACCGCTCGGCCATCGGCAAGGCCAGCACGAAGACATCGTTGTCGACGGTGCCGAGCGGAAACCGCACCAGGCCGCCGAAAGCGATCGGCAGGACGAAGATGTTGATCAAGAGGAGATAAAGGGGGAACAACCAGATCGCTTTGTTCAGGTGGCTCTCCTGAACGTTTTCGACCACGGTGACCTGGAACTGCCGCGGCAGGCACAAGACCGCGATCATCGAGAGAAAGGTGAGCGGCAGCCAGTCTTTGCCCGCGATCTCCATGGTCATCAGGGACTGAAGACGCGGTTCGGCGGCGGCATGGGCGAACAGATCGCCGGGGCCGTCGTATACGAAGAAGGTCACGAACAGGCCGACGCTCAGGAACGCGACCAGCTTCACCACCGATTCGAAGGCGATCGCCACCATCATGCCGCGGTGATGCTCCGAGGCGTCGATGTGGCGGGTCCCGAACAGGATCGCGAACAGCGCCATGATCGCCGCGACCCACAGCGCGGTGTCGCTGAAGATCGGAAGGCCCGGTGGGTTGGTCGCCGCCGAAACGTCCGGATAGTGCAGCAAGACCGTAAAGCTGGTGGCGACGGCCTTCAACTGCAACGAGATGTAGGGCATGATGCCGATGACGGCGATGATGGTGACCAGGCCGCCCAGGAGGTGGCTCTTGCCGTAGCGCGACGAAATGAAGTCGGCGATCGAGGTGGTGCGATGCGCCTTCGAGATACGGATGATCTTGCGAAACACCACCCAGCCCAGGGCGAACGTCAGGGTGGGGCCGATGTACACCGGCAGATAGCCGACGCCGGTGGATGCGGCGCGGCCGACCGAGCCGTAGAAGGTCCAGGCGGTGCAGTAGACGGCGATCGACAGGGCGTAGACCCAAGAGCCTTCCAGCCAGCCGCGACCCTCGGCGACGCGGCGGTCGGCGTAGTAGGCGACCCCGAACAGCAGCGAGAGGTAGAGGAAGGAACTGAGGACGATCAGCCAACCGGGCAGCATCGGCGGTCGTGTTCCCTGCTAGTGGATCGGATCCACTAGCCCTATGATTCAGTGGTTCGATTCAACCAACGGAAGGGACTCAACCGTTGACATCGAACCACTAGCGCCGCGATTGCGGCGGAGCGTCTCGTGACGGCGGCGGCAGGTGGGGGCGACGCTGCGGCGCCGGTCGTGGCGCGGGTTTGTCGGGGGTCAGCGCGAAGCGAAGCCCCACGATGAGCATCAGCCACACCGCGAACAGATCGACGAACAGGAGCGGAACGCCAAGGATCGTGGTTCCGGCACCGGCATCGAAAATGCCGATGACCAGCGGATGCCACAAGACGGCACCCAACAAGAAGAGCGCAATCAGCCGATCGTGGGTCCGTTCCTCGCTGGCGAGGCCTTCGGGAGCGGGGGGATGCATGTCGCGCATGGCCCTGTCGTGATCCTTCGCGGTGGCGGGCTAGAACGCCGCCTGTTTCTGTCGAACCTCGACGATTTCCTGGCTCGCGGCGACCGCCTCGTCCAGCGTGGTGATGCCACGGGCCTCCATCACGTCGATCATCTTGAGGAAAACGCCTGCGGTGACCAGGGCGTCGCCGAGCGCGGTGTGGCGGGCGACCGGCTTGATCCCGAATCGCTCGGCCGCCGCGTCGAGCGAGTGGCGCGAGGTGTGGTCATGGACGAACACCGATAACAATAAGGTATCGAGCACCGGCATGTCGAAGCGAACACCGCATTCCGCCTCCTTCAGAGTGAGGAACTTGAGGTCGAAGGCGGCATTGTGCGCCACGAGCACCGCATCGCCGACGAAATCGCGGAACTGCGGCAGGACGACCTGGATCGGCGGCTTGTCTTTGACCATCTCGTCGCTGATGCCGTGGATGCGCATCGAACTTGCCGGAATCGCCCGCTTCGGATCGACGATGCGCTCAAAGGATTCACCGGTGAGGATGCGGCCGTTGACGATGCGCACCCCGGCGATCGCGACGATTTCGTCGCCGGCCGAGGGTTCGAGACCGGTGGTTTCGGTATCGAACACGACATAGTTCAAGGCGCGCAGCGGCCGTTTGCCGAGTTCGCCCAACGGTTCGGTGTGCTTCAAGAGATCGAAATCGTAAAACTCGGGGCGGGGTGGGCTGCTGCGGCCGTCGCGTGTTTCGCTGGCACGCTGCGCCGGCGGCAGCGGCAATCGCAAGCGGGCACGGCCGGTGCGATCGGCCAGGCTCCAGATGTCGGTCTTGTGGCGATCGAGCACGTCCTTGACGGTGAGGCCGCCCAGCGTGTCCTCGATCCGGTCGTCCATCCAGCCGTGGAGGTCGGCGGCGGCGATGGGCGCTCCTTCCCAGACGACGTCGATGTAGACGTGCTTGTCGCCGGCGACCACCTCGAGATCGACCGTTTCGATGCCGGCGTGGCTGTTCAGGCGCGCCAGGATGCGGTCGAGAAGCTCGACCAGGGTATAGCTGTCGCCGTGCAGCCACTGCGGGATGCCGGTCAAGGTCGCCTCGATGCCGCGCCGCTCCTTAACCCGGTCGGCGATGGCGTGGAAGATGTTGGAGGAATAGAAATCGCTCATCGGCCAATGGCCGGTGATGACGTCGCGGTATTGCGCCGACAGCGTTTCCAGCTGGCCGCTGACAAAGGTGCTTTCGCGTAACAGGACGCTCTTGAAGTCCTGCTGCTCCTGCTCGTTCAGGGCGGTGCCACCGGCGAGGATCTCGGCGGCGGCGCGCAGATTGGCGATCGGCGCGCGCAGACCCTCGGTTGCGTCCCGCAACAGCCGGTCGCGCAGGCCGAGCGCCGCCAGCTCCTCGGTCTTGTCGGCAAAGGAAATCACGTAGCCGGCGGGCATCTCCTCGCCTTCGAGGAGCAGGGTCATCTGGCCTTCGAGGGTGTGCCGGCCGTCGATGGTGGAGCCGACGAAGTTGACCGTCCCGCTTTCGGTGCCGCCGCGGTAGCGTCCCTCCTTGAGCCGGTTGGCGAGGCGGCCGAGCGCGTGCAGGATCGGCTGCCGGCCCATGAAGTCGAACACCGAGCGGTCGAGGCCGATATCGCCGCCGATGTGCAGGAGTTGGACCGCACCACGATTGTACAGCAAGATGCGATGGTTGCGGTTGCAGACGATGACGCCCTCGTGCAGATCCTGCAGAACAACGCCCAGCTTCGAGCGCTCTTCCTCGATGCGTGCGGTCGCCTTGGCCACCGTCTCGTTGACGTTGTTGGTGGCGATCGCGAGGTGGCGCACCAGATCGGTGACCGCCTGCGGCAGCCCGCCGAGCTGATGGAAATCATGCACCTCGATGTGGTGGTCGGGGTTGGCGTGAATCACCGTCTGAATGCCGCGCACCAGGACGGACAACGGCTGCGCGATGGCATGGTCGAGGTAGCCCCAGACGATCGCGATGAACGCGAGCAGGACGAACGCCACGCCGCCGCCGTAAACGATGACGATCTGGGAGAGCATCCGCGCGCTGTCCGGCAATTGCGTGAAAATCAGCCACGCACCGACCCCCACCGCGGCCAGGATGGCCACAGCGAGGACACCGAAACACGCCATCAGAAAGATGCGCGGGCCCATCGGGTGGTCCTGCCTAACCCCTCGGCTTGCTCACTCAACCACGGCCATCGAGGATCTGTTTGACCTTCTCGGTCAGATCGCGAGTCGAGAACGGCTTGGTCACGTAGTCGTTGGCGCCGAGCGCGATGCCCTTCTCGCGATCGACCTCACGCCCCTTGGCGGTCAGCATGATGATGTAGACGTCCTTCCATGCCGAATTGGCACGGATGGTCTGGCAGACGTCGTAGCCGTCGCGCTTGGGGATCATCACGTCGAGCAAGATCAGATCCGGGGCGCGCTCGGTGACGGCGCTCAGCGCCTCTTCGCCGTCGCGTGCGACCCGCACCTCGAATCCCGCCTTCTTCATCAGGAATTGCAAGGAGAGCACGATGTTGGGTTCGTCCTCGACGACGAGAATGGATTTCGTCACCCGGTCCTCCCTCATTCGGCGCATTCCACTCGCCTCGGCGCCGGTCTCTTCGTTGCCCGGTTCACGCGACGCCGTGGTCGGCAGGCGCCTACAGTATACCATTTTTCCCGCCCGCAATGAGGATCTTGGCCTGCCCGCACGCGGCGGCAGCGCGCGCGGGGGGACATGCACTGCGGACATACGCGTGCACGTCACGCAAGCGTAAGGACGCCCGCGCACCGCGTGGTGGTTTCTCGGGATCAGGAGCCGGCGAACAGCGTTGCCAGCGCGTCGTCGAGGCGGCGGACGTTGTCGTCCGCGGTCTCCGGATGAGTCATGAATTCCAGGCGCAAGGCGTCGTCCAGCGTCAGCGAGTGCACCAGCGCGGCGAACCGCAGCGGCGAGACCTTCAGGATCTCGCCGAACTGGTCGAGCATCACGTCCTGGGTTTCGGCCGAGAGATCGTTCCACAAGACCAGCGCGAAGGCGGCGCGTTCGATATAGATTTCGCGCTCGGCGGGGCCGCTGCGCACCGACATGCGGATACCCGTGTCGGCATCCTCGGCCGTGCCGAGCTGCAGGGCCCGCAGATTGGGCCATTGCAGCCACGCGCGCGGGTCGATCGGTGCCAGCGCGAGACCGGCCTTCAAATTGGCCTTGGCCTCTGCGACCAGTTGCTCGGAGGCTTCGGGCGTCTGTCCCGGCTTGAGTGCCTCATAGAGCTTGATCGCCGCGAGATCGGTGCGCACACGACGGTCGTCGAGCCACGGCAGGGCGGCTTCGCGGGATTCCAGCGCGCGGTCCTCGCCCTCCTGGGTGAGCGCCTCGTTCTGGGCGAGGATGGCGAGGGCCTGATGGCCGGGCAGCAGAAGGATGCTGCCGATGAGGCGGGGCACCGCGAGCCACAACCCGACACACGCCACCGCCGCGATGATGGCGGCTTTCCAGCGTCCCCCTTGCCGGACGGTGGCCGGAGGCTCGGCCGTGGTCGCTCCCGCGCTGAGGCCGCCTGGCGCCAGTGTCGATGCCGATGCGGGCGTTCGCACGTCATCGGTCATGGTCCCCTCGCGTGTTACGCGCATGGTTATCGCCGCGTCCTTCCCGTCCCGGGCGCATTTAGCCTCTTCGCCGACGCGGGGGCAAGGGCCGTGACGGCGGGGCTCGATGCCGATGCGGGGAAACGGGGAGATATTGGGCTGAAACGGAAAACGCGGCCTGTGTCAGCCCAGCCACTCGTAGACTTCCGCACCCGGTGCGCAGCGGCAGCAACCGCCGCAGGTGGACGCCGTGGCGCCGCCGAGCGCACGGATCTGCCCCTTGGCGATCCAATGTGCCAGCATGCCTTTGAGGGCGTTGGGGTCAACGCCGAAGCGGCAGCTCAGGTCGGTGAGCGAGACGCGCCGGCGGGCGATCAGATAGGTCTTGAGGTCACGCAGGATCATTGTCGATACCGGGGCCTGTTTACTCGGCCGGTGCGGCGGCGCCGGCGTCGGCGGGTCGTTCGCCTGCACGCCGCAGGGCGATGAGAATTGCGGCCAAAGTCAGGCTGATGCCGACGATCCAGGTCGCGGCCGCTGCCGGATTGTCCTGAAATGTCGCCACCTGATAGGTGAAAACCGCACAGCCGTAGGCGAGGACGGACGTCCATCCCACCGCGAAGAAGGTCCAGCGTGGCCCGGTCTCGCGCCAGATCGCGGCGACCGCCGAGACACACGGCATATAAAGGAGTACGGCGAGGAGGTACGCGAAGGCGCCCGCGGTGCCATGGAAACGCTGGGCCATGGCGCCATAGGTGGCGAGATCGACGTCTTGTGCTTCGGCGGCGGCCTCGATGGTTGGTGCCTCGGTGATCGCGATGCCCAGGGGGTCGGTCACGGCATCGACGAGGCCGGCGAGATTGGCGGGAATGGTGGCAAAGGCGTCGGCGATGCCGGCGAGCAGATCGAAACGGGGGGTGGTGTCGGCGGCATCGTCCGACGGCGCTTGTTCCGCGCCGAGCGCACCGTAGAGCGCATTCAAGGTGCCGACGACCGCCTCCTTGGCGAAGATGCCGCTGAAAAGCCCTACGGTCGCCGGCCAGTTGTCCTCGTCGATGCCCATTGGGCGGAACACCGGGGTCAGCGCCCGGCCGATACCGGCCAGGACCGAGCGATCGGTGTTCTCGTTACCAAGGGAGCCATCCGCACCGATGGCGCCCAGCATGTAGAGGACGACGACGCAGGCGACGATGACGCGGCCGGCACGGACGACGAAACTCTTGAGCCGGTCCCAGGTGCGCAGGGCGATGCCCTTCCACGTCGGCAGGTGGTAGGGGGGAAGCTCCATGACGAAGGGCGATGCTTCGCCCTGCAGGATGGTGCGTCGCAGCACGAAGCCGGTGCCGACCGCAAACAGGATGCCGATGAGGTAGAGGGCAAAGACGATGTTCTGGCCGCCCGATGGGAAAAAGGCGGCGGTGAACAGCGCGTACACCGGCAGGCGCGCGCCGCAGGACATGAAAGGCGCCATCATCACGGTGATGATGCGGTCGCGCCGGCTCTCCAGGGTGCGCGTCGCCATGATCGCCGGCACGTTGCAGCCGAAGCCGACGATCAGCGGGATGAACGATTTGCCGGGCAGGCCGACCGAGCGCATCATCCGGTCCATCACGAACGCCGCGCGCGCCATGTAGCCGCAGTCTTCGAGGAAGGAGAGGAACAGATAGAGGCAGGCGATGATCGGGATGAAGGTCGCGACGGTCTGGATGCCGGAGCCGACGCCGCCCGCGATCAGCGCGGTGAGCCAGGCGGGCGCATCGAGGGAAACCAGGAGCGCCGTCGGCGCATCGATGAACAAGGTACCGGCCAACCGCTCGAAAAAGTCTATGAACGCGCTGCCGACATTGATGGTGAACAAGAACAGCGCGTACATGACGATCAGGAAGATCGGAATGCCGAACAATCGGTGCAGGACGATGCGATCGATGCGATCCGTCGTCGTGCGCGCGCTTTCTCCCAGCCGCTTGACGACATCCCGCAGAAGAAAATTGGCGAAGCCGTAGCGGCCATCGGCGATCAGGATGTCGGGGTCGTCTCCCGCGGTGGTGACGACGCGCTGTTGCGCCTCTCGCGCCGAGGCGACGACGGCGCCCGAAACCCAGGTGACCGCCTCGGCGTCGTTTTCGAGCAGCTTCACCGCAAGCCAGCGCGGATCGAGGGCGCGCGCCCTGGCGGTGGGCTCCACCTGGGGGGTGAGGGTGGTGATCGCTTCCTCGATCTCCGGGGCATAGCTGAGCGCGGTTCGTGGGAGTGCGCGCTGGGTTGCGACGATCTCGACCGCTCGCCGCAATTCGGCCAGCCCGTCGCCTCGATGCGCAACGAGACCGACGACGGGACAGCCGAGGACCTGCGCCAGGGCGGCGATGTCGATCTGGATGCGCCGTTCCCGCGCGACGTCCATCATGTTGATCGCGAGTACCATCGGTACGCGCATTTCGATCAGCTGGGCCGTCAAGTAGAGGTTGCGTTCGAGATTGGCGGCATCGACGATGTTGACGATGAGATCGGCTTCGCCGGAAACGATGTAGTCCCGGGCGATCCGTTCATCGAGCGCGCTCTCCGAGGCGACGCCCAGCGAGTAGACGCCCGGCAGGTCGACGAGATGAACGGTGCGTTCCCCCGAACGATAGCGGCCGGTCTTGCGTTCCACCGTGACGCCCGGCCAGTTGCCGACCTCGTGACGGGCGCCGGTCAGCGCATTGAACAGGGTCGTCTTGCCGCAATTCGGATTGCCGACGAGGCCGACGGTCAGAGGAGTCACGGCGCAAGCCTTTCGACGCGCAAGATGGCGGCCTCGGCCTTGCGCAGGCTCACCGCGCTGCCGCGCACCCGGATTTCCACCGGGTCGCCGAGCGGCGCGACGCGCGCGAGTTCGAAACTGGTGCCGGGGAGCAGGCCCATGGCCAACAGCCGCTGGCGATAGTCGCGGTCACCGCCGGTGAAACCGGTGATGCGACCGCTTTCACCAACGGCAAGATCGGCAAGGACGAGCGTCATCTGCCGTGGTCGGCAAGCGCGGTGACGAGCACCTTGTGCGCCATGCCGGCGCCGAGCCCGATGCGCAGATCGTTTGCGGCGACGATGAGGGCGCCGCGCCCTTGGCGATGGATGATGGCAAGCTCGCTGCCCACCGGCAGACCGAGATCGATCATTTTCCTGGTGAGTTCGCTCCCACCGGTGAAGCCAACGATGCGAACGCGCTCGCCTTCGCTGGCAAGGAGCAGGGGGAAGGCGCCGACAGCCGCTGCATGTGCATCCATGTCCGCTACGCTCGTTCCGTCTTCTTCAGTCGATCGCGCAGTATGCACGTTCGCCGATGGTTTGAAAATGCAAATCATTCGCAAATCTTATTCCGCAAGTATATCAGGGGAATTTGGCGGTTGCGAATGCGATTTACTTCAGGCACAACGACGCCGGGCGCCGTCGCGCCGGCGGTCGTGACGCGAAAAAAAACGAAGATATGACAAAGAGATAATCGCGGACGCCGGGGGAGCGCACCGGCTTTGCCGCGCACCGATCGCTTACAGGGGCGGCAGGTCGAGGGCGTGCTGGCGACACGCGGCGATCAGAGTGTTGCGTAAGAGACACGCCACCGTCATCGGGCCGACGCCGCCGGGAACCGGCGAGACCCAGCCCGCGACCTCGATGGCCTCCGCAAACGCGACGTCGCCGACCAGCCTGGACTTGCCGTCGGCAAGGACGAGGCGATTGATACCGACGTCGATGACGATGGCGCCCGCCTTGATCCAGTCGCCGCGCACCAGTTGCGGGCGGCCGACCGCGGCGATCAGGATATCGGCGCTGCGGCACTCCGCGGCGGGGTCAGTGGTCCTGGAGTGGGCCAGCGTCACCGTGCAATTCTCGCGCAACAAGAGGAGCGCCATCGGCTTGCCGACGATGTTGGAGCGGCCGAGGACCGTCGCCTTGAGACCGGCCAGTTCCGGGCGACAGTGCTTGATCAAGGTGAGGCAGCCGAGCGGCGTGCACGGCACCATGGCGTCGGCCAGACCGGCGGTGAGGCGGCCGACGTTGGTGACGTGGAAACCGTCGACGTCCTTTTCCGGGGCGATGGCGGCGATCACCCTCTCGGCGCGGATGTGGTCCGGCAGCGGCAACTGGACGAGGATGCCGTTGACCTTTTCATCGCGGTTGAGGCCGGCGATCAGCGTCAGCAGGTCCTGCTCGCGGACGTCGGCCGGCAGGCGGTGCACGAAGGAGCGGATTCCGACTTCCTCGCACTGTGTCGCCTTGTTGCGCACGTAGATGCGGCTGGCGGGATCGTCGCCGACTAAGACGACGGCGAGACCGGGGCTGCGGTGATGGGATTTGCGCACCGCGCTGACTTCGTCGCGGACCATCTTGACCAGCTCCGCGGCGACGCTGCGACCATCGAGGATCTCTGCCCTGCGCATCGGGGTGGCGGCCGCCTCCTTAAGGCTTGTGGTGTCAGGGCCGCCCGACCGGCCGCCCGACCGGCCGGACGGCAAGCCGGGTGAGCAGCACCTGCGGGTCGCCGGTGACCAGGACCGTCTTGGTCCGGTCGCTGGCGCCGGCGACGATGGACAGCGCGCGTTTCGGCAGCCGCCACGTGCGGGCGAGCAGCGCCAGCAGCGCCTCGTTGGCGGCGCCGTCGACCGGGGCCGCGGTGACCGCCACCTTGAGCAGGGCGCCGCCCGCGCCGTCTTCGACGATGCCGGCGATGGCGTGCCGCGCGGCGCGCGGGCTCAGGCGGATGCGCACCCGCACGCCGTCGTTGGTCGCCGAAAACGGGCTGTGCGCGGCGTCACAGGGAGGCGACATAGAGGCGCGCGAGGACGTGCTGCAGGAACAGAAGGGCGAGAATCAGGGCTAATGGCGACAAATCGATACCGCCGAGGTTCGGCAGCACGCGGCGGATCGGCTGCAGCAGCGGCTCGGTGATCCGGTACAGAAATTCGCCCACCATTTGCACGAAGCGGTTGCTGGTATTGACGACGCCAAAGGCAATCAACCAGCTCAAGATCGCCCCTGCGATCAGCACCCAGATGTAAAGCTCGATCACCGTGCTGATGAGCCAGATCAGCGGTCCAACGACGACATCCATTGCTCGCTCGGTGCGCTCCCCTGTTGGACGCGGTCGCTACCGTAATGATGCGGCCCGGTCCGCGCAAGCACCCAACTTGAGCGAGCGCTTGACAGAGGGAATGCCGAATACCCATTATCCGCACGCGCCGCCTGCCGCAGACCGAGTGCGCTTGATGTGGGGCCGTAGCTCAGTTGGGAGAGCGTCGCGTTCGCAATGCGAAGGTCAGGGGTTCGACTCCCCTCGGCTCCACCATCAGCCATCGTGGCTTAGATCATCCAACACATTCAAGGTCTCCGGCAACGTCTCCAAGGACCGCGCTGGTTGTTGGCCGGTGAAGCCGGCGGCCAAGTGCACGCAATCGATGTCTGGTCGACAAGCGCCCGTGCGGATCTGCACCGGTGTGATTGCGCGAGATTATTGAGTGCTGTTGCCCGCCTTCTATTTTTGCGTGCTAATGGCGGCGCTGGGCGCGAAAGGGCGTGCTGTTTCTACTCATGCCCGCAATGCTTGTGAAGAGCGCCGCGTAAAGAAACAGGTTGCAGTCGTTGCGAATCGATGCGACCGTGCCGGCGGTCTCGCTCGCGGTGGAGCGGGCGACAATCGGCCCGAGAGCGGCGCGCGCGACAAGGTTAGGGGGGCAAGGCGACACCCATGGACGTGATGGATCCGGTTGGCAAGGGCAGCGTTGGAACGCCTTCGGCCGAGGCTACGCCTGGTTACGAAGAGGATCTCTGGTTCAAGGATCTGCTGCAGGTCATCCGGCGGCGCCGGGAGGTGTTTCTCTCGGTTCTCGTACTCGGCACCTTGATGGGTGCAGTGTTGACCATCGCCCGCCAGCCGCAATACCGTGCCCAGGCGCTGGTGATGATCGAGCCGCGCCAGGAGCGCGTCATCAAGGCCGAGGACGTGCTGCAAGGACTGTCGACCGATCAGGCGACGGTGATGACCCAGATCGAGCTCGTTCAGTCGAAGGACGTCGTCGAGGCGACGATGGACGATCTGAGTTTGTTCAAGGACCCTCAGTTTCGTCCCAGTACGGAGGGGCCGGACCTGGTCGGGATCGCGGCCGATCCTCCTGTGAAGTGGTTGGCGAAATTACTCCCAGAGGACTGGCTGATCGGCCTCGGTCTTGCCGAAGAACGCGTCCAGCTCGACGAGGAATTCGCCGAACTAGAGGCGCGGAATTTTGGTGTCACCGAGTTCGTCAAGAACCTTAAGGCTAAGCAGCAGCCGCAGTCCTATGTGATCGCGATCAGCTATACGGATCCGAATCCGAACCGCGCCGCGCAGTTCGCCAACGGCGTCGCCGCCACCTATGTCAATTACAGTCTGAACGAGAAACTGTCGGCGACCGGCAAGGCCAACACTTGGCTGCAGCAACGGCTGGAGTCGTTGCGTGAGGAGGTGCGGCTTGCCGAGAACGCGGTGGAACGTTACCGCGCCGACCACGGGTTGGTTGAAGCCGCCGGCGTGCCGCTCAACACGGCGCAAATGGCGGGCATCAATACGGAACTGATCAAAACGCGCACGGACCGGGCCGAGATCGAGGCCAAGATCCGCTTGATCCGTACGCTGCGCACCGGTGGAAAGCGATTGGACTCACTGGCCGACGTGCTGGGTTCGGACTTGCTCGCCAAGTTGCGTACCGAACAGATCCTGCTCGCCCGCAAACAGGCGGAACTCGCGACGACATACGGCATCAATCATCCGCAGATGAAGGATATCGAAGCGCAGCGGGCCGAAATGGACGTGCGTTTCGAAAACGAAGTCGATCGCATCGTGCATAATCTGGAAAACGAGCTGGAGGTGATCTCGACGCGCGAGCGTGCCTTGGAGCAGCAGTTGAGCAGTCTCAAGGGGCAAAGCGCCGTATTAAACACCTCCGAAGTCCGCCTGCGCGAATTGCAGCGCGACGCCGATGCATCGCGCAACATCTACGAGAGCTTCCTCAACCGGATGAAGGAGACGGAGGAGCAGGCGCAGATCATCAATGCCGATGCCCAGATCATCTCCAGGGCGATCCCGCCCACGAGCCCGGTATTCCCGCCGCCGGTCGCCTTCCTGGTCCTCGGCCTGATCGGTGGCGCGCTTGGTGGCACCATGCTCTCGTTCCTGGTCGATGGCCTGGACAATCGGGTGCGCAGCGCCCGCCAGCTCGAAGCCGAGCTTAATTTGTTTACCCTGGGTGTGGTCCCGAAGCTACCGAACATCGGCAACCCCGGCGCCGTCGTCGCGCGCATCCTCCGACAACCAAACGGACCCTACACCGAACAGGTCCGCTCGGTGTTTTCGGCAATCAGGCTCGCCAACCTCGACCATCCGCCGCGGCTGATCCTGGTGACTTCGGCGCTGCCCGGCGAAGGCAAGACGACGCTGTCGTGCAGCCTCGGCGTGTTCGCGAGTACGAGCGGGGATAGCGACGAGCGGGCGCTGGTGGTGGACGTCGATCTGCGCCGGCCGCGGGTGGCCACGACGCTCGGCATCACGGCGGAGCGTGGGCTGGTCGATGTGCTCACCGGTGAGTGTCCCCTGGAGGAAGCGATCGTCACCCACGAGGCCACGGGCCTCGATGTCATCCCGGGCCGGAAGTCGGTGGGGAACCCGACGGCGCTCCTGCTCTCCAAGCGGTTTCGCGAGTTTCTTGAGGACGTGCGTAGTCGCTATGCCTTCGTGATCATCGACATGCCGCCGGTGGTCGGCTTCAGCGATGCGCAGCTCGTCGCGTCTTCGGCGGACCTCGTCGTGCTGGTCTCGCAATGGGAACAGACCCGCAAGGATGCGGTGCGTGCCGCGCACGATGCCTTGCGCGGCGGTGGTGCCGCCCTGATCGGCGCAGTCCTTGTCCAGGCCGACCTGGATCGCTTGGCGCAATACTCCTACGGCTACAAGGAAGCGGCGAGCTACTACTCGCACTACCGCAAGTACTATCGCGGTGAGCGCGAAGACGCCTGAGGGGGGAGTGTAAGGTAGGCACAAACCGCCTCTCTCATGCGGCGATCGCAGTCGCCAGCCCCTTCTCCTCGCTACGATCCGCTAAGTCGCCATGAGGCTGACCAGCCCACGGGCTGGGGGGCTCTGAGCGCGAGAGTGCCGCCCGAGAAGCTGCGACAGGTTGATGTCGTGGTCTCTGAAGGCAAATTCGTTGCGATGCGGTCCGGGCGATTGGCGTGAGCGGGGTTACCTACAGACCGCGGGCGGCAGGAGTTCGGTGAGCTCAAATCCGATCCGGTCAAACGGCTAAAGGATTTGGAGGCGGAGAATGCCCGGCTTTGTCGCCCGCACTAGTGCACAGACCCATTCGGACAATTCAGGCGAATGGGTCAGATGTGCACTAGAAACAATACGTTGCGTGCAGCGACCGTGCATTCTTTGAATGCGTCGCTGCACTAGCGCCCAAGCTGACCACGCACTAACATTGAAACCGGACCGATGGGGGCTGGTCAGCCACAGAATTCACTCGTAGCACCGAGAGGGCGAAATGGACATTTCAAAGATCAGCGCCGGCTTGGCACCGCCTGTCGATCTTTACGCGGTGATCGAAATACCTGTCGGCGGCGTCCCGGTGAAGTATGAACTCGACAAATCATCGGGTGCGATGTTTGTTGACCGCTTCCTGCATACAGCGATGTACTATCCGGGAAACTATGGGTTCATTCCTAATACGCTTTCCGAGGATGGAGATCCTTGTGATATCCTGGTGGTCAGCAATGTGGCCGTCGTCCCAGGCGCCGTCATCCGCTGCCGGCCCGTGGGCGCCCTTCTCATGCAAGACGAGGGGGGACAGGATGAGAAAGTCCTTGCGGTGCCCGTCGACGAACTGCATCCGTTTTATTCCGGAATTCGCGAATATACGGACCTCCCCAGTGTCCTAATCGAACAGATCGCGCATTTCTTCGAGCATTACAAAGACCTTGAAAAAGGAAAATGGGCACAGATTGTGCGATGGGTCGGCGTGAAAGATGCTGAGGAGACTGTGCGCGCAGCAATCCAGCGATATGAGATGAATAAAATAGGGGCTGGCCTAGATAGGGGGCCAGTATAGTTATTTTGCCCATTGCCGCAAAAGCTTCGGCAGGGTGTCGGCCGGGCGGTGGTTGAAGCGCCATTCGCACGCCTTGAGATAGAGTGGGAAGTGCTGGCGCGGGATGCCGTTGAAGCGGCGCGGGATGCCGCTTGGCCTGGTTCCAGAAGTTCTCAATGCCGTTGATGTGGCGGGTCTCGTCGGCGAAGCGCTCCGCGTGGTTGATGCGCAGGTGATGGAACTCGGAAACGTCCAGCACGTCATAGGCCGCAAAGCTGTCGGAATAGACGATGGAATCGGGCCTGATCTTGTCGCGAATGATTGGGAAAAGCGTGTCGGAACGGGCGTTTGGGATCATGACGGCGTGGACCTTGCCGCCCCGCTTCAACAGCCCGAAGACAGGAACCTTGCCGGCGGCGGCGAGGCGGCGCTTGCCTTTCCGCGCCCCGCCGGAATAGCTCTCGTCGACCTCGATCTCTGCGGACAGCAGTTCCGGCGCTTCGGCCGCAGTGCGCTCGGCGATGCTCTCTCGCAGCCTGTGGAAGAACAGGGTCGCCGTATGCCGGTTGACCCCGGCCAGCGCGGCGGCCGACCGCGCCGTCGCGCCGGCGACGAAATGCTTGATCAACTCGTCCTGGATACTTGGCCGCAACCGGCTGCGCCGCCTTGCCGTAACCATCTGTCCCAAATAGCTTTTCCCAGCTATCTAGGCCAGCCGCTTTGACAGGGTGACTTTGGAAGGTATGGTGACGGCTAGGAGGGGTGCCGGAGTGGTCGAACGGGACGGTCTCGAAAACCGTTGTACCCTGTAGGGTACCGTGGGTTCGAATCCCACCCCCTCCGCCAGCCGCAACGTCCGGGAAATTCTCTCCGCCGATCGCAGCGCCGGAAAACTGCGTTGTTTCAAAGGGGCTTGGCGGAGAGGCTGGTGACCGTGACGCCTCGGTGAAGCGCCTCAGCGTTCTCTCTTTGGCCTGTTTCTCTGAAACCTGGGAACTGCGCCGTTTCAGTACCCAGCTTGTGTTTAACGCTAAATCAATGAGTTAACAGTGGCCCTCGCCCGGCCGAGTTCGAAAGAGCGAGTGGATGGCGGAAGCAACCGGGATCGAAAGCGATCACGCCGAAAAATCGAGACTCCGGGCAACACCAAGCTGCTGACGCGCTGAGTCGCCGGCATCATCGATCAGAAGCTGTTCCAGCCGCCGATAAAGCGTTCGCAAGGGACCATCCTCGTCGGGGCCGACGGCTTGAAAGCCGTGGATCAGCACGCTGACGTTGCGGTTGGAGATGCGCGGCGGCCCGGACTGATTGTCGAATTTTAGCAAGGTTTTTGCCAGCGGGTCGCCAAGCTCTTTGAGCAGGCGTGCAACAAGCTCCCGGCCCGCCGTCAGTGTCCCGTCATTTTTCTCGCCGAAGCTGGCGCTCCCTTTCTTTGCCAATTTCGCCCGGAGTGTCTGAACCGCTTGGTGATCGGCCGGCAGGCGAGCGGAATCGAGCCCATGGGTAAACAGCCGCAGCTGCCCGACCAGCTCGATGACCCGATAAGCGCGAAGCACCGCGTCCTCGTAGTGGCGGTCGCGGATGCGGCGTTCGCCGTTGGCGAGCAGATCGGCGGCGAGCAAGCGCAACCGCACGGCGATGGCAGGATATTCATCTTTCGGCATGGAAGCGGCCAGCCGGCCGACCCACTCCCGCATGGCGGCCGTGGGCCACACCGGTTGCCAACCGACGATAGGAGCCATCTCGGAAAGTTCGAACTTCGCCGCGCTGTTGTAGTCGAGCCGGTCCCAGGCCGCATGGAAGTCGAGCGCCGGCCGGAGCGCCAGTGCGGCTTCTCCCATCGGTGCCGGCCACGCGTCGGCCGCACCGTCATCCTCCGGCAGCAGGGCGAACGCACCGGCGAAGTTGCCGCGGTGGACGAACTGAAGAGCAGTGTCGAGCTGCTTGTGTGCGGTGGCAATTGCTGGCGAGATGCCAACAATCTCTTCGGATCCAGCAACAACCATGCCCCGGACATCCCGGTCACCTGCGATATATCGTAGAACTTTGACATCGTGTCGCGCCGCGGCGAGCACCAGCGCAGCACTCATTGCTTTGGTACCGCGGGTAAAGTCCGCGACCATATCGGCGGCCGTGAGCCCCTCAGTGCGCAAACGGCCGATCTGGTGTTCAAAATGGGAATAGCAAGCATCGGGATCGTTCTCCATCCCCCCATTGTTCAAGGGACGGATCTCGATGTTCAAATTAGGGCGCCGCCGCGCAATTTCCTCTGCATGGATGATCGTTGACTGCGATGGAAGGAGTACGACCCATGTCCATGCTTCGGTATCGATCGACTTCAACAGAGGCGCATAAAGGGTCTCCTCCAGGCGGTTGATGTCGCCGGTGCCGACGGTGAGGAGCAGCGCGCGGCGTCGAGCAGGCTCGGTCATCGTCTTCCCTTGCCCTTGCCGACCGACTTTCCCTCGCGGCCGCGGGGAGGTGTTGAAAGACGTTGCCGATCTTCGTCCGTCGGCCACTTAAAGTCGGTCCGGTTGGCGCGGAGAAGCGTCACCTCGTCGCCGGGCTGGCAATCGGAAGGCGCTATCCCTTGAATCGGGCCTTCGATACCGGTTTCGATGTGGCGCGCCATCCAGCCGCCTTTCCTTGTTTTCTTTTCCAGCAAGACGGCTCGCAGCTCGCCTACTGGCAGATCGACACGCTGCCCTGAAGAGGAGGGTGTCGACACAGCCTTGTCGCTACGCCGGTCGGCAGCAGGCGGGCTGAATTGGCCGTAGCCGACCGAAGTCTTCGCACCGGCGCCAAGTTTTTCGAGGGCCTCGCGCAACAACCCTCCGGCAGCTTCGCAATCGGCTGCATCCACTGGCGTGCGGGGCAACAGCGCGAACTGAAACGTCTGCCCAGCCGCGACGGTGAGGAATGGGATCGGCACTGGCGAATGCCAGTCGCCGGGGGCCTGCCCCTCCTGATACCAGGGACCGTAGTGCGGCGTCATCACGTCGGCATCAAGCGCAACCGGTTCGACCGGCAAGGCATCGAGGAAAATGACGCTGCCGGTGGCGGCTGCCCCAGTCTCGGGGCCGAAGATGCGATCGATGTCGGCGAACTCCTTCCATCGCGCCCAGGCCCGCGCGACCCCTTTAACGCCGCTACCGGGGAGATAGGGCGTCCCGAGCCCGTGGTGCCAGGCGAAGCCGTTCTCCACAGGATGGCTGCGGCCGAGTCCGCTCGCAAACCGCCAGACCGTGGCGAGCGAGAATAAATGGCCTCCAAGTGCGGTGACCAGGTCATGCTGCCGCTGCACCGCCTCCCGCAGCAGCTCGGCATTCCCAACGCACTTTGCAGGTTTACCGTCGAGATTGGCGATCTGGGCAATCCACTCGCGCTTGCCGGTGTCACCAAGTCCGTTCCAATCGCCATTCCAGCGGTCGCAGAACTTGTCATACCAGAGGCCGGCGTTGCCGACGGTCGCGGAGATCAAGCGGGCATCCCGGGCACTGCCGTACAGCGGCCGCCCGCTTCCGTCAGCCGGCATCGCCGGGGGCCTCCTTCATCCCAGCCGCGTCGGTGCTCAGAAAGGCGACCGCAAGCTTCTTCAGCCAGCCGACGTAGGCGATCGCCTCGGCCTGCGCCCAGACGTAGGCGCGCTGGTCGCCCTCTACGATACGGTTGAGCAGTTCCTTCGCATGGCCGCCTTTCGGCGGCGGGCCGAAGGGTGACCCCGGCGCCTCCAGCAACCAGCGGGCGACGTGTTCAGCGAGTTTGTCGTGCGCGGCGTCCTTGGCGGCGAGCTCGGTCGCCAGCGCCTGGCCTAAGCCGTTGGTGAGGATCGAAGCCGGCAGCGCCTTGACGTAACCGGCGTATTTGCTTGCCGACTTGTGGTCCAGTTTCTCCATCTCGCCGATGCACTCGAGCGCATGCGCGGCGCGCTGCTGGTCGAGGCTGCGACCGCTCACTGGCCGGCCTCCGGCAAGCGCTGTACGGCGAACCAGCCCTGCCCCACCGTCTCGTTGCCGCCGACCTGCAGGTAGCGGCGCTGCGCGAGGAAGTCGCCCAACGAACCTGCGGCACCGTCCGCCCGCTCGCCGACCACGAGCGAAAGCAGCGTGTCCGGCGGCAGCGCCTCCTCGTACCAGAGATTGGTGCTGGTTTTCTTCTGCTCGTGGAGGACGTTTCGAGCGTGCACCGGCAGCGCGTAGCGGGCGAACCAAGCGAAGTCGTCGTCGTTCACGACGACGAGCTGGCGAGCCAAACGCTCACGCGAGGCCTCGTGCGGGATCAGGGGTGTGAGCGCCGCGGCAACGCCGCCGGGAGGCGACCCAGTGACCGCGAACTGCCGCTCTTCGAGGTAGAGGTGGCCCGACCCCTCCTGTGCCAGCGCTTCCTCTTCTCCAAGCTTAATCGCGTGCAAAGCCGGCCCCGACCGCCCGCCGCGCTGCAGGTCGCGGTCGAGGCGCTCCAGCAGCAGCCGGCAGGTGACCCACCGGTACGGCGAGGACAAGCTGCGCACCGGCAGCAGCACCAGGCGCGCATCGCCGATCAGCAGCGTGCCGGCGTTCTCCTGCTCACCGAACAACCATTTGGTATCGAGGCTTGCGTCGCCCTTCGTCGCATCCTTCAGCGCACCTTTTACGCTGGAGCCGGGGATGAACGGGTAGCTCGTGGTCCGCTCGCGCATCACGGGTAAGTCGATGGCGCCCGCGGACTGGCCGCAGCCAGTGTGCACGAACGTCTCCGCCAGTAGTCCAAAGATCTCAACCCCTGACATTGCTTTCCCCTCGTTCCCAGCGGCCGATTAGGGCGAGGCCGAAGCCCCAGCCGGTCGCCCGGCCGATCCCCGTTCCATGGCGGCGGCGGACCGCATCGGCGTCACCGGCAGCCGCTTCAAGGAACCAGATGCTGCCGGCCTGTGCCAGCGGCCGCAGCGCAAGTGGCATGCGGGCCTCGCCGTCCCAGCCGCCGACTGGTACCGGCTTGCCGACGCAGGCCGAGACCACACGCCCCGGCAGCGCCACGCCGGCGCCGTCGTGGATCGTGCCGCCCGGTCGGGGCCAGTCCTCCTCGGCGTCGCCGAAGAAGGCTGGCGTCACCAGCACGACCGTGTAGCGCAGGGCACCGTCTGCTTCCGCTCGCAACGTCGGTGCTTCCGGGAATTCTATCGGCCCTTCACGCTTGTCGATCCAGACGCTGCGCCCCTCGCCGCCGAGCGGGGCCAGTGTTTCGGCGATCCTGGCGGTGTCCACGCCTTCGACCGAAACGGCGATTTCAATCTCGTGCTGAAGGCGGACGTGTGCCGCGGCATAGAGCGCGCCCTCGCCCGTCTTCCGCGTGCCCTCGTCGCGCGCGATGCCGACCCGGGATTCGGTCTTCCAAAGCGCATCCTGCGGCACGAGGCTTTCGCGCTTGGGATCGGCCCAGCCGAGCAGCGTGTTCAGGCCTTCGCCGTCGATCCAGACATCCTCAGGCGCCTTGCCGCCATCGAGCCGGCCGAGCGGCTTCGGCAGTGAGATGCAGCCGAGATCGCAGTCGATCGGCTTGCCGGGTCCCAGACGGACGACCGACGCGAAACCTTCGTCCGAACGCTTGACCAGCAGGCACAGCGGCGCCGGGAACAACGGCTTCCCGTCCCGCAGCACGAACGGGCCGGAAAACCGCAGCGGCCCGAGCGGCCCGTCGCCCCGCGACCAGTCGACACCGTTGCCCAGGTCCGGGGGCCAAGCGTTTCCCGGCCACCCCCTTGCCCGCGCCAGCGCCGCGCGCAGCGCGCCGACCACCGTCGGCGGATAGGGCGGGAAGATACCAGCCGCTGCTGCCTGTTCCTGGTCGCCTTGCTCGAACGGCCGGCCGTCGCGGAGGAACAGCGTGTCGTGCGGGCGCAGGATCAGCGTGGTCATCGGCGCCCCCGCTCCTGCCCGAGGAAGCGGGCGAGCAGCGGGCCGTCGAAGTTCAGGCCGGCGGGCACGGGCGTCTGCGACTTCGGCCCCGGCCAGGGCCGCGCCAGCGCCAGGATGTCGGCAATCAACGTCTCCGCATTTGCCTTTACCGCCGCGTCCGTCTCACCGGCCTGATACTCGGCGAGCAGGATGCGGTGGACCTCGTCTTCCGAGAAGCCTTCCGTCCGGCCAGTCTGGCGAAGCGTGAGGACGTCGCCCCACGTCTCGCGTACCTTGTAGAAGAAGCGGCCCGGAACGGTGCTGGAGAGCTTGGCTGCACATTCGTTGAGCAGGTCCGGCGGTGGCTTGGCAGCCCCTTCAGGACTCCAGGCCGAAACCCATTGCCGCAGCACGCCACTCTGCGACAGCACGCAGATGGCGAGGCTATCGCGGCCGTTGCCGTCTTTCGCGACATCCTCCAGCTGCTTGTGCGCCTCGCGCAGCACTTGGCGCAGCGGCACGTGGAAGTGGGCGAAAATCAGTGCGGCAGACGTGGTGGCGTCCGGGATGCCGGCCTCCTTGAACGCCTTGAGGTAGGTGCCGCGCAGTGCGATCGCCGCTGTCAGCGCGTCCTTGACCGACAGCAGCGCCAGCAGGTCATCGCCGCCGGCATAGACCAGATGCCCATTGGCCGCTTGCACCGCCTCTCCGACGCCCGAGGCGAATTGGGCGAGCGCCGCGGCCACGCCGCTCTCCGGATGATCGCCGAGCAGTTTACCGACGCTGTCCCCGTCCATCAGCAGCAGCGCGTAGAACTCTGACGGCGCCGCCAGATCCTTCGTTGATGGCCAGTGCAGCGCTGCCCCGTCGTCGCGCGACGGTGTCCAGCCGATCGCGCCTTCCGCCACCTCCAGGAACAGCCGCTTGATCAGCGCGATGGCGCACAGCCGCTCGCGGTCTTGCTCGTCGAGGTCGCGGGCATTCGGCAGTTGACCGCGCAGCGCCGCCCAGAAGGCGTCTTGTGCTCTGCGTTCGCGGGCGCGCACAAAGCCGGACAGTTCCTGCCAGTCGCCCATCAGCGTGCAGTGGTCGCCGCCTTCCACCGGCGGACGGTACGTGCGCCAGTTCTTGCGCCGGTCGAGCCAGGCGCGGTCGGACCCTTCTCCGGGGTCATCGCCGACCACCCAGGCTGCGTCCCAGAAGCTGGCGACCTGCCGGTCCCAGATCGCCCGCGTCTGGTCGCCGAGGCCGGCGACAGGTTGCACGAAACGCGCCCACACTCGATCGGCAAGTGTCTGCCACGCGGCGTCGATGGCGGTTCGGCAGGCCCGCGGGTCGAAGTCCGCCGGAACGCGCGCCTTGAAGCGGTTGGGCAGCGAGCCGGTGGCCGGCCCGCGCGCGCCGGGCGGACGGCGGATCGCAGCCATCAGCGGATCATCCGTCACCGTCGGCAGGATGATCGTGCCGCCCCCTTGCTGGACCGCAGCCATCGCCGTGCCGGCCAACCACGACAGCAGGAACGAGCCTGCCCAAAGATCGCGCGTCCGCCGCGCCGCGGCGACGAACCCCTGCACCGGGCCGAGGGTGAAGTGCAGGGTGCGAGCCTTCTCCGCGGGCGCGTGCGTCACGGCAGGACCCTCATGGACCCAGCGAAGCGTTCAACGAATTTTTCGAGAACGCTCCAGTCGGGCCTTGCCTCACGGAATTGCGCAGCGAGGATTCGTTTCGGCTCGCCGCCGGGCCGTTCGGCTTTACCCTCCCAAACCCAAAGAGGCTCATTCTCCGGCAGAAAAGCACTGTGCAGGATTGTCAGAACGGCGGTGTATGATGTATCGGCCAGTCGGTGAACGTGGATCAGCAGCGGGCTCGCACGTCGGTCGTATGTCTTCGATTGAACGCCCAGAGTCTTCGAATAATTGTGAGGCATACCGAAGATGGCGCGCCGCGGATGGTTGTTGGCGAAGTTTAGTTTCTTTTTGAACCAGTCGTGGTCATCCTCGAAGTTTTTTTCGCTGTCTTGACCGTGCAGGATTTTGCCGTTTTGTCCCCAGCTCCGGTAGCGGATCATCTGTTCGCCGACCGAGTTCAGCAGCCGCAGAGGGTCCGCGGCGCTGCCGACGATCTCAATCCGCGTTTGGTTCCAGAACGCTGAGTACTTCGGCTCGCTCTCGCATCGGCGCGCATCGCCGATGACGTCGAGCAAGGCCTGCCTGTAGCTCTCGCGGTCCTTTGGCGCGGACCACGTTTGGTCCGTGCCCTCCAGCGACAGCAACGACAGGCTGCCCCAGCCGCGCCGCGTCCGGCTGCCGAGCCCGCCCAACAGGCCCATGAGTTTCAGAGCATCGATGAGGGTCTTATCGAGCTGTTGGCGGCTGATCAGCTCGACGGTGAATTCAAATGGCGCCTGCAGGCACGGGCGGGTGAGTTGGCCTGCCTGCTTTTGTCTTGCGTTGCTGCCAAACGCTTCCATCAGCCCATAGCCGAGGTAGCGGGCGCCGACTTCGACGACTTTACCGTCGACGCCGTTAAGGACCTCATTGGCGGGAATCGGTTTTGCGACCGTCAGTGATCGTGCGCGGAGGAGAAAGCTCGCCTGCCCGCCAGTCCTATCGTCGCCGGCAGACCCGAAGAGTGTTGCCTCTTGCTCGCGGATCTTCGACAGATTCCCTACGAAGCGACTCCAAGCCAGCGCCCGCCACCAGAAGCGGAGCACGCCCTTGATGCTCGGCGGTCGTAACTCTGGCACGCCGCCCTGCGGATCGGCGCCACCGAGAAACAACGGCGTGCTAACCGAGAAAGTCGCCCTGAGCATGAAAGCCGTTCCCCCCATGTTGGCAACGATCTCAGAGCCTGACTCGAAAAGACGCTCATGATTTCAATGCGTTGCAAGACGC
>CAYNYW010000028.1:0-38763 GCA_964401555.1 uncultured Defluviicoccus sp.
GCTACAAGGGATTGGGGCTGGGGAACCACGCTGGGCTCAACCGGATAAGCAATTTCCAATAACTGATCCCCGCTCCATCATCGTTAATTGCCCAGTGCCCATGGGCAATGGCGTGTCGAAAGTTCCGTATTTCATCAGAACGCAAAAACGCGCCCATTTTCTTTGAGGCGGATTCATCAGCATGGCTCTCGGCCAGAATACGAAATGTATGGTCGCCGAAATATACGAACGACATATAATTCGATACAACAGTATGCGCCCATGCATGCCAAGGTATTTTTATTTGATCTCCAATCATACCGTTGTATGTAATGAGGTACTTAAGGGCATTGAGTCGCATTTCTATTTGTAAAGGCGATGAGTTAATCAATCTTTTCTTCGCTTGTCCATCAAATTCACGCACCTCGTGGAATATACAAGAGCAAAGACTTCTTCGTTGAGGCTCGGAAAAACCAATATCTCTTAGCTGCTGGTCGTAGTTTCTTAATTGATCATCAAATTCGCAAAGTACACTCATCACGAACCCCTAAAACCATACGACAATTATCGTTTGGATTTTGTCTCCGTCTTGCTGGCACCGCAATTATAGCCGAGATGACCGAAGCCCTCAACATCCTGCCCAACGTCTATACCCGGCTGGGACGGATGGGCCTGTTCCGCTTCGAGGGCGTGACGCAGCGGAGCGTCGTTATCGAGCAGGCGGAAAGCGTGCTCAACCTGCTGCTCTCCGTCCCGCTCGGGCGGCCTGGCCACCGTCGCCAATCGCGACGTCCGCACGATGCGCCATTCTTGAACCATAGATCGGCACCATCCCTTGGGTCCAGCAAGATGACGCGATCAGCCGGGAGGCACATCCAGGGGGGGCACGGCTTCGGCATGAGCGATACCGCCGATCCGCTGGCCACAGTGATGGCCAAGGAAATCAAGCGCAAGCTTACCCGGATACGCGTCAAGCACGCGCAGACGCGCGAGTACATGGAGGTCAACGGGTCAAGGGCACCGTCTCGCAGCGGTGCCTCGGCGATGAAAGGCATAAGCAATGGCAACGAAAAGTACGAATTATCACGGCACCCTGATCACCGTCTCCGAAGACAGCAATCGCGAACGCGCCGCCGTGCCGGAGCGTCCGGGTACGGTGGCCGCGCTGCAATATGAGCTGCTCGCCGCCGCACCCTATGGCATGACCAGCGACGAAATGCTCTGGCGCGTCAATGTGCTGCGCAATGGCGTGGCCAACACGGACGAGGCGCGCGCGGCCTTCTTCGCACGCGGTCAGCCCTGCTTGCGTGCCTCGCCGCTCGTGAGAAGCTACGGCTGGGGCATTCATCACGACGCCGAGGGACGTGTCGCGCTGATCGCGCGTGAGAGCGCGGATTACGCACGGCTGCTGGCCGATCCGGGCGTGGCCAAGCGCCCCGGCATGCGCTCGACCCGCAAGACCTGAGAGGCTGACCGAAAATGATGCTTTCAAAATCAACGACTTGCCTGCTCCTGTTTTCGTCATGCGCGGACTTGTTCCGCGCATCCACGGGTCACAACCTGTTGCGCTGCCTGCAAGAAGTCATGGATGGCCGGCCTGCGCCGGCCATGACGATGGAAACGGAGGACCCATCGCAGGGCACGGCGCGAGCGGGCTGTTGTCGGGAACGCGCGACGGGATCGGCTGTCGATGCATTCGTGCCGGTCTGCGGGCCTTCGCAAGACCGATCCAGCAGACCGCGCGTGACCTCCTGTTAAGAAACAATGACAGCGTTGTTGTTGCGAAGTGATCGCGACATGATGGCGCCGTGGCGGCGGCACACGCCATTCTGCCGCAAGCGTGTCCATGCGTGCCGCGTGCTTGCGCGCGCCGAGCAGTGCGGCGTTCATCGAAGGGGAGAGGCATGACCCATAAGCACGCCGGCGACGGCAGCGAGGAAGTCGGAACGGCGGCACCGGCACCGGTGCCGGCATCTGCACCGGCGCTTGACGACCCGTCGCTCTATCTCAACCGCGAGCTCAGCCTGCTGGAATTCCAGCGGCGCGTGTTGGAAGAAGCGCTGGAGGCGGATAAGCCGCTGCTCGAACGCGTGAGCTTCATCGCGATCCTCGGCTCCAACATCGATGAGCTGTTCATGGTGCGCGTCGCGGCACTGAAACAGCAGGTAGCCGCCGGCTCGCCGAACGTCAGCCTCGACGGTCAGACGCCGGCGCAGCAATTGAAGGCGATCCGCGAGACCGTCATCGCGCTGACGGATCAGGCCTACGCCTGCTGGCACCAGGAGTTGGTGCCGGCGCTGGCGGCGGAAGGCATTCACATCGTTGGTTACGATTCGCTGACGGAGGGGGAGCAGGCGGCGCTGAAAGACTATTTCATGCGCATGCTCTATCCGGTGCTGACACCGCAAGGCGTCGATGCCGGGCGACCCTTTCCGCGCATGTCCGGGCTCAGCGTCAGCCTCGTCGCCCACGTCAAGGACAGCCGGGGCGACATCAAGCTGGCGCGGGTCAAGGTTCCCGACAGTCTGCCGCAGCTCTTGACGGTTCCGGAGGAAGAGCCGCGCTCGGGCCGGCGGCGCGGCAGGGGCAGCAAAGCCGGCCATCGCTTCATCTGGATCGAGGAAGTCGTCAAGGCGAACTTGAGTGCACTGTTTCCCGGCCTTGAGGTCGTCGAAGCACATGCGGTCCGGGTGACGCGTGACGCCGAAGTCGCGATCAAGGAGCTGGAAAGCGACGATCTGCTCGAGACCATCGAGGAAGAGGTCTGGAAGCGGCGGTTCCGCGGCGCCGTTCGATTGCAGGTTTCCGACGAACTGCCGGATCACATGCTGGCCTTGCTCGCCAGCCATCTCGGGCTCGACGATGACGACATCTATCGTTTCGAGTCGCCGATGGCGTTGAAGCGATTGTGGCAACTGGTGGCACTGGATCGACCCGATCTCAAGTTCAAGCCGTTCGTTCCCGCCATCCCGAAGCGGCTGCGGCTCTCCAGCAAGCGGGATATCTTTTCGGTGATCCGCGAAGGCGATGTCTTGCTCCACCATCCTTATGAATCGTTTCAGCCGGTCGTCGATTTCCTGCACTCCGCCGCCTTCGATCCCGACGTGCTGGCGATCAAGATGACGCTCTACCGGGCGGGACGGAAGTCGCCGGTGGTCGAGGCGCTGTTCGACGCCGCCGAGGAAGGCAAGCAGGTGGTCGTTCTGGTCGAGCTGAAGGCCCGCTTCGATGAGGAAAGCAACATCGACTGGGCACGGGCGCTGGAGGCCAAGGGCGTCCACGTGGTCTACGGCATCGTCGGCATGAAGGTTCACTGCAAGACGGCACTCGTCGTGCGCCGCGAAGGCGAGGTCATGCGCAAGTACGTGCATCTCGGCACCGGCAACTACAACGCGACGACGGCGCGCATCTATACTGACTTAGGCCTTCTGACCTGCGACGACGCCATCGGCAACGACGTGGTCGCGTTGTTCGATCGGTTGACGGGCTACGAGGGCGATACTCACTATGACAAGTTGCTGGTGGCGCCGCGCTATCTGCGGCCACGCCTGGTCGAATTGATCGAGCGCGAGATCGCCCACGCCACCAACGGACGTCCCGCGCGCATCATCGCCAAGGCCAACGGGCTCGATCATCCCGAGATGATCATGCTGCTCTACCGCGCTTCGCAGGCAGGGGTGAAAATCGACCTTCTCGTGCGCGGCATCTGCAGCCTGCGACCGGGGGTGGCGGGGGTCAGCGACAATATTTCCGTTACCAGCATCGTCGGCCGCTTCCTCGAACACAGCCGCATCTACTGGTTCAGTAATGACGGGCGCGAAGAGGTCTATATCGGCAGTGCGGACCTGCTGCCGCGCAATCTCGACCACCGGGTCGAGGTCGTCTTCCCGGTGCAGGACCCGCGTATCGCCCACCGGCTCAAACACGAAATCTTGGACGCGCACCTGAGCGATACCGTCAATGCGCGCTACTTGCGCGCCGACGGCAGCTACGTCCTGTGTCGGCCGGCGGACGGCGCGCCTCCGTTCGACAGCCAGGCGCATTTCTTGTGACCTGCCGCCGGAGGAACGTCAAAATTCGCCCCTTTCGTTCACCATTTCTTCACTGTTTGCTGCGGGGGACACCCTGTCTTCGGAAATTTGGCACCCCTCTGTCACAATGCTGTAACGCGATAGCGCTATGGTGCGCCGCAACGTCAAAGGCACTGCACAGAGGGAGAAGAGGGATGCCGTTGATTACGCGCATGACGCGGGCGCTTGCCGCCTTGTGTATCGTTGGTGCCGCCGTGGCTGGCGGCGGTCGTCCATCGGCGGCCGAAGAGATGCGCCTTGTCGGCTCGGGTGCGAGCTTCCCGTTCCCGCTGTATTCCGCCTGGTTCAAGGCGTTCAGCAAGGAAACGCCGGGCGTGACGGTGGACTACCAGGCCAAGGGCAGCGGCGCCGGCATCCAGGACTTCATCAACAAGACGGTTGACTTCGCGGCCAGCGATGCAGCGATGTCCGACGAGGACATCGCGAAAGTCGCGGGCGGCGTGGTGCTGCTGCCGATGACCGGCGGCGAAATCGTCCTCGCTTACAACCTCCCGGGCGATCCCAAGGGCCTCAAGCTGCCGCGCGATGTCTATCCGGACATTTTCCGCGGCGTGATCACCATGTGGAATGACCCGCGCATCACGGCGGCCAATCCCGATCTGAAATTGCCCGACCTGCCGATCACCGTCGTCCGTCGCTCGGACTCCAGCGGCACTACCTTCGTGTACACCAAGCACCTGAGCGCCATCAGTCCGGAGTTCAAGGAGAAGATCGGCGGCGGCACCACCGTGCAATGGCCGACCAGTGACAAGTTCGTCGCCGCGCCGAAGAACGACGGTGTCACCGCGACGATCAAGCAGACCCCGGGCGCCATCGGTTACATCGAGTATGGCTACGCCAAGCTGACCAAGGCCAACACGGCGCTGCTGCAGAACAAGACCGGCAACTACATCGCCGGCGGCGACGAGACCGGCGTTGCGGCGCTGGCCGCGGCGGAGCTTGCGCCGGACCTGCGCGGCTGGGTCGAGGATCCGGCGGGCGCCGAGGCGTATCCGATCGTCACCTTCACCTGGATGCTGTTCTACAAGGAGCAGGATGACAACAAGGCGGAAGTGCTGCGCAAGATGATCCACTACTGCGCCACCGAGGGGCAGAAAATCTCCACGAGCATCGGCTACATTCCGCTGCCTCACAGCGTCGTGGAAAAGGTCCTGGCGGCTTCCAAGCACATTCAGTGACATCAGGCCTCAATTTTGCGCGAGCCACATCGGGCGGAGGTGACCTACACTGCCTCCGCCCCTTGTTGCGTTTGCATGGACGCATGAAGCCAGCTCAGGACTAATCCATTATGGCTCCTAATCCTTTTGCCGCCGCTGCGCCGGCCGATGCCATCACCAAGCCGCCATCGTCAGCCGAATACCTGTCCGACCGCACCTTTCGCGGACTCACTTTGGCCGCCGCCGCGATCATCATCGCGCTCGTCGCCTACATTCTGTGGAAGATCGGCGGAGAAGCACTGCCGGCGATCCGGAACTACCACATCGGTTTCCTGACCTCGTCGGCATGGGACGTGCAGAAAGAGAAATTCGGCATTCTGCCGCAGATCTGGGGAACGCTGTACAGTTCTCTTCTTGCCCTGGTCAGTGGCGGGTTCTTCGGCCTGACCGTTGCTATCTTTCTCACGCAAGGGTTTTTGCCACCAAAGCTTGCGATGGTCTTTCGGACCATCATCGAAATGCTTGCGGCTATTCCAAGCGTCGTGTTCGGGCTGTGGGGCATCTTCGTCATTATTCCTGCGATCCGCCCGGTTGCCGAGTGGCTGCACTCGCATGTCGGCTGGTTCCCGCTGTTTGGCACCTCATTGAGCGGTCCGGGACTGGCGCCGGCGACGATTGTCCTCGCGATCATGATCCTGCCGACCATCGCCGCGATTTCCCAAGACGCCCTCAACCTCGTGCCGTACCGGACCAAGGAAGCCGCCTACGGCATGGGCGCGACCCGCTGGGAGGCGATCCTCAAGGTGCTGGTGCCCACCGCCGCGGGCGGTATCCTGAGCGCGATGGTGCTCGGGTTCGGGCGTGCGCTGGGTGAGACCATGGCGCTCGCCATGTTGATCGGCAACTCCAACCAGATCAGCCTGTCGATCTTCTCCCCCGCCACCACGCTTGCGGCACTGCTCGCATCCAACTTCCCGGAAGCAGGGCAGATCGAGGTGCAGGCGCTGATGTACGCGGCCCTGGTGCTGTTGGCGATCACGCTCGTGGTCAACGTGATCGGCACGTACATTCTCAGTCTGACGCAGCGTCGGATTTCAGGAAAGTCATAGCCATGCAGGCGCTCACGACACCGGCTCCCCCCAATCTCAACAAGACGCTCTCGGAGAGCCGGGCGCTGCGCAGCGCGATGCTGACGGTCGGAACCTGGATCGTAGCACTGCTCGCCAGCATCCCCCTGTTCTCGGTCCTCTACATGCTGCTGGTCAAAGGCGGCGCGCGCTTGAGCACGGCTCTGTTCACCGAACTGCCGCCCGCGGGGTTCGAACTGGGCGGCGGCTTCGGCAATGCGATCGTCGGCACCCTGGTCATGACCGGCATCGCCGCGCTGATCAGCATCCCGATCGGCATTCTTGCCGCCGCCTACCTCGCCGAACTGGGGCCGAATAGCCAAACCGCCAAGCTGGCGCGCTTTCTCGCCAAGGTGCTGACCGGCTTTCCCTCGATCCTGGCCGGGGTGTTCGTCTACGCGGCCGTCGTTCTCGCCATGGGCAAGTACTCGGCGATCGCCGGCGGGATCGGCCTGTCCGTGCTCATGCTGCCGACCGTCGTGCTCACCGCCGAAGAGGCGATGAAGATGGTCCCGCGCAAGATGAAGGACGCCGCGCTTGGCATGGGCTGCACCCGCGCGCAAACGATCTGGAAAGTCACGCTGCCGACGGCGCTGCCCGGCATCCTGACCGGGGTCATCCTGGGTATTGCGCGCGTTTCCGGCGAGTCCGCCCCGCTCCTGCTCACCGCCCTGTTCAGCAACTACTGGCTGTCCAGCCTGCGCGAGCCGACGGCGTCGCTGTCCATCCTGATCTACAATTTTTCCAGCATGCCGTTCGACAATCAGATTGAACTCGCCTGGGCGGCATCGCTGGTTCTGGTGCTGATCGTGCTGGTTTTCAACGTGATAAGCCGCTTGGTCGGCAAACCGAAGGCTTAAGCAACCAAGAACCTAAGAAAACTGCGAACGACGGAGAAGGGACCTTCCCGCGATGACTATGATCCAATCCTCACCCGCCGGAGCGCCCGCGGCGAAGGCAGCGGCAGCAGGTACTGTCGCCATCGATTGCAACGCCCAGAAAATCTATTATGGGACGTTCCTCGCGGTGCGCGACAGCCACGTCCCGATCCAGAAGGGTAAGATCACCGGCTTCATCGGTCCGTCCGGCTGCGGCAAGAGCACCGTTCTGCGCAGCCTCAACCGCATGAACGACATGATCACCGGCTTCCGGCTGGAGGGGCACGTCCAGTTCCTCGGGCAGGACGTGTACGGCGGCAAGGTCGATCCGGTGGTGGTTCGCCGCTACATCGGCATGGTGTTCCAGCAGCCCAATCCGTTTTCGATGAGCGTGTTCGACAACGTCGCCTTCGGGTTGCGCCTGAACCGCTTCAAGGGCAACCTCAACGAAAAGGTCGAGCACGCTCTTCGTCGCGCCGCCCTATGGGACGAGGTCAAGGACAAACTCAAGGCGAGCGGCCTGTCGCTTTCCGGCGGTCAGCAGCAGCGCCTGTGCATTGCACGCGCGATTGCGACCGAGCCGGCCGTTTTGTTGATGGACGAGCCGTGCTCGGCCCTCGACCCCATTGCCACGCGCCGCATCGAAGAGCTGATGCTCGACCTGAAGAACGATTACACCATCGTTATCGTCACCCATAACATGCAGCAGGCGATGCGCGTGGCGGATATCACCTCGTTCTTTGCCGTCGATATCTCGAAGGGCGGGCGGACCGGTTACCTGGTCGAGATGGGTGAAACGAACCAGATCTTCGAGGCCCCGCAGCAGCAGTTGACCAAAGAATACATCCGCGGCGAATTCAGCTAGACAAAGCGGGACTGCAGAAATGTGCATCGTTCGAACTGCGACCGTATGGTTTGCGGCGCTGTGGCGTGCCGCGTTGTGCCTCGTTGTGATCGGCGCCGCGGTACCGGCCCTGGCCGCCAACGGCGAGCAGGTGTGGCTGCGCGGCGCAGGCGCAACTTTCCCGGCGCCCCTCTACAAGAAATGGATCGAGGGGTATCACGCGGCCAACCCAATGGTGTCGCTGACGTACGACGCCGTCGGCAGCGGTGAGGGCATCAGCCGCTTCGTCACCGGGGCCGTCGATTTTGCCGGCAGCGATGTGCGGATGGGCGACAAGGAGGCGGCGCAGGTCAAGAACGGCGTTGTCATGCTGCCGGGCGCCGCCGGCATGATTGTCCTCGCCTACAACCTTCCGGAGATCGCCGGCCAGGAGTTGCGGTTGACGCGCGACGTGTATGTCGCGATCTTCGCCGGTAACATCACGCTGTGGGATGATCCACGCATCCAGGCGGCCAATCCGGGACTGACGCTGCCGCACCGGAACATCGCCCTGGTTGCCCGCCAGGATAGCAGCGGCACCACCGCGGCCTTCACCAGCCACCTCGCGGCGATCAGCCCGAACTGGCGCGAAGCGGGGCTCGGCGTCGGAAAATTGATCGACTGGCCGGCGGCGGCGATGCTGGTACGCGGCAACGAAGGGGTGTCCGCGCGAATCAAGATCAGCGATGGCGCCATCGGCTATGTCGAGTACGGCTTCGCCAAGCGCCTTGGTCTGGCGATGGCCAGCCTGCAGAACAAGTCGGATGCGTTCATCCGACCGCTTGAAACGGCTGGAGAGCAAGCCCTTGCCGCCGCCGCGGCGAAACCCGCCGCAGACGAGCGCTTCGTCGTGACCGATCCCGACGGTGCCGGCGCCTATCCGATCGTCACCTATAGTTGGCTGCTGCTGTACAAGAAGTATTCCATTGCGGCGAAAGGCGCCGAGATGACCAAGTTTGTCTCCTGGGGACTGACCGACGGCCAGCGCTTCGCCAGCGATCTCGGCTACGTTCCGCTGCCGCCCGAAGCGGTCACGCTCGGCAAGCAACTCTTGGGAGATCTCCTCTACTAGATTTGCAGTTAGACATGGTACGATCCGATTGACGCCTGCGAGAAGGGACATCGCGGCGACGTCGTTGCCCTTCGACGGACTAGGGTGGGCAGACCGTGGCTGGACGTGTCCTCGACTTGGCGGCAATTGAATCCTCGCTGCGCGCCGTGCAGCGCAACTTCCCGCAGATCAATCGGCTGCTGAAGGCACCGCGTGACCGCCTCGACGACGAGGTGGTCACGAACATGCTGGCCGGATACGCGTACGTCGATTACCTCGTCGCCGCCGGCATCGACCTGTTTGCGATCGGCGCATCCAAGCATTTCCTGGAATTGAACGCACTCGTGCTCTGCGGGGCCGATCCGGGTGTGCGCGCCCAAGAGCAGAAGCATCTCGAAGCGACGAGCCGCCACTTCTACGATCAGGCGGGTGCCGGTATCGCCGGCCTCGCGGCCTGGTATGCGCTTCACCGCGGCGATTCGGTGTGGGAGCGCGCCGCCGGCGTGTACGTGCGGCTGCTGAGCGAGCCTCAGTTGTTCATCGAGGGCAACCATCGCACCGGCGCGCTGATTATGAGCTGCATTCTGGCGCGTGAGGGCCGCCCCCCTTTTGTGCTCAGCGTCGACAATGCGAAAGGCTATTTCGATCCTTCGACGCTGATCAAGAAAACGAAAAGAACGACCTACAATGTCCTGTTTCGCATACCGAAACTGAAAAAGCACTTCGCGGAGTTCCTCAAGGCGCAGGCCAACAAGCGTTACCTGGTGCAAGACGCGGCACCGTGCGCGGCCGAGGCCTGTTGAGGGACCTTCTGCACATGCCCGTGGAGTGAGGGTTCCCGCCTGCCAAGGATCTCGTTGCGGCTTGGCGCATGGTCCGAGCCGGGGCAGAGTGCTTTACTTGAAATAGTCCCACGGATACTCAGGCTTGAGAATCGGGCGATAGCCTTCCGGGACCGGGAACGGCGTGGTCAGGAATTCGTACACGCCGACCAGCTCGCGGGTCACCAGCATGCCCAGGCCGTAGGCAATGCCGATCGGCACGCCGACGGCACCGCGCTTCTCGGTCTGCTCGACGATGTTGCCGGGCAGCTCAAGAAAGCCGCACGTCATCCCCGCCAGGCCACGGCCGAACTTTTCGCCAGCCGTCTGTGCGTGCGCCACTGGCGCCGACAGCACCATTGCGACAAGAAAAACAAGAAAGAGTGAGAAACGCCCTCGGCGCATCGATCAAACCTCCGTCGGTGGGGATGTGGCGCGGCCAGCGCTGGCGTGGTGCCGGCCGCGCGCAAGGACTATGCCCTGATCATGATCGCACCACAAATGGGGCAACCCGATGGCGCACGCGACTGCCGCTCCTGCCGCCGCCAGGCGTCGCGCGCGATGGCGAGCCTCGAAGTGGATCTTCCTCGCCCTGGTCCGGGCAAGGCGTTGGTTGCTCCCGCGCGTTTGCCGTGCGGGCGTGGCATTGACTTGCACCGGCGCGCAAGGGGGCACAGACTCTGCCCAAGGCGCAGGTGTGTTTGGTCGAACGGGTGTGTTTGGTCGAAACGGCAGTGGAGCACGGCGGATGCGCGGTGGCGGCAGGCGAGGGGGGCTTCGGTGCGCGGTGTGGATGCTAGTCTGGATGTGCGGCATGGCGGCTGCGCACGCCAATCCGCCCTCGCTCGCCTGGCCGGTGGCATGCACGCCCACCGAGAGTTGCTGGATCGTCAACTACGTCGACCATGATCCGACGACGGGCGTGCGCGATTACGCGTGCGGCACCGCCACCTACAACGAGCCGCCGCACAACCGTCACCAGGGCACGGACATCGCCATCCGCGACCTCGCGGTGATGCGCGAAGGGACGGAGGTGCGCGCCGCCGCCGGCGGTGTGGTCGTCGGCATGCGCGACGGCATGGCGGACGTGAGCGTGCGTGACGCGCAGGCGCCCGCGATCGCCGGGCGCGAGTGCGGCAACGGCGTGCGCCTCGATCACGGCGGCGGCTGGACCAGCCAGTATTGCCACCTGCGCCAGGGCAGCATCGCCGTCACGCCCGGGGAACACGTCAAGGCCGGCGACCGGCTGGGCTTGGTCGGGTTGTCCGGCTCCACCGAGTATCCGCATCTGCACTTTCAGATCGAGAAGGACGGCGCGATCGTCGATCCGTTCGTGGGGCTGAAGCGCAAGGCGGCATGCGGGCTGGGCGAGCATCCCCTGTGGCGTGCCGACGTGCTGAAGGAACTGGTGCCGTACCAGCCGACGGCCCTTTATCTTGCCGGCTTCGCCGCCGGCGCACCGGACATCGCTGCCGCGCGCGACGCCGGACCGCCGGAGACCATCGAACGCGAAGCGCCGGCCCTCGTGCTGTGGGTCGATATCTTTAATGTCCGCGCCGGTGATGTCGTCGAGATGCGCATTCTCGATTCGTCCGGCGAGGTCGTGTTCACGCACAGCGACACGGTGCCCAAGAACCAGGCGCGCCGCTTCGTCTATGGCGGGGTCAAGCGCAAGGGCGATGCCTGGACTGCCGGCCGCTACACCGGCACGGTGCGTTTGCTGCGCGGTGGCGATCCTTCACATAGCGCCGTGCTCGCGACAACGGCCAGCGTGCGCCTCGACTGAGAGCCGCCGGCCGCGTCTGCAAACGCCCCGGCCTTTGCTCGCTCGGGCCTCTTCTTTTCGTCAACCCGGCGGCGGCCGGCGCGGAACCAGGCGCGGCGCGGCGCTCAAGGCGCGCTGGCGATGCGTCTTCGGCCGCCGCTTGCGCGCCTTGGGCTTCGCCGTCTGGACGGAGCCGGCCGCCACATCATCGGATGGAAACAGCGCCGCGCGGTCGGCGCGGCTGCGGTGGCGCAGCTCGATCGTTCGCAGCGTGCGCGCCACCACCGGGTGCCGGTCGGGCGCCGCCTCGCATTCGAGCAGGTGGATTCGGGCGATGGCGCGAATCCGGCGCAGGATGCTGGTATAGCGGTAGCGCGCCTCGCACCAGCGCGCATACGCGGCCACGGTCCACGGATGCGCCGGCATCGGCCGCAGCCGATGGCGCCTGCACCAGGCAACAAAATCCATCCAGGCCTTTTCGCGGTGTGTGGCGCTCATCTGCCTGCTCGGCACGCTGTTTACGGGGAGGGGGAGCGTTGCTCGCATAAGTCGAGAATTCTAGCTGTTTTAGCGCCTTGCGCAAAGGCGCTTCGACACGCGCAGCTCCGGGGCGGTCCATTCGCGCACTGGCGTCGCCGTGGTCGCGCCGCGTTGCCGGGGGCGGCCTGTCGTCGATCCCCGCAATGCGCCGGGAACACGCGCAGCGCTTTCTTATCAGCGCGGCAAATATAAACAAATGGCCACGGTATCCGGGGATGACGCAGAATTTTTGGCGACGACGGAGCGGCGCTGCTGGTTTTTCCCGTCCCAGCTTCTATACTCCGCCCGCGACCTCGGGAGGCGACGGGAGACCTGAATGCAAGTCATCAACGCAGACGTCATCATCGTCGGCGCGGGCGGGGCTGGCCTGCGCGCGGCAATCGCGGTAGCCGAAGCCGATCCAAGCCTCAACATCGCGCTCCTCTCCAAAGTTTATCCCATGCGCAGCCACACCTGCGCGGCGGAAGGTGGCGCGGCCGGCGTCGTCAAGGATAACGACAAGCTCGACTACCATTTCCAGGATACCGTGTCCGGCGGTGATTGGCTCACCGACCAGGACGCCGTCGATCTGTTCGTCAACGAGATCCCCAAGGAGTTGACGCAGATGGAGCACTGGGGCTGCCCGTGGAGCCGCGAAGGCGGGGGGCGGGTCGCGGTGCGTCCCTTTGGCGGCATGAAGATCATGCGCACGTGGTTTGCGGCCGACAAGACCGGCTTCCACATGCTGCACACCTTGTTCCAGACCTCGCTCAAGTATCCCTCGATCAAGCGCTTCGACGAGTACTTCACCACCGATCTGCTCGTTGACGGCGGGCAGTGCTACGGCTGCACCTCGATCGAGATCCGCACCGGCCAGATCCGGCAGTTCCGCGGCAAGGCGGTGGTGATCTGCTCGGGCGGCGCCGGCAAGATCTTTCCGTTCACCACCAATGGCGCGATCAAGACCGGCGACGGCATGGCGATGGCCTATCGTGCCGGTGTGCCGCTCAAGGACATGGAGTTCGTGCAGTACCACCCGACGGGGCTGCCCGGCTCCGGCATCTTGTTGACGGAAGGCTGCCGCGGCGAGGGCGGCTACCTCGTCAACAAGGACGGCTACCGCTACCTCCAGGACTACGGCCTTGGCCCGGAGACCAAGACCCCGGTGCTGAAGTCGATGGAACTGGGCCCGCGCGACCAGCTCTCCCAGGCGTTCTGGCACGAGCAGAAGAAGGGACGCACGGTGCCGACCAAGTGGGGCGATGTCGTCTACCTCGACATGCGCCACCTGGGCGAGAAGAAGATCAACGAGCGCCTGCCGCTGATCCGCGAACTCTCCCGCAACTACGTCGATACCGACCCGGTGACCTCGCTGGTGCCGGTGCGCCCGGTGGTGCACTACATGATGGGTGGCATCCATACCGACATCAACGCGGCGACACCGATCAAGGGGCTCTTTGCCGCGGGCGAGTGCGCGTGCGTCAGCATCAACGGCGCCAACCGGCTCGGCTCCAATTCGCTCGGCGAGATTCTGGTGTTCGGCGCGCGCGCCGGCCGTTCGGCGGTCGAGTTCGCGAAGTCGGTGGGCACGACGCCCGATGCCGCCATCGGCGCCCTGGCCAACGATGCCGAGGCGCGGATCAAGGCATTGTTCTCCCGGACCGGCGGCAAGGAACGGGTGGCGGGCCTGCGCGGCGAGATGGGCCACGCCATGGAGGAAGGCTGCGGCATCTATCGCGACGAGGCCGGCATCGCCGCGAGCTGCAAGGTGGTTGCCGATGTGCGCGGCCGCTACGCCGATCTCGGTCTCGAAGACAAGAGCAGCGTATTCAACACCGATCTGTTCCAGACCCTTGAGCTCGGCGCGATGGTCGAGGTGAGCCAAGCGGTGGCGTGCTCGGCGCTGGCGCGTAAGGAATCGCGCGGCGCCCACCAGCGGCTCGATTTCGATAAGCGCGATGATGTTAACTACCTCAAGCACTCGCTCGCCTATTACAGCCCGGGCGCCGAGCCGCGCATCGAGTATCTCGACGTCGTCATCACCAAATCGCAGCCGGCCGCCCGCGTCTACGGTGCGGCAGCAGGAGGACAGGTGGCATGAGTCAAAGGACCATCGAGCTCGAAGTCCTGCGCTACCGACCCGAAGAGGACAAGGAGCCGTTCTTCCAAACCTACAAGGTGCCGTGCGAGGACGAATGGGTCGTGCTCGACGCGCTCAACTACGTCAAGGACGAGCTTGACCGCTCGCTCAGCTACCGCTGGTCGTGCCACATGTTCGTCTGCGGCTCGTGCGGCATGATGATCGATGGCGAGCCCAAGCTGGCATGCAAGGCGTTCCTCAAGGACTATGCCGCCAGCAAGATCCGCATCGAGCCTTTGAGCAATTTTCCGATTGAACGCGACCTCGTCGTCGTCCTCGACGACTTCATCGAGAAGCTGACCTCGGTCAAACCATATCTGTTGCCGAAGGAGCAGCAGTCGATCGAAAAGGGCGAGTACCTGCAGACGCCCGCACAGCTCAAGGCCTACAAGCAGTATACACTGTGCATCAATTGTCTTTGCTGCTACGCCGCGTGCCCGCAGTACGCCCTCGATGACACCTTCGTCGGTCCGGCGGTCTTGGCGCTCGCGCATCGCTACAACATGGATTCGCGCGACGTCGGCCGGAGCGCCCGCGAAGATGTGGTCGCGGCACACGACGGCATCTGGCACTGCAGCTTTGTCGGCGCCTGCAGCCAGGTTTGCCCCAAGGACGTCGACCCGGCGGGCGCCATCCAGCAAGCCAAGTTCACGAGCGCCGTCGATTACCTGGCCTCGCTGTTCGGGGGAGGCAAGAAATGAACCCACGCAAGCCGTTCCAGCGGCCGATCTCCAAGACCTCGTGGTTTCTCACCCACAGCCGCTACAAGCATTACATGCTCCACGAAATCAGCTCCGTATTCGTGGCGATCTACACCCTCATCATCATCGTCGGCCTGTTTCGCTTAGGCCAGGGCGCCGACGCCTGGCAGGGCTGGCTCAAGGGCGTGACCAGCCCCTTGGGCGTGCTGTTCCACTTGGTCGCGTTCGCCTTTGCCGTCATCCACACCACGTCGTGGTTCAAGGCGGTGCCGCAGGCGATGCGCATCATGAAGGGTGAGGAGGTCGTGCCTGGCAAGCTGATCATCGGCGCGCACTATGGCGTGCTCGCGGCGGTCTCCTTGTTCGTCCTGATCCTGGCGGGAGTGGCATAAGATGGCCGGTGTCCAGAAGCCTTCGGCGAAGGCGATTCCGTGGTTCCTGTTTGCCGCCGGCGGCACGGTGCTGTCGTTCATCCTGCCGGTGATGATCTTCGTCACCGGTATCGCGCCCGCCCTCGGCCTGTTCTCGGGCGCCTTGTCCTACGGGACGATGAGCGCGTTCCTAGGCAATTGGCTGATCAAGCTTATCGTCCTGGGCATCGTTACCCTTGCCTGCTGGCATGCGGCGCATCGGCTCAGGGTGTGCGCGCACGACTTCGGCATCCGTGCGGATGGCGCCGTTGCCATCGTGCTGTACGGCTTGGCGGCGCTCGGTACCTTGCTGACACTGATCGCGGTGGTGCGCATCTGAGGCGCCGGCGGTTCGCTCGCCGATGACGGAGCCGAGGCGGATCGCGATCGCCTGCCAAGGCGGCGGCATCAACGCCGCTTTCACTTATGGTGCCCTGCGCCGCATCCTTGCCGATCGGCGCTGCCACCGCGCCGGCAGCGGTGGTGCCCCCTTCGAGATCATGGCGCTGAGCGGCACCTCGGCGGGCGCCTTGTGTGCGTTCATGACTTGGTACGGCCTCGCCGACAAGAACGGTGTCGGCGGCCCCGATGATGCCATCGCCGCGCTCGACCGGCTATGGACAACCTTCGCCGCGACCACGCCGGGCGAGATCGTCCTGAACACCGCCATGGTTCAAGGCCTGCGCGCCCAAGCGCGCGGGCTGCCGTCGGTGCGGGTCAGTCCCTATGCGCCGGGATGCGATCTGCTGCTGTCGGGGCTCGGCCTCGCCGGTGTGCGCCGGGAATTCACCGACTTCGCGGCGCTCCTGGAAGCGGTCGCCCCGAGTTTCTCGGAGATCGATCAGCCGAGCGTTCGCCCGCGCTTGTTCATCGGCGCGGTCGAGATTCTGAGCGGCCTGTTCGAGACCTTCGATTCCTACGAAGCGGCGGAAACGAAGCGCAACATCAGCCTCGCCGCCATCCGGGCGTCGGGAACCCTGCCGGACGTGCGCAAGGCCGAGCCGATCGAAGGTTTTCTCGGCGCCGACGGCCGGCGGCGTGATGGTTTGTTCTGGGATGGCCTGTTCTCGCAGAACCCGCCGATCCGCGAATTCGTCACCCGCTTCCCGGTGGAGCAGCGGCCCGACGAGATCTGGGTGATCCGCATCAATCCACAGGCGCGTGCGACGCCGCCGCGCCACCCCGACGAGATCGAGGATCGCCGCAACGAACTCGCCGGCAACCTCTCGCTGAATCAGGAATTGCAGTTCATCCAGACCGTCAATGGCTGGTGCGAGGCCTTTGCCGACTTCGGCTGCCAGCGCAAGAAGGTCACGATTCGCACCATCAAGATGCGCAGAGCGACTGCGGAAGCCCTTGACCCTGCCTCAAAATTCGACCGTTCGCGCGCATTGATCGAACGGCTGCGCAAGGAAGGCGAAGACATCGCCTCTGCCTGGCTTGCCCGCTGGCCGGAGGACCTGCCGTCCTGGCCCGCCGATGCGCTTTACGCCGCCGACACCTGAGCCCTCGGGCGCAACGCCGCTCCGCGATGCGCGTGGCGATCACGCGCCGAGAGCGCCCGTAGCAAATTGAATTCGTAACGAAGTCTTCCCCTCGTCCGCAGGCGGGCGGACCAGCGGTGCTGCGGCGGTCGGGCCCGCACGCGGGCGGCGTCTGCCATTTGAACCTGCGCGTGCCGGCGGCAGTTTGAATTTAGGGCGCAACCGAGCGCAACTTGGGGTGACAGCACACCCGCAGGAATGGTATAACTACGTTGTCGCGGCATGGCGCCGGAGCGTCAGGTGGCGGCGATCGCCGGGCGGCATCGCCAGGAGGGGACGCGCTCGCGGATTGCGACAGTCTGTTAGGCCGGCACCGCTGTAGATTTTAACATTTTAATGTGTTGATGTTTGAGGCTTTGTTCTGAGAGTACTTGCTGCCCCAAACGGGTTAGTATGCAGTCTGCGCTTCATTCATCTCCAAGGAACCCAGCATGCAATTTACGGAAACACCGCTCCGCGGAGCGTTCGTTGTCGAGATTCAGGAACTGGGCGATCAGCGAGGCTTCTTTGCCCGCTGGTTCTGCAGCCGCGAGTTCGGCGCGCATGGCATCAACGAGCGCGTCGTGCAGGCGAACATGTCCTTCAACCACAAGGCGGGCACCTTGCGCGGCATGCATTACCAGATCCCGCCGGCGGCCGAGACCAAGTTCGTTCGTTGCACCCGCGGTGGCATTTACGACGTCATCGTCGATCTGCGCGAGGGCTCCGCTACCCGCGGCCAGCATTTCGGCATCGAGTTGACCGCTGACAATCGGCGGGGGCTCGTCGTGCCGGAGGGGTTCGCGCACGGCCTGATCACACTCGCCGACCAGACCGAGGTGGTTTACCTGGTCAGCGAGTTCTACACGCCTGGTTGCGAGCGCGGTCTGCGCTACGACGATCCCGCGCTGGGTATTCGCTGGCCACGCGCGGTCGCAGAGATCTCCGAGAAGGACCAGAACTGGCCGCTTCTCGGCAACGACGACATTGGCAACAACGACAACAGGTGAGGTGCAGCAGATGATCATCGTCGATACCGCGCTGCAGGCGCGCGAGCAGCAAGGCAATCCTATCCGCGTCGGTCTGATCGGCGCCGGCTTCATGGGGCGCGGCATTACCAACCAGATCGTTCGTTACATGCCGGGAATGCGCCTGGTCGCCATCGCCAATCGCACCCTGGCGACGGCGGAACGGGCTTACAAGGAAGCTGGAACCAACGACGCGGCAGTCGTCCACTCTCTTGGCGCGCTGAACGACCGGATCGCCAAGGGTTTGCCTTCGGTAACCGACGATGCCACCTTGTTGTGTCGGGCCGATGGGATCGATGTGTTGATCGAGGCCACCGGCCACGTCGAATTCGGCGCGCAGATCACCACGCTCGCCATCGAGAAACGCAAGCACATCGTCTCGATGAACGCCGAGCTCGATGGCACGGTGGGGCCGATCCTTAAGGTCATGGCCGATCGCGCCGGCGTGGTGTTTACCGGTTGCGACGGCGATCAGCCGGGCGTGCAGCTCAATCTCTACCGGTTCGTCAAGAGTCTCGGGCTGACGCCGCTTCTGTGCGGCAATATCAAGGGCTTGCAGGATCGTTTCCGCAACCCCACCACCCAGGCCGGATTCGCGGCACGCTGGGGGCAAAACCCGGAAATGGTCACCAGCTTCGCCGACGGCACCAAGATCTCGTTCGAGCAGGCGATCGTCGCCAATGCGACCGGGATGCGGGTGGCCAAGCGCGGCATGCTCGGTTACGAGTTCACCGGCCACGTCGACGAGATGACCGGCCGCTACGACGTCGAGGAACTGCGGGCGTTGGGCGGCATCGTCGATTACGTCGTCGGCGCCAAGCCGAGCCCGGGCGTGTTCGTATTCGCCGCCTCGGACGATCCGTTGCAGAAGCACCATCTCAACTTATACAAGCTGGGGGAGGGGCCACTGTACAGCTTCTATACCCCCTATCACCTCGTCATCTTCGAGGTCGCGCTGTCGGCGGCGCGCGTGGTGTTGTTCGAGGACGCGATTATCGCCGCGAAGGGGGCGCCGACGGTCGATGTGATCACGCTGGCCAAGGTTGATCTCAAGGCCGGCGACGTCATCGATGGCCTCGGTGGCTACAAGACCTACGGCGAGTGCGAGAACGCCGAAACCGTGCGCGCGGAGAATCTTCTGCCCATCGGGCTTGCCGTTGGCTGCCGGCTGAAGCGCGACGTCGCGCGCGAGCAGGCTCTTACCTACGACGACGTCGAGGTCCCCGTCGGCCGGCTGTGCGATCGGCTCCGCGCGGACCAACAGGCGCATTTCGCGGAAGACACGCCGGCTGCCGCCGCGGCGTGAGTTCGCAGTCCCGGCGGAAAAAAGACAGGGCGCGCGCCGGGTGGTTCGTTGCCAACGGATGACCCTCCTTCCGTTGGCTGAACCGAACCAGCAAATCAATGGGTTCGTGGATCGATTTGATGCTTGTGATGCAAGCGTCAGATCAGATCCACTAGCCGAGATCGTTTTCGAGTACGATCCGGTAGCGCGCCTTGCCCGATTTCAGCCGGGCCATCGCAGCGTTGACCTGCGAGAGCGGAAATCGCTCGATCATCGGTGCGATGCCGTGGCGCGTGGCGAGATCGAGCATGGCCGCCGTGGTTGCCGGACTGCCCAAGGGCGAGCCCTTGATGCTGCGCTGGCCGCCGATCAGCGCGAACACCGGTGCCGTCACCTCCGGCACGGCGCCCACGAAGTGCAGCACGCCCCGCGGCTTCAGCGCCGCGAGATAGGTTTCCCACGGCAGCGCCACGTTCGCGGTGACCAGGATCATGTCGAAGCCGTTGGCAAGCCCGGCGAGCGCGTCCGGCGCGTGCGTGGAGACGAAGTCGTGGGCGCCAAACCGGCGCGCCTCGTCCTCCTTGTCGGGCGTCGAGGAGAACGCCGTCACCCGGCAGCCCCAGGCGCGCAGGAACTGTAGCGCCAGATGACCAAGGCCGCCGATGCCGACGACGCCGACCCGATCGGTGGCGCGGATGCCGTTCTGCACGATGGGGTTGAACACGGTGATGCCGCCGCAGAACAGCGGCCCCGCCGTCGCCGGATCGAGGCCCGCAGGCAATGGCGTTGCCCACGCCCAGTGCGCACGCACCCGGTTGGCGAAGCCGCCGTGCCGGCCGACGATGACGCCCTGCGCATCGAGGCAGAGATTGTGGTCACCGGCCATGCACTGTGCGCAGTGCATGCAGGAGCGCGCATACCAGCCGAGTCCCACCGTCTGACCCGGCCGCAGAGTCGCCACCCTGTCGCCCGCGGCCACAACGGTGCCGATGATCTCGTGGCCGGGGACGAGGGGATAGGCGGAGATGTGCCACTCGTTGTCCAGCATGCTGAGATCGCTGTGGCAGATGCCGCAGTAGCGGACATCGATGTCGACTTCCTCGTCGCCCAGCGCGCCCGGCTCGTACGTAAACGGCTGGAGCGCGCCGCCCGCCTCCACCGCCGCGTAAGCCCTGATCTGCCCCATCGTCCTGCCTCCCCCATTGCCGCGCGGGGCCGCCCGCCTCTTGCGCCCGCCCTCTTGCGCCCGCCTCTTGCGCCCGCCTCTTGCGCCCGCCTCTTGCGAATGTGTTGGGCAAGCGGCCGACAATCAAGGCGCACTTCGCCCGCCACCTGGGGTGTCTGCGGGAAAAGCATTTCTTCTCTGTACCTTAAGGCTTCCTTAAGCGCTCAAGCGGTATAGCACCAGCGTGCTGGACCGCCCCTGGCAACGGGGGCGGTCCGCTTTGCGCCTTCGAGGAGCGAAGGGTGGGTGCATTCGACGACAGAGCCGCGGATCGCAGACGCCGGCAAGGGGCCGAGCCACGCGCAGGCGGGCGCGCCACGAAGCGCGCCCAGGCGCCGGGTGCGCCGCGTCCTGCCGTCCTCGAACCGCCGGCGCTCGGCGCCAATGTCGTCATCGCCACCATTGCCCTCAATCTCCTGTCGCTGGCGATGCCGATCATCGTCTTGCAGATCTACGACCGCGTGTTGCCGAACCGCACGATGACCACCTTGTTCTGGTTTGCGGGCGGACTGATGGGGGTGACCGTGCTCGAAGCGCTTCTGCGCTGGGCGCGCTCGTACCTGACCGGCTGGAGCGCGGTGCGGTACCAGCACAGCGTGACCTGCCTCGCCGTCAAGCATCTCCTGCAGAGTGATCTTACCGTCTTAGAGCGGGAATCAACCGGCGTGCACCTCAACCGGTTGCAGATGATCGACAGCATCGCCGAGTTCGTCGGCAGCGAGGCACGGCTGGTCGTCATTGATCTGTGCTTCATCGTGCTGTTCCTGCTCGTCTTCTGGACCATCGGCGGCAGCCTGGTTTTGATTCCGATCGGGCTCCTGGCGGCAACCGGCGTTGTCGCGCTGGCGTTGAGCCGGCTGTTGCGCCGGGCCCTGGCCGAGCGCGCCGAGGCCGAGGACCGGCGATCGAGTTTCGTGCTCGAAGTGCTGACCGGCATCGAAACGGTGAAGAGCCTGGCGATGGAGCCCTTGATGCTGCGTCGCTACGAGCGCCTCAAGGCGAGCGCGGCGGCCATCGCCTACCGCCTGATCTGGCTCAGCAATGCCTCGCAGCACCTGGGTGGCATCCTCTCCAACATCACCATGGCGCTGGTTGCCATCTTCGGCGCGCAGTTGGTCATCCACGAGGCGATGTCGCTCGGCGGGTTGTCTGCGTGCATGATGCTGGCGGGCCGCGCCATTCAGCCGCCGTTGAAGGCGTTCTCTTTGCTGTTCCAGTTCGAGCGGATCGCCGACGCCAAGCGCCGGGTCAACGAGCTGTTCCAGTTTGCCGGCGACGCATCGGGCCACGAAGGCGCTCGGCCGGCGATCAAGGGGGACATCACCTTAGAAGACGTGCGGTTCTCCTACTCAGGCACCGGCCCGCCCTTGCTCGACGGTGTCAGCTTGTCGATCGGAGCCGGCGAGTGTGTCGCCGTGACCGGCGGCTCCGGTGTCGGCAAGTCGACCCTCCTGATGTTGATCAATGGCATGCTCCGCCCCAACGGCGGGGACATTCGTTTGGACGGCCGCAGCGTTGGTGCGTTCGACGTCGGCTGGCTCCGTCGGCATGTCGTGCTGGTGGCGCAGCGCCACGTGTTGTTCCGCGGCACCATCCTCGACAACCTGACCATGTTCCGCCGCGACGATCCGATTCAGGAAGCGTTGGCCGCCGCGCGCGCCCTTGGCCTCGATACCGTCATCAGCCGTCTGCCCGAGGGCTACGACACCGAGATCAAGGACAATGGCGATTGTGCGCTTCCCGAAGGCACCCGCCAGGGCATCGCGGCCGCGCGCGCCTTCGCCCGCGAGGCCAGGGTCATCTTGTTCGATGACGCCAATAGCTGCTTCGATGCGCGCAGCGACGAGCATCTCATCGCCCACGTACGCTCGCTTAGGGGGGCGACGACGGTGGTGATGGTCACCCATCGCCCGGCACTGCTGGCGCTGGCCGATCGGGTGTTCGAGCTCAAGGCCGGCCGGCTGTGCGCGCTCGATCCCTTCAGCCGGACACAGGCTGTGATTGCCGACGTACCCGACCGCGGTGCGGCCGCCGTTGCCGGAGACAGGGCGGCATGACCGATCAGCCGATGCCACCACTCCAGCCGTCTGGCGTCGCGGCGCCGCCACCACCGCCGCCGTCATCGCCCGTGTCTCCGCCGCCGGTACCGGACGAAGCCGCGCCGAGCGATGCCCGAGCGGGCGGTGGCGACAGCGACCGGCTGGGCCGTGCCTTTCACGGCGGTGACCTGAGTGCGCTGAGAAGGGTTTCGCCCATTGCCGCCTGTCTCGTCGAGCTGCTGGACGCGCTGCGCTGGCGAGGCGAGCCGCGCCGCGTGTACGAGGCACTGCCGCACTTCGCCGACACCCTCGAAATCGGCGACCTGGTGCGCGTCTTCGCCAACCTCAACTATGCGGCGTTCTCGGTCAAATTGACCCCCGACAGCCTCGATCCGCGTCTGCTGCCCTGCCTCGTCGTCCGCAAGACCGCGAGCCCCATCGTCGTCCTGCGCTACGAGGGGCAGGTCTTCAAGGTTTATGACGGCGCCCAGCGCCGCGTGATCGGCCTCGCCCGCCACAAGATCGCCGGCGTCGCCTACTTCTTCGCCCCGGCGGAGGAGGACGGCTGGAACCGGACCGAGGACCCGCAGGGGTCCTGGCTTGGTACCTTCGCACGCCGCTTCCACGGGCCGATGTGGCGGATGGTAAGCGTCGTCTGGATGAACAGCCTCCTGGCGCTGGCGCTGCCACTGTTCACGCTCGCCATCTACGACTGGGTGATCCCCGGCGGCTCCATCGATGCCCTGCTCCTGTTGGGGGTGGGCGTCTCCTTCGTATTCGCCATCGACATCGCGCTGCGCGCGCTGCGCTTGCGCCACCTCGCCTTCACCGGCGGGCGCATCGACAATCTGATGGGGACCCAGGCCTTTCAGCAGCTCCTGCACCTGCCGCTCGCCCTGACCGAACGCGCACCGGTCGGTGTCCAGCTCGCGCGGCTGCGTCAATTCGAGACGATCCGTGACTTCTTCACCGGTCCGCTCGCCAACGTCGTCTTCGAGCTGCCGTTCACCTTGGTGTTCATCGTCGCGCTGATCTGGCTCGGCGGCGAGCTCGCCTGGGGGCCGACCATCCTTGCGCTCACCTTCATCCTCGCCGCACTCGTCGTCGGCCCGGCGATGAAGCGCTCGGCGATGGCGTCCGGCGACGCTCGTTCGCTCAAGCAGGCGTTCCTGACCGAGATGATCATCAACCTGCGCCCGATCAAAGGCCTCGGCGCCGAGGACACGTGGCAGGAACGCTTCCGCGATCTGTCGGCGCGCGCCGCCATCAGCGGCTTCCGTTCGGCGCAGTTGACGTCTTTGGTGCAGACGGTGGCGCAGGCGCTGATGATCTCGGCCGGCACCGCGACGCTGATCCACGGCGCGACGCTGGTCGCCCACGACCGCATGACGGTGGGCTCACTGGTCGCCAGCATGGCGCTCACCTGGCGGATGCTGGGTCCGCTGCAGACCGGCTTTCTCTCGGTATTCGGGCTGGAACAGATGCGCCAGGGGGCGGCCCAGCTCAACCGGCTCATGCGGCTCAAGCCCGAGCGCCCGCCACGGCGGATCGCGACGGGGCATCGTACCCTGAATGGCGAGATCGCGTTTCAGCGGGTGAGCATGCGCTATGCCCAGTACGGCGAGCCGGCACTGATGGGCATCGATTTTGCGGCCCAGCCGCGCGAGGTGATCGCGATTACCGGGCCGAGCGGCGCCGGCAAGTCGACCATCCTCAAGCTGGTCGGCGGTCTATACCACGCCCAGGCCGGTGCGGTGCTGATCGACGGCATCGATATCCGCCAGCTCGACTGCGCGGAGTTGCGCAATGTCATCGCCTATCTGCCGCAGGCATGCCACTTCTTCCACGGCACGATCGCGCAGAACCTGAGACTCGCCGAGCCGACGGCGAGCGATGATGCGTTGATCGAGGCTGCGCGCGACGCCGGCGTCCTCGACGACATCCTGGCGTTGCCCCAGGGCTTCGATACGCGCCTCGACCACAAGCTGCGGCCGCACCTGCCCAGCGGCTTCTTGCAACGGCTGATGCTGGCGCGTACCTACGTCCGCTACTCGTGCGTCTACCTGTTCGATGAGCCGATCAAGACGCTGGATGCCGCCGGCGAGGCCGCGTTCGTGCGCAAGCTCGGCGAATTGCGCCAGCACGCCACCGTCGTCCTGGTCACGCACAGACGCAATCATATCGAACTCGCCGACCGTGTCCTCTACATGGAGGCCGGCCGCATTCTCCTTGCCGGCCCCCCGCACGACGTGCTGGCGCGGCTGAGGAGCGGCTGAGCCATGCGTCGCGTCTGGCCCTTTGCGCGCCGCCGCTCTCGTCCGCCTGCCAGTCGGGATGCACGGCTCCTGAACTTTCTTTCCCAGCCGTTGCTGGTCGAAGAGCATGGCGCGCCCGATTTCTTTTCACGCCTGCCGTGGATCGCGGGGCTGTTCTTGGCCGGCTGCGTCGGCCTTGCGTCGGTCACCGAGGTCCCGGAGACCGCCATCGTCCAGGGCCATGTCGTTCCCGCCGGGTCGGTCCAGATCATCCAGCACCTGGAGGGCGGCATCGTCGCCGAGGTCGACGTCACCGAGGGCGAGCTGGTGCAGCCCGATCAAACGCTGATCCGTCTGGCGCCGGCCGAGGCCGCCTCGCAACTCAACGAGACCCGGGCGCTGGAGGCCTCGCTCGCGCTGCAGGCCGAACGGCTTCGCGCCTTCACCCTCGATCGTGCCCCCGATTTCTCCGGCTTCGAGGACTTCCCCAACCTGGTCGCGGACCAGCGCAGCATCCTCGAGAGCCAGCGCCAGGGCCGCGAAACCCAGCGTCAGGTCCTGCAGGCGCGCATCCGCCAGCGCGAGGCGCAGATTGCCGCCTTCGCCAAGCAGCGCAAGCACCTGGAAGACCAGGTCGCGATCGTCAAGCAACTCGTCGACATGCGTGCGAGCCTGGTCAAGCAAGGTCTCGTCTCACGCATTTCCTATCTCGATACGCTGCGCACCCAGTCCCAGGCGCGCGAGGAATTGGTGGGCGTGCTGGGCCAGATCGCGAAGGCGCAAGAGGATCTCGACGAAGCGCAGGATTCGTTGTTCGAGCTCGACGCGCGGCTGCGCAACGACGCGCAGACCGAACTCGGCAAGGTGAGCGCGGAACTGGCGCGTGTACGCGAGCAGCTCGGCAAGGTCTCGGACCGCGTGAACCGTCTCGACATTCGCTCGCCCGTGCGTGGTCTGGTCAAGGGGCTCTTGCGCAACGCGGCGGGCGGCGTCATTCGCCCCGGCGAACCGATCATGGAAATCGTGCCGGTCGACGAAAATCTGGTTGCCGAGGTCAAGATCGTGCCGCGCGACGTCGGCCATCTCAAGGTTGGCCAGCGGGTGCGCATCAAGCCGACCGCCTATGATACCGCCATGCTGGGCAGCATCGACGGGAAGCTCGATCATGTCTCGGCGACCACGTTCGTCGACGAAAAGGGCCAAGCCTACTACAAGGCGAAAATCGCGCTGGAACACCCGTACGTCGGCAATGATCCCGCCCGCCATCCGATCCTTCCCGGCATGGAGGTGACCGGCGACATCATCACCGGCCAGCGGACCTTGCTCCATTATCTGCTCAAGCCGATCTACCGTGCCTTCGAGGGCGGATTCCACGAGCGTTGACGAGACGCTGGCCCGGGTGGCGACCTGCGTCTGCCGCGGCTCTCAGTCGGTGGCGCGGCCGGTTGGCAATAACGCAAGCCTGCGGCCGTCAACGAAGACGGCGAGGGTGCCTGCGCGTACCTTGAGCGCATCATCGCCGAACACTTGGCGGCGCCAGCCATGCAGCGCCGGGACATCCGCGGCTTCGCCCAACCCGGCGATCAGCTCGACGTCGTCGGCGGAGGCGACCAGGCGCTGGGCGACGTCCGCCTCCTCGCACTTCATCTTGAGCAAGACCCGCAATAATTCCGCGACCGGCCCGATGCTCTTCGGCATCTCCCGACGCTCCTCGCGGACCGGCCGCATGTCTTCCGGCACCGAAAGCCCGTGCGCGACTGCGGCCAGCACTTCGCCCCCTTGCGTGCCTTCGACGAACTTGCGGCCCAGACCACGGGTGCGGGCGAGATCGTCGCTTGTCTTGGGCAGGTGGTGCGCGATTTCGAGCATGGCCTCGTCGCGCAGGATCCAGCTTCGCGGCAGGTCCTTGGCCTGGGCCTCGCGTTCCCGCCAGGCCGCAACTTCGCGCAACACGGCAAGGAAGCGGCCGTCGCCGTGCCGGTTCTTCACGCGCCGATACGCGTCCTCGGGGGCCAGCGCGTAGCTGGCCGGATCGCTGAGGGCGGCCAGATCCTCCGCCAGCCAGTCGCCACGGCCGGTCGATTCCAGGCGTGCCTTCAGCTTCTGGTAGATCGGCCGCAGGTGGGTGACATCGGCCAGCGCGTAATCGATCTGCCGCTGCGACAACGGGCGCAGGGACCAGTCGGTGAAGCGCGAGCCCTTGTCCAGCCGCGCACGGGTAAGTTTGGCGGCGAGCGTTTCGTAGGAGACTTGGTCGCCGAACCCACAGACCATGGCGGCGAGCTGGGTATCGAACACCGGCGCCGGCAGCCGGCCCATCAACCGATGGAAGATCTCCAGGTCCTGGCGCCCGGCGTGGAACACCTTGAGGACCTGGGGCGCCGCCAGGAGCGCGAACAGCGGCGCGAGATCGATGCCTTCGGCCAACGGATCGATGGCGGCGGCGGCGTTGGTGCCGGCGAGTTGGACCAGGCACACCTTCGCCCAATAGGTGCGCTCGCGCATGAATTCGGTATCGACCGCGATCGCTTCCTCCTGCGCGAGGTCGGCGCAGAAGTCCTGCAAGGTTCTGGTATCGGTGATCAAGCTCATTTGTGACGGGCCGAAATCCTCTTACGCACGCACACTGATGGATGGCTGAACGATTGCACCGGCGCCGAGGGCAAAATCAGATGCGCCCAAAACCGGGCAGGACGCGGCGGCGCACGACACCAGGGCTCCTGCGCTTCTTTGATCGCCTTGACAACAACGACTTTTCCATGCGCTTTTCCCGCTCTCTTAACAAGTCCCAGATATCCCCATGCATCCTTTTCGCACCCACACCTGCGGCGCGCTCCGGCTCGAACACGCGGGCATCACCGCCCGATTGTCGGGATGGGTCCATCGCAAGCGTGATCACGGCAATCTCTTGTTCATCGATCTGCGCGATCACTATGGCATCACCCAGTGCGTGATCGATACACGCAGCCCGTTGTTCACCGATGCCGCGGCGGTGCGGCCGGAAAGCGTGGTGACGCTGACCGGCGACGTGGTCCGCCGCGCGCCCGAGACCATCAATCCTGAGCTTCCGACCGGCGAGATTGAACTCACGATCACCGCATTCGCGATCGATTCCCCGGCCGACGTCCTGCCGATGCAAGTCGCGATCGACGCAGACTACGGCGAAGAAACCCGGCTGCGCTATCGCTTCCTCGATCTGCGCCGCGCCCGGATGCAGAAGAACATTCTCTTGCGCAGCCGCATCATCACCGAGATTCGCGCCCTGATGATCGCGAGCGGCTTCGTCGAGTTTCAGACACCGATTCTGACCGCGAGTTCGCCCGAGGGCGCCCGCGACTATCTGGTGCCGGCGCGGCACCACCCCGGCAAATTCTACGCGTTGCCCCAGGCGCCGCAGCAGTTCAAGCAGCTCCTGATGGCGTCGGGCTTCGATCGGTATTTCCAGATCGCGCCGTGCTTCCGCGACGAGGACGCGCGCGCCGACCGTTCGCCGGGCGAGTTCTACCAGCTCGATTTCGAGATGGCATTCGCCACGCAAGATGACGTCTTCGCCGCGATCGAGCCGGTGTTGCATCAGGTCTTCGTCTCCTTCGGCGATGGCCGCGCGGTGACGGCGCCGCCGTTTCCCCGCCTCGCCTACGATGACAGCATGCTGCGCTACGGTACCGACAAGCCCGATCTGCGCAACCCGCTCGTCATCTCCGACGGCACGAGCTGCTTCGCCGGCGCAGGCTTCGCGCTGTTCGCGCGCGCCATCGAGGGTGGCTCCGTCGTTCGCGCCATCCGCGCGCCGGGTGCCGCCACCAGGCCGCGGGCCTTCTTCGACAAGCTCAACGCGTGGGCGCGCGAGGAGGGCGCCGGTGGTCTCGCCTACGTCATCTGGGGCGCGGATGGCGAGGCACGCGGACCGCTCGCCAAGAACCTCGAGCCGGAGCGGCTCCTCGCCATCAAAGAGACGACCGGGGCCGCGCACGGCGACGCGGTCTTTTTCGTCTGCCAGCCGCCGGCATCGGCCGCCAAGTTCTCAGGGCAGGTACGCGAGCGGTTGTGTGACGAGCTGGAACTGCGCGAACAAGGCGCCTTCCGCTTCGTGTGGATCGTCGATTTCCCCTTTTACGAACGCAACGAGGACACCGGTGCCATCGAGTTCAGCCACAACCCGTTCTCGATGCCGCAAGGTGGCCTGGCCGCCCTCGAAACCGCCGATCCACTGACCATCAAGGCCTTCCAGTACGATATCGTCTGCAACGGCGTCGAGCTGTCCAGCGGTGCCATCCGCAACCACCGCCCGGACATCATGGTCAAGGCGTTCGCCATCGCCGGCTATGGCGAGGACGAGCTTCAGCGTCGTTTCGGCGGTCTGTTCAACGCCTTTCGCTATGGCGCCCCGCCGCACGGCGGCTGCGCGCCGGGCATCGATCGCATCGTCATGCTGCTCGCCGACGAGCCGAACATTCGCGAGGTGATCGCCTTTCCGATGAACCAGCAGGCCCAGGACCTGCTGATGGGTGCACCGGCGGAAGTCGATGCGAAGCGGCTGAAGGAACTCAGCATTCGCCTCGACCTGCCGCCAGCCAGGTCTTGAGCGACCGGCGCGGCGCCGGAGCGGACCGCGGCCTCAGTCGTTGCCGTCGCTGGCGGCTCCGTCCGCGCTAAGGGCCGCGCGCACCAGCGAAGCGGTGATCGGCCGCTGTGCGCGCAAGGACATCTCATCGATGCGCGCGACCAGGCGGCGCGCCGCGGCGAACGAGCGCTCCATGCGCGTCAACATCAAGGCGATCGTCTCGCCGTCGAGCCGCAACTGACGATCCGCACACAGCTTGACCAAGATGGCGGCCATCAGCGCTTCATCCGGGGCGCCGATGGCGACGGCGGCGGCGGCCAGAACGCGCGAGCGCAGGTCGGGCAGGCGGACCGCCCACTGCCGCGGGGCCAACCGTGCCGTTAACAACAGATGGCAGCCGTGTTCTTGTGCCACATTGTAGAGGTGCAGCAGCGGCAGTTCGTGCCCGGCATCGATCAGGCGATCGGCATCATCGATGACACCGGCGCCGGAAGCGATGATCCGTTCGGGTTCGGCCGCGCACAGCGTCGCTTCGGAAACGAGGACACCTGCCGAGCGGGCGAGGAAGATGCGCGCAAGGTGTGATTTACCACAGCCGGCCGGGCCGTAGACCACGAGTGCCGGCGAGGGCCAGGCCGGCCAGGACTCCAGCCAGGCAACCGCGGCGCGATTGCACTCGGCGACCAGGAAGTCTTCGCCGGCGAAGGACGGTTCGTGCACGAACGGCAAGGATAACTGCGCCGACATTCGGCTTAAGCCTTCGTCCTGTTGCCGGCGGGTCGGGTGTGGTGTGCGCTCAAGTCCTTCGCGTCAGGACGCCCCCGGCGCCAGCGCCTTGACCGGGCGGACGATCCAGAACTCACCCGCCGGCGTGACGGAGAAGCCGGCGCGCTCCAGTGCGGTTGCCACCTGTTCGGTGGTGCCGGAGTAGAAGAGGTTGACACGGACACGGCCCAGCGAAAACAGGACCGGATCGACGCGCCGCACGCCCGGAAGCCGATGGAGACTCTTTTCGACCAGAAGCCACGTCTTCATGTCGCGCAGCGGAAGATCGACGGCAATCGCCCCGTTGCTGCCCGTGCCGTCGCCACGGTTGGTCTCCTTCCAGGCGTTTTCCACGGAGTGCAAGGTGGCGCTCGCCGCCCGCTTCCACAGCTCGCGCACGCTTTCCCCCGGTGCGGAGCGAAAGGTCTCGATCGTCTCGCTGACCGGACCGAAGGTCAGCTTGCGCTTCGCCTCGACGGTGAGTTGTCCCGGGCCGGCGGCGGCATCGGATGCGGCGTCCTCCGAGGTGCCCGCGGCCATCATTCCGGCTTGCGGCCTGGCGATGGCGACGAGAATGTCGAGGACGTCGTGGCGGCGGGCAAGGGCGGCCAGACGCAACTCATCGACCGCCAGTGCTCCTTTGGCATCGATGAGTGCCGCGTCTTCGGCATCACCCGTGGGCATTACCAGCGGCACCAGGCCGTCGGCGTCCAGGCTGGCGAACGCGTCCCACCAGGGGTTGCCCGGCGGCCATAACCGTGCCCCGCCCGGCGCATCGATTGTCGGGACGACCATCACCGGCTGCGCCACCACCGTGACCAGCGAAATTCCTTTTGCGGCGGCGAGTTCGCGCACCCGCTCGCCGCGGAACTCATAGTTCAACGTCGCGATGTAGCGAACGGTCGAGACCTTTTCCTCGGACACCCAGAAGTCCTTGGTGGCCGACGCGATCTCGGTTGCGGCGAATCGCCGTGTCGTCGCCTGGTCGCTCGGCAGCGTGAGCCGGTCCAACAGCGTCTGAAACGCGCGCAGTTCACCGTCGGCCAACGCCTGCTCGCGCGCCTGGTTGGCGGTGGCGGCGACGACATCGACCTTGATGTTGCGCACCTCGAACAGATTGCGTGGCCCGGCTGCAGCGTGTGCGGCGACGGCGGCGACAAGCATTACGGCGATCGCGACCGCGCCCGGCATCAATCCCCGCCGCCACCAACGCATCATTGCACCCGCTCCCCGAAACGCTATGTTCCTGGCCGATATCCTTCCGGCCCTTGGGCGTCAACCCTAGCATGCGACGGAGGCGGAGACCATTCACGGGCTTACGTACAAGGACGCTGGCGTCGATATCGATGCGGGCCAAGCGCTGGTCGAAGCGATCAAGCCGCTGGCGCGCTCGACCGCGCGGCCGGGCACGGAGGCGGGTCTCGGCGGGTTTGGGGCGTTGTTCGACCCGCGTGCCGCCGGGTTCCGTGATCCGGTCCTGGTCGCCACCACCGACGGCGTCGGCACCAAACTCAAGGTTGCCATCGATTGCGGCCAGCACGACAGCGTCGGCATCGATCTCGTAGCGATGTGCGTGAACGATCTGGTGGTCCAGGGTGCCCAGCCACTGTTCTTCCTCGATTATTATGCGACCGGCCGGCTCAGCGTCGATATCGGCCGCGCCGTCGTCGCCGGAATCGCCGCGGGCTGCCGGGAGGCCGGCTGCGCCCTGATCGGCGGCGAGACGGCGGAGATGCCTGGATTCTACGCAGACGGCGACTATGACCTCGCCGGGTTCGCGGTGGGCGCCGCGGAGCGCGGGAGCATCCTAAATGGCGAGACCGCCGTCGAGGGGGACGTGATTCTCGGCCTCGCGTCATCCGGCCTGCACTCCAACGGCTTTTCCCTGGTGCGCCGGATCGTGGGCGACTTCGGCCTGCGCTACGACGCGCCGGCGCCATTCTCGCCGGCCCTGATGCTCGGCGCCGCGCTCCTGGTGCCGACCCGGATCTACGTCCGCAGTTGCCTTGCCGCCATCGCCGCGGGCGGCGTCAAGGCGCTGGCGCATATCACCGGCGGCGGGCTCCTCGACAACATCCCGCGCGTGCTGCCCGCCCACCTCGCCGCCGCGCTCGATACCGGCACGTGGCCGTTGCCGGCGGTTTTCGCTTGGCTCGCCGGTGCTGCCCGGCTTTCGCACGCCGAACTCGCCCGCACCTTCAACTGCGGCATCGGCATGGTCGCCATCGTTGCCGCCGATCGCGTGGCGGAGGTCACCGCTGCGCTCACGGCGGGCGGTGAACGCGTCGTCGCCATCGGCCGGCTGGTGCCGGCGCCTGCGGCCGACACCCGCGTGCTGCTTGCCAACACCGACGTGTCATGGCCAAGCTGAGGGTCGGCGTCCTGATCTCCGGGCGCGGCAGCAATCTCAAGGCGCTGATCGCGGCCGCGCGCCAGTCCGACTACCCGGCGGAGCTTGCGCTCGTCGTCTCCAACGTCCCCGGCGCGGCGGGGCTTGCCGCCGCGGACGCCGCCGCGATCCCGACGCTCACGCTCGATCACCGTCGCTTCCTTGGGCGCGATGCGTTCGAGGACGCGCTGACCGCCGCGCTCGCCGACGCGCGGGTCGAACTCGTCTGCCTCGCCGGGTTCATGCGCCTGTTGACGGAAGGATTCGTGCGGCGGTGGCAGGACAGGCTGATCAACATCCACCCGTCGCTGCTACCGGCGTTTCGCGGCCTGCACGTCCACGAAAGCATCATCGCCGCGGGCGTGCGCTTTTCGGGGTGCACCGTGCACTTCGTGCGACCGGCGATGGACGACGGGCCGATCATCGTTCAGGCGGTGGTCCCGGTGCACGCCGATGACGATGCCGAGGCGTTGGCGGCTCGCGTGCTTGCCTGCGAGCACCGGATCTATCCGTTGGCCGTGCGCCTGATTGCAGAGGGGCGCTGCCGCGTCGAAGGCGAGCGGGTACGCATCGTGAGCGCCCGCCCGCCCGATGGGGCGCTGATCAATCCGGTTGCGGATTGATCCCGCGCCCCGCGGCGATGGGGTGCTTCAGCCGACGATCTCGATCTCGCTGAAGAAGAACCGGATTTCCTTCTCGGCATTTTCGGGACTGTCCGAGCCGTGCACGGCATTTTCCTGGACGTTGAGCCCAAACGCCTTGCGAACGGTGCCGTCGGCGGCATTGGCCGGATTGGTGGCGCCCATGATCTCGCGGTTGCGCAAGATGGCATTCTCGCCTTCGAGGACCTGAACGACGACCGGGCCGGAGCACATGTAGTCGCACAACTCGCCGTAGAACGCGCGCTCGGCATGGACGGCGTAAAACTTCTCGGCCTGCTGCTTGGTCAGGCGCAGCCGTTTCTGGGCGACGACGCGCAGACCGCCGGCCTCGAACAGGGCGTTGATGCCGCCCGTGACGTTGCGTGCCGTGGCGTCCGGTTTGATGATCGAAAGCGTCTTCTCGACGGCCATTGCCGGGTTTCTCCCCTCGTCCCGTGGGAATTACGAAGCGTAAAGCGGCCCTAGCGGCGGGCACGTTCTTCACTCGCTATGCGGGTGCTCCCGCACCTTGCGAACGCGGGCGTTATAGCCGCCCCGCGAGGGGCAGGCAAGTCACCGCCGGCTGGACGGCAAACAGGGCACGATCGCGAGAGTGTCCAGGTCCGAAGACGCGACCATGGAGGAACGTGCCGAGGCGATGCGCGGGCCCAACCGAACTCTGAAATCGCACGGCGATCTTGCGACAGGCGACTTTATGATCGTCTGCCGTTAGCCCGACAACGCGTCGGGGGCGACGATCGAGAACCGGCGCTCGATAAGGTCCGGGCTGTCGAAATGGCGGCGGCCGACGAATGCTGTCGCATGGCGGCCCCATTCCCGCATCGCACCGGCACTTTCGACGCCCATCGGCCAGAACAGGAACCGCTCGCCGCGCTCGGTGCCCGACACCAGGCCGTCGGGGTCGAAGATGCTGCGCGTGCCGGCGGCGGTCGGCAGCGCGCGCAGCGTCCGGTAATCGACCAGATCGTAGGGGATGCCGACGCCTCCGCCGTCCGCGCCGACCCGAACGACGAAATGGGTTGCGGTCTGTGTAGTGATCGAAATGCGCTGCGGCGGAAGCGTCGAGGGCGCCCGTGCCGGCATGAATGCCCACTCCGTTTCGTCCGCAGGCGCCGGGCGGGCGGCAACGCGCCCGGTCGGGTAGAACATGTGATAGCAGCCACAGGGATGAATGGTGTCGTAGACCAGCGGCCTGCCCGTCTGGTCGAGCGTGATGCGGAAAACGATTCCGTCCAGCCGCCCGGCCAACAGATCACCCCAGGCGTGCCCCGGGCGCTCGGGAAACCAGAGCGTATAGACGAGCTGCACCAGGACCTGCTCGCCATAGCGGGTGAATGCCACGTCTCGATACACCGTCGGCCGGCCAAGCTCCACGCTCGGCGACGATCGATCTGGCCAGACGAGCGGGCCGAAGCGGTCATAATCCGCGGCGGTTCCGATCTCCAGCACCGGCGCGTAGGCCTGCAGGATTGTCGCCCGTTGGGCTGGCGTGAACCGGAGGATTCCCAGCGCATCCTTGTGCACGGACGAGAAGATCGCCACAATCTGCCCGGCATCGACGGCCGCGCCGGCCGGTTCGTAGCGAACGATGGGGTCGCCGCGCGGATCAGCGGCACCGGCCGCAGAGCCGGGATCGGCGTTCGCCTGCTGAACGAGCGAAATCATTTCCTTCTGCCACGTCCGCACCCCCATCGCGAAGGGAACCGAGACCAGCGGATAGAGACCAACGACCCGCTGCCAGTCGCTGTAGTCATCGGGAACGGTGGCCCGCGACGCGAGCAGCGCACGCTGCGTCGCCGACGTGAGGTCGTTGCCGATCAAGACCGTTCGGCAGTGGTCGCTTCGCGCTGCCGCAGCGTTGCTGCTTTGCGCGAACGCGACGAGGCGATCCTTCGGCAAGTTGCGCAGCTCGTCACCACGAGCGTCGGCATCGAGCGCCGTCAGGTGCTCGATCCAGTCTGCGAACGCCTTGTCGTCGTCGGCGGCCTTTGCCGCGAAGGATGCGGAGAAGCGGTCGATGCGCAGGTAGGGGAACCCGGGAATGCGGTGGGCTCCGCCATCGCGAACGCCCGCACCATCGATCGCATCGTCCAGGTCGGCGAACCAGCGGGCACAGGCGCTGACCTCGGCGGGCGGCGCGTGAAGGTCCGACGAAAGCGGTTCCTGCAGGCCGGTACAGGCCGATGCGAGCAGCGGCAGCAAGATCAGGATCGCTCGCCACAGGCGGTAGTGACCGAGCGCGGTGCGGGCGCAAATCATGACAGGACCTGGCCTCTTTCGGATCGCGGTATCAAAGCCGGCGGCTGGTGACGCCAATCGGGCGTATGGGAAGCACGTCACCGGGGCGGTGATGCCGCGCTCCCTTGCCCTCAGCAGAGCCCGCCTCGATGGGTACACAAGAGAATGGGTGGTCAGCTCATGCGGCGGCGTGCCTGCCGTTCGATCTCGTTGATCATCCCCCGGAACTGCTCCAGGACGTTCTGCTGCAGCGCCCACGTCTCGACGAATTCCGGAAGGTCGATCTCCGGTTGAACCATGCCCTTCCAGCTCAAGATGAACGTGTCTTCCTCTTCGGCGACTTTCTGCAGATGATACGCGCCTTCGAGGGTGCGCAGATTACCGCTGAGGATTTTTAAGGTGATCGTCGAGGGGGGCTGCTCGTGGGCTTCAACGACGACATTGATCGGATAGTTCAAGAAGAAGTTGCCGGCGATCCCCGCCTGCTCCACCACCGCGACCGAGCCGGAGCGGGCGATCAGCCGGCTCATCTTCATGCCGGGAATGAATTCAGCAAGATGATCGTAGTCGGTCAGCGTCCGCCAGATAACGCTAAACGGCGCGCGCACATGCGCCGATGCGGTGACCGCAACCCCTGCGTCCGTGACATTCGCCTTGACGCGAACGTCGTCCGCGGCCCAGGCGGAGGGTACGCCGCACAGCGTGCCACCGACGACGAGGCACATTACCAGCGCGGAACGAATGGCAGTCTCAAATGTTCCGAACATCGTATATCCAGTTACGGCGGAAAATGCCTTATGGATTTCGCTGAACCGGCCAGCGTGCATGCCGGCCCCGGGTGTAACCTCGGGTTGCGGCGCGCGTATGGGAATATGCACAAAATTCCTGACAGTATCCTGACGGCGCTCCCGCCATCGTGTCTATTTCATCCTTCGCATTTGAACTCCCGGTTGCCGGCCCTCAGGTCGGGCGCGGCTGCGTGGGCTTCGGAAACCACATCGTAAACATCGCGCCGCCCCCCGGCGCATCCTCGACGGTAACCCGACCACCGTGGCGCTCCATTACCTTGCGAACGATGGCGAGCCCCAGACCCGCCCCGCTGCCGCGACGATCGGCCCGCCAGAAGCGCTCGAAGATGCGCTCGCGCAAGTCCGGGGGGACGCCCGGGCCATGATCGCGCACGGACACCGATGGCTGTTCCTCGGTACGCACCCAAACCGTTACCTCGCTGCCGGGCGCGGTATGCGTGAGGGCGTTGTCGGCAAGATTGCGCAGGGCATGGAAGATGGCTTCGCGGCTGCCGTGCACGAGTGCGGGGCTCTCCGCTTCCACCAGTCCGATGGCTTTGCCCCGGCGGATCGCAAGCCGTGCCAAGTAGCCTACGACCTCGGCGGCGACCGCGTTTAGATCCGCCGCCTCGTCGGAACCGACAGCCAACGAATCCGCCTGAGCGACCCGCAGCAACTGCTCGGTCATGTGCGCCATGACCGCGATGTCCTTGCGCAAGGCCTCCGCCGTGGCGGCGCACGGCAGGGTGTCGACATGCGCGCGGAGAACGGCGAGCGGTGTACGCAATTCGTGGGCGGCGCCGGCGGCAAACTCCCGCTGCGCGCGAAAGCCGTCCGACAGCCGATCGAGGGCAAGGTTGACCGCCCGGACCAGCGGCAGGATTTCGAGCGGAACGTCCATTTCCGGCAGTCGGACGTCCGTCGCAGACGGGCCGATCGCCACCGCCTGGCGGGACAGTGCGGTCACCGGGGCGAGTGCTCGACGGATGATGAACAAGCTCACGCCCAAGGGGATCAGCAGCAGCGGCAGAAACAACCAGCCGCCTTTCTCCAAGGCGACCTCGAGCATCGCCCGGATCATTGCGAACTGGTCGGTCGTCGCTTCCTCCACCTGCAACAGCAGACGCCGGTCGCCGATCTTGACCACCCGGGCCACACCGAAGCGGCGCGGCGGGTCCGCCATCCAGTCGCGATCGCGGTAGAGGGTGCCATCCTCGCTTTTCGTGACGTGCCGCGGGGCGACGCCCGTCGGCTCCGGTGAGGTGAAAAGGATATGCCCCGCCTCATCGCGGATCGAAAAGCGGTAATGGCCACCGTGGCCTTTGTAGGCTTCCAACATGGCGGGAGGCAGCGATAACGCAACGGTGCCGCCCGGCTCGACACTCAGATGCTGGGCAATCCTGTCCGCCCGGCTGACCAGGGTGCTGTGGCTCAGGTTGCCGGTCGCGTTTTCGAACTGCCAGTAGAACCACGCGCCGATCAAAACGATGGTGGCGCAGGCGGTCAGCGACAGGCTGAGGACGATCTGGGTCAGGAGGGAGTGAGTGAACCGTCGGGCCCGCATTCCCTCTCCGCCGTCAAGAGATAGCCGAGGCCGCGCACGGTGTGGATGGCGACCCTGGCGCCCGCCGCCAGCAGGCGCTTGCGCAGCCGGGAAACCGTCGCCTCGACCGAATTCGACGAGGTGTCATCCTGAAAACCGTAGAGGGCGTCTTCCAGGTATCGCTTGGACACCACGCGGCCGGATCGACGGACAAGTTGCTCCAAGAGATCCGTTTCGCGGCGGGACAACAAGAGAATTTCCCCGCCCACCCGCGTTTCCCGCGCCACCGTATCGAAGGCGACGTCTTCTAAGGTCAGGACCGTTCCTAGGACGTCGGCCGGTCGGCGTAGCAGGGCGCGGAGCCGCGCCACCAGCTCTTCGGACGCGAACGGCTTGACCAGATAGTCGTCGGCGCCGGCATTCAAGCCAGCCACGCGGTCACCGATGCCGTCGCGCGCCGTCAATACCAAGAGGGGCGTCGTGTCGCCGGCCTGCCGCAGTCGTTTCAGCAGACTAACTCCGTCGCCGTCGGGCAGCCCCAGATCGAGAACGATTGCCTCATATCGGGTCGTCGCCAGGGCCGTCTCCGCCTCGCTCAGCGTCGCGAAATGGTCGACGACGAAGCCCGACCGTGCGAGGTTGGCCGAAACGAAGCCGGCCAGTCGCTCGTTATCCTCGACCACCAGCAGTCGCATGCCGCACATCCCCAAGCAGGCACATCGAACGCGACGACGCCGCAAAACGCTCCGGGAAATATATCATACGGGATCTTCGCGTATAACGCGTCGATCGGGTGAGGGAGCCGCGGTCGCGCGGTTTGACGCGCAATCGCGCGAGGTCTCACCGGCGCGGCGCTCACTTGGACGTGATCGCGCGACGATGGCACGCCGTTTTGCCCTTCTCTAAAATGCCAGTCGCTTCGCGCGACGGTCGCCGA
>CAYNYW010000029.1:0-38657 GCA_964401555.1 uncultured Defluviicoccus sp.
ATGGCCACCTCAAACCACACCCGAATTTCCACCACCTTGACGGACGTGATCCAGGTACGTCATGCCGCCGGCGGCCTGCGGCGCCGGCAGTCCCTGCTCGCGCAAGGTCTCGGCGACGGCGCCGACCGCGGCCTCGGGAACGGGCCGCAACGATGCCCGCGCCCCCTGAGACAGGGTGCCCATCGGGTGATCCGGGGAATGCCGGCCGCGCTGCATCGAGGGATCGGTCGCGTGGCCCCGGCGCGCATCCGACGCTGCGGCATCGATCGAGCCGTCCGGATGCAGCACCAACCGCCCCGAGGCCCGAGCCTTTTGCACCGCGCCGCGCGAGACGCCGGCGTGCGCCGCGTATTCGCGCTCGCTCAAGCCCTGGCGTTGGATGCTCATGCGCTCATCCTAGGGTGCGATCAGAAACACATGCGATAACAGTCGATTAGCCTTGATGTCCGGGCGGGCTTACGCCTTCATGTGTCCATCAAGACCACGGAGATCGCCATGAACAACACAACGATGACCGAGATCACCAGGAGCGAAAGGCACTACCGCCCGTTCATGCGGATGGTCTGGGAGGTCCTGGAGTCGGCGAAGGACGCTGGCATCGAGGACGTCGTTGCCGCCTGCCGCCGCGCGATTGCCAATGACCGCATCGCCAAGCCTGTCGACGCCAACGACGCCACCATCATCCGCGAAGCCTACGCAGATCTGCGGGAAAGCTTCGGATCCCAATCCTGAACCGACACCTCGATCCTCTCGGCCCCGACCGCTGCCAAGCGTCGGGGCTTGGGGTGGTAGAAGGCACCGCGATCCCGTGGCGCCGGATGAGAGGACGCCACCGATGACTCCTGAGTACCCCTACAGCCTCGCCCAGCTGGCGCAGATCCTGAGCGCGCTGGAGAACGAGCGCCGCAATCCCAACACCAAGCGCAACGCGATCAAGGCGATCGAACGCGCCGCCGTGCAGATCGGGCTCACCGCCGCCGATGTCTTCGACGCCGCCGACGGCATGTTGAGCGGCCGGCTGAGCGCCACGGACTGGCGGGCCCAGTTGCGCGACGAGCAAGCCCTGGATCCAGTGGAGGACGGCAACCCAGCGAAGATCGTCGCCGAACCCGCGACCGCCGTCGCTCTCGACGACATCCCCGACTTCCTGCGGCGGGAGTCCCCGGTGGAACCGGCGGAGCCGGAAACGGAGCGCCCGTTGATACTGCCCGCCCGCAGCCAGGCCAAGCCGCGCAAGCGGCGCGAGGGCTCCAAGCAGGCGCGGATGATCGCCATGCTGAAGCGGCCCGAGGGCGCCACCGTCGAGCAGATCGCCGAGGCGATGCACTGGCAACACCATACGTGCCGCGGCGCCATGGCCGGCGCGCTCAAGAAGAAGCTCGGGCTGACCATCACGTCCGAGAAGGTGGACGGAGCCCGCGTCTACCGGATCGCCGAGTGAGGGAGGCAACCATGCCGAAGCCCACTCTTCAGCAGCGTCTCGTCGACGCGATCGTGGCGAGCGGCGGGGGCACCCTTATCGAGAGCCGCAGCCGCAAGTACATCACGTTGAAACGGCCTGACGGATCGTTCTTCTATGTCGGCAAGGCCGGAGCGCTGCGCTTCGGCAAGACCGTGTCCGACAGCATGGCGGCACCCGACGAGTTCAAGCAGCGGCTGCTCGCCGAGACAAGTAAGACGCCATAATCAACAAGGCAATAAGCGGTCCACTCTGGTTTAACGTAAGCAAGACGAGCGCGATTATTGTTGCGCTCGTCTTCGCTTATCGCTTCTCTTTGCCTTGCTAATCATTCGATGAAGAGCGTTACTGTCGTCGTTGGATTGGAGAGACGACGACGATGAGCACCACAACAACAAAGAGTTTTTCAGCCCTGACCCCGGCCGATCTCGGCATTCTGGCCGCCGCGATCGATGACGCGGCCCACCTCGGCGACGACGATGCCGTCGAAGAGATCGCCCTCGTCGTCGAGTACGAGATCGGATTCAGCGACCAAGGCGAAGCGAGAGAACTCGCTTACGACATCGTCCACCGAATGAAGCGCCGGCTTCCATAGCAAGCCTCAGGCTTGGCGGGCCAGTTCCGCCCGCGCGACGCGGATCGCTTCGAACAGCCTGCGAAGCAGGTAAGAACGGGCGATCGATGCGATCGTAAATAGCCAGCTGATCGCGAGGTGTTCGCCGAGGCTCACCTCAAGGTCGAACAGCGGGAAGACGACGATCTGAGTCAGCAGCGCAACGAGGAACCCCACCGCGACGTTGGTGATCGCCTCGATCAGCGACATCCGGCGAGATTGCTTTGGCGATGGTTGCGGAGGTTGGACTCGAACCAACGTCTCGGGGGCATGAACCCCGCCAGGAACCGCTCCTTGCACTCCGCGTTGATCGCCCATCAAGCCGCCTTCGGCAGCCGTTCGGCGGCAACCTCGTCGAACGTGCGGCCATCGCCGTCGAGCGTCGCCGGCTTGCCCGCCGCCGTCTGCCAACGCTTGACCGCCACATCGACGTATTGCGGCGAGATCTCGATGGCGAACACCCGCCGGCCCGTGGTCTCGCCGGCGATGATCTGCGAGCCGGAGCCGGAGAAGGGCTCGTAGCAAACTTCGCCGCCCCTCGCGTGCTGACGCATGGGGATGGCGAACACGTCCACCGGCTTCGACGTCGGGTGATCGGTCTTCTCGCCCACCTTCACCGTCGGCAGCGGCCACACCGTGCTCGGGTAATCCTCCGAAACGCGCGGCGGCTTGTTGCCCTTGAGCCAGCCGAAGAAGCAGGGCTCGTGCTGCCAGAGGTAGTAGGAGCGCGTCAGGATGCCGCGGTCCTTCGCCCAGACGATCTGCTGGTGCACGAAGGCGCCGAACTTCTCCCACACGCCCTCGACCATCGCCTGGCGGCGGCTGGCGTGCCAGCAGTACCAGGCGGCGTTGGGCAGGATGGCGTGCTCGATCGCGGCCCTGATGAAGCCCTCGTAGAGTTCCGGCCCCTGGCTGGAGTCGTCCCAGGTGATGCCGTAACTGTTGCCCCAATCTTTGTTCTTGTCCGCTTCGCCCTGCTTCGACGGATGATTGGTGCCGTCGTAGTCGACAAAATAGGGTGGATCGGTTGCAAACAAGATCGCCTTATGGTTGTGCATGACGCGGATGACGTCGTCGGCCTTGGTGCTATCACCGCACAGCAGCCGATGATCACCGAGCAGCCACAGATCGCCCGAGCGCGAGACCGGATTGACCGGCGGTTCGGGGATGACGTCCTCACCGGCGAGACCATCGCCGTCGTCGAGCGGCGCCAGCAGCCGATCGAGTTCCTCCTGATCGAAACCCGTGAGGTCGAGATCGAAACCGGCAGCATTCAGTGCGCGCAGTTCGGCCGCCAGGAGTTCCTCGTCCCAGGCTCCTGCGAGAACCAGCTGATTGTCAGCGACGCGATAGGCCCGCACCTGCTCTGCCGTCAGATGCGACAGCCGAATGACCGGAACCTCGCTGAGCCCCAGGTGCTGTGCCGCGAGCAGCCGGCCATGACCCGCGATCACCTCGCCGTCCTCGGTGACGAGCAGCGGCACGGTCCAGCCGTAACTCGCGATCGAGGCCGCGACCTTCGCCACCTGATCGTCAGAATGCAGCCGCGGATTGCGCTCGTACGGCTTCAGGCGCGCGAGCGGCCACTGCTCGATCTGCTCGGGCAGGAAACGAAGCGTCACGGGCGATGTCCTTGCCGGAAATGGAACGTGAAAAAACCGGCTCCATGGCTGGATGCCGGTTCTGGATCCTGGCTGGCTTCCGGATTGGCTTCCGGGATCCACCGATCGGATCAGCTAACGCCTTGAAATGTGTGGGTTATTCTCAGTGCAGAGGGTGGCTCTTGGCCTCGCTGGCTTCCCCGTTTTCGGCGCTCTCGCTAGGGATCTTCCGGGCTGTCGCCACCAGCATAGGTTGCGCGCCCGGAAGGAACCAACAGTTCCAACCGGTTACGAGCTGCGGAGCATTCCTCCTGTCCCCTTCGCCTGCCGTTTCGAAGCCCTAAATCATGCTGCCTTGCTACCTCCGCTTGTGCCGCTCGCACTGTCCGTCCGCCCGATCACCGAGCTTGCGAGGAATATATTCTTAACACCCCGGCCTGTCAAGCACGAATTTTCGCGATCGCCAACCGTCTCACCCCGGCCGTCCCGGCGCCGCCATCCGCGCCTCGCCGAACCCGCTTCCCGGCGACGCCGCTCGCCGAGCACGCCAGCGCCAGCCCCTTGCCCGCGCCGCCGGCCCAAGCCGACGAAGCACCCCGCTCCGCCGCGGCCCGCCCAAGGCGCAGCGCGAAGCGATTAGCATGTGTCTACATGTTGCGGCGGATCGTGTCAATAGCACAATATGCTGATTGCCTCTCAATCGAACGCAGTGGCCGGGCCCGGCCTTGGCACTCCACGACGGCCTTGACGATCATTTCAAATAACGTCACATATGACGTCACATGAAGGTTGTTCTCGATACCGACGTCGTTCTCGCCGCCGTCCTCAGCGAACGTGGCGCCTCGCGCCAGCTGCTGCTGCGGGTGGTCGATGGCGCCTTGCCGGCTGTCGTGTCGGTGCCGCTGATGCTGGAGTACGAAGCCGTTCTGAAGCGCCCGCAGCATCTGCAGGCGAGCGGCCTCACCGTCGATGATGTCGAGATCGTCCTCGATCAGCTCGCCGCCTCGATGCAGCCGGTGGATCTGTTCTTTCTCTGGCGGCCGCTCCTGCGCGATGCCGAGGACGACATGGTTCTGGAGACGGCGGTGAACGGCGGGGCGGATGCGATCGTCACATTCAACACCGGCGATTTCGGCGATGTGCCGCGCCGGTTCGGCATCACGGTCAGCCGTCCCGGTGATCTGTTGAGGAGGTTTTGATGCGCACCACCAACTATCCCCTGCGGGTTCCCGCTTCGATCATGGAAGAGGCGAAGAAGGCCGCCGCCCAGGACGGCGTCTCACTGAACCAGTTCATCAGCACCGCGCTCGCCGAAAAGGTCTCGGCCCTTCGTGCAGAGGCGGTGCTGCGGGAACGGGCACGGCGCGCCGACCGGCGCAAGTTTGACGAGGTTATGTCCCGGGCCGGCGGCACTCCGCCACGCGGGGGCGACGAAGTGCCAGAGCATTAGCCAGCCCGCCCCCCGTTCCGCGGCGAGGCGCTGCTGGATCGGTAGCCGTAGTGCCCCGCCAGCACACCCAGCGCCGCGACCAGGATCCCCTGCGCCTGCTCGACGCGCACCGGCCGGCCGCCCCAGCCCTGCCGCATCGCCCATTCGCGGATCGAGCGCTGCAGGCCGACGACGTGCCAGACGCACGAGCCCGCCGGGCTGCCCAAACCGCCCAAGGCATCGAGGGCCCTGCCGACACGCCGCCGGGCGTCGACCTGCGCATCGGTGAGATCACCGGGCCCGCCTCTGCCCGGCAACCGGACGAGCGGCATGCAGCGGATGGCATCGAACCGGGCGATGGTGAACTGCGCCTGGAAGTCCCGGGCCGCGTCGTGCATCGGCTTGGTGATCGTGCCGGCGCGCAGCATGATGCCCAGCGTGTCGACGGTGCGGTGGTGGACGACGGGCCGTCCGTCGGGATCGGCTTCGTAGACCGGTTCGAGAACGCCGTCGGGACGGGAGACGAGTGCCGGTCGCGTGGCGACGCCGGCTGGCTCGGTTTGCAATCGTTGCAAACGCGGTTTCGTGGTGACGCTGGTTCGCTTTCTGCGCGCCATCACGCCACCTCCCGGCGGCCGTAGAGCCGCGTCGCCTCGTTGAGGAGCGCCTGGCGGATGATCTCGTCGCGGACGTCGGCAAGCCTGATCACCACGATCCCCTGGCGACGCCACGCCGCCCGGCGCATGGCGAACAGTTCGTCCTCGCTCGGCGCCGCCTTCGGCAGGTGCCGCTCCAGCGAGCCGCGTACTGCGCTACGCACGGGTCACCTCCCGCAGGCATGCGGCGTAGCCGGCGACATCGACGATCGAGTCGAGATGCTTCGGATCCCGCGAGAGCCTGGCCAGCTTCAGATCGATCAGGCACAGCGCCACCTGCGCCGGCGTCACGTCGATCCCGAGCACCAACGACCAGCGCGCGGCGATGGCCGCGAAGCTCTCCGCCGCCGGCCCGTAGATGCGCTCGCGGTTCTCGATCACGCCCGCGGCGTGCTGCAACATCATGGCGCCGTTCATCGGACGGCCTCCCCGCTGGCGGTTGCCGTGCTCTGAGAATCCTGCTCAGGGCCGAGGTTTCGCCGCGCCGATGGGTCGGCAGGTAGGCTGATGGCGGGCACCTCCGGCATCGCACCAGCGCTCAAGTCAGACTTACGATTTCCGGCGCTGGGGCGGCGTTCGCGGGCGAGCCTTCGCCCTGCTTTGCGCCGACCCTCGCTTACCTCGCGCCATGGGTTGGCACCCATCCGGTAAGGCCAGCTCGGGCAGGTGACGGCGGTGCACAACCGCACCTCGCCCGGCTGATCGGCGCAGCAATCGATGCAACGCGCCCGCAGCGCCTTCAGCGGGCTCATCGGCTGGTGCCCGGCGGCGATCAACTCGTCGCGGCTCACCTGCCGAGGATCACGGCCCACGTCCCAGCCGTCGCGCTTTTCCAGCAACGCCTTCTGCGCCGGGTTCATCGCGCACCTCCCACGCCATGGGCGATTGCCCAGTTCAGCAGCGCCAGCGCATCGGCCTCGTTGTCGTCGCCCGGATTGAAGCCAAGCCGACGGACAGCCTCCAAGACTGCAGCCTTGTCGGCATTGCCCTTGCCGGTGACGTGTCGCTTGATGGTTCCGACGGGAACGGCTTGGTAGGGGATACAGTGATGTTCGCACCAAGCAGTCAAGATGGCGAGCCATCCTCCGTAGGCGTGCGAGGAGTCGACGCTCACATGTCTGCGAACCTCCTCAAATACGACAAGATCCAACGCGCCGGCGCAGTTCTTGAGATCGGTCAGCCAGCGTTTGAACCGCAGGAATCTAATACCGCCGCCCTGCCAGCGATCGTGGCGGAACTCCTCGGTGCCGCTGGCGATCTGTCCATCCGAGGCGCGCACCGCCCAGCCGGTTTTTTGGCCCAGATCGAGCGCCAAGATCACCAGCGGTATCGGCCGGCCGCCCGCCAGAGCCTCGATCGGCGGTGGGGCCGCCGCACTTGCGTCGGCGTCAAGTTTCGTCAGAGTCATCGTCGCCATGGAAACCTCCATCGGGTTGTCGTGGTGCGGGCGGTGGCGTCGCCGGCCAAAGCTGTCGCCACCGCCCGTTTCGCTCGTGCTGTCGTGATCATCGCGTCTCATCGCGGCAGTCCGATCGCCGGATGCCGCGTCGCCCACTGGCTCCACGCCGCCAGCCGGCGCTTGATGCAGGCGAGGTCGGCGGGTTCGTAGCCATGCGGCGGATAGCGGATGCCGCGATCGAAGATGCTGGTGCCATCGACGAGCATCGTTTCGGCATCGCCGACGATGATCATCACCGTGACCGAGCCGCTCCCGCTCAGCCGCTGGTAGAGGAGCCGCTGTCCGGTCGGCAGCTCCCGCGCCTCGCTCTTCCATTCCATGAGCAGCGCGTTGCCGCCGATCTCGACGATGCCGTCGACGTCGCCCAGGCTGATGCGGCCGGGGAAGCAGTCGGCGAACAGCTCGATCTTCGGCCGGCGCTTGAGGTTGAAGCACCCCTGTCGCGCGCAGTCCCAGCGGAGCGGGTTGTAGCCGTAGGCCCCGCTCATCGGATGAACCCGAAGCTGGCGAAGCTGCTGCGGAACCGGTCGAGGCCGGGGCCGAAGTAGAAGAAGGCCTGGCCCTGCGTCGGCGCGGCGATCTCGCCCGAGGCCCCGACGAAGCGGATCCGGCCACGGGTGAAGCAGAGCGCGGCGCACTGCCCGGCGGCGGCATGAAACCAGCCGGTGTCGGTGTAGTTGTGCGTGAGCAGGATCGCCTCGGTGGTCCGGCCGGCGGCGATCTCAGCCAGGAGCTTGTCGATGAACCGGGCGATATCGGGCTGCGCGTACGGCGGGTTGAGCCAGATGCGGCCCCGCCATTCGTGCTTGAGGCCATCGTCGTCGCGGGTAAAGAAGCGCGCGGCGCGGATGGTTTCCTGAGCCGCGGGCGCGGTTGCCGGATCAAGGTCGATCGATCCTAAGCAGACGCGCGCCGCCTCGACGTACGGTGCCGGCGTGTACCACTCGCTCTCGCCGGTGAACCGGGCGCGGAAGTGGCCGCCCTTGACCGCCCGCTGGACATCGGCGTTGGTGGGCGCGCGGCCTTCGTCGAGAGCGGCCTGGATCGCCTCATCGACGACCGCCCCGCCGGCGTCGCGCAAGTCACGCCATTCGTCAACGCGCTGGCGAGAGAGGCCGAGCTCATCCAAGGTTGCGGGCCGAGTGTCCGAAGTCCGGACACTCGACTGGATGCCACGGCCGTGGATGTCTGCGCGGGCGACCTCGCCCCGTTGCTGCGCCGCGTCGATCTCATCCGCCATGCGCATCTCGGCGCGCTTGATGAGCAGCAGGCAGTCGGCCTGGGTTTCGTTCGCAGCCTTCTGCAGCTTGGCATAGTGCAGCGCCGCCCTGGCGGCCGCTCGGGCCTCCAGCACTTCCGCTGACGTGCGCGCTTCAGCGAGCCGAGTGCGTGCGCGATCGATGAGCGCCGGCAGCGAGCAGGCGGCACCGTTGACGATCGGTGTCGCCGGAGCAGGAAGGGAGATGATGGTCATGATGAAGGCTCACAGCAGTTGTGGGCCTTCGGCTTCGGTCACTGCAGAGTGTACAGAATCCGAACCATGAACACAAGATGTTGCGATCCGGCAGCGGCGCGGTTCGGTGCCGAGAGCGAAGCCGCGGGGGGTGCCAGCTGCTCGTATCGGTCCCGCCTGGGGACCAACCTCCGAGCTCGTGGGGACCAACCTCCGAGATGAGGTTGGTCCCCACAAAAAGCGTATATTTATCAGTTTGTTAAGGTATGAATAGCGCCCGATGCGGACCGCCTGGGGACCAACCTCTTGGTGAGGTTGGTCCCCACAAAAAGCGCTTTCTTCTCAACATGATAGAGAGGTGGGGACCAACCTATCACTGGGGACCAACGGGTCTGAAACCCATACGTGGGAAAAATGTGTCTGAAGCATGTCCAGACGCATTTTCCCCAGGGAGAAGTTCTCAAAACCGGTCCGAGGTTGGTCCCCAGTGGTCAACCTCTTGCTAAGCTGCTGGAAATACGATCGTTTCCCTGGGGACCAACCTCTCGGTGAGGTTGGTCCCCAGCAATGGAGGTTGGTCCCCACGCTCGGCGGTGGCGCGCAGGTGAGATCAACAAGAAAGGGCGCCGAAGTGGCGCCCTGAGAAAGCAATGCTGAGCGGGCCGGGTTAGCGTTGGTACCGCCACTCGCGGCCCTCTTCGTCCCGCGATCCCATCCTGCGGCGGCATCGCGTCCATCCCTGCTTTTTCAAGTACGCGCTCACCCGCATCTGATCGTTGCGCGTCCACTTGGCCGGCTCGATCCCGATCGCCTGCTCGAGGATCTCGCCCACCGAGACATCGACGATGCGGGTGCTACGCTCGACCTCCTCGGTTCGCCAGTCGTCAAAGCCGCCGTAGCCGCGGTTGATCCGGCGCTTCTCGAAGAACAGCCAGCGCTCGATCAGCGCATGCCAGGCGTCCGGCTCGACCCGCGCCTCCTGTTCGACCTGGGCGGCGGCGATCAGATCGCGATCGTCGATCCACCAGATCGCACCCTGGCGGTAGCGCACCACTGCCTCCGCCCACAGCTGATCACGATCGCGCCGGAGTGCGTCGAGATCGATCCGGCCACAGCGCACCGGCCAGAAGCGGCGATTGCCGGTCTCGTCGCGCAGATAGGTGTCATGGTTGACGCTGCCGGCGAAGACGCACTGGCGGGGAACATCGACGACGTAGCGATCGTAGGGCGGCCGGTAGCGGTCGACGGTGCGCGACAAAAACGCCTTGATGCGCGAGACCTCGGCGCGGCCGATGGCGTCGAGCTCGGCGATCTCGATGATCCACACCCCGCGCATCTGCAGGGCGGCGTCCTTGGAGCCGATCTCGGCCAGCTCGTCGGTGAACCAGCCGTCGCCGGCGAGCACGGCGAGCGCGCTCGACTTCTTCGCCCCTTGCGGCCCTTCGAGGATCAGCATGTGATCGGCCTTGGCGCCCGGTTGCATGATGCGGGCGACGGCGCCGATCATCCACGATGCGCCGAAGCTGCGGTTGAGCGGGGTATCCTCGGCGCCGAGGTGGGTGATGGTCCAGGCTTCGAGACGCGGCGTGCCGTCCCACTGCAGCCGGTTCAGGTATTCCCGCACCGGGTGGATGCGGATGTCGCGGGCGACGGCGCCGACGCTGCGGCTTACCACCGTCGGCGCGACATTGATGTCGCGCCGCTGCAGCCACTCGGCACAGCGGACATCGTCGGCATCGGTCCACGGCCGCGGGATAGCGGCGGCATCGGGATCCCACGGCAGCGGCCGGTTGACGACGATCTCCTGGCGAAACTCGTCGAACACCAGGGTGCCGGCGAACGCCTCGTCGGATGAGAGCGCGGTGATGACGTTGGCCTCGTTGCGCTCGGGATTGCCGGTGAGATCGAGACGCAGCCGGCCGGCCCACGGCGGGCGGATCGCCTTGCGGCCGACATCGCCGGTGGCGTTCAGCTGCCGGCGGAGTTCGCCCAGCTGTTTTTCCAGGATCGACATGGCGACGCCGCTCGCGGCCTTGATCGCGGTCAGCACCTGGTGTTCCGGCAACGGCTCGAGGCGCGCACGCGCCAGCTGGCCCAGGATCTGGCCCAGCACCGCCAGATCGGGCGGGCTGGTGAGCGCCTGCGCCGCCGCCTCGAATTCGGCGAGTGTGCGTAAGCGCGCCGGCGCGGGGGGCGTGTCGTCCCGGGGTGTCTGGTAATCGGACGCTGCGGCGCCGCGGCCGAGATCGTCGTTGAAGTCGTCGCCATGCAACGGCACGCGGATCTCATGCGCGATCCCGGCCGCACTCAGACGATCGGCGAGCGCGGCTGCGGCCTCGGCACCGGCGGCGCCGGCATCTGCGAAGATCGTCACCCGGGCGGCGCCGTCCGGCCACTGCCAGCGGCGCAAGCCTTCGGCCGACAGCGCCGCCCAGGTCGGCACGCCGAAGATGTGGTGCGCTGAGAGCGCGGTCTCGATGCCCTCGGCGATCCCCAGGTGGCCGTCCGGCCCGAGCGGGTACAGGCGAACGCAACCGCCGGCGATCGTGCCCAGCATCTTCTTGCCCGCGGGCGCTTTGCCGGAGCCGTCGTCAAGAAGGAAGGTGCGGTGGATGCCGCCCACCGGCTCGCCACGCGCGTCGCGCGGCCGCGCCACCATGCCGGGCCAACCGCGGCAGCTGGCATAGTCAGTGAGATCCGGATGGAACAACAGATCAGGGCAGCCGGGATCGCGCAAGCCCCGGCGCTGCAGATAGGTCTCCGCCGGAGTGCCGGCGAGCGGCTGGCAACCGGCGAGGATGCGCGCGATCTCCAGACTGTGATCGGGCTTCGGCGGCACAGCGCGTGCCGGCGGTGCCGGCCGGTCCATCCGCGCCCATCGTGCCGCTTCCTCGAACAGCGCCGTGCCGCTCGTCCCGGTGCCGTGATAGACCATGTCGATCGGGCCAGCGCTCTCGCCGGTGGCGTAATCGAACCCCCAGCCGGCAAACCGGCCCTCGAGGTGGATGACACACGAGCCCTCGTTGCGCGGCGGCCGGCCGGAAAGATCGGCGCAGCGCAGCGTCTTCTTGTCCGCCGACAGCCGCGCCCTGGGAAACAGCTGCGGCAGCCAGTCGCGGGCGGTTGCCGCCAGCCGGTGGCGGATCTCGTCAAGATCGTAGCGTGGCGGCGGCTGCCAGATGTCATTGAAATCGATGATGCCGCCGGGTGCGTAGCCGGCGGCGGCACCAGCGGCATCGTCCGGACGATCCCAGCACGTCGATGGGTGCGAGACATCGTTTAGATCGATGATGCCGCCGGGCGCGTAGGTGGCGGCTAGGCGGTCGTTGCGGTCGGTCATGACAGGTGTTCAGGCTTCACTTCGACGCAGATGAAACGCTTGTCCTCGCGAATGACCAGAATGGCGCGGTGCGGCCCCTTGTATTGTCGATCGGGGACGATCCAGACGTGCCCCACCGGGTCGTAGACGATCTCTTCCGGTGCGAAGCCGATGTTGGTGAGAAACTCTTCCATCGGTATCGCGCGCAGTCGCTCCTCGACGGCGCGCACCTCCTCGACGGTGACGTTGGCGCTGGCCGCGATCCTGCGCAGGCGGGCTTCGTCGTTCATGCGAGGATCACCAGCCCCTGCTCGGCGCGGGTGATCGCGGTATAGAGCCAGCGCCGGCGGTCCTGCTCGCTGCGGCCGAGGCCGTCGTCCCAGACGATGACGTTCTCCCACTGCGAGCCCTGCGCCTTGTGGGCGGTAATCGCCCAGCCGAAGGTTGCCTCGGTGAGATGGCGCTTGTCCTTCCAGTCACGGTCGTGCCGGTTCTTATCAAACGCGACGTGGTCCTCGAAGTGACCCTTGTAGATGCGCAGCCGGCCGCGCTTGCCGTTGCCGCCCGGCGGGCCGATGGGGTTGCCGTCCTCGTCGGCGACGGTTGCGGAGAAGAACAGGCTGCCCTCGTCGACGATGTCGTCGAGGGTGAGGAACATGCCGTTGATCAGGCCGAGATCGTTCTGGTTCTTGAGACAGATGATCTTTTCGCTCCTGCTGGTGGGGAGGATACCGCCCGACGCAAACCCGGCGGCGCGGCGCATGCCGTTGTTCAGCTGCAGCCGGGTGGCGTTCATGCCGCAGATCACCTGGCCGCCGCGCAGGCATTGCTGCGGCGTGACGTCGGCCTTGCGCATCTTCCAGACGAAGGTGTCGTGCTGGCCGAAGCAGATCGGCCGGCCCTCGCGGGCGAGCGTGGCCAGCCGGATGACCGCGCTTTCCGCCGCCTGGCGGTGGATCTCGGTCAGCATGATGTCGGGGGCGTCCTTGGTGAACGCGCCCTCGCCCCTGATCGGCGGCAGCTGGCCGGGATCGCCCAGCACCAGGATCGGCTTGCCGAAGCTCATCAGATCGCGCGCCATCTCCTCGCCGACCATCGAGACTTCGTCGAGCACGATCAGCCTCGCTTCTGCCGCGTCGCTCTGCGGGTTGAGCGCAAAGCGCGGCTTCTTCATCCCGGCGATGGTCTGGCGCATCGCCTCAATGGCCGCCTCGGCGCTGGTGCGATCGAACCCGCTCAGATGCCGCGCTTTCGTTTCCGCCTCCTCGATCTTCTTCTGTGCCGCGGCGATCTCGTCGTCGGTCGCCTCGATGACGCTGTAGATCAGGCTGTGGATGGTGCGCGCCGGCGTGCCCTTGCGCCGCAGCACCAGCGCCGCCTTCCCGGTGAAGGTGGCGGTCACCACACCCGGCACACACTGGCCGCCGTCGCGCTCGCCGCGGTGCGGCTCGAGGCCGAGCTCGTCGAGCGCGAACTTCAGCACCGTGCTTTTCCCGCTCCCGGCGTACCCGAACAGCCGGCAGACCTGCTGTTCATCGGCATGGTTCTCGAACCAGTCCTTGATGGCGGCGATGGCGCGGGCCTGGCTGTCCGATGGCGTGATGTCGGTCATGCCCTCGCCTCCATCTGCACCCGGTAGTCCTTGACGACGCCGCCCTGCGCCGGATCGCCGACCTCGCATTCGCGGACGAACGTGCGCCGGCCGCCGCGGAGGGTTCGCCAGTGACCGCGGCGGATGTGCCAGCGCGGGCTGGCGTGGGTGCCCGTCGTCTCTCGCAGGGCCGTCGCGACCCACCTCGGATCGATCTCGACGATCCGGTAGGTCCAGCCGGAAACACCCTTTCTGGCAAGCTTCGGCCGCCGGGTTCGCGGAAACTGGTCTTCTCGCACCATCGCTGCGTCAGAAAGCAGAGCCAGCGAGCGCCAGACCACCCCCGTCAGGACTTCGAAATACAGTTTGGCGTCGGCATTGGGTTTGATCGAAATGTTCGCGCTGCAGTCCGCAGCTCCATCGGGCATGAATTCCGCGTAGCAAAGTGCATCGGTCCATCGCATGACGGTTCGGCGGTCGCGCATGAAGAGAAAGCCGACGATGGTCTCTTCAACCGTTGTCGTGACAAACGCGACGATCGCGCTGACATCCGGTCCCCGATTGGTGACTTCGAACAGCACCTCACGATGGGGCAGCCGGAGCGGCGCAGCCGACAACCTTCGTGCGATCAAATCGACGCCATTGCAATCGAACTTTTCCTGATCCGGGAACAGGTAGACTGGCGCGGCCGGCAACCCGGTGAGTGCGTCAGCGCACCAGAACCGGTGCCGGTGTTGTGCGATGATGCGCTTGAGTTCGTACGCGGTAGGGATCATCGCGCGCCCCTCCAGCACCGATCCTGCCACGGACAGGACGGATGCCACTCGCCGCCGGACTTGCCGCCGCGGCAGACCACCGATGTCCGTTCCGCCGCCGCCCGTGGCAGCAGCTCGTGCGCGTCGCTGGCGCGGATGACATCGACCGCCCGGTCGCTCATCTGCTGCGCCAGGGCCGGATCGAACGGCACCAGCTCGCAGGCGAGCTCCCAGGTGTCACGATTGAGCGCGGTGAACAGCGCCGGGTTGGGCAGCTGCAGATAGGCCTGGTAGAGCGCCATTTGTGCCGCGTAGACCGGCTTGGCGAGAACGACGCCGCGTTTGACGACGTCCTTCCAGGAACCGGCGCCGAGCGTCTTGTGCTCCCAGAGCGCCGGATAGGCCATGGGTGCCGGGCCGGTGACCAGGCAGCCATCGATGTGGCCGCGGAACCGGCCGTCGAGGGTCGAGAAGCCGAACTGCCGGCCGTCCGCTCGTTCGGTGCGCAGATCGAAGCCGGCGGCACGCAGCCACGCCGCCACCACATCCTCGCCACGGTGACCGGCTTCGAAGATGCGCAAGGTCGAGGGCTCGAAGTCCCGGCCGTCGTCCTTCGGCACGGCGAGGTAGTCGTACTGGATCTGGCGCAGGCAGCCCCGCCCGAGGCCGGACGTGCTGACGTAGCGCCGCGGCGGCTGGGCGCGGTTGCGGGCGATCAGCGCCGCGTCGATGGCGGCATTGACGGCGACACCAACGCCGTCGGCGCGGCCCACGGTCTCGTACTGGCAGCCGGAACCATGATTCAGGTCGATCATCGCGGGCGCCCTCACAACGGCACGTCGCCGGTGCGCGACTGGCGCTGCATCGAGTCCTGGAAGCCGTCGACGCAGGCCTCGATGATGCGGTCGATCTCTTCCGCTTTGCGGCGGTAGAAGGGCTCCATCAGCCCGAGCTCGGCGAGGGTTTCGGCAAGGAAGCGCCGCGCGTCTTTGATGGCGCGCTGTTCCATATCGGTCTTGTCGATCATCCCATTGTTCCTCATCGCCAACGCCGATCCGGCGTCGAGGCAGCGCATCGAGCAGAAGCGGTGGTGCGGGTACGCCTCCCAGCGCAGCTGGTGGACGTAGCCAAACCCGCGCGCCTGCCGGCCGCAGAGCGCGCAGGGGCTCAGCCGAGCAAGAGCCGGATCAGGTCCTCGCTGTCCTCCGGACAGTCCCGGATCCGCTGCGAGGCCAGCACCACGAACCGGCTGATCGCGCTGGCCGCCACTGCCTCCAGCTCGGCCATGGTGAGAGCGGCGATGGCCTGGTGCAGCCGTCCTCGTGCTTCGAGCCATTGCCCGATCGCCTTTGCCGCCCGCTGGCGGCTCTTGCCGCCGGCCGCTTTGGTCCAAGAGTTCGGGTTCGCGAGCGAACCCGGTGGCGTAACGTGCGCTTGCCATTGATCATCGTTCATCGTGGAAAGGTGCCGCCCGCGCCTTGCGACGGCGGGCGGCGTCCTTGAGCGCTCAGGTGTTGAGCCAGTCGGGACCGGCGGGCTTGGCCGCCGCTGCTGCGGGCTCGGCCCAGGGAACGGTGGCCGGTGCGGTTGGTGGCGCGAGATCGGCCCAGGGAACGATGTCCGGCGCGGCAACCGGCGTCGGTGCACCCCAGGCCGGTGCCAGCGCTGCCGGAGTCTCGGCCGGCTTGCGCGGCTTGGCGCTGACCGGATCCGGTGCCACCACCTCGCCGCGCATGATCGCGGCGTACTGCGGATCGCCCGGCAGCACGACGTTGGCGAGCTTGTTGACGTCCTTGTATTGCGGGTTCGACGCCGGCTCGATCATGATCCGGCCGACGAAGACAATGCCGTCGAGTTGTTTCAGCCCCTGGATCTGCCGTTTCACCTTGGCGGCATCGCTCCTGTCGTTCCAGTCGAGGCCGAGCGCGCTATCGATCATGGCGCGGAAGGTCGCCTTGGCGATGTTCCAGCCCTTCGAGCCGCCCTTGTCGTCGACCTTGCCGCCGGCGACGGTGAAGTTCTGCCAGAACTTGCGCCTGGCGAACGGCCCCTCGACGATGGTGAATTCGCAGTCGAGCAGCTTGGCGTCGCTGCTGGCCGACGCCTTCAACAGTCCCCGATCCATCGGCGCCGAGCCGTCGAGGCCACTGGGGCGGATGGTCATGCGGATCTTGGCAAAGGTGCCGTCGGGGACGGGCTCGCCCGTCGGCAGCATTTGCGGCTGGGCGTCGTTCAGGTCATACATGGTCACGCTCCTTCGTTTGATGGTGATCAGGCGGAGTCGGCGGGGACGGCCGGGCCAAGGGGCTGCGACCAAAGGGACGGCGTCGCAAACGAAGCCGCCCCGGTCGTCCTGTTGATCTTGGCGAGCAGGGCGCCGAGGTCCGGCGGCTCGGTCAGCTCGAGGCGGCCCGACCGGTCCTTGGCCGGCAGGCCGAACGGATTGCCGGCGCGGCAGACGAGCCGGCGCTCGCTGGCTTTCTCATCGAGGACGTAGTCGCCGGCGGCGTCGCGGCCGAACAGGTGCATCGAGATCACCTGGTCGACGATGCCGGGCAGCTCGCGTCCGGCCTTCGATCCCTCCATCTGCGGCTGCCAGGTGGTGGCGTTGAACTCGTCGGTGACCTTCTCCAGCACGCCGACGAAGATCACCGTCTTGCCCGGAGCGTGCTGCAGGTGCTTCAAGGCCTGGATCACCTCCCGGCCGAGCAGGCCGTAGGCGCCGCGCACGTCCGGCCGGCCGGTGCGTTCGGAGAACGCCTCCGGCTGCTGTTTGGCGAACGCCATCGCCTGGCGGCTGAGGTCGGTGATGGAGTCGACGAACACGATCGGCTTTAGGGCGAGGAACTCCTCTAACCCGTTGCCACCGTAGACGCCGCGCACATGCTGGAGATGCCGCTCGCTGTAATAGGCGTTCGGATCGGCCGCCGGGTCGACGCCGCCGATCAGCACCGCGAGGTCGCGAAAGTCGCCGAACGTGCGCACCGGGATACTCGCCCCGGCCCAGTCCTGCACCGACTTGAGGCCGGCCTCGAGATCGAGGCAGACCGTCTTGTCGGCCGGCAGCGTCCTCAGGAGCGAGGTTTTCCCGCTACCCGGTGGCCCAAAGACTGCCAGCGAGGTCTTGTTGTTGGCGCCGGCGAGGCGTTCGTCTGCGGTGACAATCCTGATCGGCATTACGCGGCCTCCTGTCGCGTGGGGGGGTGGTTTGGCTCTGTTGGCAACGGCGGGGCGTTGACCGGGCACCGAAGGCGTGCCCCGCCCGCCCTTGCGGTCACGGGCCGCCCCGCCGCCTGTCTTCAGCGGCGATCCTCGATGAGGGTGAGGGTGAAAGTCGGCTTGCCGGTGCGCAGCGTGCGGGCCTCGGCGAATGCGTCGCGGATCCGGGCCGGCCAGGCGGCGAACCTGCGTTCCGGCACCCGGTAGCTGATCTCGACGTAATCAGCCGGCTCATCACCGCCGGCGCGGATGCGCTCGATCAGCGCCACCAGCCGCGCCTGGTCCCAGTCGGCCTTCTTGGGAAGATCGGCTGCCACCGTGACGTCGCCATCGGCGAAGCGGACGGTGCCGGTATCCTTGCCCTGCTCGCGGCGCAGCGCGGCGGCGCGGTCGGCGTATCGGAGCGCGATGGCGCCGTCGAGCCAGTCCCGGAGCGTCTTCGCCGCGGCCAGCGCCGCCTCGGCGTCGCCTTGCAGGAGGGCCAAGTGCCCAGCCGGAAGCGCTGCGATGGCGCCGATCGGCATGATGCGGATGTCGTCGAGGGACGGGCGATTGGCGGGTAGCGGCATCGGACGGCCTCCTGTGCGGACGGGGATGAAGAGGCTGGACGAGGCGCCGGCGTTCACGGCCGCGGCGCCGGCTGCGCGATCGTCGGCGCGAGGAAGACGGCGATCGCCTCGGCCATCTGGGCGCTCATTTGCCGCGCGGTTTCCCACCGCTTCGCCGGCGCCGGCGCGGGCGCGTGCTCGAAGCCATGCAAGGCAATCATCGCCGCGGCCAACGCCGCGATCAGCGTGTCGGCAGCTTCGATCTGCTCCGGCGCCTCGCGTTCGGTGGACGATGCGCGGGCGAGGTACTCGCGATGGCGTTCGGCATCCGCCGCCCACCGCCGCGCGGTGGCCTGGTGCGCTTGCGCGGCCTCGAGCGCCGCTGCCGCACGCCGCTCGACCTCGGCGAATTCGTCGCGGCGGCGGGCGAGCGCTTCTTCCGCGAGCGCCTCGGCCTTGTCGCGGGCGGCCTGTTCGGCGTCCTCGCGGGCTTGGCGGACCGCGTCTTCGGCGGCGACGCGGGCTCTTGCCGCCTTGGCCTTGGCACTCTCGACGTCACGCCTGGCCTGTTCGGCCACGGCCCGCATCGCCGCACGCTCGCCCTCGAGCTGTAGTCTTATCTCCTCGGCCGCCCCGGCCTCGCGCTTCAAGCGCTCGACCTCGGCAACGGTGATCCGTTCGCCGGCTGCGGCGCGGGTCTCGACTTCGGCTCGCACCGGCTCCGGCGTCGACGGCGCGGCGAGGGCGTAGAGGACCGATGGCGAGGTTGTCTCAAAATGAGACAAGTCGCTCAGGTTCTCCGCGACCTGGATCATCCGATAGGCGGTTTGGCGGCTCATGCCAAACTCCGCGGCGCACCATGCCCCGAACCGCCCCCTCATCTCCGGCAGTTCGCGAACCTTGATCAGGTCGCGGCCAGTCTCGATCACCGCGAGCGCGGTGCGGGTGCGGATGCGCTCGGCGGTGGCGCGGACTTCCGCCGCGCATTCGGCCGGCAGCGTGGCGTAATCGAAGACGCCGGCAGCGGGCGTCTCGCCGTCGACGTGGGCAACCTCGCCGGAGGCAAGCGCGCCCGACGGCAGATCAAAGGCGGCACGCTGCGTCCGATCGAGGGTGACGGGATCCGGCATCGGACACGCTCCTTCTGTTACGTCACGCTCCTCGCTTCCGTCGCTGATCGGGTGCGGCCGGGCCCCGACGCCGCCCTGGAGCAATGCGGTCGGGGTATTCGCCTTTCGGCTGTTGTATTCCCCCGAAGACCCGGCCGCTGAGCTCATGGTCCGGTGCCGTTCTCTGCCACCGTCATCGCGCCGCTCCGAACCTGCGGGATGATCGCGATGGGCCGGGACATCGGCGTTGGGACTTGTTTCTGCTTGGATGCGATCACCGAGAGATAGCGGTAGACGCCGTCGCGCAAGCGCTCCTGCACCAGCTGCACCCGCCCGGCCTCGGCGAAGGCCAACGCCAGATCGGCGACGGCGGCAAGCGCCTGGCGCGCCGGGGCGCTGAGCCTGCTCACCACGGAATCGCGATCGACGGCGAGCAGCCCGTGGTGATAAGCGCAGGCATCGCCCGGACGGCCGTGCAGCCCCCACGTGGCAAACGCGTCGGTCGGGGTCAGGTCGCTGGGTGGTGGTGCGGCGGCTTCGAGACAGGCGTTCATGGCGTCACCTCTGCATCGGCGTGCATCAGCTTAGGCACCCAGAAGTTGCTGACAAGAAAACATTCAACTTATCGTAGTTGTGCGCAATCGTGCGAACGGGTGCGCATTGGAGCGAAAAGCCGCGAAACAAGTTGCAGCGCAAAGGAGCGTATTTGTGCGCAGGTCGCGTTTCCTGGCCTTGGCTGCGCTGGAACAGCGATTCGCGAACTTTTGTTGAGGGATGCCACCGGTGAGATCGGGATGGACCGCTATGGACTGGCTCAACAGCCGGCGATGTCTCCACAGGCATAGCGGGACGCCGCTGGCGAGGGATCGCTGACGCAATGCTGACGGTCATCGGTTCGCGATCCGCTTGGGGTGAAGTGAACCGGCCGCTATGGCTGTGATCACCGGATGGCGCCGCTTGCCCCGTTTCGGCGCGAAGGGCGCAACGACCGTGGGCACGGCGCGTTCATCGGTGCGCGAGCGAACGTGCGCCGCCTCGTAGGCTTCGATGTCTTCGAGGCGGTACAGAACCTTGCCGCTGACCTTCAAGAACCGCGGCCCGTCACCGGTCCAGCGCCAGCGCGCGAGGGTGCGAGGCGAGATGCGCCAGCGGTCGGCAAGCTCCCGGGTGCTGAGGTGGCTGATCGTCATCGCCCGTCGTCCTCCGTGCTTGGCAGAACACAGAATGAACAAACGGCGAGGCCCCGTCGTGGGGATCGCTGGGGGATCGCTAGGGGATGCTTTTAGGACTTTAGTCGTTCAGAGGGGGATGTGCAGGGGGATGGGTGGGGGATGATGATCCCCCTGCAACCGCGTTTTCCCGCGTCAGATCAGCGCGTTGAGCGGAGGGGGATGGCGAGCCGGTAGTGGCCGCGGCCGTCGGACGCAATCAGCTCGCGCCAGTGCCGCTGTGACTTGAACAGATCGGCCATGCGCATGGATGAGGACCCGGCCGCCGCCAGCACCGCCTTGCCATAGCGCCAGGGTTCCCCGGCCAGCGCCGCTTCATGGAGCAGTCGCACCACCTCTGCCTGGCAGAGACCAAGGTGAAACATTCGGCCTCCAGTCATCACCTTCTTGTAGTCGCCGAGCACCTTGAAGGCATGTCCGTTCAGCCGCGGCGATACCGGGCCCTGCTCGCGCTCGAAACGGTCGCGTTCCTCGCGGCGGATGACGAGATCGTCGAGGCGCACCTCGACGCCGTCGTCTGGTCGGAGCACAACCAGATATTCGCCTTCAGCGGCATCGAAGGCATCGATGATGGCAACCTCATCGCGGAACAGGCGGTAGACGTCCTTGGCGCGCAGATCCAACAGCCCGGAGACGCGGCGGTGTTCGGTCGGCAGCCGGAACCACGCTCCGTCGGCGTCCCGCTCGTAGCAGCCCTCCTCGATCAGCACGTCCCAGAGGCGCACCGAGGCCTTGAGCAGGCCGTTTTCGACGAGATAGGCGAGATCGCCGCGGGACAGTGCAAGCTGCGCCTGCATTTCATCAAGCCGAAAGTATGCCCTATCGCGCAATGGCATAGCCGAGCTCGCCCCCCCTGACAGCCGGATTTTCGAAGGTCGGAACCGCCGCAACGTTCCTGCCTTGTTCTACCCGTTTTGGGGTATCAGAATCAAGCGGGCGTTCGACGGCCGCCGGCTTCGGGCGCGCATCGCCGACGGCAAGCCGCAGGTGGCGCGCGTCTTCGATCCGGCCGACCGACAGATGCGTCCTGCCAGCGCCCGGCCGGGGAGGTCACCTTTGTGGGCCGCATCCGCCGGTTCGCCAGGAAGATGCCAGGACGTCGCCGCCCCGGTTGTGCTACAAGGGCAGCCGGGGAGAAATCGCTTCGGCAACGATGGCGGCAAGCGATGCGGGTAACGGGCGCGGACAAGGCGGTCGGCGCAGCGGCGCCCCCGACCTCCCCCGGCGACGCTCTCCTCGCCTCGTTGTTTTACCGCGGCACCAGCATCGAGTAGCGCCCCAGGCCCAGGCTCGCATGGCTGCCGGCGTGGCAGGTCTCACCGATCGCGAGCAGCGGCAGCAGCGGCACCAGATCGCCCTCGATGCAGACGACCAGCCGCCGGCCGACCATCGGGATCCACTGGCCCTGCCGGCGGGAAAACCGCAGCCAGCGGTCCGGCACGTGTTCCAGCAGGCGCACCGCCAGCGCTCCGGCCTCCGCCTTCAGCGCTCGGAAGTCGGCCTCAACCGCCGCATCCTGCCAACGAGACAACCCGCTGATCCGGTTGCCGAGGCTCGCTACCAGCATCGCGAAATCGAAGCCGGCCTCATCCTCTCCGCGCGCCGCCCCGCGCGCCCATTCCCTCGGCCGGATTTGCAACGGTGTCGCGAACGCCAGCACCAGGGCCGGCGGTGGCGCATCGAGCGCGATCCCGTCCTCGCTCCAGTACCAGCGATCGGTCACGTCGAGCGGCTGCCCGCGCAGCGTCACCGCCCGACAAGCGCGGACCAGGGCGTCCGCCGCCATCTCCGTCCAGTCGGTGGCGAAGCCGAATACCGTCAGCCGCACCGCCAGATCGGCGCCGTCCGCCAACAAGGCGAGCACGTACGGCTTGGGAATTTCGAGCGCCGGCGTGATCCGGCCTTGGGTGCGGAACAGCACGTCGAGCGCACACGGCGGCCGCCACGGGCACGGCTGTCCGGCGACCGCCTCGGCCGACGCCGTGGCCTTGAGCTGCTCCCCCCAGGCACCGCGCAGGGTGCCGGCGAGCCCGGGATCGGCCGCGAGCGACCGAGCGCCACGGCAGCGCACCACGACGACGCTGTGGAACCACTGCCCCGGCAGTTCCGCCAACGCCACGATGCGGGCCGGACGAAGCAACCGCCCGGCGATACCGTCGCTCCCCCTCTCCGGGCGCATCTCACATCAGCCAGAAATCAAGCTCGCCGGTGATCGGTGCACCGCCCACTTGGTGGCAGCGCGGCAGGCCGTCCGCGCCGACCGCGTAGACGCGCAGGCTGTCGCCGGGGGCCATCTCCGGCTCCAGCCGGCGCACCAGGGCCTCGGTCATCGACGCCGACAGCCGGGATTCGAAGACGCTCTCCTGGACGCGAACCATCACATCCTCCAGGATCTTCGAGACCCGCCGCCGCCGCCTGTCGTCGGCGATATCGTAGCTGAACACCATCAGCATCTCCGCCCGCGCCATCGCCCGCCTCCCCCCTCAGTAATCCATCACATACGGCCGATAGGGTGCCTCGCCGCGGCAATGCTCCGCATAGGCCACGACCTGTTGCTCGATCAGCCGACGCCATTGCACCTTGGTGCCGGTGCGCGGGCTCTTGATATCGCGGTCGAGCCAGGTCTCGTAGCCGCGGATGATCGGCCCATGGCCCTCGCGGCCCATGCGGATGGTCCCGTCGTCCAGCTTCGTGAACATCCCCTGGTTCATGATCCGGTTGTTGAACAGATAGACGGCGAGCCCCTCGACCAGCGGCGCGCGGAACTCCTCCATCAGGTCATAGACGCACGCCTGCTCGCCGTCGCCGGCGGCGTGCAGGGCGCCGAAACCCGCATGCAGCCCATGCCGCTGCGCGAGCGCGAACACGTCACGGCCCAGGAGCGACGCCAGATAGTTGAGCACGACGTTGAACGCATCCGGCGCCGGGCGGCGCCGGCGCTTGAAGCCACGACGCGCGGCAACCGCCCATTCCGCCTGCACCAGGATCACGAGTGCCGGCCAGTACAAGGCCGCCGCCGCGCCTTCGTGGCCCAGGAGTTCCGCAACGTCGCGCGCGATCGCGAGGCGCCGGATCGCCCTGCCCAGCTTCGTCAACGGCTCGATCACGCCCTGGTGCTGGTGCTTGCGGTTCAGCCGGTGCAGCAGCGCGCGTTGGTTGCGCAGCCGGCCGTCGACGATGCGGCGCGCCAGATCGGTCCGGCCGTCGTCGGTCATCACCGCCCGCGCCTGGGCGAGATGCAGGCCGGCGTGCTCGGTTTCCGGCGGCGCCAGCACCCCCACCGTCTCGCCATAGCCGTTGACATAATGGATCACCGTGTCGGTGGCGATCGCCTGGCGGATCGCCTCGTCGTCGGCCGCGCACTCCGGCCCGATCTCGATCCGGTCGATCCGCTGATGCGGGATCGCGATCAGCTCCTGGCTCACCCCCGGCGCCCGCTGTACCACCGTGAACGCCTGGTTGCGCAGGCTCAAAACCCGCCCCGGCTCCCGCAGGTAAAGAACCCGCAGCCCCGGCTCCAACCCCGCCGACCGCTCGGCCGCGAGCCTGGCCTCGGCCGCCGCCTGCTCCGCGTCACGCTCGGCGATCCAGCGCAGCAGTTGCTCGCCCGCATCCGGCGCTTGATCGTCCTCGTGTTCACGGTTCGGTGACGCCACCACCACCGAGCGCACGAACAGATGCCCGAGAAACCGGAAGCCCTGATCGAAGCTCACGATCCGCGTCTTGTCCGGATTGAGCCCCAGGCCGTGCTCGGCCAGCAGCCCGCGCATCGCCTCCAGTGCCTCGGCCGCCTTCGCCTGCTCGCGCGCTAAGATCACGAAATCGTCGGCGAAGCGGACCAGGCGCAGCTTCGCGTGCAGGCGGACGAAATGCTCGTCCACCGCATCGAGGTAGAGGTTGGACAACAAGGGCGACAACGGCGAACCCTGAGCGATGCCAACGCCCGGACTGTCGAGCGACAGCGCACCCGCCTCCAGCCACAGCGCGATCAGATCGATCACCTGCTCATACCCGGGCCGCCCCGCCAGCACGCCTTCGAGCCGCATCAACAGCGCCTCGTGCGCAATCTTGTCGAAGTACTGCTCGATATCGCCTTCCAGCACCCAGCCGAAGCCTTGCTCGCGATAGCGCCGGATGGTCGCCACCGCCTGCGCGACCGACCGTCCCCGCCGGTACGCGAAGCTCACCTCTTCCAGTTCCGGGTCGATCACCGCGTTCAACACCATCGCGAGCGCGGTCTGCGCGACGCGGTCGATTACCGCCGGGACGGCGAGGCGACGGCAGCCGCCGTCCGGTTTCGGGATCTCGAACAGCCGCAGCCCCAGCGGTCGATACGTGCCGTCGCGCAGGCGCCGCTGCAGCCCCAACAGCCGCGGCGCGGCGCGCTGGGCGAACATCGCGACCGTCACGCCATCGGCCCCGGCGCAGCCGGCGTTGGCGCGCACCCGTTCCCACGCCGCTTCCAGCCGGTCGAGCCGGGTGGCCACCTCGAAAAGATTGCCCTCGGTGGCGTCCCCTGCCATGGTTGCCTCGCGGTTGCCGGCGTCCCGCCGGCGATTTTCGGCCAGAATCCGCCGCACACCCAGTGGATAAGTCGACAACGGGCGGAATCATATGGGAAAACAGGCTCTGTTGCCAGTCCGTTCGAGACCTGGGAGCGGCGATTTTCGCTTGACAGGCGCCGCGGGCCATGGAAACTGGGGGGTGAAAACCGTTGTGCGGCAAGCCCCTGCGAGGGGGGCTCCGCGCCGCGGTTCCGCTGAGGGAAGCGGATTGAGACCCGTAGCAACTGTGCTTTTGCCGGATCCAATCACCGCGCCGCGGTTCCGCTGAGGGAAGCGGATTGAGACTTCAATTCCTCAGCTAGAGACGGGACTCCAAGTTCCGCGCCGCGGTTCCGCTGAGGGAAGCGGATTGAGACTCTTTGATTGCTTCTTCAACCACTTCCGAAACCGCGCCGCGGTTCCGCTGAGGGAAGCGGATTGAGACAAATTGGGGGTGGGTCCCTTAATGGCCACCATCCGCGCCGCGGTTCCGCTGAGGGAAGCGGATTGAGACTCATGGTGGAGGATTTCTCCTACCAACCACTTACCGCGCCGCGGTTCCGCTGAGGGAAGCGGATTGAGACCCCACGAGGAGACCAACAACCATGGTGGCCATCCGCGCCGCGGTTCCGCTGAGGGAAGCGGATTGAGACCTTGTCGAATAGATTTTTCGACCCTAGCTTTGAGAAACCGCGCCGCGGTTCCGCTGAGGGAAGCGGATTGAGACTCTCGTCTCGCCATCTGGCGAGGAGCCACTCTGCCGCGCCGCGGTTCCGCTGAGGGAAGCGGATTGAGACTGTGCCCAACATGAGCGCATCAATCACACCAACCGCGCCGCGGTTCCGCTGAGGGAAGCGGATTGAGACATTATAATACGCCGTTCCAGCGTTTCTAACGTACCGCGCCGCGGTTCCGCTGAGGGAAGCGGATTGAGACCGCAGTGAGATGCGTACGCGTTCCATCTCATCGCCGCGCCGCGGTTCCGCTGAGGGAAGCGGATTGTCCTCTGGGCTCGCGGTGGTTCGAAGTAGAATGGTGGGTTTGGCTGGCGCTCAGTCCGGCGGGAGGAGGGGGTTAGCCGCCGAGAGCAGCCGTGTCGATGAACAGACGCTAGGACGACGGACGTTCACCTTCGGGGGGCTGCGCGTCGAGATCTTTCACATCGAGTGGCGGCATCCCGACGACGTCCATCCGCGAAAACAGCGCCTGTTCCTTCTCAAAACGCGCTCGAACACCACCGCCTTCGAATTCCGTCATTCGGGCGGCAAGATCGCGGACGATGCGACGGGCGAGCAGGGCGATCGTCACCGCCGCCAAGGGCCATGCTACGTCGGCGAGAAAGTCAAGACAGAGTTTCACCCACTCAAAGCAAGCCACACTCTTCTCTTCTCGTCTTGCCACCAGAACACCAAGCGGAACGCCCCCGTGCATATGCTATGGACTCGTCGAACTGGGCGCACGTACGCTTCAGAAGACGAACTCGATCTCCTTGATCTTGTCGTCTTCCTTGACCAAGATCGCGCGCCCCTGACGCTTCTGACTGAGAAACCACTCATACAGACGCAAGGAGTTACGAACCAGCTCCGCGTAGGAAGCGACATTCGCGTCCGCCTTCATGCTCGACATCCTCTCGAATGTTTCCGGAGAGAACTCGAACTGAAGCCGCCGCTTCTCTGTTGCTTTCTGCCCATCTCTTGTTACAACGTTCATGCTCGTCCCTTTACGGCACTTGTGTGGTGTATTTTAATCAACAAACTCCCAGAGTGGATCTGGCGTTCTTGAACAATCCTCATCAACTTCAGCGATATCCATATCCGGCAGCTCAACAACTTGCTTCTCGATAAGCGGTTCTTGCATAGCAATCCTCGGTGGCGGGGTGCAAACAGACGAAATCATCGTTCGACCTGGTCGGTCGTCGCCTCTTGGCGCGGGAGTTACTGGGTTCACAACGCGCAATCTCCTTCACATCAGACCCGGCTGTTGGATGGCGATCCAATTCGGACAGCCATGGGCACCCCCAAGGGCGCCTCTCGATCAAACAATAGGACGCCCCACGGTCGGAGCGCAAGGGCGTCGATCAGTTTTCATGCATGCCTGTGAGTGATTCCTGCTTGACGCCGGCGCCGTGGTCGGCCACGGTTGCGTCCGTGCTGCGAACGTGCCGCTGCAGGAAGCGGATTGAGACGCCAGCAAGCAGACAGTCGAAATCATCGTCGACTGATCGGGTGTGCCGCTGCAGGAAGCGGATTGAGACCCGGGTGCTCCGTCCGGCCCAACGCGATGCCGGGCGGAGCATTCCCTGGGCTTGCGCCGTCGCATTGACATTTCCCCCGGTTCGGGTGGATAGTTGGCACAACCGACGGGCGAGAGCAAAGCCGCCGGAGGGTCGGGAAGGGGGGTGACGTGCCTGCGGTCGAGCAAGGCGCGCAGCGAGCCAAGGCAGACGAGGCGGAGCGCCACGCGGCGTACCTGCGCGCGGCGGCGGTCAACTTCGACGCCACCATCCTCGATACCAACGATCTCAGCACCGTGCGCGGCAGCGGGCTCGCGCTGTTGCGGGCACCGCAGCGGCTGGTCGAGCACCTCCGCACCCAGCTTGGCGGCCGTGCCACGGTGGCGGTGGTGTACGCGGGAGCGTCCGAGGTGGTGGTGCGGCTGACGCCGGTCGCGCCGCCGACACCGGTGCCCGTTCCGCCAGGGCTGGAGGCTGCAAAGGCGTCGGCACGCTCCAAGAAGCAGAAGAAGGAGGCCGACGACAAGATCAGGGCCTGGCGGGATCAGCAGGCGGCCACCGCGCTGGCGCCACTGGCTGCGGACGCCGAAGCCATCAGCCGCGCCTTCCTCGCCGCGCCACAGGGTGCGCTGCCGCTGGATCTGTTCTCGTTCACGGTGGTGACCGAGATCGCGCACGAAGGCCGGACGGCCCCGCTCAAGGTCCTGGAAAGCAAGGCCGTGATCGCGCAGTTCACCCAGGCCACGCTGCCGATCCCGCCCGAGCCGCCGGCGGGGCTGAAGGACTCGCTCGCGTCGGTCTGCGCGCTCAACCGGGTGCTGTCGGCGGTAAGAAAAACCGCCAAGGGCTGGCTGTCGGCGAGCGTGCAGGCGCGCAGGACCATCGGCCGGCAGCAGAAGCAGCTCTTCTACGAGGCCGAGCTCGATCGCTTGCTGACGCTCGCAGCGAAACCGGATGCCGGCGCCGATGCCGAGACCATCGCCCTGCTGAAGGGCGCCAAGGATGCCCTGAACCAGCCCGAGCTGGGCTTTGCCGCGAGCTTCGAGGACATCGTCGGCTATCCGCCCGATGGACTGCCCCCCAACGTCCGGGGCAAGATCGCGGTGGTCCACATCGACGGCAATGGCTTTGGCGCACTGCGGGCGGAGCGCGCGCGCCAGGGAGATGCGGCGCTCGCCCGGCTGAGCGCCGATCTGGAATTGAAACGCGGCCGGCTGCTGGCGCGGCTTCTGCTGTGGATGCTGGACCACGAGCGGCCGACGATGCGCAACACGAGAAATGCGCCCGGCGAACTCCCCGACGAGCCCAACGAGCGGCTGCGCTTCGAGACGCTGTTGTGGGGCGGGGACGAGATCTGCTTCGTGCTGCCGGCGTGGCACGGCTGGGACTGTGTTGGCGAGATCGAGGATGAACTGTCCGCCTGGAGGGTCGTCGACGACCCGGACCGCCCGCTCACCTGTGCCGTCGGCATGGCGTTCGCGAGCGCCAAGACGCCGATCCGCGATCTCCGTCGCGCCGCCGATCACCTCGCCGAGGCGGCCAAGGACCGCGGCGCCGACGGCAAGGCAGCCAACCGCAACACGGCTCAGGTCCTGCCGCTCGAAGGCATCGATTTCGCCGAACTCGACGTCCGCGACATGCGCCGGCGGCTGTTCCCCGCGGCGGCGGCGCAAGCGTTTTCCCTGCCCGGTGACCGCTGGCGGGAACTGACCGACGCGATCACAGCCAGCCGCGCGCGGATCGGGCTCTCCCAGTTGCATCGGTGGTACCGCCAGGCGCTGGACCAGGGGCTGCTGGCGAGCAACGATGCCGCCGCAATCGACGCATTCGTCCGGGCGATGGTCGAACGGCTCCGGGAACTGGGCGCCGACGACGCTGATGTTGCGCTGTTGACCGGCGATCTCCTACGCCGGAACTCCGCCGACCATCGGCTGGTCCCGCTGTTCCAGTACATCCTGCTCCAGGATTACGTCGCGCCGCTCGAAGGTGGAGGCGGCCGATGAGCGCGCCCCCTTGCCGTTTTGGCTGGCGGCTGCCGATCGAGATCACGCTCGCCAGCCCGTTCGTCACCCGCGGCCTCAACCCGGCCGACACCGTGATCGACACTTCGCTGCCGCGCGATGGCCAGGGCCGCGTGGTGCTGCCGGGCTCCCTGGTCCAAGGCACCATCCGCGACGCGCTCGAGACCATCGCCAAGCGAGTAAACGGTCTGTTGACTCTCGAAGGTGTGGCGAGGGACCTCGATGCCGACATCGCGCTCCTGTTCGGCACCGAGAGCGGCAAGCGCACGCCGCGCGATCCCGGCGAAGTCACGGATCGGCGGGTCAACAACACGCCCGAGCGCGCGCTGCTCGCCTTTTCCGACCTCGCTGCCACGACGCCGGAGCGCGGGAGCGGTTCCGATGGGGTCGGCCACCAGTTCATCCGCGTCGAGATCGACGATGATCTGGGCGCGGTGCGGGAGGGGCACATCCAGCGCATCGAGTTGCCGTGGCCGATCGGCACGCCGGTTGCGTTCGCGGGCGAGATCACGCTGCGCCCCCACCCCGACGCCGAGCCGGCGCGGGTCAAGGCGCTGCTGGACCTGGGGCTGCGGCTGGTGCCGGCGCTGGGTGCGGTCAAGTCGGCCGGCTTCGGCGAGCGCCTGGGCCACACGATCGAAGACGCGATCGAGGTCACGGTATCGCCGACCGCGGCCGCCCGGGGCCGCACCGATCTGACGTTCGCCCTCGGCCTCGACCGGCCGTTCCTGGTCGCGGCGACCCGCGCCGCCGACAACGTGTACCGCGGTTCCGAGGTCATTCCCGGCGGCGTGATCAAGGGCGCGCTCGCCGAGGCCCTCAAGGCCGCCGGCGCCATGGACGGGGCGATGGCCGACTTCCTCGCCCGCCTCACCATCACCCACGCGTTTCCCGCCTCGAAAGCCGCCATGAACGACCCCGCGACAAGGCGCAGGGTGCTGCCGTTGTCGCTGGTGATGGCGGGCAAGAAGCCGGTCGACATCCTGTGCGACGGCGGCGCCAGCCGCCTCGCCGACGGCCTGCGCTTCGAAGTGGACTGGAAGGAGGGCGAACACGAGGCGGCATTCGCAGTGCTCGGCTGGGACGACGAGGCGCCTGAACGCGACGTGCGCACCCACACCGCCATCGACCGCGAACGCGGCGCAGCGAAGTGGGACCAGGAAGCCCAGGCCGGCATGCTGTACTCGACCAGCGCGGTGAAGCCGGACGGCTTCGAGTGGATCGGCCGGCTCGCCCTCGATCCGCCCGACGATGACCGGCTCGGCGTGGTGATGGCGATCCTGGAGCAGGGACTGCCCGGCATCGGCAAGACCGCGGCGATCGCGCGCGCCAGCTGGCTCGCCGAGCCGCCGCCGCAGCCCGAGCCGCTGAAGGGGCGGGGCGGCGAGCCGCCGTTCTACGCGCTCACCCTGCAGACGCCGGCCTTGCTCAACGATCTCGGCGCACTGCGTAACGGCGTGGCGATTGGCGACGACTACGCGCGCTATTGGCGGGGCCGCGGCTACCGCCTCGTTCGCTTCTTCGCGCACCAGAAGCTGGCCGGCGGCCACCTGGCGCTGCGATACCCGCCGCGCGCCGACCGCTACGACGTCTACCTCGTCACCGAACCGGGTTCGGTGTTCCTCGTCACTCCCGATCCTAGCTTGGGCACCGCCGTCGCCGACCTTGGAACCCTGCTGCGCTTCGGCCTGCTACCCGATCCCTCGATCACTCGCCGGCATTGGACCGAGTGCCCGTTCCTGCCCGAGAACGGCTTCGGCGGGATCGCCTGCAACGTTGTCGACCACGGCCGGCCGCCCGTCGCCGTCACCGCACCGAAGGTAGCCTGATGTTTGCCGACCGCATCGTGATTACTGCGGAATGTCTCTTGGCGACCCCCTTGCACCTTGGCGGCGACGACCGGCCGATCGAGACCGGGGAAGACGGCGAGATCGCCGCGGTCACCCGCGATGCCGACGAGCATCCGGTTATCCCCGGCACCAGCCTGAAAGGCGCCCTGCGCGCGCGCCTCGGTGAGAAAAATGCCCGCGCGGTGTTCGGCCATGCCCCGCGCGACGAGGCGAACGCCAAACCGGACGACGGCCAGATCGGCCGACTGTGGCTCTCCGCCCTCACCCGCGCTGGCGCTGCGCCCGAGCCCGGCGAAAGCGCCGGCCTGCAGACCGACGCCGATGCCGGCCGCGTCCCAGACGGCTTCGTGCGGCGACGCACCCGCATCGATCGCAGGCGCGGCACCGCCGACGAGGGCAAGCTGTTCGCCGAGGAGATGATCCCGGCCGGCACCCGCTTCGCGCTGCGTGCGACCTGGTTCACCCCATCCGCCGCTGCCTTGAGCAACGACGAGCTTGGCTGGATCGCCGGCGCGCTCGCCCCGTTGGTCGAGGGCCTTGCGCTCGGCCGCGGCACCCGCAAGGGCGACGGCCGGCTGCGCCTCGATGCCGCGACGCTCACCGTCACCGTGCACACGCTCTCGGCAACCACCGGCGAGCTCGACGCCCGCGCCGGTCCGGGGCTAAAGGAAAAGCTGCACAAGGCGATCGCCGCCGCCGCCGCCTCTCCACAGCACTGGCGGACCCTGCGGTTTCGCTGCGACGGCCCGTTCATCAGCGTGCGCGAGCGCAAGCGCACCGCCCAGGCGGGACCCGACGGCCGGCCCGGACCGACGGTGCTGGCGCTCGAACATGCCGGCCGGCCGGTGCTGTGGGCGAGCGCGGTCTTCGGCGCCTTGCGCGCCCGCTGCGCCTGGCTCGCCGGCCTCGACCATCTGCGCAGCAAGGGCCAGAGCTCCCCGATCGACGACATCGACAATCCCGAGCGGGTGGTGCGTACCGCCAAGGACGCCCGCGCCCTGTCCTCGGTCGAGCGGCTGTTCGGGGTCGCCGGCTGGCGCGGCCGGGTGGTGATCGGCGGCCTCACCTGGGCGGCGCCGCCGATGCCGGCGACCGATCACGACACCACCACCGCCGAGCTGACCAGCGTCAGCATCGACCGCTTCACCGGCGGTGGCCGGGACGGCGCGCTTTATACCACCCGCGTCTTCCTCGACCCGGCGTTCGATCTGCGCATCCGCCTCGATCGCAGCGGCAACCGCCTCACCGACGCCGACGCCGCGCTGTTCGACGTGCTGATTGCCGATCTCCACACCAACGGCCTGTTCCTCGGCCACGGCGCCGCCAAGGGTTTCGGCTGGTTCGCCGTCACGGAGCGCACCGATGCCGCCGATTGACCCCGCCCTGCTCGCCACCCTGAAGGCCGCGCGCGATCAGCGTTACCTGCAAGCGCCCTACAGCTTCGTCCCGCTCAACCCCACGATCCTGCCGCCGCCGGCCGCGCCCGACCACGCCACCCCCGTCGCCGATCACCTGTGCGGCACGCTCGCCGTCCGCTGGCACGCCGAGACCCCGCTCCTGGTCGGCGGCCACGACAACAACCAACCCTTCTGCCTCGGCGCGACCTACGCCATCCCCGGCGCCAGCCTGCGCGGCATGCTGCGCGCGGTGCTCGAGATCGCCAGCTTCTCGCGGCTCGCCCTGTTCGACGACCGCTACTTCGCGCTCCGCGACTTCCAGCACGTCACCTGGGCCGCCAACGCGCCGACGCAGAACGAGCCGATCCACGCCGGCTGGCTGCAGCGGATGGACGATGGCGTCAGCCTGACCCCGTGCAAGCACACCCGCATCGAGGTCGCCGATCTGTGCCGGGTGCTCGGCTGCGGCGAGGACGCGTGGTACCGGCTCACCATCCGCGAGCGCCACCAGCTGCTCGCCGAGAAAGGCCTCGACGGCGAGATCGAGCTGAGCCTCCTCAAGCGCACCTGGACCGGGCGCGGCACCCTGGTGGTGGCGAGCGCCAGCCCCTTCGACGACGACGGCAACCGGATCGATACCAACAAGCACACCGAGGCGGTGTTCCTCGCCCCCGACGAGCAGGACCTCGACGAAGGCCGGTTCCAGCCGCTGCCGGTCGGCGCCGAGACCTGGCGCGCCTTCGCCTTATCCCAGCACCGCGAGGGCGAGCGCCGCGCCCAAGCCGAGATCAATTCGGTGTGGGGCTTCTGGGAGCCGGTGCTCGATCGGGGCGGCCGGGTGCCGGTGTTCTTCCAGGGCGACGCCAAGCGCGCCACCGACCGCGCCACCGACCGCGTCGGGCGCCCCGCCCCGGCCCGCGAGTTCTCGATGTCACTCAGCCGGTTCTTCCGCATCCCCTATGCGCTCTCGGTGCGCGCCGTCGCACGGCGCAGCCAGCCGGGCATCGACCGCAGCGAACTGGATTTCTGCGAGGCGCTGTTCGGCGTCGTCCCGGCCGAGGACCCCAAGGCGACCGGCGCGGTCGGCGCCCGCGAAGCCTGGCGCGGCCGGGTGTTCTTCCGCCACGCCGCGCTGGCCACCGCCGAAGCCGACCTCGACGATCGCGGCTGCATCCGCCACGGCGTGACCATGCAGCCGCGGGCATCGTTCTACCCGTTCTACCTGCGCCCCGCGCCGGTCTCGGATCCGCGGGCCGCCGACGTCCGCCACCCGGTCGACTATGCCAGCCCCGACGCCCGGCTTGCCGGCCGCAAGCGCTACCCGGCCCGCGGTGCCGCGTCCGATCATCTGCCGCAGCCGCCGCCCGGCAGCGATCCGACCCGGCTCGCCAACACGCTGCGCTTCCTCCGCCACCGCGGCGCCGGCCAGGCGCTGCGCTTCGAGGGCCCGATCCGCTTTCACAACCTGCATCCGGTCGAGCTCGGCGGGCTCCTGTGGGCGCTCGGCTTCGGCGCCACGGCGATCGGCTCTGGCCCGCACCGCCACCTGCTCGGCCGCGCCAAGGCCTTCGGCTACGGCCAGATCCGCGCCGAACTCGACCCCGCCGCCACCACCATCGCCCGCAACGACCGCCTGCCGGCGCCAGCGGTGGCCGACCTGATCGCCGGCTTCGAGGCGTGGGTGATCGAGCAGCTCGCCGCCGCCGGCGATCCCCGTCCCGGCCCGTTCGGGACCCTCGCCGAGATCGCGGCACTGCGCGCGCTCGCCGATCCCGCCATCGGCGCGCAGATGGCCGCGGCCGGCCTGCTCGCCTTTCCGAGGTTGCCGAATGGCGCCAACGAGGCCGAGCGCACGGTCAAGGCCTATCAGGCGATCAAGAAGCGCACCGGCCAGAGGCCGAGGCATGGCGGCCTCGCCGGCGAGCGGATCAGTCGTGAGCCGGGCGAGGACGGGTTCCAGTTCCTGCCCGACTACCCGCGCTGAGCGGCGGCCGGCGGGCGTGGCGGTGATTCAAGCAGTGGTATGACCATGGCCAGCAAACACCAAAGCTTGAAAATCGCTCTGTGGAAAACTTGGCAATCCACTGCTTGGATTGAGGAAATGTGCGTTTGTGGCGGCCGCGGCAACGGCGAAGCGGGCCGGAATCCGCTTGACAAGCGCGGCGGCCCATGGAAACTGGGGGATGAAAGTCGTTCGGTGCCAGGTACCTGCGAGGGGGGCTGTGCCGGACGGCTCCGCTGAAGGAAGCGGATTGAGACAGGGCACGCCAGCACCAGTTTTCGGCCTTGGCCTCGTGCCGGACGGCTCCGCTGAAGGAAGCGGATTGAGACGGGGGGGGAGGGAGGAACTCGGCAAGGAGGTGCCGGACGGCTCCGCTGAAGGAAGCGGATTGAGACCTTGATCCACGCCCGCACCGCGTCCGCCTCGTGTGCCGGACGGCTCCGCTGAAGGAAGCGGATTGAGACTCCGCGACAAGCGGATGGGAGTTCGACACGAGTGCCGGACGGCTCCGCTGAAGGAAGCGGATTGAGACTTCACCCAGCCGTTCGTCACGGCCGAGTCGGGTGCCGGACGGCTCCGCTGAAGGAAGCGGATTGAGACGAGGTGCGCCGCGCGGGCGGTTTCTTCGTTGCGGTGCCGGACGGCTCCGCTGAAGGAAGCGGATTGAGACGCGATAGAGCATCAGATAATCTGCAACCTTCTGTGCCGGACGGCTCCGCTGAAGGAAGCGGATTGAGACCGCGCGCCATGAAGGCGTCGTCATAGGGCACCAGTGCCGGACGGCTCCGCTGAAGGAAGCGGATTGAGACCATCATACTTTGGTGCAACAGCCGAAGTGAGTGCCGGACGGCTCCGCTGAAGGAAGCGGATTGAGACTCGCGGTACGAATCCAGTCGGAATGTCTCTCGACAGTGCCGGACGGCTCCGCTGAAGGAAGCGGATTGAGACCAGGTGGCAAGTGTGTTGAGTTGGCTGCGCCACTGTGCCGGACGGCTCCGCTGAAGGAAGCGGATTGAGACCCCTCCCCCTCGCGGGGGGGGGGGGGGCGAAACTCGGTGGGGAAGGAACGCTGAACGGCTAGTCTTGCGAGGCGGCCGCGCTCTCCGGCCCCCGGATCAGGAACCGGGCCTTGCGCCGGAGCGTTTCCGGCAGCGCGCGGAGGCAGCGGGCCAACGCCCGCCCGCCGGTCACCCCCCAGCCGCGGCAAAGGCAATCGAGCACGAGTGCCAGGACTTCCGCCCAGGCGCGCCGGGCCCCGTAGCCGCGGGTCAGCGCCAGCACCGCAACCGGGGCGAAGAAGGCGAGCGGGACGGTGATCCAGCCGATCCCGGGGCTGTCCGGATCGAGGATCGGCGCGAACGCGGTGCCCATCGCCGCCAGCGTGGCGACGAAGGTGCCGAGCACGGTGAGCTCCTTGCCGCGGCGCTCGTCGCGGCGCCGTGCGTCCTCGGCCTCGAGGGCGTCGGTGCGGGCGATCTCGGCCTCGATCTCACGGTAGCGCTCACCCACCGGCAACTGCCGGGTCATCAGCGCGAACAGCTCGTGACCCTGGATCTGGGTGCCGACGTCCTCGAACCACAGGCCATTGGCAAACGCGACGAAGCGCGCCTTGAGCCGACCCACTTGGTCGGCGAGACGGTCGAGCTCCTGCCAGCGCGCGGCGCGCTCTCGCCGCAGCGTCATCGCCGGGCAGCCCTGTTCGGCTTTGGCATCGATCGCGGCGTCGAGCCGGGCGATTGCGGCGTCGAGGGCGAGCCGGCGGCGGGAGAAGTCGCCTAGCTGGTGGCCGAAGCGGTGGAAGACGCAGGCATAGAGCTGGGCGATCAGGAACAGCCGGTGATACTGGGCGGCTAAGTGCTTGATGGCGACGTTGGCGGCGAACCAGCCGTGGCCGAGCAGCGCCAGCGAGTGGTCGGTGACCGCGAACAGTTGCGAGGAGTCCGGGTATTCGTCCTGGGTGCGGAAGCGGTCGTACCGCGCGCGGCCGATCTCGGCACGCACGAAATCGCGGTCGTAGAAATGCACCGGCGCGAACGGCTCGACGGTGGCCAGCCGGGCGAACAGCACGTCGTGGTCCTCGATCGCCGCCGGCAGGGTTGGCCGGGCGCCGACGCAGGCGGCGGCGGTGATCACCCGGGCGCGCTCGTCGAGCACCAGGGTCAGGTCGTCGCGGCCGAGGCCGAAATGGTGTTTCAGCGCGAAATCGACCAGATCGGCGAACCACGCCGCCGGGCGCTTGGCCGCGGCCTGGGTCTTCTCGCCGAAGCGGAGCGTCGCGCCGGGCGTGGGCGCCCACTCCGGCCGCTCGGCTGTCGGCGGCAGCACCAGCGAGAGGTCCTTGCGCGAAGTGGGGGCGTAGAAGCTGGCGTAGCATTGGCGCGCCGCGTCGTTGAAGTCGAGCAGCGCGGCGAGGCAGTCGACGCCCGGCGTGTGCGGGGTGTTGAAGGCGAGCGTCGGGTATTCGATGGCGTCGTCGTAATTGTCGTCTTTCCGGGCGGCGAAGGCGGTGCGGCCGGCGGCCGGCGGTGCGGCCTGCTCACGCGTGTGGCCGTCCGGGTCGCGCGTGCGCAGCGGCAGGCGCAGGAGCTGGTCCAACAGTGATAATCCGGCGTCGTGCTCCGGCCAGCCGTCCTGGAAGCTCCATTCGAGGGCGATCAGGCCGCCGAACAGGAAATGCACGGCGAGGTGGCTGATCGGCCGCTCGTCGGCGAACCGACCGCGCACCGTGCCGTCGTCGGCTTTTTTCGGGTCCCACTGGATGCGAAAGCGCGGCAGCGGTGTTTCGGTGCCGGCGCGCCACTGGTAGCTGTGGATGGCCAGCGACCACGGCTCGATCGGCCCCTCCTTGGCGAGGGAGCGCATGCAGTGTTCGCCGTCCGGGCTTGCGCCGTCGGCTTGCGGCGACGGTGCGAAGAACGGGCGCATGTAGTCGAGCAGGTAGTTGCGCACCGGCGCGCCGACCGCGGCGTCTTGATAGCAGGTGGCGGTCGCCGGGGTGATCTCCGGACGCGTGCCCTCGGCGTCGTACCGCAGGAGCTGCAGGAACTGGCTGCGCCAGCGGATCAGCGGCCGGTTGCCGCCGAGCACGGCATCGAGGAGGCGGTCGGCCAGGTCGGCGAGGTCCGCGGCCGCAGCCTCGCCGGTCTCGGCGCCGAAGAACACCGCGACGTCGCCGCCGCCGGCCCAGATCCGGAGCCGGCTGGTCCGGGCGAGCTCGGCGATCAGCTGGTCGAGGAACGGCCGGCGCCGGGCCGGGCCGGTGTACTCGACCTGGGTCGCGCTGCCGTCGTCGGCGGCGTAGACGACGAGCGCCTCCAGCGTCCGCGCGCCTTCGCCGCGGCTGCGGTAGAGGGCATCGATCAGCACCGCCTTGAGCCGGTCCGGCGCGCGCACCACGATCAGCTCGGGATGCCCGGGGTTGTCGCGGCCGCAGCCGAGCACCCGCAGCTGGCCCTCGGTCTCGGCCCGGCCGAGAAATCGTTGGGCGTCTTCGAGCAGGGCATCGATCGTGGCGGGATCGAGCCGGCAGGCGAAGTCTTCGCGGCGGATCGCCAGGATCTCGGCGGGGCTGCCGCCGGCCTGGTGCATCGCCGGCCAGCTGCCGCGGTCGTTGGCGGCGATCAGGCGCTGGCGTCGGTCGAGGGGGGCGGTGGCGAACTGGGCCGCGAACTGTTCGAGCGACGAGCGCGGGCAGCGGCGATCGAGGCGCCGGCCGCGGTCGTCGACATACAGATGATGATCGATGACGACGAGGCTGCGCCCGCTTGCGCGCACGCCAGCCTCAAATCCCTGGTGCGGCGCCTCGACCACAACGACGACCGCTCCCAGGGTGTCGATGGCAAGCTGGGGCTGGGCGGGATCGAGGCGGCCGCCCCACGCCAGCGGCCGATCGGTACCAGCGCTGGCGGCTCCGGCCGGCGCCGGGTCTTTCAGTTCGACGCAGTGGAACGCCCCGGACGCGCGGGCGAGGGCGAGGATTTCGGCCGCTTCGAGGTCGTTGCGTGCGATGATGAGGGTTTTCGTCTTGGCCGATGCCGATGCCGATGCCATGCCGCGCGCCCCCCCAATGCCCCCTGGCCCCTATCTACCATTTAGTCGCCAGCGGCAACAGGGTTGGTGCTGTCTGGAATGTGGTTGGAAATGCCGTGATGGGTGTCTCCGGCGGGTTGA
>CAYNYW010000030.1:0-37116 GCA_964401555.1 uncultured Defluviicoccus sp.
ATGCGATGTCTCCTTCCTTCCCATCGTCATGGCCCATACACGAAATTCCCGATACCCCTAGATGCTGACCTACTACGCCTTTCCGGACATCCACTGGCAGAAGATCCGGACCAACGACCCGCTGGAGCGGATCATGAAGGAGATCCGCCGGCGAACCCGGGCGGTCGGTGCGTTCCCCGACGGGCGATCCTGCCTCAACCTGGCCGCGGCCAGGTTGAGGCACATCGCCGGGACCCAGTGGTCCGCCCGCAAGTACATGAACATGGCCCCGCTCTACGCGGAGCAAACCGAAACCGCCGGAGCCGTCGCCTGAGCAAATGTGCGAAAGATCCTGGACACTACCCAAGCGAGAGGGCAAGCGCGCCATCTGCACTGAGCGCCTCAACGATACGCGCCTCGGTTCCGGTGGATTGCGCGAGCAGCAGGAGGGCTTCAGTGACAAGCTGGCCAATCGTCGGGATGTCACCGGCAGTTTCATTGCGTATCAGCATGTCATGCCCCCTGATTGTCGATCTGTGGTCGGACGGCAGTGCGGCCGCGTTTCGAGATCCGATATGGGCTTCCAGACCGGGATTCGATCAGCCCTTTGCGCGTGAAGCAGGTGACGGCGGTGATCTTGCGGTGATTATCGTGTTCGTGCAGGGTTTGCCCACCAAGGGCCAGAACGTGCAGCGCACGGTGTTCGTCGTGTGAGATATTCATGGAAGTCTCGCATGACAGACGTGAAAGAATACCCGGCGGCTTAACCACCCGGCGACTTCGAAATCACGCGGCTCTCTGACGTTCAGAGAGCCTTGTCACACAAGCTCTGACATCCAGGCTCGCCGATCCCAAGGCTTGCGGGCGGCGCACTTCACCCAGCCGCTTCCGCGACGCCACTCTTGTCCGGCGCATCACTTAAGCATTGAGAGGCGCGACGGCGGACAGACGCCACAGTGGTTTCAGCAACACCTTGTTATGTAACGCATATTCTTGGGTCATTGGCGGATGGGGAGGGATTCGAACCCTCGATGGGCCTTTAGGGCCCATACTCGCTTAGCAGGCGAGTGCCTTCAGCCACTCGGCCACCCATCCTTCCGCGCATGCATCTTCTCACGGCTGGCATCGCCCTGCCAAGCATCGCATCACGCAACCAGTGGATCGGGCGCGCGAATGCCGGCACCGCCGCCCGCCTGCGCTCGGAGCAAAGGACGGCTGGCGGACCATCCGATCGCGCGCTATCCTCCGTCTTGCACACGCGCATTCAGCTACGCTCGGTCCGTGACACGTCGCCATGCTCGAAGCCCACGCCGATACCGTTTCGATCCAGGCCCAGCTCGAAGCCATCCACGCCAATCTGAAAAGCGAACTCGCCGACGTCCGGCGGATCGCCGTCGCCATCTACGACGCTTCGTCCGACATGCTCAAGACCTTCGTGCACAGCACGGACGGGCCGTTGCCCTTCGCGCACTACGACAAGAAGCTGAGCGACGTGCCGTCCCTGCAGCGCCTGGCGCAGTCGAGCACCGATCGGGTGGTGGACGACATCGATGTGCTGGCGCCGTTGTGCGGATTCCATGATCGCCGGTTGCAGGAGAGCGGCTACCGGTCAAGCTACACGGCACCGCTGTTCGTCGATCACCGGCTGTTCGGCTTTCTGTTCTTCGATTCCTGCCGGCCGCAGTACTTCTCCAGCGCGGTCGCCAAGCATCATATCGGCCTGTACGCGCGGCTGATCCGGCTGATGCTTCTGCACGCGCTGGCGCCGGCGTCGACGCTGCGCTCCGCGGTCGAGATCACGAAATATCTGGGCGGGTTGCGCGACGCCGAAACCGGGCAGCATCTCGATCGCATGTCCCGCTACGCCCGCCTGATCGCCCAGACGCTGGCCAACCGGCGGCCGGACGACGCGCTCGACGACGAATTCGTCGAGTTCGTGTTCTTGTTCGCGCCGCTGCACGACGTCGGCAAGATCGGTGTCCCCGACGGCATCTTGTTGAAACCGGGCAAGCTGACCGCCGACGAATTCGAGATCATGAAGACCCACGTCGCCAAGGGTGTCGAAATCGTCGATCACATTGCCGCTGGCTTCGGCGTCGGCTCATCGCTGCATATCGAGATTCTGCGCAACATCGTCCGCTACCACCACGAGGCCTACGACGGCTCCGGCTACCTCGTCGGGCTCGCGGGCGAGGCGATTCCATGGGAAGCGCGCATCGTCACCGTCGCCGATGTCTTCGACGCCCTGACCAGCCGGCGGCCGTACAAGGAGGCGTGGCCCGGCGATGCGGCGCTTGCCTTCCTTGCCGCCCACGCCGGCCGGGCCTTTGATCCGGCCTGCGTCGAGGCACTGATCGAGAACGCACCACGCCTGACCGCGATCCAGCGGCGGTTTGCGAACGGCGACAACGGGTTCAACGGCGGTCACGAAGCCTATATCGAAGGCGTATGAGAACCGAGGGCTTGGACGTACTCGCGACCGCGCGCGATCTCTTGTGGTTCCCACCGGACGAGGGCGCCGCGGCCGCCGGGCGACCGTGGCCGACCATCGTGTTCCTGCACGGTATGGGCGAGCGTGGCGGTCCGAAAGAGCGTGCGCTGGTCGCGCGCTGGGGGCTACCGGCACTGCGGCTGGCCGGGCGCCGGCCGACGCCGCTGCCGTTCCCCTTTCTCGTCGTCGCCCCGCAGTGCCCGGCGGAGCAAACCTGGTTGGACGCACCGCAGCAGGCGCGTCTCGAATCCCTGCTCGACAGTCTGGTCGCGGCCGGCGCCGCGGACCCGGGCCGCTTGTCGCTTGCCGGCTTCAGCATGGGCGGCATTGGCGCCTTCGCGCTGGCCCTGCGCCTGCCGCACCGGTTCGCGGCGCTGGTTTCGGTGTGCGGCCGTTGCCCGGCGCCCGAGCGGCTTGGCGAGTTGCGCCGCCTTCCGGCGTGGATCGCGTATGCCGAGGACGACGAGATCGAGGAGCTTGCCCAAGGATCGCGGCAGGCGGTCGCGGTGCTCGCCCCCTTCGGGCGGACCGAGAGCCGCCCCTATCGCCTCGGTGCCGCCGACGGCATCGGCGGCGCCCACGTGCGCGCGTGCGAAGCCGCTTTTGCCGAGGAGGCACTGTACGATTGGCTCGCACGGCAGCGGTTGTAGCGAATCCCTGCCGCGGCTTAGTGGCCGGGCTTCCTCCACAACCGCGTGCCGGGGCCGCAAATACGGCCACTCAGGACGCGATCGGACGCCCGTTCGCGCAAATGGAACATGATCATCCGCCAAACGCGCGATCAGTCCGGTGCGCTTTCGGCGGCCGGTAAGTCCAGGGCGGCGTCGAGGAGCGCAAGGGCGCGTTCGAGCGCGGCCATGCGGACGGCGTGGCGGTCGCCGGCAAAGATCGCATGTGCCGCGCAGGTGGGCCGGCCGCGCCGGGCGAGTGCGAACCAGACGAGGCCCACGGGCTTGTCAACCGTGCCGCCGCCGGGACCGGCAATGCCGGTGATGGCGATGCCGAGATCGACCGCTGCGTGCCCGACCACGCCTTGCGCCATCGCGCGTGCCGTCTCTTCGCTCACCGCGCCGAAGCAGGCGAGGCAATCGTCGCTCACGCCGAGGAGGTCCGCTTTGGCGCGGTTGTCGTAGACGATGAAACCGCGATCGAACACCGCCGACGCGCCCGCGATCTCGGTCAGACACGCGCTCAGCAGCCCGCCGGTGCAGGACTCCGCCGTTGCCAACCGCAGGTTCGCGGCGGCGCAGCGCGTGAGGATCCCGCGTGCAAGTTGAAGTTGCCCGGTGCTGAACATCAGCCGCTGAACATCAGTCGCAGAGCCGCCGGGAGGGGCTCATGTCAGGCCGAGGAGGCGGGGGAGGGCGCGCAAGTCCGCGATCTCGGCCTCCGGCCGGCCGGGCAGTGGATCGAGCAGCCCGCCGCCGCGGTTGAGCCAGACGACGCGGAAGCCGAAGCGCGCCGCGCCCGAAACGTCCCAGCCGTTGGCCGAGACGAAGCAAATGCGATCGGCCGCGATATCGAAGCGCTCGCAGGCGAGCTGGTAGACGCTGGGATGCGGCTTGTAGACGCGCACCGCGTCCACCGAGAGCATCGCGTCGAGCCGCGGAGCGAGGCTGGCGTTGTCGATGGCGGCGGTCAGCATGCTGGGCGAGCCGTTGGACAGGATCGCCGTCTTGACGCCGGCCGCCTTCAAGGTCGTCAGCGCGTCCTTGGCATCGGCGAACGGCGCCGAGACCAGGTAGGCCTCCATCAGCCGGCCGCGCAGCACCGGATCATCGATGGCGCAGGCCCGCATGGCATGGTCGAGACTTTCGCCGGTGACGTGCCAGAAATCGACGTAGTCGCCGCGCAGGCTGCGCAACCACGTGTATTCGAGCTGCTTGGTTCGCCAGAGTTGAACGAGGCCCGCCGCCTTGGCGCCGAGCACCGCCTCGCAGTGCCGTGCGGCCGCCGCGGTATCGAAGAGTGTGCCGTAGGCATCGAAGACGCAGGCACCGATGGGTGCAGTCGACAGCGTCGATCCGTGCTTGTCCATGCTTTTCTCGCTCTTGTCCGTCCCCGCGCGGACGCGCGACGCCCGTCCGCCCTGCTTTCAGGCGCACGCGACGACCGAACCGCCGGATCAGGGCGTTAGCGGATCAGATCGTTCTGCAAATCGGAGACTAGCTCGGTGCCGCCGAGAAGGACACGATAAACCTGCAGATTTTCCAGCGTCCGCTGCACGTAGTTGCGGGTCTCGGAAAACGGGATCTTCTCGATCCAGTCGATCGCTTCCGTGGCGTCACGACGGGGGTCGCCGTTTTCGGCGAGCCACTGGTTGGCGCGGCCGGGGCCGGCGTTGTAGGCGGCGAGCGCGAGGACATAGGAGCCGCTGAAACGGCCGAGGAGCGAGCCCAGATACGCCTGACCGAGCTGAAGGTTGTAATCCGGGCTGTCGGTCAGTCGGTTCGGCGAGAAATTGACTTTCAGGCGCGTCGCGACCTGACGGGCGGTGGAAGGCATCAGTTGCATCAGGCCGCGGGCGCCGGCGGAGCTGATGGCCCCGCTATCGAAGGCGCTTTCCTGGCGGACGACGGCGAGCACGAGCGCGTCTTCGATGGGTTCACCATAGTCGTACATCGTCGCCGGCAGTGCGACGACCGGATACCCGCTGCCGGTGAGCAGGTGGCCGTCGCGCAGGGCGCGGCGGGAGACGATGACGGCGAGATCGCGGCGGCCCACGTCTTCGGCCAGGGAGGCGACGAGCTGGCGCCACTCCGGGTTGTCCCGGACATTGACCAACTCGGTGAAAAAGGTGCGCATCTCGGTATCGTCGGCGCCGAGCATCGCCAGCAGGCGGGCGGCGCGCACCACCTCATGGCTGTCGAACGCCGCACGGTCGTCGGCGCTCGGCTGCGGGTCGCGCGGCAGCACCACCCGTTCCCCGGGTGCGAGCGTCGCTTGCGCGATCTGGCCGTAGAACACGCTCGGGTGTTCGGCGGCGCGCTTGTACCAGCCGCGACCGTCTCGGCCTCGATCCATGGCCAACGCGGCGCGGCCCGCCCAGTAGGCGGCGCGTGCCCGGCTCACCGGAAAGCGGACATTATCGAACAGCGTCGTGAAATGGCCAAGCGCGGCTTCGGGCTCGTTGAGGTAGCGCAGGGCGATCCAGCCGGTTAGCCACTCGGCATCGACGAAATCCGAGCCGTCGGTCAGGCCATGCGCTCGGCACACCGCGTAGGCGTCCTGCGGCTGGCCTTGGGTGAGCGCCTCCCGGGTCAGCGCCTCGCGCTCGTCCCAGACGCGTGACGCATAGCGGGGATCCGGGACAAAACCGGCCAGCAATTGGCGCGCTTCTGCACCGTAGCCTTCCTTGCGGTACCAGCGCACCATCTCGTAGGTCAGGCCGGGGGCGGTGCGCAGGCTCTCCGGCACGCTGGCAAGCGCGGTGGCGGGCGAGGTCTGGCGGCGGCGCAGCGCGATGCGTGCCTCGCCCAGGGCCTGGGTGTCGGGATCGACACGCGCGAGGAGGCGCTGGGCGGCGGAGATCTGCCCCTGCCACAACAGCCGGTCGAGCCTGCGCGCGTGGTCCTCGGTGGTCAGGGCATCCCAGAAGCCGATGAACAGCGCTTCTTCATCGGCATCGGGGAAATCCTTTTCGACCCAGCCCTTGCGCGCGATCGCGATCGCGTCATCGCTGCGGCCCAAGGCACGCAGGGCTTCGGCCAGACGGCGGTAGCCACGACCGGTGAGCGGTGGAGTGCCTTCGAACCAGGACACCACGTCCTGCGGCGCGGTCATATCGGTGATCGCTTCCTCGGCGCGCTGACGCAAGAGCTTCTGTTGCGGCCAGTCCGGGTTGTCGCGCACGAAGCGGGTGATCTCTTCGAAGGTGGCGGCCGTCTCGGAGTGGGTGACCGCAGTCCAGAACGCAAGCTTGGTCACCACCGGGTCGGAAATCGAGGAGCACAACCCCCACGCACGCAACCAGTCGCCGGTGCGCGCCGCAGCCAGCGCGCTGCGGCCAGCGGCATACTCGTCCGGCGAGAGCGATTGGGCGCAAGTCGACTTCAAGGCACAAAATACCAGGGCAATGGCGATCGCCACGCGGAGCGTGTTCATCGATGCCCGAGCACGTCGTTCGACCCACAGTCGAGACTTCAGCATGGGGCCAGCCGCCTATCGGTTGTGTGCGTAAGAGAGCGTAAAGGTTGTCCGATTGCAGCGGGAACCGCAAGGACTCTGAAGCCATGCTTTGCAAACGGCCCCGCCCGACGATATGGTCCGCGCCAGGATAGCCGGTGAGGAGTTGCAAAAATGTTTAGGGGCTCGATTGTTGCGCTGATTACGCCCTTCAAGGACGGTGTCTTCGACGAAGCGGCGTACCGGGCTCTGATCGAGTGGCACATCGACGAGGGGACCGAGGGCATCGTGCCGTGCGGGACCACCGGCGAATCGTCGACCTTGAGCCACGCCGAGCACCAGCGCGTCGTCGAGGTCTGCGTCGCCGCGGTGCGCGGCAGGGTGCCGGTGATCGCCGGCACGGGCTCGAATGCCACCGACGAAGCGATCCAGTTGACCCGCCACGCCAAGACCGCCGGCGCCGACGCGGCGCTGGTCGTCACCCCGTACTACAACAAGCCGACGCAAGAGGGGCTCTACCAGCATTACAAGGCGATCTGCGATGCGGTGGATCTGCCGATCATCATTTACAACATTCCCGCCCGCTGCGGCGTCGATATGAGCGTCGCGACCATGGCGCGCCTGGCCGAGCTGCCGAATATCGTCGGTGTGAAGGATGCCACCCAGGACCTGGGCCGGCCGATCCGCACCCGCCTCGCCATCGGGCCGCAATTCTGCCAGCTTTCCGGCGAGGACGGCACGGCCTTGCCGTTTCTGGCCGCGGGCGGGCACGGCTGCATCTCGGTCACCGCCAACGTGGCGCCGCGCCTGTGCGCCCAGATGCAGCAAGCGTGGCGGGCGGGCGACGTTGCCACGGCGAGCGCGATCAGCGACCGGCTGACACCGCTGCATGCCGCGATGTTCTGCGAGACCAATCCATCGCCCGTGAAGTTCGCCGCGAGCCTGCTGGGCAAGGTGCGCCCCGGCGTCCGCCTGCCGCTGGTCGAGATCAGCGAGGACAACCGGGCAGTGGTCCGCCGGGCCATGGCCGGTGCGGGTTTGCTGAGCGAGCGTTGAGGCGAAGCTTCCTTCAGGCGCGAACGCGTGTGACGGTGCGCCGGTGGCAAGTGCAGCGATGAGCGGTGGTGATGAGCGCACCCTCCGGCGACGATGCGGCGATCAAGGGGGCGGCACGCGTGGTCGCGCACAACCGTCGCGCGCGCCATGACTATGCGATCCTGGAGACGATCGAGGCGGGCATCGTCCTGCAAGGCTCGGAGGTCAAGACGTTGCGGCGCGGTCAGGTCTCGCTCAACGAGGCCTACGCCGGCGAGAAGGGGGGCGAGATCTTCTTGCTCAACGCGCACATTGCGCCTTGGGAAAGTGCGGCAAGCGCCGGGCACGAGCCGAAGCGGCCACGCAAGCTGCTTCTGCATCGCCGGCAGGTCGACAAGCTCGCGGGCGCGGTGCGCCGCGAGGGCATGACCCTGGTGCCGCTCTCGCTCTACTTCAACCAGCGCGGCATCGCCAAGGTCTTGCTCGGCATTGCCAAGGGCAAACGCAAGGTCGATGTGCGCGAGACGATCAAGGAGCGCGAGTGGCAGCGCCAAAAGGCACGACTGTTGCGCGACCGCTAGCGCGGCATGTTGAATCGCGCTGCCCGCGGGCGAATTGGGCCGGGCAGGGGGCGCTGCCGCCAGATCGCCTATGCCGCCTGCGGCCGGCAAGAACATTGGCAGCGTAGTGCACGCGCGTCCCGGTGAGAGGAGAAACGTGGCGATGACAGATCCGCTTCTGCATCTCGTCTTCGGCGGCGAGGTGCGCGATCCGCAGGGGCTCGACTTCGTTTCCACCGAACGCCTCGAAATCGTCGGCATCTATCCGAACTATGCGGCGGCTCTGAAAGCGTGGCGTGGCGCAAGCCAGCGCAACGTCGATCACGCCAACATCAAGTACGTGATCGTGCATCTGCATCGGCTACTGGACCCGTCGAAGGACGATGAGCCCGGCGGCGGCGGTGAGTAGCCGGGTGTTGCAGCCAAGGGGACTCAATTACCGGGAGCAGATGCGCCCGCCGGCACGGTACATTGCGCCGCGACCAAGCGCGCAACGAGTGCAGCGTCGCATTCAAAGAATGCGCAGTCGCTGCACGCAACCTTTTGTTGGTAATGCACATCCGACCCATTTGGCCGAACCATCCGAATGGCCCCTGTGCACAAGGAGACGACGACATGGGCTATCTGATCAAGGGAACAACCACCAACTGGGAAGTCGTCGTCGGCCTTGAGGTGCACGCGCAGGTCATTTCGTCCGCCAAGCTGTTCTCGTCGGCCGCCACCGATTTCGGGGCCGAGCCCAACAGCCAAGTCTCGTTTGTCGATGCGGCGTTTCCCGGCATGCTGCCGGTTCTCAACGGTCGCTGCATCGAGCAGGCGGTGCGCACCGGCCTCGGCCTCAACGCCCGGATCAATCTCGACAGCGTGTTCGAGCGCAAGAACTACTTCTACCCGGACCTGCCGGCCGGCTACCAGATCTCCCAGTACCAGCGGCCGTTGGTCGGCGAAGGCGCGGTCAGCGTCGATCTCGCCGACGGTACCACCAAGACCATCGGTATCGAGCGGCTGCACGTCGAGCAGGACGCGGGTAAATCCCTGCACGACCAGCATCCGCGCGCAACCCTGATCGACCTCAACCGCGCCGGCGTCGCGCTGATGGAGATCGTCTCCAAGCCCGACATCCGCAGCCCGGAGGAGGCGGGCGCCTACCTGCGCAAGCTGCGCGCGATCATGCGCTACCTCGGCACCTGCGATGGCAACATGGAGCAAGGCTCCATGCGCTGCGACATCAATGTCTCGGTCCGGCCCGTGGGCGAAAACGCGTATCGCACCCGCGCCGAGGTCAAGAACGTCAATTCGGTGCGTTTCGTCATGCAGGCGATCGAGCGCGAGGCGGCACGCCAGGTCGAAGTGTATGAGACGGGCGGCAGCGTCGTTCAGGAAACGCGGCTCTACGACTCCGCGCGTGGCGAAACCCGATCGATGCGCGCCAAGGAATACGCCCACGATTACCGCTACTTTCCCGACCCGGACCTGTTGCCGTTGACCCTCACCCCGGAATACGTCGAGGGCATCCGTGCGCATCTGCCGGAATTGCCGGACCAGCGCAAGGAGCGCTTCATCGCCACCTACGGCTTGAACCCGTATGATGCCGGCGTGCTGGTCGCCGAGAAGGAGGCGTCCGTCTATTTCGAAGCGGTCGCCAAGGGGCGTGATGGCAAGACCGCCGCCAACTGGGTGATCACCAACCTGTTCGCCGTCCTCAACCGCGAGGGCAAGTCCATCACCTGCTCGCCGATCTCGGCCGACAACCTCGGCCGGCTGCTCGATCTGATCGCAGACGGCACCATTTCCGGGCGAATCGCCAAGGATGTCTTCGAGATCATGGCCGAGACCGGCGGCGATCCGCGGGCGATCGTCGCCGAGCGCGGGCTGCGGCAGATCACCGATACCGGTGCCATCGAAGCCGCCGTCGCCAAGGCGATCGCCGACAACCCCAAGCAGGTGGCGGATTTCCGCGCCGGCAACGAAAAGGTCCTGGTCTGGCTGGTCGGCCAGGTGATGAAGGCGACGGCCGGCAAGGCCAACCCGGCCGCGGTCAACGCGCTGTTCCGCGAAAAACTGAAGCTCGACTGAGCAGGCGCGGCGGGTGGCTCAGGATGCAGACGGCTTCGGCCGGTCGTAGCGTCTCGGCGACGGACCGTAGTAGTTGATCAGTCGCCGCGCGTCGCGGACGTATGGCCGGCGGTAGCATGCCGCGTCCGCCAGCGATTGATAGCAGTAGATTGGCTCATAGTCCTCGACCCCTTCCTCGTAGGCCGATTCGTAGTCGGCGCAACCGGCAAGTCCCGCCAGAAAGGTGGCGGCGAGCAAGATCCGCCGCCATGGTTTGGCAACACGGAGGGGCTGGATGGCGGTGCGCATCACGGTCTCGGGCAGCGGCGGGAGGCAACCACGCTGTTGCTTGCGTGTTCAGGCGTTGACATCGACCACGGTGCGGCCCTGGACCTGACCTTTGAGAATCTCGGCGGCAAGGCTTGGCACGTCGGTCAATGGCACGACGCGGGTCATGCCGGCGAGCGTGTCCAGGTCCAGATCCCGGCCGAGCCGCTCCCAGGCCCGCACGCGCCGTTCGGTCGGGCAGGTGGCGCTGTCGATGCCGAGGAGATTGATGCCGCGAATCAGGAAGGGCAGCACGGATGAGGAAAAGGTGACGCCGCCCGCAAGTCCGACCGAGGCACAACTTCCCCAATAGCGCAGCGACTGCAGCACGCTGGTCAGGGTCGGGCCGCCGACGTTGTCGATGGCACCGGACCAGCGCTCGCTGCCGAGCGGCGCCTTGGACGGCGTGTCCAGTTCGGCCCGCGCGACGATGCTCGAAGCGCCCAGGCTGCGCAGGTAGTCATGGCTCTCGCTGCGGCCGGTGGATGCCGCGACCCGGTAGCCGCATCTGGCAAGGATGGCGATCGCGATCGAGCCGACACCGCCGGCGGCACCGGTCACCAGCACGTCGCCGGGGTTGTCGGGCGTCAGGCCATGCTCCTCAAGGGCGAGAATCGCCAGCATCGCGGTGAAGCCGGCGGTGCCGATCGCCATCGCCTGGCGCAGATCGAGGCCGACGGGCAGGGAAACCAGCCAGTCGGCCTTGACCCGGGCGAGAGACGCATAGCCGCCCCAATGCACCTCGCCGACCCGCCAGCCGGTCAGGATGACCCGATCGCCGGGCTTGAACCGCTCCGACTGCGAGGATTCCACGACACCGGAAAAGTCGATGCCCGGCACGTGCGGATACCGGCGCACCAGTTTGCCCAGGCCCTTGACGATCATCCCATCCTTGTAATTGAGATCGGAATAGTGGACGCGGACGAGGACGTCGCCGTCCGGCAGGGCGTCGGCGCCGAATGTCTTGATGCTGGGCGTGATGGTCCCGTCGTTGTCGTCGAGGACCAGTGCACGGACGTCGGCAGTCTCTGCCATCTCACCTCCTCCCTCCTATCCATCGGGCGGTTGCAGCCGGATGCCAGTGTGCTCCGGCTTGTCCCGTTCCGCCCCTTAGCGTCCCGTGGCATTCTCGCGCGCGGTCGCTCCCGCGTCAATTGAATAAAATTATACTCATGCACGAAATACGAGCGTGCTCGCGTGCTTTCCGCCACGCACGCATTTTTACGGCCGGCTCGGGTCGCGCCGCGCCGCGGGCAGGGAGCGCGGGCTCAAGAACGCCTGGCGAATGACATCGACCTCGGCCCGGTACCAGTTACGCGTTTCGTCGTTTTCGGGATATTGCCGCGACAGATAATAGGCGCGAACCGCGATGTAGTCGCGCAGCGCATCGATCAGATCGTCGCGGCAGCCCTCGTATGCTTCCCAAGACGGGTCGGCGGCGGGGCGCGCCCGGCGGATAAAGGCGATCGCTTCATCAGGCTCGACCAGCTCGATGAAGACGAGGTAGCCCATGACGGTCAGCGGCGCGCGATTGAGCCCAGCCGTGCAGTGGACATAGACCTTGTGGCCTTCGGTCAGCAGCGCGGCGAGGGCACGAACGGCGGACGGCAGATTGCGGCGCTGGTCCGGCGGGTTGAAGTCGAGCATCGGCGTGTTGACCATCCGCATGCCCCTGGCACCGCCATGCAGGGCGTGTGCATCGTAGTCGATGCCGAACGCCGCCCGGCAGTCGTCACTCTGCAGCGACAACAGCGCATTGGCACCGGTTCCATTGCAAATGCAGTCGATGTCGGCCGTTGCCATCGGGCAGGAGCCGATGACGATATCGGTGCGCACCTCGTCCCAGTTCAACGACCATTGCCATGGTTCCGATGTGGTGGCGCTACCCATTGCCATCCATCCGCTCAACTCCAATCAGATCGCCCGTTCTTCCCGCATACCGATCAACCATTAAACCATGCCCTGACCGGCGTTCAACCCGTGAGCCGAGGCGGAGATCATCGCAGGCGAGGGGGATCATGCCGTCGCGATGCGGCGGTCGGTGTTCTCGGCGAGGCGCTGCAAGGCGGGCGCGACCGTCGGAGTATACGCAGACATCGCCTGTAGCGCGCGCATCTCGGCCGGCAAGCGGGAGAGCTCGCAGGCGGCGTGGCGGCGGATGGTGGCCAGGTCCGGCAGCGCCTCAAGCCTGCGGCCTGCGCGCATCACCGGCCGGAGCAGGGGCTCACCGGGCTGGGCATCGCCGTCCACGGTCAGCATATCCCCCGCAAGCGTGCCGTCGTCCCGATACCGGCGGAAGACCTGCTTGCGTCCCGGCCAGGTCGCCTTGCCTTCCGAGTGCTTGCGACGCGGAATACCGGCGTAGTCCTGCAGCTTGTAGACGCAGTCGAGCGCCGGCGCGTCCTCCGAGGTCACCAGGCTGGTGCCGATGCCGAAGCCGTCGATCGGCGCATTGGTGGCGCTCAGCGCGGCGAGACGCTCCTCGTCGAGACCGCCGCTCGCGAGAATCTCCACGTCCTTCAGCCCACCGGCATCGAGGATGTCGCGCACGGCGCGGGCATGCGCGGCTAGATCGCCGGAATCGAGGCGGACGCCACGCACCGTGATGCCGGCGGCGCGCAGCTTCGGTGCGAGGCTCACCACCTTTTGCGCGCCGCGTTCGGTGTCATAGGTATCGATCAGCAGCACCAGGCCGGCCGGGCGGGCGCGGGCGAAATTCTCGAAGGCCTCGGTTTCGTTGTCGTGCGCCTGGACGAAGGCGTGCGCCATGGTGCCGAACAGCGGGATGGCGAAACGCTGGCCGGCCAGCACCGTCGCCGTTCCGGCGAAGCCCGCGATGTAGGCGGCGCGCGCGGCGAGCAGGCCCGCCTCGGCACCGTGCGCCCGGCGCAAGCCGAAATCGATCAAGGTCTTGCCAGGGGCGGCCAACATCATCCGCGCTGCCTTCGAGGCGACCAGGGTCTGGATCTGCATCAGATTGACCAAACGGGTTTCGACCAGTTGCGCCTGCGGTAAGGGGGCGGTGACCCGTACGATCGGCTCGTCGGCGAAGAACAGCGTGCCCTCGGCCATTGCCTCGACATCGCCGGTGAAGCGCAGGCCCGCGAGAGAGTCGATCAACTGGGCGGAGAACCGTCCGCTGTCCGCGAGCCAGGCCAGCTCGTCGGCGCCGAAGTGCAGCGCTTCGAGCCAGTCGACGAGTTGCTCCAGGCCTGCCGCCATCAGGAAGCCGCGGCCCTGCGGCAGCTTGCGGCAGAAGAACTCGAAAACGGCCGGTCCGCTCATGCCGTGCTCAAGATAGCTTTGCAGCATGTTGAGCTGGTAAAGGTCGGTGAGCAGGGGGCTGGCGCAAGGATCCATCGTACCGCCGCGGGCGAAAGCAGGGGCGGGCGAAGGGGGCGGAAGCGTGCGTTCCCTCGGCCTCACCCCTTGATGCAGATCAGGGGGTCGAGCTTGGCCACCTTCGTGGCGAGGCCCGCCTTTTCGGCGGCATCGACGACGGCGCCCACATCCTTGTACGCGCCTGGCGCCTCCTCGGCGACCCCTTTGAGCGCGCGACTGCGCACCAGAATGCCGCGGGCGGCGAGCTCGTCGATGACGTCTTGCCCCTGCCAGCGCCGTCGCGCCTCGTGCCGGGACAGAGACCGCCCGGCACCGTGACAGGCCGAGCCGAAGGCGCGTGCCATCCCGGTGCGCGTGCCACGCAGGATGTAGGATGCGGTGCCCATGGTGCCGCCGATCAGCACCGGTTGTCCGACGGCGCGCAGATCCTCCGGCAAATCGGGGTGGCCGGGGCCGAAGGCGCGGGTCGCGCCCTTGCGATGGACGTAAAGCTGCCGCGGCCGGCCGTCTACCGAGTGGGTCTCCAGCTTGCACGTGTTGTGCGAGACGTCATAGAGCAGGCGCAGTGTGGCGGCCGGCAGAATCCGGGCGAACACCTCGCGGGTGAGATGCGTGATGATCTGCCGGTTGGCCAGTGCGCAGTTGATCGCCGCGCGCATCGCGCCCAGGTAGTGCTGACCGATGGGCGACGCGATCGGTGCACACGCCAGCTCGCGGTCGGGCAGGTGGATGCCGAAGGAGGCGGCCGTCAGCGCCATTTCCCTTAAGCTCTCCGTGCCGATCTGGTGGCCGAGCCCACGGGAGCCGCAGTGGATGCTGACCACCGCCTCGCCAAGCCCGAGGCCGAAGGCGCGCGCGGCCGTTTGATCGAAGATCGCCGCCACCCGCTGCACCTCAAGGTAATGGTTGCCGGAGCCGAGCGTGCCCATCTCGGTCCGCTGCCGCTCCTTGGCCTTGGCCGAGATGCACTCGGGCCGCGCGTCCGCCATGCTGCCGTGCTCTTCGACGCGGGTGAGGTCCGCGGGCTCGCCCCAGCCGCGCGCCACCGCCCAGGCGGCACCGCCGGTCAGCATCGCCTCCATCTCCTTGGGATTGAGCGCGATGTGGCCGCTGGAACCGAGGCCGGCCGGGATGTGCTGCAAGAGAGCGTCGGCCAGCCGCGTCTGACAGGCGAGGACTTCCTCGGCCGCGACGCCGGTCAGCAGGGTGCGCACGCCGCACGCGATGTCGAAGCCGACGCCGCCCGCCGAAATGACGCCACCCGCCTCGGGGTCGAACGCGGCGACACCGCCGATGGGAAAGCCGTAGCCCCAGTGCGCATCGGGCATGGCATACGACGCGCCGACGATTCCCGGGAGCATGGCGACGTTGGCGGCCTGTTCGAAGACCTTGTCTTCCATCTCGTCGACGAGATCCTTGCTCGCGAACAGGACCGCCGGGACTGCCATGCCGTGCGTCGCGGGGATTTTCCACTCGAAGTCACCCAGCCGAACCAGATCCGGGTGCGCCATCGCGGAGCCTCCTGTCTCAGGTTTCTCGCCCAAGTTTTCCAATTAGCGCACATTGCGCTTGGATTATCAACCGACGGTCGAGATTGCGGCCGGTTCAGACATCGACGACACACTGCGCCAGCCATCGGCCGTCCGCTTGCCTGGCGACCCGCAACTCGGTCATGGTCGCGCCCTTGACCTCGACGGTGAGCGGGTGCCGGGCCGGATCGATGGGCTCGCCGCTGGCGCGGGCGCGCAACCGTCCGTCCTCGATGACGACCTCGACGCCGGCGAACAGCATGGCGCGGGTCGCCATCGCGTAGATCAGTGCATTGAGGAAATCGAGCAGGAGGAAATCGGCATCCGGCGCCGCGCACGCGATGGCGATCGTCTCCCTCGCGGCGATGGTGGCGGGATCGCTGACCACGGCGGTGAGCGCCTTGGCGGCTTCCTCGAATGCCGCGGCCTGCGTCGGGCCGAAGCCGCGCACGCCGATGTCGGCACCGTGGTCGAAATGCTCGTACCCGCGCTCGTCCGCTGTCTTGGTTGTCGTCATCGGATGCCGGACGTCCTCTTTGCGCATCGCCCGCATCTGCGCCATCGCAACGCGGCGACGACGCCAAGCGGGTTGTGGCGTGCTAGTCTTGGCGCGCCTGGAGACCAACATTCCCGAGTTCACTATGGCAGCGGGGGGCGTCTCGTGAAAGGCGCCGGATAAGGAGCTGCCGGACAAGGAGCGAAGGAGCACCGATGGCCGAAATCCGAACCGGCGGGCGCATCATCGCCGATGCGCTGGTCGCGCATGGCATCCGGCGCGCGTACTGCGTGCCGGGCGAGAGCTATCTGCCGCTCCTGGATGCCCTTTATGACGTTCGTGCCGACCTCGCGCTTGTCACCTGCCGGCACGAGCACGGCGCCGGTTTCATGGCCGAGGCCGAGGGCAAGTTGTCGGGGCGGCCGGGCGTCTGCCTCGTCACCCGCGGCCCCGGCGCCTGCAACGCCGCCATCGCCGTGCACACCGCGTTCCAGGATTCGACGCCGATGCTGGTGGTGGTCGGCCAGGTCAGGCGCGCCTTTCGCGGCCGTGAGGCGTTCCAGGAGGTCGAATTCCGGGAGATGTTTCGTCCGCTCGCCAAGGCTGTCGACGAGATCGACAGCGCCGATGCCTTGCCGGAGGCGGTTACGCGGGCGTTGCATTGCGCGGTGAGCGGCCGGCCGGGGCCGGTGGTGCTTGCCGTGCCGGCGGATGTCCTCGCCGAGGAGAGCCGGGCCGGTGACGTGACCGCGCTGCCCGTCGATGCCGGCCTGCCCGATCCGGGGCTGATGGAGCGCTGCCACCAGGCGCTGGGCGACGCGATGCGCCCGATGGTGATCGTCGGCGGCAACGGCTGGACGGAGCAGGCCCGCGCCGATCTCGCGCGCTTCGTCCAGCACAACGGCTTGCCGGTCTGCTGCTCATTCCGGCGCAACGACATCTTCGACAACGGTGACGCCGGTTACGTCGGCGAACTGAGCGTTGCCCCCAATCCGAAACTGGTGGCGCGATTGCGCGACGCGGATCTGGTGCTGGCCATCGGCACCCGGCTCGGCGAGGTCGCGACGCAGGGCTATTCCCTGTTCGGCGGCGCGGGACTGGCGCTGATCCACGTGCATCCCGATCGGCGCGAACTCGGCCGCGTGTTCAAACCGACGCTCGCGATTACCGCCGGTGTCGCGGCCTTTGCCGCCGCGGCGCGCCGGCTGGCGCCATGCCCGGTCCGCCACTGGCAGGCATGGGCTGCGGCGGCCAGGCGGGACTTTCTCGACGATCAGGTGCCACCCGCCGCTACGCACGCGCTGGAGCCGGCTGCGGTGATGGCGCAGCTCGATGCGCTCTTGGGGAGCGATGCCGTCGTCACCGTCGATGCCGGCAATTTCAGCGGCTGGCCGCAGCGCTACCTTGGCTACGGAGGTGGGGGCTACGGCGGCGGGCGCCGGCTGCTGGGACCATGCAACGGCGCCATGGGCTACGCGGTGCCGGCGGCGATCGCCGCCAGGCTGGCGGAGCCCGCCCGCACCGTGGTCGCGTGCGTCGGTGACGGCAGCTTCGGCATGACCGGTGGCGAGCTGGCGACCGCCGTGCGCTACGGCGCGGAGATCGTGGTGCTGATCGGCAACAACGCCATGTACGGCACCATCCGCACCCAGCAGGAGCGTTCATACCCCAATAGGGTTATCGGAACCGACTTGACCAATCCGGATTTCGTCGCGCTGGCGCGTGCCTACGGGGCGTACGGCGAGCGGGTCGAGCGCAGCGAGGATTTCGCGGATGCATTTAGCCGGGCACGTGGCGCCGGGCGACCGGCGGTCATCGAGCTTGCCATCGCCCCCGATCTGTTGTCGACGCGGAGCAACTTCGGCGCGTTGCGCGCCGCTGCCGCCACCGCGTCGCTGTCCGCGCCGGCTACAAGCGCATCCGGCCCAGGCGCATCCGGCCCAGGCGCAGCGCGTTGAGGATCACCACCAGCGACGAGGACGACATCGCGATCGCCGCAATCAGCGGGGTGACGAAACCCGCAATGGCGAGCGGAATGGTGATCGCATTGTAGAGGAGCGCCAGCGCCAGGTTCTCGAAAATCAGGGCGCGGGCATGCCGGGCGATGGCAAGCGTTTCGGCGACCGGGCCCAAACGATCGCCCTGGAAGACGACGTCGGCGGCGGTCTGGCTGACGTCGACCGCAGTCGCCGGCGACATCGAGGCGTGCGCGCACGCCAGCGCCGGCGCGTCGTTCAAACCATCACCCACCATCAGCACGCGGCGGCCCTGGCCGGCGAGGGCGGTGAGCTGGTCGAGCTTGTCCTTGGGCGACAGGCTGGCCCGCCAGTCGACAAAGCCGGCGGTGCGCGCGACCGCCTCGACCGCCGGCTTGCGGTCGCCGGACAACAGCGCGAGCTGATAGCCGCGTGCCTCAAGCGCGCGGACCACGGCGGCGGCATCGGCGCGCGTGTGCTCGGTGAACGCAAATCGCACCGGATCGAGCGGCGGTTGTGCCAGCCACAATTCCGGGTCGGCAGACGTGGCGCCCGACGCGTCGATACCGCAGAAGGCGCGGTTGCCGAGGCGAACGGAGCCGCCCGGCGTCGCCAATTCGAGCCCCTGGCCCGGGAATTCGTGCACGCCCGAAACCGAAGACGGCGACAGCCCGCGTGCCTCGGCGGCGCGCACCAGGGCGCGGGCCAGCGGATGCCTGCTGGCGGCGGCAAGGGATGCCGCCAGGGTCAGCTCGGCGGCGTCGATGCCGGCGGCATCGGCGAGTTCGGGGCGCGCGTCGGTGAGCGTTCCGGTCTTGTCGAACACGACCATCTCGACCGACGCCAGCCGTTCGAGCGCGGTTCCCGACTTGATGAGGATGCCGCGGCGCAGCAGCTGGCCGGTGGCGATCACCTGGACCGCCGGCACCGCGAGCGCCAGCGCGCACGGACAAGTGATGATCAACACGGAAATCGCGGTCAGCAGCGCCTGTTGCCATGGTACGCCTGCGCTCAGCCACCAGCCGAAAAAGGTAAGCAGGGCGGCGCCGTGCACCACCGGGGCGTAGAAGCGGGCAACGCGGTCGGCCAAAGCGACGAAGCGGCCCTTGTGACTCTCGGCGGCCTCCACCAGTCGGGTGATCTCGGCGAGCAGGGTATTCTCGCCGACCGCGGTCGCCTCGATGGCCAACGGCGCCGAGAGATTGAGGGTGCCGGCGAAGACGGCAGCGCCGGCGGCGACCGGCTTGGGCGTGGTTTCGCCGTCGATCAGGCCGGTATCGACGTCACTCGCGCCGTGGACGACGCGGCCGTCGACGGCGATTCGCTCGCCGGCGGCGACCAGCAGGTGCATGCCGGCGCGCACCTGGGCGGGCATCAGCGATCGCCGGCTGCCATCCGCCTCGACGGCGGTCACGGCGGCCGCACCGAGCGTCAGCAACTGCTCGGCGGCCGAGCGGGCCTGGCCGCGGGCGCGCCGATCGAGATAACGCCCGACGAGCAGGAAGAACAGCAGCCCGATGGCGGAATCGAAATAGGCGTGCGGGCCGCCGTGGATGGTTTCGTGCAGGCTCATCGCCGCGGTCAGCACGACGCCGATGGAGATCGGCACGTCCATGTTGGTGCGGCCGTGCCGGAGCGCCGCGAGGCCCGAGCGGAAGAACGGCCGGCCGGCATAGACGATGGCCGGCAACGCGATCATCGCCGAGATCCAGTGCAGGAGATCGCGGGTCGCCGGGCCCATGCCTTCGGCGTCGCCGGCCCAGATGGCGACGGAGAGCAGCATGACGTTGCCGGCGGCGAACCCGGCGACCGCCATTGCGCGCAGCAGCTCGTTCTGCCTGCGGTCGGCGGCGCTCGCCAGCAGGCCGGGGTCGTAGGGAACAAGCCGGTAGCCAAGCCGGGCAATGGGTGCAAGCAGGTTGTCGATTCCGGCGGCGTCCGCCTGCCAGCGCACCCGCAACCGGCGCGTCGTCATGTTGACGCGCGCGGCGAGCACGCGTTCGTCACGGTTGAGCACGGATTCGATCAGCCAGACGCAGGCCGCGCAATGCAGGCCGTCGACCATCAGGCTGATGCTGCGCGCGCCGCCGCCTTCGTCCTGGACGTAGGCCGCGAGATCGCACGCCGGCTGTTCGTCATCGGGCTTGAGCGCGCGCTGGCCGGGATCGAGCACGCGCCTGGCGTAATAGGCTTCGAGGCCGAGGCCGGAGACCAGAGCATAGGCGGCGGCGCAGCCGGCGCAGCAGAATTCGCCGCAGGCACCCGTGCCCGGCAGGCTCAGTCCGCAATGACGGCACGTGCTCGCGGATGCTGTGCCCGCCGGCGCTGTGCCCTGTGGTGCGACCCGGACTTGCTGTTCCACCGTCACGGAACGAGGAGGCGGCGGGTGGCCTGGAAGTGCTGATCGCCGTCCCGAGCGAGGATTCGCACCTCCCATTGGCCCGGCAGCGGCAAGGCGACCTCGCCGCCGTAGCGGCCGTTACCCAGCGTCGAGAGCGTTAGCGCCTGGTCATAGCCTTCGCGGGTCGGCCGCACCAGGTCGGCGCGCACGTCGAGATGCGCGAGCGGGCCGCCGGCCGCGTCGGTGAACTGCACGTCGAGCCGGCCGCGATGCGCGCTGTCGCCCGCATCTTCGGGCTGGAACTGGAACCGCATCTGCCAGCCGCGGCGCTCCTGCGCCTGCTCCGCGGCCAGATCCTTATTGTAGGCGAGACCCTTGCGATAATGATCGGTGGTCTCCAGCCCGGGAAAGGTGCCGATCGCGGCGGTGATGAAAACGATATTGACGACCACCACCACCGCCATGCCGCCGACGAAGATCCACGGATACCACCAGCCCTTGGGGCGCGGACCTGCCATGTGTGCGGAGCCCTACGATCCGGGACCGGCGAACACGGTCTTGTGGGTGACGGTCTGCCGCGTGTTCATGTCCGTCAAAACCAGCGAGTAAGTCGTTCGCTTGCCGTCGAGACCTTCCGGCAGTGCCTTGACGAACACGCGAAACGCGCCGACGGTGTCGGGGTCGACCGGCAACTCCACCGAGGGTGTCGGCTCGGGATGGAAGCCGGTGACCATGACCTCGCCCCCTTCCAGGCCTTCGGTGGACAACAAGAAGGTCTTGGGCGTGCGTTCCATGTTCAGGATCTTCAGCGTGTAGCCGTTGCGGATGCTGCCGTCGGACAAGCGGACGAACAGCGGCTGGCGGTCGGGGACGACGTTGACCTCCAGTCGCGAGCGGGTCAGCAGGCTGTAGCCGACGACGCTGAGCACGATGGATAGCACGGCGGCATAGGCGATGGTGCGCGGCCGGATCAGTCTGACGCGGGTGGGCTGACCCTTGGCGCGCGCGATCTGGTTGTTGATGGAATCGTAGGTGATCAGCTCGCGCGGCAGGCCGAAGCGGTCCATGATCGAATTGCAGGCGTCGATGCACAGGGCGCAGCCGATGCAGGCCATCTGCTGGCCCTTGCGGATGTCGACCCCGGTCGGGCAGACCTGCCAGCACATGCCGCAATCGACGCAATGGCCGCGGCCTTCGAAGGACTGACCGTGCTTCTTGGCGCCGCCGCGGGGTTCGCCGCGCCAGGCCTCGTAGGTGACGATCAGCGAGTCCTCGTCGAACATCGCGCTCTGGAAGCGCGGCCAGGGGCACATGTAAATGCACACCTGCTCGCGCGCCCAGCCGGCGAGCAGGTAGGTGGTGGCGGTGAACAGCCCCGTGAAGCCGTAGACCGCCGAGTTCGCCTCGCCCTGGAAAAACTTGACCACCGTCGAGGGCGCGTCGTTGAAGTAGAGAATCCAGACGCCGCCGGTCAGGAAGGCGATCACCAGCCACGCCGCGTGCTTGGCCAGCTTCTTGCCCGCCTTCTTCAGGCTGAACGGGCTCTTGTCGAGGCGTAGGCGCGCGTTGCGGTCGCCCTCGATCAGGCGCTCCACCCACATGAACAGATCGGTCCACACCGTTTGCGGGCAGGTGAACCCGCACCAGACACGACCGAACCAGGCGGTGACCAGGAACAGCCCGATGGCGCCCAGGATCAGCATGCCGGTGAGGTAGTAGACCTCCTGCGGCCAGATCTCGACCCAGAAGAAATAGGCGCGCCGCCCGGGCAGATCGATCAGCAGCGCCTGATCGGGGGCTCCCGCGCCGCGATCCCAGCGCAGCCAGGGGCCGATGTAGTAGAGGCCGAGCAGGACAGAGACCACCGCCCACTTGATCCGCCGCCAGCGGCCCTCGACCTTGCGGGGCTGGACCTTGATGCGGTTGGCGTAGAGCGGCTGACGCTTGGGCGGTTGGGGCTGCTCGGTCTGTGCGGCGTCATCCGGGCCGGGTGTTGGTGCACCGCTTTCCTGCCTGCCGTGGTCGAGAGCGCGCATCGCCCCGGTGTTCGAACTTGCCATCGTACTCAGATCCAAAGCCTCTGGGTTTGCCCTTCGCGGGCGCCATCCTTGGCCGCGGTTCCCTCCGGCGTGCGTCTTGTACCGCACGCCATTTGCCATTGTTGCCGACCCCGCCGGCACGCCCACTCCAAAGACGCACCCCTCTCAGATGGGATGGGAAACGCCCGGAAGGGACCGGTGGTTTCGCGCCGCTACCGGGGGGCGGAGCGGGGGAATCCCGCTATTTCCCGCCACCCAGGACCGTGTGCACGTACACCGTCGCCTGCTTGATCTGCACATCGTCGAGCCGGCCCTTCCACGAAGGCATGACGCCCTGGCGCGGCCGTGTGACCTGGGCGATGATCGCGTTCCGGCTGCCGCCATAAAGCCAGATCTTGTCCTTAAGGTTGGGGCCACCGTTTTCCGGCACGCCTTCGCCGAGTTCGCCGTGGCAGGCGACACAGTTGTCGGCGAAGATCTGCGCGCCCTTGGGATTGTCGGCGCCGGCGCCGGACAGCGAGAGCACGTGATCGGCGACCGCCTCGATCTCGTCCTTGGTCAACAGCCCGTCGGCACCGAACGCCGGCATCGCGCTTACCCGGGCGTCCGGGTCGGCATTGCGTATGCCGTGCGTGATGGTCTGCTGGATGTCGGCAAGCGTGCCGCCCCACAGCCAGTCGTCGTCAACCAAGACGGGATAGCCGGGCCGGCCGACACCGCCGGTGCCGTGACAAGGCGCGCAGTTCTCGCCGAAGATGACCTCGCCGCCGGCCTTGGCGAACTGGATCAGATCGGGATTCTTGTCGATGTCCTCGACGGAGAGCTGGGCGAACTTGTCGTACCAGACGGCCCGGCTGGCGCGCACGGCCTCCATGGTCTTGTTGAGATCCTCGCGCGACGAATGACCGATCACGCCCTTGGTGTAGCCGCTGAGCGACGGCCATGCCGGATACAGCACGGTGTAGACCGCGCTCCAGGCCACGGTGGCATACAGCACGTACAGCCACCATTTGGGCAAAGGCGTATTGAGTTCCTTGATGCCGTCCCACTCGTGACCGGTCGTCTCCGTGCCGGTCACGGCGTCAATGGACTTGTTGCCGGCCATGGGTCATGATCCTCCATTATCCTCCTTGAACGGGATATTCGCCGCGTCCTGGAACTTCTTCCGGTTCTTCGGTCGGTAGGCCCACCACACGACCCCGACGAACAGGAGTACCAGCCAAACAATCCAGAGCGACTGCACCGTCTTGGAAATGGTCTCTAAGTCCAAGAAACCTCTCCTCAACGGTAATCAAGCTCGGGCTTGTACGTCGTGAAGTCGACGAGCGTGCCCAGCATTTGCAGATACGCGATCAGCGCATCCATTTCGGTGACGCGGGACGGGTCGCCGTCGAAGTCGCCGACCACCGCTTTCGGATAATGCGCGAGCAGCGCATCGGTGCCACCCGCTTCGCCGTTGGCCTGGGCGGCGACGTCCTTCAGCGCGGACGCGATCTGATCGTCGGTGTAGGGAACGCCGACGATCTTCAGCGTGCGCATATGGTCGGCGATGTCGTTGTAGGACAGCTCGCGCCGGGCGAGGAAACCGTACGGCGGCATCACCGACTCCGGCACGACGTTGCGTGGGTTGATCAGGTGCTGGGCGTGCCAGTCGTTGGAATACTTGCCGCCGACGCGGGCCAGGTCCGGACCAGTGCGCTTGGAGCCCCATTGGAACGGGTGGTCGTACATGCTTTCCGCGGCGAGGCTGTAATGCCCGTAGCGCTCGGCTTCGTCGCGGAAGGGGCGCACCTGCTGGCTGTGGCAGAGGTAGCAACCCTCGCGCACGTAGATGTTGCGCCCGGCGAGTTCGAGGGGCGAATAAGGCCTGACACCGCCCACCTTCTCGATGGTCTGCTCCATGGTGAACAACGGGACGAGCTGGACCAGTCCGCCGATGGAGACGGTGACCAGGACGCAGATCGCGAGCAGGATGACGTTTTTTTCAAGGATCTCGTGACGCATTGCCGCCTCCTCACTCCGCCGGCCGCGCGGCCGTGGCGGCGACCGGCCGTTCGAACACGGCCTCGGTCCGGATGTCGCCCCGGACGGTTCGCCACAGGTTGTAGGCCATGATCAGCGCGCCGAGCAGGAACAGCACGCCGCCGCCTGCCCGGATCACGTAATACGGGTGCATCGCTTCGACGGTCTCGATGAACGAGTACTGCAGGAAGCCGAGGTTGTCGTACGCCCGCCACATCAACCCCTGCATGATGCCCGAGATCCACATCGCGGTGATGTAGAGGACGATGCCGATGGTCGCGATCCAGAAGTGGTAGGTGACGAGGCGCAGGCTGTACAGCCGCTCGCGGTTCCACAACTTCGGCACCAGGTAGTACACCGCCCCGAAGCTGACGAAGGCGACCCAGCCCAAGGCACCGGAGTGGACGTGGCCGATGGTCCAGTCGGTATAGTGGCTGAGCGAGTTGACCGCCTTGATCGACATCATCGGGCCTTCGAAGGTGCTCATGCCGTAGAAGGCGACCGAGGTGACCATGAAGCGCAGGATCGGATCGGTGCGCAGTTTGTCCCAGGCGCCGGACAGCGTCATGATGCCGTTGATCATGCCGCCCCACGACGGCATCCACAGCATGATCGAGAACACCATGCCAAGGGTCGAGGCCCACTCCGGCAGCGCGGTGTAGTGCAGGTGGTGGGGACCGGCCCAGATGTAGAGGAAGATCAGCGTCCAGAAGTGGACGATGGACAGCCGGTACGAGTAGACGGGACGCTCCGCCTGCTTCGGGATGAAGTAATACATGATCCCGAGGAAACCTGCGGTCAGGAAGAAGCCGACGGCATTGTGGCCATACCACCACTGCGTCATCGCATCCTGCACACCGCCCCAGATGATGTAGCTCTTGGTCCCGAAGAAGGACACTGGCACCGCGAGGTTATTGCCGATGTGCAGCATCGCAATCGTCAGGATGAAGGCGAGATAGAACCAGTTGGCGACGTAGATGTGCGGCTCACGACGCTTCATGATCGTGCCGACGAAGGCGATCAGGTAGCCGACCCAGACGATGGTCAGCCACAGATCGACGTACCATTCTGGCTCGGCGTATTCCTTGCCCTGGCTGATGCCGAGCACGTAGCCCGAGGCCGCCATCACGATCACCGCCTGGTAGCCCCAGAACAGGAAGTCGCCCATGGCGGCGCCGCCGAACAACCTGGCCCGGCACGTGCGCTGCACCACGTACAGCGACGTCGCGAACAGCGCGTTGCCGCCGAAGGCGAAAATCACCGCCGACGTGTGGACCGGCCGCAACCGGCCGAACGTGGTCCACGGCAGGTCCAGGTTGAGCACCGGGAACGCCAGTTGCAGGGCGATGAAGACGCCGACCAGGAAACCGATGATCCCCCAGAAGACGGTCGCGATGGTGAACTTGCGGACGACCGCCTCCTCGTACGCGAAAGCGACCGGTGACCGCGCGGCGGTGACCGCTGCACTCATAACCTTCTCCCACCGTGTGAACGTGAGACGCAATCCGTGCGGCAATGGGGTATCCGGTTTGTCAAAGGATCGTCTTGCCTCAGCGATTCTTGTTCGAATCTTCCGCCGTCTTGAGTCATGATCGCCCGCGACCGGCTGGACTCGTTACCCCTACTGTGCCGCACAAAACGAAAGGCGCTGTTGCGGAAAGCTCCAGGCTAGCGCATGCTGCATGAGCGAAATTGCATGCTAAAGCGGCAACTAATGAGTGTCAACGGAAAGCGCGTGGCGCGAGGCGCGGGGAGCCGAAATGAGAGATAGACACGCGCGACTTATGGCAGAGATCGCCGCCCGCTGGTGGCGGCGGATGTAGTAATGAAACTAATAATTACTCTCAAGAATCTGCTGGCGAGTGTGCTCGGCTCTGTCGGATGGCCGATCCGGCGGCACCGTTGGGCGTTCTCCGGGCACAGCGTCACGCTGGCGCTGTTGTTGTTGCTGCCGGTGGCGTGTGCCGACCAGCCGCCGCCAAAGCAGTCCGAGCCCGTGCAGGTGGTCCAGCCGGTGCGCGGCAGCCGGCAGATGGTCGCCGCCGCGCATCCGCTGGCGGCGGAGGCGGGTCTCAAGATCCTGCGCGCCGGCGGCAGTGCCACCGATGCGGCGATCGCGGCGCAAATGGTCCTCACTGTCGTCGAGCCGCAGTCGTCGGGGATCGGCGGCGGCGGCTTTCTGTTGCACTTCGATGCGCAGGACAAGCGCATCGACGCCTATGACGGGCGCGAGACGGCACCGAAGGCGGCCAGCCCGGAGATGTTCCTCGACGCCCGCGGCCAGCCGCGCGCCTTCGCCGAGGCGGCGCTCGGCGGTCTTGCGGTCGGCGTGCCGGGGCTGTTGCGCATGCTGGAGCGCGCGCATGCCGAGCACGGCCGGCTGGCCTGGGCCGATCTGTTCGCGCCCGCGATCGCGCTCGCCGAAGGCGGCTTCGTCGTCTCGCCGCGGCTCGCCCGGGAGGTCGCGGCCGACAAGGGGCTCAAGACCTTCGCCGCGACGCGCCGGTTCTTCTTTGGTGCCGACGGCAAGCCGCTGCAGGCCGGACAGACGGTGACCAATCCGGCGCTCGCCGCCAGCTTGCGCGAGGTCGCCCGCAACGGCGTGGGCGCCTTCTATCGGGGCGAGATCGCGCGCGCGATCGTGCGCGCCGTGCGGACGTCGTCGCCCAATCCGGGCCGGATGGTTCTCGCGGATCTCAGCGCGTATCAGGCACTGCGCCGCGAGCCGGTTTGCCGGCCTTATCGGGGCTATCGGGTGTGTGGAATGCCGCCGCCGTCGTCGGGCGGCATCTCGACGCTGCAAATTCTGGGGTTGCTCGAACCATTGCCGATGGGCGATGTCGCGCCGTCATCGGTCGAAGCCGTGCACGTGTTCGCCGAGGCGAGCAAGCTCGCCTATGCGGACCGCGACGCCTACATCGCCGATCCCGATCAGGTCAGCGTGCCCACAGAAGGGCTCCTCGACGATGGCTACCTGAAGGAGCGCTCGGCGCTGATCGGGGAACGCGCCGTGTTTCGCGCCCAGCCCGGTCGCCCGCCGGGTCCGCCCGTGCAGGCGCGGCGCGAGCCCGGTGTCGCCGGCCGTGGTCTCTCGACCACGCATCTCACCGTGGTCGACGCCGACGGCAATGCGGTGGCCATGACCACCAGCATCGAGCAGGCCTTCGGCTCGCATCTCATGGTGCGCGGCTTCTTGCTGAACAACCAGCTCACCGATTTCTCGTTCGTGCCGGCGAGCGGCGGCGAACCGTTCCCCAACCGCGCCGCGCCGGGAAAGCGGCCACGTTCGGCGATGGCGCCAACCCTGGTTTTCGCTGCCGACGGCCGGCTGGCGTTGGGGCTGGGCTCGCCCGGAGGCTCGCGCATCATCGATTATGTTGCGCAGACGCTGATCGCGGTGCTCGACTGGAAGCTTGATATCCAGACGGCGGTCGATCTGCCGCACGTCGTCAATCGCAACGGGCCGACGGAGCTGGAGGCCGGTACGCCGATCGAGGCGCTCAAGCCGACGCTGGAGGCACTCGGCCATACCGTCGTCAGCCGGGAACTGGACAGCGGGCTCAATGCCGTTGCGGTGACCGACAAAGGGCTTGCCGGTGGTGCCGATCGCAGGCGAGAGGGCAAGGCCGTTGGCGATTAACGGCCGCCCGGCCGGTGCCGGCGACGTGTCGCGCGGGCGATGAGTGTGCTGCCTAGCGTATTCTTGAAGGCGGGGCAGGACCGGCGCCTCGTCGCCGGCCACCCTTGGGTGTACTCCAATGAACTGCAGATGGACGAAGCGGCGCGCGCCCTCGATCCGGGCGCTGTGGTCGAGGTGCGCCGGGTCGATGGCAAGCCGCTGGGTGTCGCTTTCTTCAACCCGCACGCGCTGATCGCCGTTCGCGTCCTGGACCGGACGCCGGCGGCGGCAATCGATGCCGGCTGGATCGCCGCGCGCCTGCGTCGGGCGCTGGCGTTGCGCCGGCACTTGTTCGTCGATCCCTGCTACCGGCTGGTGCACGCCGAGGCCGACGGTCTGCCCGGCCTCGTCATCGATCGCTTCGCGGGTGTGCTCGTGGTCCAGGTCAACTGTGCCGGTTTCGAGCGCCTGGGCGATGCGCTGCTTGAAGCGATCGACGCGGTGCTGGCGCCCGATGTGATCGTCCTGCGCAACGATGCGCCGGTCCGCGCGCTGGAAGGGCTTTCGTCCGACGTCCGTGTCGCAAAAGGGGACATCACCGCCCCGGTTGCGGTGCGCGAGGGCGCCTGTTGCTTCTTTGCCGACGTGCTTGCCGGCCAGAAGACCGGCTGGTTCTTCGATCAGGCCCGCAACCGGGCGTTCGTCGCGCCGCTGGCACGCGACCGCCGCATGCTCGACGTCTTCTGCTATGCCGGCGGCTTCGCGCTCGCCGCCGCCATGGCCGGCGCGGGCGAAGTCCTCGGCATCGATTCCTCGGAGCCGGCACTGACCCTGGCGCGGCGGGCGGCGGATGCGGCGGAGGTGGGCGGACGCACGCGATTGGAACGCGCCGACGCCTTTAGTGCGCTGGCGCGGCTGGCCGAGGCGGGCGAACGGTTCGGTGTCGTCGTTGCCGATCCGCCACCATTCGCCAAGTCGCGCAAAGACGTGGGCAGCGCGCTGCGCGGCTACCGCAAGCTCGCGCGCCTTGCCGCCGCCTGCGTCGAGAACGACGGCTTTCTGTTTCTCGCAAGCTGCTCGCACAACATCGAGGCGGAGGCGTTCGCCCGGGAAGTCGCCCGCGGCATCGCCCAGGCCGGGCGCCGCGGCCGGGTGATTCGCCAGGCGGGCGCCGGCCCGGACCACCCGGTGCACCTGCACTTGCCGGAAACCGCATACCTGAAGACGCTCACGATCGCGCTCGACTGAGCGCCATCGCGGCGGCGATGGCCATGCGCCCGCGGTCCGGACCGGCCGCCCCGATCGCGGGCCATCCCCTTGCCGCCGGCACGATTTCGGCTTATTCCGCAAGCGCATGGCCGAGCACCGCCACCTCCTCGACGTTCTCATCCTGCTCGTGGCCCTGCTCGCGTTCGTGCCGCAGTTCCAGCGCCTGCGCGTGGGCTCGGTGCTGGCCTATCTGACGGCGGGTATCGTCGTGGGGCCGTCGGGATTCGGCCTGATCGCCGACATCGAAGCGACCCGGCCGTTTGCCGAACTCGGCATCGTGTTCATGCTGTTCACCGTCGGCCTTGAAATCAGCTTCGAGCGCCTGAAGCTGTTCGGCCGCAAACAGTATGGATTGGCCGCCGCCCAGGTCGTCATCACCTCCGCCGTTCTCGCCGCATGTGGCTGGCGGCTCGGCTTCTCCCCGCTTTCCAGCTTCGTCGTCGGCGGCATTCTGACCTTCTCGTCGACGGCGGTCGTCCTGCAGTTGCTGAGCGAGCGCGGCCAGGTCGTGGGCCAGCTCGGCAGATCGGCGGTGGCCGTGCTCTTGATCCAGGATCTCGCCGTGGCGCCGCTGATCGTCTTCATCAGCGGCGGCGCGACGCCGACGGACGATCTCGCCGCAACGCTCGGCGTGGCGCTCGCCAAGTTCCTGGCGTTTGTCGTCGCGCTTTGGGCCTTCGATCGACGGGCCTTGCGGCCGTTTCTCAAGCTCGCCGTGCATCCGCAGGCGCCGGAGGTGTTCATGGCGGCGGCCCTGCTCCTGGTGCTCGGCGTCGGCTGGGTCAGCGAGATGCTCGGGCTGTCGATGGCGCTCGGCGCGTTCGCCGCCGGCATGCTGGTCGCGGATACGGAGTTCCGCCATCAGGTCGCCGCGGACATCCAGCCGTTCCGCGGGCTGTTGCTGGGGCTGTTCTTCATGACCGTCGGGATGGGGCTCGACCTGCGCTATGCGCTCGACCATGCCGGCGCGATCGCGGCGATCGCGGGCGGCGTGATGGTGATCAAGGCGATTGTCCTGGCCGGGCTCGCTGTGGCGTTCGGGCTGCCGTGGCTGCGCGCGCTGACGCTCGGTGGGCTGTTGTCGCAATTGAGCGAGTTCGCGTTCGTGCTGCTGGCGCTGGCGGTCGGTGCCGGTCTCGTCACTCCGGAGACCGGGCAGTTGCTGGTCGTGGTCGTCGGCGTTTCGATGGCGACCACACCTCTGGGCGCGCTGGTGGTCGACCGGCTGTTTCCCGCCGGTTTCGTCGCCGAGCGCTCGGCGCTCGCGAATCTTGAGGAGCAGACCGAGGACCTCAACGGCCACGTCGTCGTCGCCGGCTTCGGTCAGGTGGGCATGGCGGTGACGCGGTTTCTGACCGGCGAGCACGTCCGGGTGCTGGTCCTCGATCTGGCACCCAAGCGGGTCGAGGCCAGCCGGGCCCGCGGGCTGCCGGTATTCTTCGGCAATGCGACCCGCCTCGATGTGTTGCGTGCCGCACACATTGACCGTGCCCGTGCCCTGGTCGTCGCGGTGTCCGAACCGGCGACGGCCGTGCAGATCACGGCGATTGCACGGCGCGCCGCGCCCCGGCTGCCGGTGTTCGTCCGGGCCCCGGACGAGCAGTGGGTGCCGCGGATGAAGGCGGCGGGCGCCGGCGCGATCGTCATCGACGGCGTGACCACCGGGCTCGATCTTGCCGAGCGGGTGATGATCGTCTCGATGCCCGAAGCACCGGAGCCGCCCGCGAAAGGTGACCACAAAGGCAATCCTGATTAGTCATGCTGCCGCTGGCAAACAACCCGAAATTGTGTGTGGCGGCGGCGCCACAGTGGCCGCGCGGCTTTGATTCGGGGTTGCCTTCCTGAGTCTTGCGAGATGCTTGCAAGTAACGGCGTGCCGTCTTGCGATGGGGCCGTAAACAGTCGAAAGATGTTTTTTTTGTTGCATCGCGGCGGCGCCCGCGTCTATCTCACCCACGCTCACCTCTAGCGGGGTAGCCGCAAAGGGGGAGGGAGCGTGCTCGACGAACGCCCAGACGGCTCGCGAGCGTCTTTGAGCGGTGGGGAGATGCCGGCGCACCGGTGTCCCGGTCGTTGCCGGGGCTCCTGAAGAGGGCATCGGCCAGGTAACGAGGATAGCGGATGACTGCATTGCTTGATGCCAGCGTCGTTGAGGCGGTTGTCGACGCCGAAGTGCAGGCCAAGGTCGATCCGGCGCAGCGTCGTGCGCTGGTGTTTCCGGGTCAGGGATCGCAGTGCGTCGGCATGGGTCGCGATCTTGCCGCCACCTTCGCGGTGGCGCGCACGGTCTTCAGCGAGGTGGATGAGGCCCTTGGCCAGAAGCTGTCCGTGCTGATGGTGGACGGTCCGGAAGACCAGCTTACGTTGACCGAGAATGCCCAGCCGGCGCTGATGGCGGTCAGCATGGCGGTCCTGCGCGTGCTCGAAACGGAGTATGGCTGCGCGACGGCGCGACTCGGCCGCTTTGTCGCCGGCCATTCCCTGGGTGAGTACACCGCGTTGACCGCCGCCGGCAGCTTCACGGTGAGCGACGCCGCGCGTCTGTTGCGGATCCGCGGGCTTGCCATGCAAACGGCGGTGCCGGTCGGCGAGGGGGCGATGGCGGCGCTGATGGGCGTGGAACTGGCAACCGCCCGCGAGATCGCCGCCGAGGCCACCGCGGACAGCTATGACGGCGCGGTCTGCGTCGCGGCCAACGATAACGCCCCGGGGCAGGTGGTGATCAGCGGCTCACGCGCCGCCGTGCAGCGCGCGATCGAGATCGCCGCCCTGCGTGGCGCCAAGCGCAGCATTTTGTTGCCGGTCAGCGGTCCGTTTCATTGCCCGCTGATGGAACCGGTGGCCGACGTCCTGTCCGAGGCCTTGGAAGGCGTCCGAATCAACGTACCGCAGGTGCCGCTGGTTTCCAACGTGACCGCGCACGAGGTCAGCGACCCGGATGAGATCCGCCGTCTCCTGGTCCGGCAGGTCACCGGCATGGTGCGCTGGCGCGAGAGTGTGCTGTTCATGCGGAGCGCGGGGGTGGAGGAACTAGTCGAGATCGGCACCGGCAAGGTGCTTTCCGGCTTGGCGCGCCGCATCGATCGGCGGCTCACCGGCACCTCGATCGCCTCGCCCGCCGACATCGCGGCGTTTGCCCAGACGGTCTAGGCCCAGACGGTCTAGACGACGCGCACGTTTGCGTCACGAGGCGTGCCGCCGCGACGTGGCGGCACCGCACGGAGGGCCGGCTTGTACTTCCGGGAATGATGGCGATCGCGACGCCAAGGACCACGGCCGTGGGCAGGGCATGCATCGTGGCCGCCCTGCTGGCCGGTGGTTGTGCCGCCAAGGACTCCGAGCCGCGTCTGGCCAAGGTCTGCCAGTTCCAGGCCTGCGTCTGCGCCGAAAAGAATGTGATGTTTTGGCAGGCGGCGGCCACGGTGCCGGTGGAGTGGCGGGCGAATGGCGAGGCCGGCTGTCCGTCCGGCTATGGCCTGCGAGAGACTGGGGCCGCCGCCTCGCCGTGACTGGGACGCGGGCGGCACCGAAGGCTCAATGCTCGATTCGCGGCGAGCCGATCACCGCGAGAAACTCTCGGCGGGTCATCGGGTCTTCGCGGAACGCGCCGGTCATGCGGCTGGTGACCATGCTTACCCCCGGCTTGTAGACGCCGCGCGTGGTCATGCACTCGTGTGTCGCGTCGACGACGACGGCGACGCCGCGGGGCTGCAGCACGCTCTCGATGGCGTTGGCGATCTGCGCCGTCATCCGCTCCTGAATCTGCAGCCGACGCGCGTAGGCCTCGACGATGCGGGCGAGCTTCGAGATGCCGACCACCCGGTGGTAGGGAAGGTAGCCGATGTGGGCCTTGCCGACGATGGGCGCCAGGTGATGCTCGCAATGGCTGACGAAGGAAATGTCCCGCAGCACCACCATCTCGTCGTAGCCATCGGTTTCTTCGAAGGTGCGGCGCAGGAGCTCCGCCGGGTCCTCGCCATAGCCGGAAAACCATTCCTCGAAGGCGCGCACCACCCGGGCCGGCGTATCGTGCAGCCCCTCGCGACGGGGATCATCCCCGGCCCAGGCCAGCAGCGTCCGCACCGCTTCCTCGGCCTGCGCCCGATCCGGCTTGTTGGCGTCGACAGCGCCGTCGAGCGGCGTCAGCCGCAGCGGGGCGGGATTGGTCATTGCTCTCCTCCTTATTGATTCTTGCGCCAGTCCTTGCCGCTCGGGCCAGTCCTCTTGCTTAAAGATATCGCGCGCCCGGCGGGTCGCAGCAAGCCGCCCGCGACGGACAGTCGGCCTGCTCAAAGGGGCTTGTCGTCTCAATCGCCGTCCCGCGCGTCGTCGGAGACCTTCGCGAGGCTGCGGGACGCGGTGTCGTCCGAGCGCGAGACGCGCCGCCGGCCGGCGTCGTGCTCGTCGCGGGCGGCGTTTTCCTTGATCATCCGGGCGAGCTTGCCGAAGGTGCTGACCTCGATCTGGCGGACGCGCTCGCGCGAGATGCCGTGGCGGGCGGCCAGCCGCTCCAGCGTCAAGGGTTCTTCGCTGAGCCTGCGCGCGGTAATGATGTCCCGCTCGCGGGCGGACAGCCCGCTCAAGGCGTTCGCCAGCAGTTCGTTGCGGACGGCGCGTTCCTCGGCGTGTGCGAGGCGGGTCTCCTGATCGTCGCTGTCGTCGACCAGCCAGTCCTGCCAGTCCGCATCGCTTTCTTCCCGGAGCGGCACGTTGAGCGATCGATCGTGCCCAGAAAGCCTCCGGTTCATCATCACGACGTCGGCCTTCGACACGTTCAGCGTGTCGGCAATGTGGCTGACCGTCTCCGCCGAGAGATCGCCGTCTTCATAGGCCTGCAGCCGGCCCTTGAGCCGCCGCAGATTGAAGAACAGTTTCTTCTGCTGGGCAGTGGTGCCGAGGCGCACCAGCGACCAGGAGTGAAGGATGTACTCCTGAATGGCGGCGCGAATCCACCACATCGCATAGGTTGCGAGCCGAAAGCCGCGGTCGGGATCGAACCGCTCGACGGCCTGCATCAGCCCGACGTTGGCTTCGGAAACCAGTTCGGCGAAGGGCAGGTCGTAGCCGCGATAGTTCGAAGCGATCTTGGCGGCGAGGCGCAGATGGCTGGTCACCAGCGTGTGCGCGGCGTCGATATCGCCATCGCGCAACCAACGCCTGGCCAGCTTCTGCTCCTCGCAGGCGCTGAGTAACGGATAGTCGCGGATCTGGCGCAGAAAGCCGCGCAGACTCGCCTCGTCTCCGAGACGAACCGCGAGCGGCAGCGCGTTCCCGAGCGACCCCATGCTGTCTTTTTCCCTCCTCACACACATCGACGCGCCTGCCAGCGGCGGGCGGCGACGCCGAGCTTCAAAACGAATACGCGCCAGGTGGTGCCGCGGATCAACCCGGCCGCCTTCCGTCGCCGCGGTCACGGCGAGGCGGTGCGGCTTGCCGCGTCGGCCGTCTGCCCAAGGCGGTGCCACTGGCAGAGCGCCGGGAAGACGACTATGGCGCTCGAAGCGCAAGAAAACGAAAATGCGAGCATTTTTTATGAAAATAGAAACGCATATGGCTGAAATTTTCAAATACAAAAACAATAAATGATTTTTATTGTTCATCATTCATTCAGGACACTGTGATATGTGTCACTATATTTGCACTCCAATACGTGTATCAAGTGACAATCGCTGCTTTGTGTGAATTTGCAAGTAGCGGCCGCAAAATCAGCTTGCGTTGGTGATGGGTCAATCATGACCGAAGAGCGATGGCCACCCGAAGGGACCGAGACGACGGGCAGTGACGCCGAGATCGGCGCGCCCGGCTGGAACGGTTCTCAGCCATGGGTGGGGGCGGGGTATTCGTCGCCGCTGGCGGGGGGGCAGTCCGTCGCGCCGGCGTCTGGCCTTGCCGATGCGGGTGCAGCGGGCGAGGTTGCTTCGCTCACCGCGCGGGCCACCGCCGCGGATGGTTCGTTCGCGACGTGGACGATCAGGGTCCCACTTGGTCAAACGTCCGGCGAAGGGTCGGCGGATCGCGCGCCGGCGGGCGGCGACGGGGATGTGACGGGCGCGGCGGCAGGCACGCGGATCGGCGTTGCGGCATTCAGCGCCGAGGGCGATCCGAGCGCGGTCATCACCTACAGTCTTGACGACGACGCGGGCGGCCAGTTCGCAATTGACGCACGAAGTGGGGTCATTGTCACATCCGGGAGCGTTGGCGCGCCGGTCGGTACCCCCGCGGTCCAGGCGATGAGCGTGCACGCCGCGCCGCCGGATCCTGCGTCGACCACCAAGACGTTCTCGATTTGGGTTCCGCAGGCCGGCGCCGCGCAGTCGGGCGACGCCACCGCAGGAAATGGCCTTGTCGGAGTTGCGACCTTCGGTGCCGGAGGCGATGCGCGTAATGGGATAGCGTATCGGATCGACGATGAGACCCACGGCCGCATCCACGTCGATCGCGAAAGCGGGATCGTCAGCGTCGAGGATGGATGCGCGCTTGATGCCAGCTACAGCGCGGCGCAGGACGTCCGGGTTGGCGCCATCGGCGCGGACGGCGCCTTGCACACGCGCACGGCCAGCATTTCGCTCTCCTCCGGGGATGGCGTGGCTTTGGCGCCGGCTACGGGGGCGATGCTGTCGCACCCCACGAACGGTGCCGAAAGCACCCAGCCGCAAGGCGGGGCGTTCGCTGGCGAGCGATTGAGCCAAATCTCGGATGCGGGCGCCGACGTCGGCATGGTCGGCGATGGCGGGCAGGTTCAGACCCTCACCGTGCACGCCAGTTGCGGCGATGGCTCTTTTGCGTCGTGGAGCTGCGCGGTGCGCCTCGTCGCCGGCACGCCCAGTGTCGGCGGCAGCACGCCGGTGGGGCTGGATGCCTTCTCAACGCACGGCGCGCCGGAACACGTGACCCATTCCAACACGGCGGCGGGCGCGCATGTGGTTGGCGCGGAGGCGAGCGAAAGCGTCGTCTTCGCGTTGACGGGAAGCACCATTAGCGGGCCAGCCAGCGGCCAAAGTCTGCACGCAGGCGGCGTCGATCCGGGCGAGTCGGGCGTCGCCGGCGTCGACGCGTGGCAGGGCGTTACACCGGAAACGGCCGCGTTTCACGCCGCGTATGCCGAATTGATGTCGAATACGCCGGTGCTGGCCAACGCGGTGGCGGCGGATACCCTTGCCGGTGCGGCCGGTGCCGACAGTGTGCCCGACCGCGAGCGTGCGACTTCTCCGATCTCACCCATCGCCGCAGCGGTGTTGCGGCCCGAGGCGCAGGTCAGGGCGGAAAAGCCGGTCGTTAGCGAAGAAGGCGCCTCATCGGCGCCGCCGGCAGAAGACATCGAGCCGGCACCGACGACGGAGCCATCGCCGGCTACCGACAGCGACGACAATAGTCAGGAAATCGACATCAATCGATTTGGTGTGGAGACGGTTGGCGACAGCAACTCCGGTCCTAACCGCATCGCGGAGAACGCGACCGCTGGCACGGTGGTCGGCATCACGGCGGTGGCGGTCGATGGCGATGCCAAGGATACGGTGCGCTATTCGCTGGAAAACGACGGAGGTGGGCGTTTCGCCATTGATCCGGTCTCCGGCGTCGTTACCGTGGCCAGCGGCGCCACGTTCGATCATGAAGCGTCCAATCACTATGACATCGTGGTGCGCGCGACATCCACCGACGGATCGTCCGCCACTCGTACGTTCACCATCAGCGTTGGCGACGTCAACGAGGCGCCGACGGCGATCGCGCTCTCGGCCAGCGCCGTCGACGAGAACGCCGCCGGTGCCGCCGTCGGCAATCTCACCACCACCGATCCCGACGCCGGCGACGGTGTCACTTATAGTGTCTCCGACGCGCGGTTCGAGGTGGTCGGCGAGACGCTCAAACTCAAGGCCGGGCAGGCGCTGGACCACGAGGCGGAGCCGACGGTCG
>CAYNYW010000031.1:0-36361 GCA_964401555.1 uncultured Defluviicoccus sp.
AAAGACAAGCCATATTCTCACGCCAGCCGGAAGACGGCCCTCGGCGGATGGTTACGATCAGATCGGCTTCCGAGCCGTACTCGACCGTTTTTCCGTCGTAACTGACGCGCAAGGTGCCGGACGCATAGGCTTTCCTGAGGCTGTCCAATTCCGCTTGCGTCCAGGTCATCGACGGGCATCTCCTGATCGTCGCTGCAGCCAGTTCCGCGGCCGACCTCCCAGCCAGCGGGACGAGATCGCGCGCCGACCCGGGTCCCGATCGGCGCGCGTTGTTTGATCGGCCGGTTCCTGTTGGTTCGTCACCGCCGGCTTCGGCTCCGTGGCGACCCCCAACTGCATCTCGAGCTCGCGCCACTTGCGCTCGGACCAGCGGTCCGCGCCGGCGATCCAGGCGGCGGCGCGGGCATCCGCGACTTTTCACCCCATTGTGCTAAACTGCCTGAAGCGCGTGCAACGCAGGATTTCCAGGGGTTTGCAAGCAGCGCAACGGGGAAAAGAGGACATACGCAGTGACCGGCGCCGGCTTCGTGCCGCCCAAGTATCTCGAAAGCCTAATCGCGACCATCAACGACGGTGCCAAGGCGGCGCAGACCGGCGCTTTCCTGCTGCTGTTCGCCGGCCTCTATTTGGCGGCGACTGTGATCTCGACCTCGGACGAGGACCTCCTGCGCGAGGCCACTCGGCCACTCTCGCAGATCGGCGTCGCGGTGCCGGTGGTGATCGCGTACGCGCTGGCGCCGGTGGTGTTCCTGTTTCTGCACGTCCACACCCTGATCCGCTACGACCTGCTGGCGGCGAACCTGCGGCTGTTCAGCGCCGAGGCCCGGCGGGCATTGCCGCTGGCGGCGGACCGGGCGCGGCTTCGGGCGCTACTCACCAACGTGGAGTTCGTGCAGATCCTCGCCGCCGAGCCAGACACCGGCGGGCGCAGCCGCTTGTTCCGGCTGATGGTGTGGCTGACCATCGCTGGGATCCCGGTCCTGGTGTTCCTCGCCGTGCAGATCAGCTTCCTCCGCTACCAAAGCGAGGGCATCACTCTGCTGCACCGCGCCTGCCTGTTCGCCGATCTCGGCGCGCTGGTGTGGTTCCACACCCGGCTGTGGCGGGCCGGCCTCAAGGCGTCGCACATCTCGCGCTGGCGCCTAGTCGGGCGCCTTGCTGTCAACAACCTGTTGCCCGCCCTGCTGATCGCCGCGAACCTCGGCTGGTTCGGCGTGGTCCCGCCGGATAGTAAGACCGTTCGGGGCGTGCCGACCCAAAGGAATCTGATATTAGATCTGATATTAGATATGACGATCGAGGAACGGCACGACTACATGGAGCTGCAGACGGGGTCCTACTACGATCAATGGTTCCATGTTGAAGTAGAAAAGATTGCGAATCTCTTAGAAAGTTTTATTAAACAGAGTTACGAGTCGGAAACTGATTCCATGTACACTATTAATTTTCAAGAACTGATGGCAATTGAAAGAGTGTGGCACCTGTTGGATCACGTGATGTGTTTGTACATCGGCTTTGGCTGTCGCTACCTCAGCCTCAACCACCGCAGCCTGATATCGGCCCCTGGCGAAGAGCTTTCCCAGGCGCGCAAGGGCGAGGCTATATCACACGACAGCTGGGCACGAATCGAGCCGCTCCATCTACATGGCCGCGCGTTTCGCTTCGCCGACTTTGACGGAAGCCTGCTGCCGGGGGCCACTCTGAGCAACGCCGACTTGAGGGGCGCCAGGCTCAAGGATGCGTCGCTCCAGAGGGCGAGACTTCGAAGCGCTCGGCTGCAGGAAGTGCATTTGACAGGCGCGCGACTTCAGGGCGCAAACCTGATTGGGGGGCAACTGCAAGGGGTAAATCTGAAATACGCTGAGCTTCAAGGCGCTTACTTGATCGAAGCAAGACTGGCGGGCGCGAAGCTGCGTGGCGCGCACCTGGAAGGGGCCCTGTTGTCCGAGACTGAGTTGAAAGCTGCAGATCTGCGTGGAGCATCGCTACGGGCCCAAGACCTGTCCCATGTAAATCTCCAGGCGGCAAACTGCTCGGAGGTGAAACTCGAAGGGGTTCAGTTCGGCTCGGTGGATTTGCAAGGTGCTGAACTGCGTTCGGCATATCTGCACGGAGCGGACCTGCGGTCTGCAACATTACTAGGTGTAGATCTACGCGGTGCCCGTCTCGGGGGCGTGCGGAGTGATGAGAACACGGTTCTTGCGCTGGTTGATCTTCGTGGCGTCGATTGGTCCCCCATGTCCAGCGAGCAAATTGACGAAGCGATGAAGGCGGTTGATAGCATTCCCGACGATAACTTTCGCGAGGAATCTCATAAGAGAATCGAGAATGCCATTAAGATCGCGACATTGCAGCCGAAAGCACCCATCCTGAAGCTTGATGGAGCAGTCCTGGTCGACGATCCAAATGATCCGCATTGGGTCAACGTGATTAACCGTGAACATTTTACCACTGACGAAGCAGCCTTCGATGCGGAGCTGGCCTTGTTGCTCGCTGAGCAGAGCCGGTCCGATCTGGAAATTGCCACTCAACTCGTCCGTCGTGCAATAAGGAGTAGCGAGCGGCACCGCGCCCTTTACACTGACCTCACTAAGCGCCTGCTCGCCATAGATGGACTCGACGAACGGCTTTCGAAGGCCGAACGGTTGCTCCTTACGGCCACCACCTACCCAAAGCTGTAAGCGCCTGAAGAGGTACGTCATGCCGCCAGCCGCCTGCGGTGCCGGCAGACCCTGCTCGCGCAGCGTCTCGGCGACCGCGCCGACCGCACGCTCCTCCCTTCCGGCCGAAGATTTCCCGCGAGGTCCACTAACGCGGCGGTGGTGGATCAGCGACCGGCACGGCGGAGGATAAGAACATGCCCGATGGCCTGGCTGTCGCTTTGCCTTGCTGCCTCAGGCGGATGATGGTCTAACCTGACGATGGTCTAACCTGACCGGCGCGATCCAAAGGCGATCCAAAGGCAATCGTGCTGCGGCCTCTCTGGCGTCCGCGGGCATCTGGACAAGGCAGCGATGGAGGAGATCCTTCGACTGTGGCCGAGTGTCGAGCGGAATCTCGTCCTCGTCCTGGGTGCCATTCTGTTTGCGGGCGCACTCTTCGGGCGTGTCGTTGAGCTTTTCCGCCTGCCGCGGCTGACCGGTTATATCGTCGCCGGCCTCATCCTCGGGCCGCATGGTGTCGGCTTGGTCGACGATACGCTGGTCGAGCCATTGCATGTGCTGGCGACCGTCGCGCTGGCAACGATCGCGTTCAATATCGGCGGCGAATTCAACCACCAGAAGCTGCGGCGAACCGCCGGCGCCATCGTCGCGCTGACTGCCGCGCAACTCGTTGCCTCGTTCGTCCTCGTGCTGTCGGTCATGCTGGCGATCGGCATCAATCGGCCTTACGCCTTCCTGCTCGCGGCGCTCGCCACCACGACGGCACCGACGACCACGTACTTGATGATCAGCAGCCTCGCGGCGCGCGGACGGGCGGTGGATCTGGTCTATGGCGTCCTCGCCCTCAACGACGCCAGCGCCATTCTGATCTTTGGGCTGGCCTCTTCGGCCGCCGCCGGCTTGCTCATCGCTCCTGGCGCCGGCATCGGAGCGTGGGAAGGGGTGTTATCCGCCCTCGGCAACGAGATGCTGTCGATTGCCTACGGCGTCGGCGGCGGTCTCGCGATTGCGGCGGCGCTTCGGATCATGCGGCACGATCCCCGCAGCGACGATGCGCGCCTGAAGGTCTCCTTCCTGGGCCTTGCTCTCGCCTTCGTCGGCGTGGCGCAGACACTCGGTCTGTCGCATCTGCTGGCGCCGCTCGCGCTCGGCGTGGTGATGGCCAACACCCTGCCGCGGGCAACCATGGAGCAGCTCAAGCATCTCCTCGACCCATTCACCGAGCCGCTGTTTCTCGTCTTCCTCGTCCTCGCCGGCAGTCATCTGCGCGTCGATGTCCTTGGGGACCCGCTGACCACGCTGATCGCCGTGTGCTATGTCGCCGCGCGCCTTGCCGGGAAGTACCTGGGCATCGCCGGCGCGGCCAGCGTCCTCGGCTTTCCCAAGCGGATCGTGAGCAATCTCGGCCTCTGTTTCGCGACACAGGGCGGCCTTGCGATCGGCATGCTGCTCACCTTCGTCAACACCCCGGCGCTCGCCGTCCTGCCGGCCGACCGGGATCTCAGCCTGCGTCACATCGTTTCCGCCGCCTTGATCGCGGTCCTGATCTCGCAGTTGTTCGGTCCGGCCATCATCCGCGTCGGCCTCACCCGGAGCCTCTCCGTCCGGCCGCGCGCGTGATCAGCCGCCTCGTTTGAGGCCACTGCCGCGCTATCGGCGGATGCCGCACGGGGAGGAACTCTGTTGCGCGCGTTTGCGTGAACCGGGCGAAGCGGAAAAGCGTGGCCGGTGACGCCGCAGCGTTCACACCGCAACCGGGTGCTGCTTGGCCAGCGTGTCGAACGCCTGCAGATCGCGCACGACGTCGGGCAACTGGCGCATCGGGATCATGTTGGGACCGTCGGACGGCGCCTTGTCCGGGTCGGGATGGGTCTCGATGAACACCGCGGCGACACCGACGGCGACCGCGGCGCGGGCGAGGATCGGCGCGAACTCGCGCTGGCCGCCCGACGCCCCGCCGAGCCCGCCCGGCTGCTGCACCGAATGCGTGGCGTCGAACACCACGGGGCAGCCGGTGCGCGCCAGGATCGGCAGCGCCCGCATGTCGCTGACCAGTGTGTTGTAGCCGAAGCTGGCGCCGCGCTCGCACACCAGCACGCCATCGTTGCCGGACTGGCGGACCTTCTCGACGACGTTGACCATGTCCCACGGCGCCAGGAACTGGCCCTTCTTGATGTTGATTGGTCGGCCGGTCTTCGCCGCCGCGACGAGGAGGTCGGTCTGCCGGCACAAGAACGCCGGGATCTGCAGGACATCGACGCTCTGCGCGACGACGGCGCACTGGTCGGGCTCGTGCACGTCGGTGATCACCGCGAGGCCCAGCGCGCTCCTGATCTCGGCGAACACCGCCAGCGCGGCGTCCATGCCGATGCCACGCGCACCGACGAGGCTGGTGCGGTTGGCCTTGTCGAAAGAGCTCTTGTAGATCAGGCCGATGCCGAGCGCTCGTGCCATCTCCTTCAGCGCACCAGCGGTCTCCAGCGCGTGGGCGCGGCTTTCCATCACGCAAGGGCCGGCGATGAGTGCCAGCGGCAGATCGTTGCCGACGGTCAGGCCGTCGATCGAGACGTGGTGGGCTTGCGTCATGTTGCTCTCCTTGAGAATCCCGGAGAATCCCGGCGGCATTGCGGCGCCGTGGCCGTCGACCCGTTCCGCCCGCGCGGGCGGTTCCGTCGTTCACACCAGCCGTGACTTCTCGACGGCGGCGCGGATGAACGAGGTGAACAAGGGGTGCGGATCGAAGGGCCGCGACTTCAGCTCGGGATGGAACTGTACGCCGATAAACCACGGATGGTCGGGGATCTCGACGATTTCCGGCAACAGTCCGTCCGGCGACATGCCGGAGAACACGAGGCCGCACCGCTCCAGCGTCCCGATGTAATTGTTGTTGACCTCGTAACGGTGACGATGCCGCTCATGGATGCAGTCGGCGGCGAAGATGCGCTGCGCGCGGCTGTCCTTCTTCAAGACGCAGGCGTACGCGCCCAGGCGCATGCTGCCGCCGAGATCGCCGTCGGCCTGCCTGCGTTCGCGCGCATTGCCGCGAATCCACTCGGTCATCAGGCCGACCACCGGCGCCGGGCACGGTCCGAACTCGGTCGAACCGGCGCCAGGGATGCCGGCGAGATTGCGGGCAGCCTCGACGACTGCCATCTGCATCCCGAAGCAGATGCCGAAGTAGGGCACCTTCTGCTGGCGGGCGAAGCGGGCGGCCTCGATCTTGCCCTGGGTGCCGCGCTCGCCGAAGCCACCAGGAATCAGGATGCCATCGGCGTCGGCCAGCCCGTCAAAGGTGGTGCCGTTGTCCAGGCTTACCGCATCGACCCAGTGGACGTTGACCCGGACGTTGTTGGCGACGCCGCCATGCGTCAGCGCTTCGGCCAGTGACTTGTAAGCATCGACGAGACCGGTGTACTTGCCGACCACCGCGATGGTCACCTCGCCTTCCGGGCGCGTCAGGCGGCTGACGATCTCATGCCACCTGCCGAGATCGGGCGGCGGCGGATTGAGCTTGAAATGACGACAGACCTCGGCGTCGAGCCCGCCCTCGTGGTAGCGGATCGGCACCGCGTAGATGCTCGAAACATCCTCGGCCGGAATCACCGCCTCGTCGCGCACGTTGCAGAACAGGCCGATCTTGCGGCGCGCGCCTTCCGGCAACGGCCGGTCGGTGCGGCAGATCAGCACATCGGGCTGGATACCGAGGCTCAACAGCTCCTTGACCGAATGCTGGGTCGGCTTGGTCTTGAGCTCGCCCGCGGCCGCGAGGTAGGGGATGAGGGTGATGTGCACGTACATTACCCGGTCGCGGCCGAGGTCGTTGCCCATCTGACGAATCGCTTCGAGGAACGGCAGGCCCTCGATGTCGCCGACGGTGCCGCCGATTTCGCACAGGACGAAATCCTCGCCGTCGAGGTCGTCCTGGATGAACGCCTTGATGGCATCGGTGATGTGGGGAATGACCTGGATGGTGGCGCCGAGGTAGTCGCCGTGCCGCTCGCGTGCGATGACCTGGGAGTAGATCCAGCCCGTCGTCACGCTGTCCGAGCGCTTGGCCGGAACGCCGGTGAACCGCTCGTAATGGCCGAGATCAAGGTCGGTCTCCGCGCCATCGTCGGTGACGAACACCTCGCCGTGCTGGTACGGGCTCATCGTGCCCGGATCGACATTGATGTAGGGGTCGAGCTTGCGCAACCGCACCCGGTAGCCGCGCGCCTGCAGAAGCGCGCCAAGGGCTGCCGTCGTCAGGCCCTTGCCGAGGGAGGAGACCACGCCGCCGGTAATAAAGATGAACCGCGTCATGGGGCGTACGTTATAGCAGCGTCCCTCGCCTCGGCAAACCGCATCGTCTCAGCAGACGCACTCTCCGCGCCCTTCTCACGCCCGGGTGCCGTCACCACGCGTCAGCGCGCCGCTCAGCGGGCAAGCGGCGCCGCAGGCTCGGCCGGCGCCGCGGGTGCCGGTGCAGACGTCGTGGGGGGCTGGTCGAGAATCGACGTCGGCCCCCTCTGCACACCCGACATCTTGGCGAGTACGACGCTGGTTACGAAGAAGGCGACGGCAAGACCGGCGGTGGTTCGCGTCAGCAGATTCGCCGCGCTGCGCCCGGTGAGGAACCCGCTCATGCCGCCACCCCCGCCGCCCATCCCCAGGCCACCGCCCTCGCTGCGCTGCAACAAGACCAGCGCGACCAAGGCGATCGCGACCAGGAGATGGATGACGAGAATGACGGTGATCATCGGAAATGCCCCGTGGTTGCGCTGCGCTTGGTCAGGCCGGCGTGCCTTCCGCCACCGTCCAGAAGTCGTCCGCCTTGAGCGACGCGCCGCCGATCAAACCACCGTCGATGTCTGGCTGGGCGAGCAGTTCCTTGGCGTTCTTCGCGTTCATGGAGCCGCCGTAGAGAATGCGCATGGCATCGCCCTCGGCCGCGCCCAGCTTCGCCTTGAGCTCGGCGCGCACCACCGCGTGCACCTCCTGCGCCTGCTCCGGCGTGGCGGTCCGCCCGGTGCCGATGGCCCACACCGGCTCGTAGGCGATCACCGTGTTTGTCGCGTTGGCGCCGTCCGGCAGCGAGCCTTGCAACTGGCGGCGGTTGATGTCCAGGGTCTTGCCGGCGTCGCGCTCTTCGAGCGTCTCGCCGATGCAGATGATCACCTTCAGGCCGGCCGCCAGCCCGGCGGCCGCCTTGGCCTTGACGACGGCATCGGTCTCAGCGTGGTTGGTCCGCCGCTCCGAGTGGCCGACGATGACATACCCGCAGCCGGCGTCCTTCAGCATCCAGGCGCTGGTATCGCCGGTGTGCGCGCCCTTCTCGACCGCATGGCAGTCCTGGCCGCCGACGACGATGTCGGTGCCGGCAACGGCGGCAACCACCGGCGGAATCAGCACGAATGGCGGGCAGATAGCCATCTCAAACCGCGTGCTGCCGGCCGCCTTCATCTTCGCGGCCAGCGCCGACGCCAGTGCAACGCCATCGGCCTTGAGGCAATTCATCTTCCAGTTGCCGGCGATCAGTACGCGTCGGGCCATCGATGTCTCCTCCATTCCAGGCAAGGGCTTTTCCGCGGGCGGCGGTTTCTTTACCACGAGGCGAAGGCGCCTTCCAAGCCATACCTCCGCCGCGTCGACCGGCCGCCAAGCGACTCCCGCCATCGCACCGTCCGCACGCAAGCGCCATGCTTGCGCCGGCTCGAAGGCGTTTCTATCATCGCGGTACGCACGAGGCCACCTTGCCACCCGGCGGGGTCTTCCTGTTCTTCCTCACGACAAAGCCCCACGACGATGCTGAATACCATCCGCACCTATGCCGGCTCCCTGGTTGTCCGGATTTTGTTCCTGCTGCTGGTCTTGAGCTTCGTGCTATGGGGCATCGGCGACGTGTTCTCGCCGGGCCGCTTCACGCGACAGTGGATCGCAAAGGTCGGCGACATCACCATCTCGCCCCAGGCCTTCTCGCAAGCGTTTGACCGCACCGTGCGTCGTGTCGGCGATGCCATGGGTCAGCCCATCGACCGCGCCCAGGCGCAAGCGCTCGGCCTCGTCGATACGGTCTTGAATCAATTGATCTCCCAGGCACTGCTCGATCAGGCGGCGGCCGACCTCGGCCTCGCCGCCGGCGATGATGCGGTCCGCGACCAGATTCGTTCGGACCGGCGCTTCCGCACCGCCACCAACGAATTCGACGCCGAGACCTTCCGGCGAGCGCTGATGGCAAGTGGATTGACGGAGGCCGGCTACGTCCAGCTCCTGCGCGGCGACATCGTGCGCCGCCAGCTCGTCACCAGCGTCACCGCGCTGCCGGGGGTGCCCAAGCCGATGCTCGATCTCGTCGCGGCGTACGAGGGGGAGCGCCGGGTCGGCGGCTACGTTTTCGTCGCGGAGGCGGCAACCGCAGCCCCGCCGCTGCCGGACGACACGGCGTTGGCCGAGTACCATCAGAAGCACCCGGCACCGTTCACCGCTCTCGAATACCGGGCGGTCAGCGCCATCATCGTGCGCACCGACGATATCGCCAAGACCATCTCCATTTCGGATGACGACCTGCGCGCCGCCTACGACGAGCGTGCCGAGGAATTCACCACGCCCGAGCGCCGCACCTTTCGCCAGCTCGTCTTCCCCGATCAGGCGGCGGCGCAAAAGGCATACGATCGACTGGCGCAAGGCGCCGCCATGGCCAGCATCGCCACCGAGATGGCGGGCGGTGCCGCGACGACGCCCGAGCCCATCGATGTTGCGCGAACCGATCTGCCGCCGGCGCTTGCCGATGCCCTGTTCGCGCTCGCTCCGGGCAAGCTCGCCGGCCCGATCGAGAGTCCCCTCGGCTGGCACGTCATCGTCTTGGACAGCATCAAGGAGGCGCAGCGCACCCCCTTCGAGCAGGCCCGTGAGCGCCTGAAGACCGAACTCGCCCGTGACCGTGCCGCCGACGCGCTGGCGCAGATGAGTGACCGTCTCGACGATGCCCTGGGCCGGGGCACCAGCCTGGAACAGGCGGCGAGCGAACTCGGCCTGAGCGTCCGCTCGATCGCGGCGATCGATGCCGACGGTAAGGACCGGGACGGCCAGCCGGTCCCCGATCTGCTGCCGAACCTGGTCTCGACCGCGTTCTCGACCGCCGAAGGAACACAGAGTCTGCTGACGGAAGCCGGCGAGCAGGGCGATTTTGTCGTCCGTGTCGATCACATCACGCCCAGCGCACTCAAGCCCTTCGAGACGGTGCGCACCGACGTGGCCGAGGCGTGGCGCAAGGACAAGATCGCCCAGCTCACCAAAGAGAAGGCCGAGCGCCTGGCCGAGCAGATCCGTGGCGGCCGCAGCCTCGCCGAGGTGGCGCGCGAAGCCGCTCTCGACGTTGCGCACACCAAGTCGCTCTCGCGTCACGACGAGGAAAAGGCCGCCGGCGTGTCACCCGCGTTTATCGCGGCGCTGTTCGCCGCCAAGCCGGGGGAAGCCTTCGTCGAGGCCGGTTCAACCGACAAATCCGCCGGGCAATACGTAGGCGTGCTGGAGCGTGTCGAAACGGCCGCGGCCAATGCCGATCAAGAGGGGGAAGGCCGGGGTGATGCCCAGGGTGATGCCCGGTTGCGCCGCAAGCTTGCGAACGACATGCAAGGCGATCTCCTCGTTCAGTACCTCGATGCACTGCGCCATCGCTACACGGTGAGCGTCAACACCGAAGCCCTCGCCAAGCTGTTCTGAGGGCGTGGCATGACACACTTGCACATCGAGCCGGATTACGCGCATTTCGCCGCCAGCTATGACCGGGGCATCCCCCAGGTCGCATGGACCACGCTGATCGCCGATCTGGAGACGCCGGTATCGGCGTTTCTCAAGCTCGCGGCCGGCAGGAACAACGCCTTCCTCCTGGAGTCGGTGGAGGGCGGCAACACCAAGGTGCGCGGCCGCTATTCGTGCATCGGCCTCGACCCCGATCTGATCTGGCGCACGACCGGCAACGGCGCGGAGATCAACCGCGCGCCCGCCGCCGATCCGGAAGGGTTCGTGCCCTGCCCGATCGGCGAGAAGGAGGGCGCGATCGCCTCGTTGCGTGCCCTGGTGCGGGAATCGCGAATGACGTTGCCGCCGGAGCTACCGGCCATTGCCCAAGGCCTGTTCGGCTACCTGGGCTACGACATGGTCCGGCTGATGGAGCGGCTGCCTGATACCAATCCCGACCTGCTAGGGGTGCCCGACGCCGTGCTGCTCCGTCCGACGGTGACCGCGGTGTTCGACAACCTCAAGGCGGAGCTGGTCCTGGTGACCGCCGTCTGGCCGTGTGCCGGCATCGGGGCGGAAGCGGCGTTCAACCTGGCGAGCGAACGCCTAGCGGCCGTGTCCGAGCGCTTCGAGCGGCAGCGTGTCCCGCCGCACCTGCCGAGCGTTGCGGTCTCGACCCCGCATTTTCAGCCGATGCCCAACATGGCACGCGCCGATTACTGCGCGATGGTCGAGAAGGCCAAGGAATACATCTTGGCGGGCGACATTTTTCAGGTCGTGCTCTCGCAGCGGCTGCGGCTGCCCTTTCGCTTGTCGCCGTTCGCGCTCTACCGCGCGCTGCGCCGCCGTAATCCGTCGCCGTTCCTGTTCTACTTCGCTTTCGACGGTTTCGCCGTCGTCGGCTCCAGCCCGGAAATCATGGTGCAGCTCAAAGGCGACAAGGTGGCGATCCGCCCCATTGCCGGGACACGGCGGCGTGGCGCCGATGCCGCCGAGGATCGCGCGCTGGAGGCCGAACTCCTGGCCGACCCCAAAGAACTGGCCGAGCACCTGATGCTGCTCGATCTCGGCCGTAATGACGTCGGCCGGGTTGCCCGTGTCGGAACGGTAAAAGTCGCCCAGGAGATGGAGGTCGAGTTCTACTCCGACGTCATGCATATCGTCTCCCGGGTCGAGGGTACGCTGGGGGAGGGGTATGACGGCATCGACGTGCTGATCGCGGGATTTCCCGCCGGCACCGTCTCGGGGGCGCCCAAGATCCGGGCGATGGAGATCATCGACGAGCTGGAGGCCGAGCGCCGCGGCATCTACGCCGGCTGCATCGGCTATTTCGCCGGCAACGGCGATGTGGATACCTGCATCGCCATTCGCACCGGCATCATCAAGGATGGCGTCCTGCACGTTCAGGCGGGCGGTGGGATCGTCGCCGATTCCGATCCGGCGGCGGAGTACCAGGAAAGCCTGAACAAGGCGCGTGCACTGATCCGCGCCGCCGAGGACGCCGTCCGCTTCGCCTGAGTGCCGCCGGCCTCGGCTATGGGCTCACAGAGGCGACGCCTCGCCGGAAAAGGTGAAGCCGGCGGTTTCCACGGCAGTGCGGACGCGAGCCTCGTCCGCCGCACCCGAGATCGTCACCAGCCCCCTGGCGAGATCGACCTCGACGCCGGTGCCCGGAATCGCCGTCCGGATCGCATTGGTGACCGCCTTCTTGCAGCCTTCGCAGGTCATGCCTTCGACGCGATAGGTGGCTGTCATTGCCGTCGCTCCTTTTCCTCACCCGAGCCTGTCGTTTGCCCGCCCTCGATCCCTTTTCGCCGGGTCCCGAAGCGCCGCCCATGGCGCCACGTGCCGGTCCTGTTCTTCAGCGCTGGCTTGCACCGGTGCCGAGGATGCGTTCCTGGAACTGTTGCTGGCTCAGGTTCTCCTGGGTGCTGCGGCGCTCGGCTTCTACACCGCGCCGTTCCAGATCGGTGCGGCGGTTGATCGCCTCGTCACGGCGTGCGCGACCCGTCCCGTAGAGCTGGATCTCTCTCACCGACGGGAGCTTATCGCGATCATAGGACTCCAGCCGTCGATTGAGCACGTCCAGCTCACTGTCGTACCGCTGCAGGTCCATGCGCAGACGTGTCTCGCGCTCGATCGCGGTGCCGCCCTGTGGTTCGGAGGCCGGTTCCGCCGGGCGTGGTCCGGCCCGCAAGCGCTTCTTCGGTGGTGCCTTCTTCTTGGCCTTGGGTGCCTTGGTCTCCTCGGTGGCGGGGGCGGCTTCGCCTGCCGGCTCCTTGCCGTAATCGAGATAGATCAGCGGTGCCGGTGGAGGCGGTGGAGGCGCCTCGCGCGCCGCACATCCTGCCGCGATCAGCCCGAAGAGGACCGCCGTCGCGCCCATGGCGCGGCGCCCCGCGGCCATGGTGCGCGTTTGGCGCCAGCCTCCGTCCCGATCATGCGGCATCCACCCTCCTTGACGAGCGCCATCCCGGCCGGCATGCTCGCCCGCCCTGAAGACCATGGCCCGCCGCCGGCTTGGGCGCGGCGTCGCCACGGTCCCACGTCGGCGCCCGTGCGCCCCACACTGCAGCCTAGATGTAAGGCCGATGTTCCTGCTTATCGATAACTACGACAGCTTCACTTACAACCTTTACCACTATCTGGGGGAGTTGCACGACGCGATCGAGGTCCGGCGCAACGACGCGCTGGGGCCCGACGAGGCGCTTGCCATGCACCCGGATGCCATCGTGCTATCGCCGGGTCCCTGCGATCCGGACCGCGCCGGCATCTGCTTGACACTGATCGCGCGCGCCGCGCGCGCGCGCGTTCCGGTGCTGGGCGTCTGTCTCGGCCATCAGAGCATCGGCCAGGCCTTCGGTGGCCACGTGGTGCGCGCCCCGCAGCCGATGCACGGCAAGATCAGCACGGTCCGTCACCGCAGCCGTGGCATCTTCGCGGGATTGCCCAGCCCGTTCCCGGCGACCCGCTACCACTCCTTGATGGTTGCCCGCGACGGGCTGCCGGCGTGCCTCGAAATCACCGCCGAGAGCGAGGACGACGGCGTGATTCAGGGGCTCCAGCACACGGAGCTGCCGATCTACGGTGTGCAGTTCCATCCGGAAAGCATCAAGACGGCTGCGGGCAAGGCGCTGTTGCGCAATTTCGTCCGGCTCGTCTTCGAACAGGAGAGCGAAGGTGAGCGCACCCGCCACTGAACCCGCCGCGCCGTCGGCCGGAGGCGGCGATCTCAAGCCGTATCTCGCCAGAGTCGCGGCGGGGGAGACCTTAAGCATCGAAGAAGCCGAGGCCGCCTTTGCGGTCATCATGTCAGGTGGTGCGACCCCGGCGCAGATCGGCGGTTTCCTGATGGCGTTGCGCCTGCGCGGCGAGACCATCGAGGAAATCACCGGTGCCGTGCGCGTCATGCGCGCCAAGGCGTTGCATGTTCAGGCGCCGGCCGATGCCGTCGACATCGTCGGCACCGGCGGCGATGCCGCCGGCACGTTCAATATTTCGACCGCGGCTGCGCTCATCGTTGCCGGCGCCGGCGTGCCGGTGGCCAAGCACGGCAATCGGGCCCTGTCTTCGCGCTGCGGTGCCGCCGACGTGCTGGTCGCCCTTGGTGTCAACATCCAAGCCGACATGCGGCTGATCGAGCGCGCCATTGCCGAGGCCGGATTCGGTTTCCTGATGGCGCCGCGCCACCATGCCGCCATGCGCTTCGTTGCCGGCCCGCGCGTCGAGCTAGGCGTGCGTACCGTGTTCAACATGCTGGGCCCGCTGTCCAATCCGGCCCAGGTCAAGCGGCAGTTCACCGGGGTGTTTGCGAGGCAATGGGTCGAGCCGCTGGCACGCGTGCTGGCCAATCTCGGGTGCGAGCGTGCCTGGATCGTGCACGGATCGGACGGCCTCGACGAACTGACGACCACCGGTGAGAGCCACGTTTGCGCGCTGTCGGGCGGCGAGGTGCGCAGCTTCACCGTCGCGCCGGAGGATGCCGGGCTTGCCCGTGCTCGCGCCGACGCGCTGAAAGGGGGCGATGCGGCGGTGAACGCGGCCATGATGCGTGCGCTTCTCGCGGGCGAGCGTGGCCCCATCCGCGATGCCGCGCTGTTCAACGCCGCGGCCGGGCTGATCGTGGCCGGCCGGTGCGAGCGGTTGGCCGATGGCGTGGCGATCGCTGCCGAGACCATCGACAGTGGCCGCGCCCGCGCCGTCCTGGAGCGCGTGGTGGCGATCACCAACGCGCCGGCGCCCGCCGGCGCATGACTGACGTCCTCGACGCGATCTGTGCCGAGAAGCGCCGCGAGGTGGAACGGCGCAAGGCGGTGCGCGCCGAGGCGGCGGTGGAGGCCAGCGCGGCCGGTGCCGCGCCGCCGCGTGGCTTCGCCGCCGCGCTGAGACGGGCGGTCGACGCCCGGCGCTACGGCCTGATCGCCGAGCTCAAGCAGGGCTCGCCATCCGGCGGCACCATTCGCGCCGATTTCGACCCACCGGCGCTCGCCCGCGCCTATGCGGACGGTGGCGCCACCTGCCTTTCTGTGCTGACCGACCAGCCCTACTTCCAGGGCACGGACGACTATCTTGAAGCGGCGCGCGCCGCGGCACCGCTGCCGGTGCTGCGCAAGGACTTCATCTTGGAGCCGTACCAGGTCGCGGAATCGCGCGCGCTCGGCGCCGACTGCATCTTGCTGATTCTCGCGGCACTCGACGATGCCACCGCCCGGGCGTTGGCGACCAAGGCGGTGGGCTATGGCATGGACGTCTTGTTCGAGGTCCATGACCGCGGCGAACTTGATCGCGCGCTGGTGTTGGACGCCGCCGTGATCGGCATCAACAACCGCAATCTCAAGACATTAGCAGTTGATCTTCGCACAACCGAAGAGCTGGCACCGCGGGTGCCCGCCGGTCGCATCGTGGTCAGCGAAAGCGGTCTCAAAACGCCCGCCGATCTCGCCCGCATGGCGGCTGCCGGCGCGCGCTGCTTTCTCATCGGCGAGGCCCTGATGCGCGCCGCCGATGTCACTCACGCGACCCGCGCCCTGCTCGCCTAGCCGCCACCCCGCCCGCGGCGGGGTCCGCGACGATCCTCATCTTCAGCGCCGCATCGATCTTCCGTCTCCGCGTTTTCATCATCGGCTCCGTCCACGATGACGGTGCGCACCTTGCTCCAATCAAGCCAGCGTTCGTGATCGACCGCCGCCGTCGGCCGGCGGGTCGAACCGTGGAGTTGACCCTTCCTTAACCAGATCTTAATCGCTCGCGTCGATGCTGTAGGCGTGGCAGACGCCTGCCAGGCGGATCGCTCGCCTGGCTTCAGGATCCTTTGCTTACGAACAGATTTTATGCTCGAAAAGACAGACTTCAGACGCTCTCTATCCCGGCAGCCTCTCGTTCGCCGGCTGCGACGGCTCGGCGAGGCAAGCTGGGATCACCGCGGCGGTGCCGTCGGCATCATGGCTGCCGTTGTTCTGATGTGCCTATTGGGCTTCGCCGCTTTTTCCGTCGACCTAGGTAACGTGTGGACACAACAGTCCCGCATGCAGACAGCGAGTGATGCCGCTGCCCTTTCTGCCGTAGCCCGGAGCGGTATCGACGACGCCGCAGCGATCGCCCAGCGCGGCAAACATTACGCGGCGCTGAACCTGAGCGGCAATGTCAAGGATGAAAACGGTGACCCGGTGGAGGAGGCTTCCATCACCGTCGAACAAGGCCACTGGGATTCCGCCCACCGGACATTTACCGCGACCGATTTCCAGCCAAATGCGGTGAGCGTAACCGCCAGCCGCACCTCTGCATCCGGCAATGCGGTGTCATCATGGTTTTCACAGCTGGTGGGAATTGACCACTTTGACGTCACCACCCGCTCCATTGCTGTCAAGCGCTCGTCTTTGTGTCTGCTGGCGCTGGAACCGTTCGCCGCCAAGGCTGTCGAGTTGAGCGGCGGCAGCGCTATCTCCATGCCTGAATGTGATGTGTGGGTCAATTCCACGGGTTCGCCGGCTCTTCGCGGCAGCGGCAATTCTTCGGTCATTGCAGCGAACATCTGTGTGGTCGGCAGCCACGACGTCCAGGGAACATTGGAGCCCGCACCACAAGCCGATTGTAAGCCCATGGCCGATCCTTTGGCAGGCCTCGCTCCCCCTGTCTACGGCGGCTGCGACCACAACAAGCTGACGTACAGCGGAGGCACGCGGACTTTGTCGCCCGGGGTTTACTGCGGGGGCCTTGTACTCAGTGGCGGAGCAGTCGCGACCTTTCTGCCAGGCGTGTACGTCATGAAGGATGGGCCGCTCAAGACCAGCGGCGGCAGCACGATGACTGGCGATGGGGTCGGGTTCTATTTCACAGGAAAAAAGGCAAGTATTGACGTATCGGGAGGCGGCGGCGTTCACTTTAAGGCTCCGAGAACAGGACCGCTCACAGGCCTCGTCTTCTTCCAAGGCCCCGATGCCGAAAAAGGATTGACCAGCAAGTTGTCTGGCCAATCTGAGATGTATTACGAGGGCACCATTTATCTGCCGGACCAAAATGTCGAGATGTCCGGCACCAGTACCGCTGCGGCCCCCCCCTATACCATTCTTATCCTCAACGAACTTCTGATCAGCGGCGGTGGCACGATCACGATCAATTCCGACTTTGGCGCCAGTGATGTGCCGGTTGCAGTTCCCGGCGCCGGGCGTAAAGCTGCTTTGGTCAAATAGTTATTCGTCATGTCATCCCAATTGCCTGGCACATTCAGAGCGGCATGAGTGCCGATGCCAACTGTGGCGATATTACTATAATATTATAGCAACAGTCGAATGTATGAGTGCCGCATCCGGACACGATCCATTACGGCCCTTTTGGGGGTTCACTGAGAGTGACCCTTCGTGTACACTTGAGCGCGTTGGGACATCAGAAAAGGAATACTGCGATGATTCGTTTGTCTTTCGTTGCAGGGGCGGCGATTGGGTTGTTGGCTGTATTCGAGACTCAGCCAGCATCCGCGGCATCTGTTGCATCGGCAATATCGGTTGATGGAATTAATTTGGGTGCGCCCTTAGGAATATTTGCTACTTCTGAAAAATTCTCGTTGAGCAATCCGCAAACCATCATTAATGGGGCCGCGTACCTTGGGCCGGGCGCCACGCAGAACTTTTCAGACGCAATAATCACTGGAACTTTCTTTGTGGATCCGACCGCAAACAATTCGAAGTCCAACAACGTCGTCTTCCAAGGGGGAACGGTCACCCAGGATCTGTCTGCAATGGCGACAAGCCTGCAGAATGCCGCCAACCAAGCGCGCAGCCTCTCCGCCACCCAAACACTCGGTAATCTCGGCAACGGCAGCACCATTGCCAGTACCACGACGAACAACGTTATTTCTGCGGGCGACATCAAGTTGAGCGGCAGCGGTGTTCTCACCATCTCTGGTCAGCCGGGAGACACGTTCATCATCAATGCCGGCAAGTTGGATCTTTCGGGCACCAGCCAGATTGTACTCAGCGGCGGCATAACCCCGCTTGATGTGCTGTTCAACCTAACCGGTAACGCCTCCCAAAGCGGCGATAGCTTCGTGCGCGGTATCGTTCTGTGTCAGCCGGCAAGCGGTACGTGCAAATCGGATAATTCGGGCGCCTTTTTCGAAGGTGCTCTCTACGCGGACGAGGTGACCTTGACGAGCGCTGCGCAGGCGACTGTCGTACCGATCCCTGCGGCGGCACCGCTGCTCCTTTCGGGCCTAGGCGCGCTCGGGCTGTTTGCCCGCCGCAAATCAGCGTAAGTGACCCTTCCACGGAGCTTTTGAGGGGGGCGTCGCAGCCCTCGCTTCCTCGGGGCTCGTGCGCCAGCCGAAACAGAGATCGCGGCCCTCGACGGCGTGTAGCACGTCCGGCTGCCACCGCGTCCGGGCTCTACGGGCCGGTGGACAGCGACGGTACCGGTGCGGTGGTGCCGGCCACGCCGCCCAGCGGTGGCGCATCGCCACGATGGAGCCACGCCGGCATGAAACGTCGCGATGCACCGCATCGAGGCGTTCGAAACACTCCCCGAGAGTGCGGTCAGCGTGCGCGCGTTGTACTCGGTTTTATTCTATCATGTATCGTGTGGTCTCGGGCGCGCGGTCGGCGCTGGTTGGCGCCGACGGGAAAGGGGCAGGAACGACGATGATCAAGCTCAAGGTGAATGACGCGGATCGGATTCTCATCGTCGAGATGACCGGCATGATCAGCGAGGAAGATATCGACGGTGCGATCAACACCTTGCAGGCACAATACCCGGCCGTGGGCGTGCACCTGCGCGGTGGCGAGCGCGGCGGTTTCAACATGCTGGTGGACTGGGCGGATCTCGAAGGCTGGGAAAAGGGCGCCAAGACGCTCGGCACGGTGACCAGCAAGACCGTTGGCGATGCCGTGCGCAAGGTCGCGGTGATTGCCGGGGCCAAGTTCGCCGATGAACAGCCGCGTTTGGCCGACATTGCGCTACGCGCGGTCGTGCGTTTCTTCCCGCCCGAGCAGCGCGACGATGCCCTGGCCTGGTTGCGGAGCCGCTAGGGTCGGTGGTGGACATGCGGTCATGATCCGTCTCGCCGGCTCCGTCATCGTTCTGCGACGGAGGTCGACGGACCCCTTGTGCACCGGAGTGAATGGACAGACGATCCGTTTGCGCCGGAAGTGCGCGCCGTTCATGATGGTAGGCATGGCGTGCTGCAACGGGCGCAGTCGGGCGTCACGCATCCAAATTGGCGCGGCGCGCGCGGCGGCGCCGGTGCGGGCCGGCCGGCGGCGGCGAGGGGTGAGAGAGGAGGGCAGGGATCGTGTCTGCGCGCACGCTCAGTCTCGATGACCGGCTGTACCGCTACCTGCTCGCTACCTCGGTGCGCGAGCCCGCGGTGCTCAAGCGTTTGCGTGAGGAAACCAGCCGCCTGTCCAACGCCGGCATGCAGATCTCGCCGGAACAGGGCCAGCTTATGGCGTTCCTGGTCCGGCTGATCGGCGCTTGCCGGATCATCGAGGTCGGTACCTTTACCGGCTACAGCGCCCTGGTGATGGCGCTCGCCATGCCTGCGGCCGGCCGGCTGATCGCCTGCGATGTCAGCGCCGAGTGGACGGCGATCGCGCAGCGCTACTGGGCCGAGGCCGGCGTCGCCGCCCGGATCGATCTCCGTCTTGGGCCGGCGCTGACGACACTCAATCAACTGATCGCGAGCGGCGAAGCGGACGGGTTCGACTTCGCCTTCATCGACGCCGACAAGGAGCAGTACCGCGCCTATTACGAGTGCTGTCTGCGCCTGGTCCGGCCGGGAGGACTGATCGCCATCGACAACACGCTGTGGAGCGGCAGGGTTGCCGATCCGGATCGGCATGATGCCGACACCGAGGCGATCCGCGCCCTCAACGACATCTTGCACACCGATGCGCGGATCGACCTCAGTCTGGTGCCCATCGGCGACGGTCTGAGCCTGGCCCGCCGCATCGCCTGACTGCGCCGCTCCTCGTTGTGGCGCTGCTCGCGCAGATACGAGACGGGTGACGGCGCACCTCTGCGTGCGGGCGTGCGCACACTCTTGTGAATTGCACCAAAACATCTTGCATTGATCATCGTATATTATTCAAATATATACTTAGTAATTCACGCCCGTTAGTAAATTGGTAACGTCTGTGTCCTAGAGTATTACTGGTAGCGACAATGCCCCAACCAGTGCTCGGGAACCATGGACGGAACCCTCTCGCTTACGGTGGACGAAGAAATCGGCCACGTTGCCAGCGTCTCGGGCTCTCAGCTCGTGGTGCTCCTCCAGCCGGAACGCAGCGACACCACCCGCAGTGCTTATCCCGCGTTGCCGAAGGGGACACTGGTCAAGATCGCCAGTCCCGCGTCCCTGGTCTATGGCCTGGTGACCGCGGTGTCGATCCCGATGCCGAGCCGGGAACTCTCGGACGGCGATATGCGTTTTGCCGAAATCGTGTTGCTGGGCGAAGTGGAGCTCAATGTCGGCGGCAAGACGGCCGTGCCGTTCGAGCGCGGGGTATCGTACTTTCCTTCGGTCGGGGATCGGGTCCTGCTGGGGACCGCCGGTGATCTCGCCGTTGTCTACGCGCGGCCGTCGTCATCGAGCGTGCGGGTCGGCACCATCCACCAGGACCGTTCGATCCCAGCCTATCTGGTGCCCGACCTTCTGCTCGGCAAGCACTTCGCCGTTCTGGGCGCCACCGGCTCGGGCAAGTCGTGCGCGACGGCCTTGATCCTGCGCCGCGTCCTCGAAGCACACCGCAATGCGCACGTGGTCGTGCTCGATCCGCACAACGAGTATTCGGCGGCGTTTTCGGATTGCGCCGAAATCATCGATTCAAGCACGCTTGAGCTGCCGTACTGGCTGTACAGCTTCGAAGAACTATGCGCCGTCGTGCTCGGCGAGGTGGCCGGCGACGGCGAGCTCCTGCGCGAGGCGGCGATCCTGGGTGATCTCGTCGTCAAGGCCAAGCTCGGCTTCCCCGGGAATGCCGAAAAGGCGGGCCAGGTTACCGTCAACACGCCTCTGCCCTACAAGATGACGGATCTGTTGGCCCTGCTGGAGGTCGAGGCCGGCAAGCTCGCCCAGAGCAAGAACATCGCGCCGTTTCTGAACCTGAAGACCAAGATCAATGCGCTCCGTTCGGATTGCCGCTACGGTTTCATGTTCGGCGGCATCGCCATCTACGACAACATGGCGAAGATCCTCGCGCGCATCTTCCGCATGCCGGTTGCCGGCAAGCCGATGACGATCATGGATCTCTCGGCGGTGCCGTCCGAGGTGCTGAACATCGTCGTCGCCGTCCTGGGCCGCATCACCTTCGACCTCGCCGCCTACAGCGACCGCTCGCTGCCCGTGCTGCTGGTCTGCGAGGAAGCACACCGTTACCTTCCGGCCGATGGCCAGCGCGGCTTTGCGCCCGCCAAGCGCATCTTGTCGCGGATCGCCAAGGAAGGCCGCAAGTACGGCGTCTCGCTCGGTATCATCAGCCAGCGTCCCGCCGATCTCGCCATCAGCGCGCTCAGTCAGTGCAACACGGTGCTGGCGCTGCGTCTGAGCAGCCAGGCCGACCAGGATTTCGTCCGCGCCATGTTGCCGGACTGGGGCGGCGGCCTGTTCGACTTCCTGCCGTCGCTACGCAACGGCGAGGCGGTCGTCGTCGGCGAGGGGATCGCGGTGCCGGCGCGGGTGCGCTTCGACGCTTTGCCACCCCACCAATTGCCACACGGAACGACGGCGAAGTTCTCCAAAGCCTGGCAGGAAGATACCGGATCGGCATCGTTGCTCGACCGGGTGGTCGGCCGCTGGCGTGGCGAGCGCTGAGCGCGCGGGACAGGGCGGTCGCCTTCGATGATCATGGCCGGCCTCGGCAGCACCGCGACGCGAAAGGGAACCGGGCTCGCAGCATACCTCGCGCGCTTCAACGACCTGTCGCGCCAGCATGCGGCCGATCTCGCAATGATCAATGCGCTGCGGCTCAATCGCGCCGACGCCCTGATCAAGGGCGTGTTCGAGAACAGCTTCGACGCGATCGCGATCATCGCGGCCGATGGCCGGATCGAGGCCGCCAACGACGGATTGGCGCGGTTGTTCGGGCGCGACATCGAGGATCTGCGTGGCAACGCGCTGGCTTCGTTGTTGTCCGATGGAGCGGACCGGCTGGGCCCGGCACTGGTGGCGAGCGGGCCGGTGCAGCGCGATCTCGAGGCGACGGCGCTGCGCGACGACGGCAGTACGTTTCCGGTCGAGATCAACATCGGCACCATCGTGATTGGCGGCGAGCATATTTACGTCGCCATCGTGCGCGACATCACCGAGCGGCGCCGGCAACAGGACGCGCTGCGCCATCAGGCATTGCACGATGCGCTGACCGGCCTGCCTAACCGGATCTTGTTCGACGATCGTCTCGAACACGCGATCGGGGCGGCGGACCGGTGCGGCGAGCCGCTCGCCGTTCTTCTCCTCGACCTCGACCGGTTCAAGGAGGTCAACGATACGCTCGGTCACCATGCCGGCGATCAGTTGCTGCGCGACGTGGCGGCGCGGCTGCGCGAGGCCGTGCGCAAGTGCGATACCGTGGCGCGGCTGGGCGGCGATGAATTCGCGGTTTTGTTCCCGCACGTCGGCAGCGAGGCGGATGCCTGGGATCTGACCAAGCGCCTTCTCGATACGCTCACCCATCCCTTCGAGCTGAACGGTCTGCCCTTCGACGTCGCGGTTAGCACCGGGATCGCGCTCTACCCGCAGCATGCCACCGACAAGGACCGACTGCTGCAATACGCCGATGTCGCGATGTACGCCGCCAAGCGCGAGCAACTCGGCGTCAGCCTGTACGACCCCGCGCAGGACAGCAACTGCGTGCAGAACCTGATGCTGAGGGGCGAGCTGCGCAAGGCCATCGACCAGCAGCGCATCTTCTTGATGTATCAACCGAAGCTCGATCTGGAGAGCGGCAGGATTACCGGGGTCGAGGCGCTCGCCCGCTGGCACCACGACGAGTACGGTGCCGTCACGCCGGCGGAATTCGTCACCGAGGCGGAGCGCACCGGCCTGATCGGCCCGCTGACCGCGCTCACCCTCGATCTCGGCTTGCGTCAGATCGCGGCCTGGCGGGCGCAGGGCATCGAGCTGACGTTGGCACTCAACGTCTCGGCGCAGAACCTGCAGGACCCGCGGCTGCCTGAATTGGTGGCCGAGGCGCTCGCGCGCTGGCGGGTCGAGCCGCAAAGGGTGACGCTGGAGATCACCGAGAGTGCCCTGTGGCGCAACCTGCATCAGGCCCTCGCGGTCGCGGAAGCGCTGGCGGCGCTGGGGGTGCGGTTGTCCATCGACGATTTCGGCACCGGCTTTACGTCGATTTCGCACCTGATGAGCATGCCGGTCAGTGAGCTGAAGATCGACAAGTCCTGCGTCCTGCACATGCTCGAACGCGAGAAGCATGCGCGCATCGTCCAGTCCACCATCGACTTCGCCCACAACCTCGGCCTCAAGGTCGTCGCCGAAGGTGTTGAAAATCCGCAAATCTTGTCTCGCCTGCGTACCCTCGGCTGCGACGTGGCGCAAGGCTACCTCCTGGGCAAGCCGATGCTGGCCACGGACCGGCGCCTGCCGTCGTTGTTGACGCTCAGCCGCAATGGTGCGGCTCCCCTCCTGCTTGGCGTCGCCTGATCGCCTTGCACGCAAGCCCCGCGCCCGAGCAATAAGCCTGCCACGTAACCCGAGATGTCGCCGCCGCTTGCGTGACAGGCGGGCGGTTCAGAGCGTCTTTCAACCGTCGGCGGAAGGGATCTCGCAGCCGAAGACCAGCGTGATGATGTCTTCGTTGCTCGCTCGCTGGCGCGCAGAACCACCTACGGCATCGTTGCGAATGGACTGGTAGTTGGCCGCATCGGCGATCCACTTGGCACGGCTCCCCTGGCAAGGCGCCCCCTGGTGCACAAACGCGCGGAAGTAGTGCGCGATCGACGTGATGACCGCGCTATCGCCGTAAACGCCGATCTTGAAAGCCGATCGCGTGAATTTCTCGGACGCTTCCTCCAAAGATTTGGTAACGCCCTGCAGACGCTCCCCATATCTCGTTCTGGACTCGGCATCATCGATCAGGCTGACAAGCTCTTTGGCGTATGCAAGGGGATCATCGCTGTCGCCCGGCCGGCGATCGGTCGTTGCGCCGACGGCAGTTTCCATTTCGGCTATCAATGAATAGAGTCTCAAGTATCCCGTCTGACGCAGCGCCTGGCCGGAGGCGAACTCGGTGTAGGCCTCGACGCGTCGATCTCGGCGTTCAGCATCAAGCTTGTCGCGTTCGGCAAAATAGTTGGACGCCGCATTGGTGATGATGCTCGTGATGACGCCGACTACGGCGGCGCCGATGGCCCAGGACTTCGCCTTCGAGTTGTTTTCCATTTGCGGGCCGTCCTTGCCGCAAACAACGCCAAGCAGCGTGCGCACCCTCGTGGTTCGATGCCAGTGGATTAATCCCATCCGAAGGCATCGCACCACCAAGTCATAGGTCGAGTGGTTCGCGATCCACGAGCTTGGTTTTCGCCCGTTGCGCCTACGCTTTACGCCCGAGACTACGCTCTATGCTCAAGAAAGGCTAGCACCCGCCTCGGCGAATGCAAAGAGGCCGCGGCGCGTGTGCCGCGGCCTCCGTAAACTGTGGCGAACGGGTGGGTGGACCTAGAAGTCCATGTCACCCATGCCGCCCATGCCGCCGGCGCCGCCCGGCATCGGCGGTGCCTTCTTCTCCGGCTTCTCGGCGACCATCGCCTCGGTGGTGATCAGGAGGCCCGCCACCGACGCCGCATCCTGCAGCGCGGTGCGCACGACCTTGGTCGGGTCGATGATGCCGGCCTTGAACATGTCGACGTACTTCTCGCTCTGGGCGTCGAAGCCCAGGTTGACGTCCGTCGTCTCGGTCAGCTTGCCGACGACCACGGCGCCATCGACGCCGGCGTTCTCGGCGATCTGCCGGCACGGCCACTGCAGGGCGCGGCGCACGATGTCGACGCCCATCTTCTGGTCGTCGTTGGTCGCGGACAGCGTGCCGAGGCCCTTCGAGGCGTAGAGCAGGGCGACGCCGCCGCCCGGCACGATGCCTTCCTCGACCGCGGCGCGGGTCGCATGCATCGCGTCCTCGACCCGGTCCTTCTTCTCCTTGACCTCGGTCTCGGTCGCACCGCCGACGCGGATCACGGCGACACCGCCGGCGAGCTTGGCAAGGCGCTCCTGCAGCTTCTCGCGGTCGTAGTCGGACGTGGTTTCCTCGATCTGCTTGCGGATCTGGTTGCAGCGACCCTTGATGTCGTCATGGTTGCCGGCGCCTTCGATGATCGTCGTCTCTTCCTTGGTGATGACGATCTTCTTCGCCGTGCCCAGCATATCGAGGTTGACGTTTTCGAGCTTGATGCCGAGGTCCTCGGAGATGACCTCGCCGCTGGTCAGGACCGCAATGTCTTCCAGCATCGCCTTGCGGCGGTCACCGAAGCCCGGCGCCTTGACCGCCGCGACCTTGAGGCCGCCGCGCAGCTTGTTGACGACCAGTGTCGCCAGCGCCTCGCCCTCGATGTCTTCGGCGATGATCAGGAGCGGCCGGGTCGACTGCACCACCTGCTCCAGCACCGGCAGGAGCGGCTGCAATCCGGAGAGCTTCTTCTCGTGGATGAGAACGAACGGGCTCTCCAGTTCGCAGGTCATCTTTTCGGCATTGGTGATGAAGTAGGGCGAGGTGTAGCCGCGGTCGAACTGCATGCCCTCGACCACCTCGAGCTCCGACGACAGGCTCTTCGCCTCTTCGGCGGTGATCACGCCTTCCTTGCCGACCTTCTCCATGGCGCGCGCGATCATGTTGCCGATCTCGCGGTCGCCATTGGCGGAAATGGTGCCGACCTGGGCGATTTCCTCGTTGGAAGAAACGACCTTCGAGCGCGACTTCAGCTCGTTGATCACCGCTTCCACGGCGATATCGATGCCGCGCTTGAGATCCATCGGGTTCATGCCGGCGGCCACCGCCTTGGCGCCTTCGCGCACGATGGCCTGCGCCAGCACGGTCGCCGTCGTCGTGCCGTCACCGGCCTCGTCAGAGGTCTTGGACGCGACCTCGCGCACCATCTGCGCGCCCATGTTCTCGAACTTGTCGCCGAGTTCGATTTCCTTGGCGACGGTGACGCCGTCCTTGGTAATCCTGGGCGCGCCGAAGCTCTTATCGAGCACGACGTTGCGGCCCTTGGGTCCGAGCGTGACCTTCACCGCGTTGGCGAGCACGTCGACGCCGTGCAGCATCTTCGCCCGCGCGTCGGTGCCGAACCTCACATCCTTTGCAGCCATGGCTGGTAACTCTCCCGTCCTTGTTCGTCAGTGGGTGCCGCTTAGTTCTGGATGACGCCGAGGAGATCCGACTCCTTCATGATCAAGAGTTCTTCACCCTCGATCTTGACCTCGGTGCCGGACCACTTGCCGAACAGCACACGGTCACCGGCCTTGACATCGAGCGGGATCAGCTTGCCATCCTCGCCGCGTCCGCCCGGACCGACCGCGATGACTTCGCCTTCCTGCGGCTTTTCCTTGGCGGTATCGGGAATAATGATGCCGCCCTTGGTCTTTTCTTCCTGCTCGACGCGCTTGACTACCACGCGATCGTGCAGCGGTCGAAATTTCATCGTCTGCCCTCCTCTGGATTGGAATTTGACCCGAATGAGGCCTGCCTATTAGCACTCTAATGCGGTGAGTGCCAACGATCTAGTCAGCCTCCCCGGGACTGTCAAGGCCGGACGTGCACGGCGGCCGCAGCCGTGCGGGCGGGGAAAACACGCAGGAATAACCGCGAATGGCGATTGTCTCGCGAAGGAACCACGCGTCGCGTACGCACCGTGTGCGCCGGGGACTACGCTGCTGGGGCTGTCTCTGTGTCCTCCGCGGGCGGGTGGACAACGGCCGTGCGGCGGCGATGCCTGCGATGCAGGCGGCGTGAACGCACGATCTCGGTGCCGACCAGAGTGCCGAGCGCGAAGAACAGGTCCTTGGCGATCAGCAGCGTGCCGCCAAGCTGCAGCATGGTGAAGCTGCCGAGGGCAAGCGTCAGAAACACCCGCGACGCGGTCCGGCCGGGTGCGTCCCTGATCTGGCGCAGGCCGACCAGGACGACTGCGAAGACAAAGAGGAGAAAAAGCAGCGGCGTGAACAGCCCGCCTTCGACCAGGAGTTCCAGGAGCATGTTCTCGACGACGCGATGGCTCGGCCCGTTCAGGCCGACCGAATAGGGTTCGGTCGCGCTGGCGAAGCCGCCCAGACCCTGGCCGAGCACGGGCGAGCGGCGCACCATCTCCCAGGCGTCGGCATAGTATTCGGTGCGCCCCGACGACCCCTCGAGGTCGTGTAGCGGATAGACCTCGTGCAGCAGCATGGTGTTGGCGAGCTTCAGGATCGGGTACTTCATACGATCGCTCAGCACGTCGGGTCCGAGGCTGGAGACCACCGCCGCAGAACCGATGACGATGCTGAAGATCAGCACGAGGTAGGCACCGACCGCGCCCAGCCTTACCAGGAAGCCAAGTCCGGCGCAGCGTCGCCAGAGCAGCGCCGCGGAGACGATGACCGCCGCGGTGACGGTGCCGATGAACGCGCTGCGTGTGCCGTTGAGGAAGGTCGCATAGCACAACCCGCCGAGCACGATGAGGAGGACAATCAGATCGAAGGGCTTGATCGCGCTGAGCAGCCAGTCACGGCGCGACAACAGGTAGCCGACGACCAGCGACAGCGCGATGTTGAGCGAGACGCCGAAGCCGAATGCATTACCTTCGCCGATCGAGGTGCGCTCGATCCCCTCGGGGGCGTCGGCGATGAGCGCAAACAGGATTGCCTGGGTCACGAACGAGATCCAGAAATCCCGCGCGAAGGCGTTGTACTCCCGATACTTGGCGAACAGAAAGCGGGGCGCGAAGTACATTGCGGCGCAGGTTGCTGCGTACTTGCCGACCGCCTCGCCGGCGGCACCCGGCTCCGGACTGCGCAGGGCCATCACCAGGAAGCTCAAGGTGAACAGGGCGAACAGGCCGTCGATCAGATGCAGGCCGCCTTCCTTCCTGATGACGGCGTAAATGAGCCCGATGAGCGGGATCAGGCAGACCAGCACGACGCCGATCAGCGGCTCCGAGCCGAAGTAGCTCTCATAATTGTAGGAATGCAGGGACAACGCGCACAACAGACCGGGCCGCAACAGCCCGAGCAGCACGCTGGCTCCGCCATAGACGAGAAAGACGACGTCCATCCCCCGGCACCCGAAGCGCATTCATTGCCCGCGCCACCCAAGCGCCCGCGGTGGCTGATGACAGTATGACGCGCATCGGTAAATGCTTTCACATGGAATAATGGTTTCGCCTGGGGGCGAAGGTGTGCTGAGCCACGGGCGGGTTGGGTGTGTCGCCGCGTGATGGTGGCCTTACCCTTTCGGCAGCCACTCCACCCGGGCGGTAAACATGTATCCGGCGCCGTATACGGTCTTGATGAACTGCGGTTCCTTGGGATCGCGTTCCAGCTTTTGGCGCAGCCGCGAGACGCGGACATCGATGGAGCGATCGAACGGTGAGCGCTCGTCCGACGCCCGCAGGTTGAGCAACGATTCGCGCGACAAGATGCGGTTGGGAGCCTTGAGGAAGGTGATTAGGAGCTGGGCCTCGGCGGCGCTGAGTTCGGTTTTGTGGCCGCCGCGATCGCTGAGCGTGTGCGTGTTGTAGTCGAAGGTCCATGGCCCGAACACGGCGAGATCGAAGTCGGCCGCCCCGTCCTGCGCGGCGGGTCGCTCGCTCCGGCGCAGCACCGCCTTGACCCGCGCGACCAGTTCGCGCGCATCGAACGGTTTGACCACGTAGTCGTCGGCACCAAGTTCGAGGCCGAGCACGCGGTCGATCACCGCCCCGCGCCCGGTCAGGATGATCACCGGCACGCCGTGCTCGTCCTGCACCGCACGCACCACCTTCAGGCCGTCGGCGTCGGGCAGGCCCAGATCAACAATGCACAGCGCGGGCTTGACGCTGTTCAAGCGCATCAGGAAGGCGCGGGCGCGCGCGAAGTATTCCGTGCGCAGGCCCTGCTCTTCGAGCGCACGACACACCACGCGGCCGACGTCCGCCTGGTCTTCGACGACAAAGACGAGCCTGGGATCGTAGGACATCGACGTTCGCCCCCGGCTTGACCCACCGCCGGCGGGAAGGCGATCCCACCGATCGGGGTTCCGCCGCGCGCCTCAGACCGCCGGCCGGGGCCGGTTGTCGGCGTCAACGGAGACGATGTGTGGCCGCCAGGACCTGGCCTTCTCACGCGGCATGCATGCGTAGCCCGCGATGATGACAAGATCGCCGCGGGCCGCCAAGTGGGCGGCGGCGCCGTTGATCTGGATGGTTCCCGACTGTGGCGCCGCTTCCATGACGTAGGTCTCGAAGCGGTTGCCGTTGGCGATGTTGTAAACCTGCACCATCTGGTGCGGCAGAAACCCGGCGAGATCCATCAACCGGCGATCGATGCTGATCGAGCCCTCGTAGTGCAGATCGGCGTCGGTCACCGTCGCCCGGTGGATCTTTCCGTAAAGAACCCAGATTTGCTCGTCGGCAGCCATCGTCGTCATCGTCTTTCATGCTCGCCCGCGCTTCGGCCGTGGCGGTGACGCTTGCGGCACACCCCGGCCGGCCCTTCCATAGCACGGACGTGCCGCGGTGCGGGAGACCTTCGCCGTACTCCCTACGCTGCGGCGGCTTCGATCGCGGCTGCGAGCTGCCGGCGGTCGAACGGCTTGCGCAGCACGGGGAACGGACAGTGGTCGAGCTCGCGGACCCGATCGCGGCCGGCATAGCCGGTCATCAACACGATCTTGAGGCCCGGCCGCAGGTGGCGGGCGCGGTTGCCGAGGTCGATGCCGGTCAGCGAGCCGGGCATGACGACATCGGTGACCAGCATGGTGAACTCGCCGACACGCTCGATCAGATCGAGCGCGTCGTGGGCGTTGGTTGCCTCGACGAGGCGGAATCCTAAGTCCATGAGCTGGCGGCGGACGACGACGCGCACGTCGGCGTCGTCTTCGACCAGCAGCACGAGCTCGTTGCCGGCGGCGCGGAAATCGTCGAGCGAGACCAGCGAGGGCGCCGGGCCGGTCGAGGCCACCGCGCGGGGTAGCAGGATCGAGACGCGCGTGCCGCGGCCGGGCGCGCTGTCGATGGCAACCGCGCCGTGCGACTGCTTGACGAAGCCGTAGACCATGCTCAGGCCGAGGCCGCTGCCACGGCCGGCCTCCTTGGTCGTGAAAAACGGCTCGAACACCCGGGCGCGGGTATGGTCGTCCATGCCGTCCCCGGAATCCTCGATGGAGATCTGCACGTAGTCGCCGGGCTCGACGCCGTGGTGCAGGGCGGCCAGCGTGTCGAAATGCTCGAAGGTGGTCTCGAACTTGAGCCGGCCGCCCCGCGGCATCGCATCGCGGGCATTGAGTGCCAGGTTGAGAAGCGCGTTTTCGAGCTGGTGCGGATCGACAAGCGCCGGGTAGGGATTTCCCTTGGTCGCCGTCGCGATCTCGATATCCGACGGCAGGGAGCGACGGAACAGCCGGACGATGCCGGCGACAAGGTCCTCAATGTCGACCGCCTTCGGCTCCAGCGCCTGTCGCCGCGCGAAGCTCAGGAGCCGCTGCGTCAGGTCGGCGCCGCGGTGCGCAGCCGCGATCGCCGGCTCGACGAATTCGCGGGTCAGCGCCAGATCGCTCAAACGCTCGCGCAAAGGCACCAGATTGCCGAGCACCACCGTCAGGAGGTTGTTGAAGTCATGGGCGATCCCGCTGGAGAGCTGGCCGATCGCCTCCATCTTCGCCGCCTGGAGGATCGCGGTGTCCGCCGCTTTCTGGCGGGTGATGTCGAGGGAAAGGATGAAGAAGCCGGCGACGTCGTTGTGACCGTGCAGCTCCGGCACCAGCCAGGTGCGGATCGTGGCCGCCCGGTCGGCGCCGAGCGTCGTTTGGTACTCGAAGGTGACACTTTCGCCCGCGCGCACGCGCTCGATGTAGGCGCCGAGTTCGAGGAGCGTCTTCTGGCCGACGACGGAAAGCGCATCGCGGCCGACGATGTCGGCCTTCTCGAAGCCGAAGGCCGCGGCGAACCGCTTGTTGGCGAACAGGCAGCGCAGGTTCTTGTCCCAATACGCGATGCCGGCCGGCAGGCTGTCGGTCACCAGATGCAGGCGCGACTGGCTGCGGCTCAGTTCCTCGGCGATTTCCTTCTGCTTGGCGACCGCCCCCAGGAGCCCGTCGTGCGCGGCCTTGAGCTCGGCGGTGCGGTCCTCGACCCGGCGTTCGAGGTCCTCGTTCTGCTCGCAGATCAGCCGCTCGAACCGGCGCTGCTCGGTGACGTCGGTGTAGACGGCGACGAAGCCGCCGCTGGGCAGCGGCTCGCTGCGGATGGCGAGGATGGTGCCGTTGGCGCGCGTCCGTTCGACCGCCTGCGTTTGCTGGCGTCGGGCGTCGGCGATCCGCGCCGCGATCAATGCGTCGGGGTCGCCCTCGCCATACTCGCCGGCAAGGGCGTCGAAACGCGCCAACTGCTCGTAGTGCGCCCCTCTGAACACCAGCGCTTCGGGATAGCCGAGCAGGTCGAGAAAGCGACGGTTCCAGCCGATCAGCCGCAGGGCGCCGTCGAACACCGAGATCCCCTGGTCGATATGGTCGAGACCGGCCTGCAGGAGCGCGTGGCTGGCGGATGCAAACGGATCAACGGTCGGCATCGTGCCTTCTCCTCGACGACGCGATCAAGGGCGGAGTACTGTGACAAGCGTATTCGCGCGCCGCTCGTCTCATCGGGTCATCGCCCTCACGAACGCGCTCGTGCTCCTTCCAGCACAAAACGGCGCGCACGGGCGCTTCCGCCAAGACAAATAGGCACTACGGTCCCGACGTTCAAAAGGAAACGCCTTGCCGTGGTTCCGTGTTACAATTTGATACATTCACCGAATAGTCTGGAAACGGCGGGCGGCTACGAGATCAGCATTGTCACGCGCCGGTGCAATTTTGATCGCCGGCAGCACGAGGCGCCGCTTTGAACGCCGGATATGCCGGCTGTCAGGGCGGTGGCGCCTCTATTTGAGTGGATGCCGCTTTTAGGTGGATGCCGGGCGCTGGCGCGGGCATTCAGGCGAGGATCAAGGCAAGACCGAGGATCAGGGAGAAAGAGACGTCATGACCACCTATGCCGCCCCATTGCGCGACATCCGCTTCGTCATCGAGGAATTGTGCGCGATCGAGGAGACGGCGCGTTTGCCCGGTCTCGAAGAGGCGACGCCGGACCTCGTCGCCGCGGTGCTTGAAGAGGCCGGAAAGCTGACGGGCGAGGTGCTGGCCCCGTTGAACCAGGAGGGCGACCGCCAGGGCTCGCGGCTGATCGAGGGCCATGTGAAGACGCCGGATGGCTGGAAGCAGGCGTATCAGACCTTCATCGAGGGTGGCTGGAACGGGTCGGTCTGCGGGGCCGACTATGGCGGCATGGGCCTGCCGTGGCTGGTCAATGCCGCAATCCAGGAAATGGTCAACGGCGCCAACATGGCGTTCGCCTTGTGCCCGATGCTGACACAAACCGCGATCGAGGCGATCGCGCTCAATGGTTCCGAAGCGCTCAAGGCGCGGTTCCTGCCGAAGATGGTAAGCGGCGCGTGGACAGGGACCATGAATCTCACCGAGCCGCAGGCCGGCTCCGATCTGGCCGCGGTGCGGACCCGCGCCGAGCGCGCAGGCGACCATTACCGGATCACCGGCCAGAAGATCTTCATCACCTACGGCGACCACGACCTGACGGAAAACATCATCCACCTGGTGCTGGCGCGGCTGCCCGATGCGCCTGCGGGGGTCAAGGGCATCTCCTTGTTCGTGGTGCCCAAGGTGCTGGACGCGGCCGACGGCGGGCAGGGGAAGCTCAACGACGTCAAGTGCGTCTCGCTCGAACACAAGCTCGGCATCCACGCGAGCCCGACGGCGGTGATGTCGTTCGGGGACAAGGGCGGCGCCGTCGGCTATCTGGTCGGCGAGGAGAATCGTGGCCTCGAATACATGTTCGTGATGATGAACCTCGCCCGCTTCTCCGTCGGCCTCCAGGGCCTGGGCATCTCCGAGCGGGCGTATCAGCAGGCGCGCGAGTATGCGCGCGAGCGCGTCCAGGGCACCCCCATCGGCGCCAGCGGCAAGGAGCGGCAGCCGATCATCCATCACCCGGCGGTGCGGCGCAAACTGATGCGCATGAAGGCCGAGATCGAGGCGATGCGGGCGGTCGCCTACGCCGCCGGCCGCTCCATCGACTTCGCGCACCGGCACGCGGAAAAAGCCGTGCGCGCCTACCATCAGACCCGGCTCGATCTGATGATCCCGATCGTCAAAGGCTGGAATACCGAGCTGGCGGTCGAACTCAGCTCGCTCGGCGTCCAGGTGCACGGCGGCATGGGCTACGTCGAGGAGACCGGTGCCTGCCAGCATTTCCGCGACGCCCGGATTACCACCATCTATGAAGGGACGACCGCGATCCAGGCCAACGACCTCGTCGGCCGCAAGATCATCCGCGATCGCGGCGCCGGGATCGGTGTGCTCTTGAGCGAGATCCGCGCCCTCGATCCGGCGCTCGCCGCCAATGCCGAGCCGGCGTGCGCCGTGCTGCGATCGGCGCTTCGCAAGGGCGTCGATGCGGCGTCCGGCGTGGTCGACTGGCTGCTGGCCCAGGCGCAGAGCGATCCCCGGTTGCCGGCCGCCGCCTCGTTCCATGTCCTGAAGCTGATGGGCGCGCTGGTGGGCGGCTTCCAGATGGCGCGTGCGGCGCTGGCGGCGAAGGCGATGCTCGACGCCGGCCGGGGCGATCCGGCGTTCCTGACCGCCAAGATCGCGACGGCACGCTTCTACGCCGAGCAAACCATGCCGCAGATCGACGCACTCGCCCGCATCGTCTGCGACGGCTCGGGCTCGGTGATGAGCCTGGCCGAGGATCAATTCTAGATTTGGGAGGGGCTTGTGCCTGACGACGCCGCTGTTCTCGAAAACCCGACGGCCACCCAGCCCGAGCCGGCGCGTGGCAAGGGCAAGTACCGCAACCCGATCCGCTTCGTCACCGCCGCCAGCCTGTTCGACGGCCACGACGCGGCGATCAACATCGTGCGCCGCGTGCTGCAGGGCGCCGGCGCCGAGGTCATTCACCTGGGCCACAACCGCTCGGTCGACGAGATCGTGACCGCGGCCCTGCAGGAGGATGTCCAGGGTATCGCCTTGAGTTCGTACCAGGGCGGGCACATGGAGTTCTTCAAGTACATGCTCGATCTCCTGCGCGACCGCGGCGGCGCCGAAATCAAGGTGTTCGGCGGCGGCGGCGGCGTGATCGTGCCCGAAGAGGTCGTGGAACTGCACGCCTACGGCGTGGCGCGCATCTACACCCCGGAAGACGGCCGCCGCCTCGGCCTCCAAGGCATGATCGACGACATGATGCAGACCTGCGATTTCGCATTGTCTGCGGCGCTGCCCGCCGATTTCCATCGCCTCGCAGACGGCAACACCCGCGATCTGGCGCGCGTGCTCACCGCCCTGCAGGAAGGCACGCTCGACGAGGCGCGCCGCGACGAGTTGCATGCGCTCGCGCATCGCCGCGGCGTCGTCCCGGTGCTCGGCGTCACCGGCACCGGCGGCGCCGGCAAGTCGTCCTTGACCGACGAGATCGTGCGGCGCTTCCGCCTTCATTCGGGCGAGCCGAAGATCGCGATCATCGCCATCGATCCGTCGCGGCGCAAGACCGGTGGCGCGCTGTTGGGGGATCGCATCCGCATGAACGCCATCGAGGCACCGAACGTCTACATGCGCTCGATCGCTACCCGTGACACCGGCCAGGAGGTGCCGGCGTCGCTGACCGACATGATCGCGGCGTGCAAGGCGGCCGGCTTCGATCTGGTTATCGTCGAGACGCCGGGCATCGGCCAGGGCGATGCCGGCATCGTGCCCTACGTCGATCTCTCCTTGTACGTGATGACGCCCGAATTCGGCGCCGCCTCGCAGCTCGAAAAGATCGACATGCTCGACTTCGCCAACGTGGTGGCTATCAACAAGTTCGATCGTCAGGGCGCGCTCGACGCCTTGCGCGACGTCGCCAAGCAGTTGCAGCGCAACCGCGAGGCGTTCACCAAGCCGGTCGACGAAATGCCGGTGTTCGGCACCATCGCGGCCCGCTTCAACGATCTGGGCGTCACCGCGCTGTACCGCTACCTGATCGATGAGTTCGAGGCCAAGAGCCTGGGCCGCTGGCGGAGTAGCGCGCCTGCGGTGACCACCCGGGCGTCGGATGCCGGCGCCGGCATCGTGCCGGCACCGCGTCGGCGCTATCTCGCCGAGATCGCGGATGCCGTGCGCGGCTACCACCGCGCCGTCGGCCGCGAGGTCAAGACCGCCCGCGAGCGCCAGGCCCTGCGCGAAACCAAGCGCATGCTGCATGCGTCGAACAAGGACGCCGCAGGAGTGGCCGATCTGCTGACCGAAAAGGACAAGGCCCAGGACTCGCGCTGCCGCAAGTTGCTGGAGATGTGGCCGACGGTGGTCAGCGCCTACTCCGGCGACGACTACGTCGTGCGCATGCGCGACAAGGAGACCCGCACCAAGCTCGCGCACACCTCGCTCTCGGGCAGCCGCATCCCGAAGGTGGCGCTGCCCCGCTACGAGGACGACGGCGAGATTCTGCGCTGGCTCTTGAAGGAAAACGTGCCCGGCGCCTTCCCGTACACCGCGGGCGTCTTCGCGTTCAAGCGCGAGGGCGAGGACCCGACCCGGATGTTCGCGGGCGAAGGCGATCCGTTCCGCACCAACCGCCGGTTCAAGTACCTTTCGCGCGATTCCGAAGCCAAGCGGCTGTCGACCGCCTTCGACTCGGCCACGCTCTACGGCTTCGATCCGGACGAGCGGCCCGACATCTACGGCAAGATCGGCAACTCCGGCGTCTCGATCGCCACGCTCGACGACATCAAGGCGCTCTACGACGGCTTCGATCTGTGCGATCCGCGCACCTCGGTGTCGATGACCATCAATGGCCCGGCGCCTTCGATCCTGGCGATGTTCTTCAACGCCGCCATCGATCAGGCGATCGACCGCTTCGAGGCGGAGAACGGCCGGCGCCCCACCGAGGAGGAAGCGCTCAAGGTGCGCGCGTGGGTGTTCAAGAACGTCCGCGGCACGGTGCAGGCCGACATCCTGAAGGAGGATCAGGGCCAGAACACCTGCATTTTCTCCACCGAGTTCGCGCTCAAGATGATGGCGGACATCCAGGAATTCTTCGTCCATCACCAGGTGCGCAACTTCTACTCGGTCTCGATCTCCGGCTATCACATCGCGGAAGCCGGCGCCAACCCGATCAGCCAGCTCGCGTTCACGCTGGCCAACGGCTTCACCTACGTCGAGGCCTATCTGGCGCGCGGCATGCACATCGACGACTTCGCGCCGAACCTGTCGTTCTTCTTCTCC
>CAYNYW010000032.1:0-35722 GCA_964401555.1 uncultured Defluviicoccus sp.
AACCGCTCACCACCCCAATTGCAAACATCGCTTAAATGAGGGGATTGATGAGGCACACGACGGCTCCTGTGTCCGGCGTGCAATTTCACGTGACTTGTCGATCATCCGGAACACGGCGTCATTCCACAACATCGCCAAGATCTGGTGCCAGATTGCGTGGTGCCTGTCACCTTCGAGCCAGTCCAGCCATTGCCGCCGCTTGTCGCGATACTTCTGCAAGCGTTCCTTGTCGAACACGTCACAGGCATCGATAGCGTATTCGTATTCGAGCGGCTTGTCGCTCGCGTCGCGTGGCTCCGCCATGCTCAGTTCCTCAACTCGTACGATCGATGCCGTTTATCGAATGCACAGACAGTACTGTGCACTTCCCGCCATCTCTCGCAAGCATGTGACCATACCGTCCACTAATCCTATGCCTCTTGGTTCGATCCAGTCGACGGCTAGAACCATCCGTTCGTCTCCAACCAGGGGGCCGCACCGGCGGTCCGGCGCTACGCGCTCCTTCTCGAATTGAAAACCATGGCCGAGCGCGCCGGCGCGGGGCGAGCCGCGAGGCCGCGCGCGGGCGGCACTCTCGCCTCAGCCGCACCGTCTCATCAACGTTTTGTTAAACATCTCTGTCTACCCTCGAATGACGAGCCCAGGAAAGCAAGAGCTCATCGCGGCGGCCACCACAAAAACCATACGCAATATAGAAATATTTGCAGGAATAGTGTCGCGCTCTTGGGCGAGGTCTATAGCAACATTCCGCGGGATTTCCTTGACGGTAACAGGAAGGGAAATCCAGGATGTCAAGTATACAAGCCACTGGTCATTATCTTACTAAGGATGGATCACCGTTTCTTTATCTTGGCGACACGGAGTGGGTGCTCAATAACCACTCGGATGCTCAGGTTAAAGAGATTTTGGCCGATCGGGCCGAGAAGGGCTTCACCGTCATCCAGGTGCTGCTGAGCCGGAGCTGGTATGGCGACGCCGACGCGCCGGCGTGGGGAACCGTCGACGCCAACAACAATTCGCCGTTCATCAATCACGATCCCACGCACTTCAATCAGGCGTACTGGCAGCGCTGGCAGTGGATCGCCGACGAGGCGGCGTCGCGTCATCTGCAGATCATGGTCGTGGTCGGCGATCCGATCCGCGCCGACAGCATGAACCCGGTGCACTCGCTGGCCGAAGCCTATGAGTACGGCCGGCTGATTGGCGAGGTGTTCAAGGGCAAGGACAACGTCATCTTCGGCCTCGGCCAGGACAACGGCGGCTGGGGCAGCGACGCCGAGGAGACACGCGCGATGGCCGAGGGCATCGCCGACGGTCGGAACGGCGTCAACAACTACGACCACTATGCCGACTACTCGACGACGCTGATGACCTTCCATGCCTGCCGCGGCACGTCGTCGTCAGAGTGGTTCCAGGGCGATCAGTGGCTCGACGCCAACGGCACACAGGTCCCGTTTCTCGATGGCGGCAATCTGGTCAGCCAGGACTACAACCGGACCAGTCCGACCAAACCGGTGATCAACCTCGAGGACTGGTACGAGGACAGCTACGACAATCCGAACAATGGCGGCCCGATCACCGAGCACCAGATCCATATCCAGGTCTTCAAGAGCTTCTTTTCCGGTGCCGCCGGTTATACCTACGGCGATACCGATAACTGGCGGCAATACACCAGCACCGCCTACCTCGACGACGCCGGTGCCGAAGATGTCGGGCGGATCGGCCAGTGGGTTCAAAGCCACGAATGGTGGAAATGGGTTCCCGATCAGTCGATCATCGACAGCGGTGCCGGCTGGGGTGACAGCGCGAAGGCGGCGGTGCGGGTCTCCGACGGCAGCGCGCTCTACGTCTATTACCCGGACGCCAGCGGCGCCACCATCGCGACCGGTGCTCTCCACGCCACGGGGACGCTCACCGCGACCTGGTGGAACCCCGACAGCGGCGAGACCAAGGCCGCCGGTACCGTCAGCGCCGCCGGCAAGGTCTGGCTGCAACCGCCGAGCGGTTGGGCCGATGCCGTGCTGATGATCGCCACCGCCGCCGGCACCTCGCAGGAGACGACCGGCGGTTCGACGTCAACACCGACGACCACGACGTCCACCTCCACATCGACGGCGAGCGACACCGTGATCAAGGGCACCGACGGCAATGACAACTTGCACGGCACGTCGGGCGACGACGTCCTCGTCGGTGGACTTGGGGCGGACACGCTCACCGGTGGCGCCGGCAACGACATCTTCCGCTACACCGCGGTCGCCGACACCGACGGCAGCCATGGCTACGACTACATCAACGGCTTCGACAATCCCGGCAAGGCCGCGGGCGATGTGATCGATCTCTCGGGCGTCGATGCCGATCCGGCAACCGCCGGCATCCAGGCGTTCGAGTTCGTCGGCACCGGCGCGCTGGAGCGCGGCACCATCAGCGTCATGGATCACTCCTGGGACAACCACACCATGGTTCAGGGGATGACCAAGGACGGCGCATACTTCCACATCTGGATCAACGACGGGGCCGCCGTCTCGGCGTCGCAGTACACCGCCGACGATTTCCTGTTCGCCGGCGCACCGTCGACCGAGACGACGACAACGCCCTCCACTTCAACGCCGACACCTTCGACATCAACGCCTTCAACGCCGACGACGTCGACGCCAACTCCAAGCGCCACCGTGATCATGGGCACCGACGGCAATGACGACCTCGACGGAACCGCGGGCAACGACACGCTAGTCGGCGGTGCCGGCGACGATCTCTACGAAGTCGCGGTGGGCAGCCGGGCCGTCGTCATCGAAGAGGTCGGAGGCGGGACCGACACCGTCGAGCTTCACGCACGTGACGGCGCGACGGCGGGCAACGGCAACTTCACTTACCAGATGCCGGATAATGTCGAGAACCTGCTGGTCGACGAGGATTTCCACGGCTCGCTCTCCGTCAAAGGCAATGAGCTTGCCAATCACATCGTCTACCAGACCGCCACACCGTCGGAGTCCTGGTCGATCAGGCTCTACGGCTACGGCGGCAACGATACCCTCGTGGGCTCGTCGCTCGCCGAAAAGCTCGACGGCGGCGACGGCAACGACGCCGTGAGCGGTGGGGGTGGCAGCGATACCCTTTACGGCGGTTCCGGCAATGACGTCCTCGCCGGCGATGACGGCGATGACGCCATCGGCGGCAGCGGTGGCAATGACACCCTGAGCGGCGGCCTTGGCTCCGATACCCTCTACGGCGGCTCCGGCAAGGACGTCTTCCGCTTCGGCGCCGTCGCCGATACCGACGCCGATCATGGCTTCGATCACATCATCTCCTTCGATGCGCCGGGCAAGGCGGCAGGGGATGTCATCGATCTTTCCGGCATCGACGCCGATCCGGCGACGGCGGGCGACCAAGCGTTCCGCTTCGTCGGCACCGGCGCACTGGAACGGGGCACCGTGCACGTCATCGACCACTCCTGGGACCACCACACCATGGTCCAGGGCATGACCCAGGACGGCGCCTACTTCCACATCTGGATCGACGACGGCGCCGGCGTCTCGGCATCGAACTACACCGCCGACGACTTCGTGTTGTGAGCGACGTTGCCGTTGTGAAGCACGGGGCTGTTGTGAACAACCGGCGCCGTCCGCCCGCGCGGCGGCGGCGCCTGCAAATCGCGAAATCCTGACGTGCGGGGGCGGCAGCGGTCATCCGGCCGGTGCCGCCCTTCAGGGCGCGCTACTCCGGCCCCAGCGCGGCGGCACGGACCGGGGTAAAGGCGGCTCGATTGCCGAGCCGGCTGCCGGAGAGGATGGCGAGAACGCCACCCGCGGTTCTGCGCAGGATGGCGGCGCAGATCAGCGCGAGTACGATCGTCAGGGGTGCCGCCATCACGTAGAACAGCAGATACGCCTGCGGGGGAAACCGCGTGGCCACCGCGAACCAGGCGCGCGCCAGCAGACGCATCACCGGCGAATGGAAGCAGTAGACGAAGAAGCTGTGCTTGCCGAAGCCGGCCACCCTTCCATACAGCCGCGTCTGCGCGACGTATGAAACGACGGCCCACATCGCCGGCGGTCCGATCAGGCGCAGCCCGTTGATCTTGCCACGCAGGCCCTCTTCGAGCGCCCCTGCGGGCAGAAGCATCCCATACCACGCGACCACGGCGCAGGCGGCCACGAACGCCGCCAGGCACGGCAGTCGGTAACGATCAAGCCGGAAGGGGTCGAACCCGCGCAGCGCGACGAGGCCGCCCACGTAGAACCCGAGCACGATGTCCGGTCGCAGGTACGCGCCCTTGGCGACGTCGAACAGCAGCGCCGCCAACAGCACCAGGCCGCCCGCCACCGCCGCCTTGCGCAGGACAAAATAGAATACCGGCAGTGCCGCGAAGCAGAGAAACAGATCATAGAGGAAATAGAGCGCCGTGTTCATCGGCCCCTTGTCGAGCCCGAAGACGGCGTCCAGCCAGACAAGATAGCCGCCGTCGTACATTTGGAACGTATTGGCCGGCAACGCGCCTGTCGATTGCAGGATCAGCGCCGGCACCGCCGTCAGCACACCCCACAGGATCGCGGGCAGCAACAGCGTCTTCCATTTCTTGCCCAGCATGTCCCGATACGACGTCTCACCGTAGGCGCGGACGGCGAGGTAGCCGGAAATGATGCTGAGCATCGGCACACCGGCGCGACAGAACCCGCACGAAAAAAACACGTACAGGAACTTCGCCCAGGGCGCGAAGAACGCCGCGCCGAAGTCCTCGGACGGTGCGGTGTGTACGATCACCACGCCGCAAATGCAGATGACCCGCAGCGCTTCGATGCGTTTTGAAAGCTCCGGTCGAATCGCTGCCATTGCTCCTGCAATCGAGATGCAATCCTGTCCACCCGGCACAGCCTAGACGGCCGCAGTGGCGATCGGCATCCCGCTAACGGGCCAACAAAGGCAACGTTCGGCATTCTAAGGAGCCAACGAGCGGTTGCCCTCCCCCGGCCGGCCGCTCCCCACGTCTCGGCTACTCGGCCTTGATCATCGGCACGAAGGCCACCGGCAGCCGCTGCGTCATCTCAAGCGTGCCATCCGCGCGCTTGACGCAGCGATACAGCATCTGCTCTTCCAGGTGCGGACCGATGGGAATCACCAGTCGCCCCTCGGGACGGAGCTGGGTGACCAGCGCTTGTGGAATTTCGGTCGGCGCGGCGGTGACGATGATCGCATCGAACGGCGCCTGTTCCGGCCAGCCCTCCCCGCCGTCGCCCTCGCGGACCTCGATGTTGGCGTAGCCGAGCCGCTCCAGCCGCCGTCGTGCCTCGCGGGCGAGTTGCGGGACGACCTCGATGCTGAATACCTGCGCGGCGAGAAGGCCGAGGACGGCGGCCTGATAGCCCGATCCGGTGCCGATCTCCAGCACCCGCTCGTCGCCGGCAAGGTCCAGGAGTTCGCTCATGATCGCGACGATGTAGGGCTGGGAGATGGTCTGGCCGAAGCCGATGCCGAGTGGCCGATTGATAAATGCGAACGGCCTTTCGAGCGCCGGCACGAAGGCACCGCGCGGCACCCGCGCCAGCGCATCCATCACCCGTGGCGCGATGCGCTCCCGGCCGGTCCAGTTCGCGGTTTCCTTGGCCTCGCGGACGATTTCCGCCAGCAGTCGCCGCAACGCGCCACCGTCTTCGTCCTCTCGTTCGGACATGCCGGTTTCCTCCGTTGCGGATCAGCTTGCGGAGCGGCCGCCGCTCCGTCAAGCTTCCCCTCGGCAATCGCGGCGGGGAGGAATCGAACGATGGCGTTGGTGCTGGAAAGCACGGCCTTTGCCGATGGTGCGCCCATCCCCCGACGCTACACCTGCGAGGGCGATGATCTGTCGCCGCCGCTGCGCTGGCACGGCGCGCCGGCCGCGACCCGCAGCTTTGCGCTGATCTGCAGCGACGCCGACGCCCCGGTCGGCACCTGGTATCACTGGGCGATCTTCGATCTGCCGGCGACCACCACCGAGCTCGCCGAGGGCCATGTGCGCGACGCCCGGGTCGGCAGCGTACGCCAGGCGCTGACCGACTTCGGGCGTCCCGGCTACGGGGGCCCGTGTCCGCCCAAGGGGCACGGCACCCACCATTACACCTTCCATCTGATGGCGCTCGACGTGGCAACCCTCGCCGTCGCCGATCGTGCCGACTGCCGCGCCGTCGAACGCGCCGCCAGCGGCCATATCCTCGCGCAGGCCCGTCTGGTCGGCACCTACGCGCGCTGAGGCACCGTTATTCCCTTGCGTGACCCGGCCGCGCCGCACATATCACGGCGCGGATTTCAGAGCTGCGCAGTTGCAACGGGGTGGGAGAGCACGGACGCCATGGGCCAGGAAACGTTTTCCTTCCAGACCGAAGTTGGACGTCTTCTCGATATCGTCGCGCGGTCGCTTTACACGCACAAAGAGATTTTCCTGCGCGAGCTGATCTCGAACGCGTCGGATGCGTGCGACCGGCTGCGCTACGCCGCGCTGACCAACCCCGGACTGGTGGCCGGCGAGAACCAGTTCACCATCCGCGTCATCGCCGACCGGGACGCGCGCACCCTGAGCATCGTCGATAACGGCATCGGCATGAACCGCGATGACCTGATCGAGACGCTGGGCACCATCGCGCGTTCGGGCACGCAAACCTTCCTCGCGCAGTTGACCGGCGACGCCAAGAAGGATCTGGCGCTGATCGGCCAGTTCGGCGTCGGCTTCTACGCCGCGTTCATGGTTGCGGACAAGGTCGACGTGGTCACCCGCAAGGCGGGCGAGGACGCCGCGTGGCGCTGGTCATCGGACGGCAAGGGTCAGTTCAGCATCGAGCCCGCCGAGCGCGCCACGCGCGGCACCTCGGTCATCTTGCACCTCAACGCCGACGCCGACGAGTTCCTGGAAGGCCAGCGCCTGCGCACCATCGTCAAGAAATACTCCGACCACATCGCTTTTCCGATCCTGCTGGGCGACGGCGACAAGGCGGAGACGCTGAACGCCGCGTCGTCTCTGTGGACGCGGCCGAAGAAGGACATCAGCGAAACCCAGTACAAGGAGTTCTACCGCCACGTCAGCCATGCTTTCGACGACCCGTGGCTCACTATGCACAACACGGTCGAGGGCGTGGTTTCCTACACCAGCTTGCTGTTCGTGCCCGAGCACGCGCCCTTCGATCTGTTCGATCCACAGCGCAAGGGGCACGTCCGGCTCTACGTGCGCAAGGTGTTCATCACCGACGACTGCGAGGGGTTGCTGCCCGCCTACCTGCGTTTCCTGCGCGGCGTGGTGGATTCGGAAGACCTGCCGCTCAACATCAGCCGCGAGACCTTCCAACACGATCCGCGGCTGGCGCGGATGCGTTCGAGCCTGATCAAGAAGGTGCTCGACGAGCTCGCACGCAAACACGGCGAGGCCGCCGAAGCCTATGACACGTTCTGGGGCAACTTCGGCGCGGTGCTCAAGGAAGGGATCTACGAGGACTTCGACAACCGCGAACGCATCCTGAGCTTGAGCCGGTTCCGCTCCACCGCGGGCGACGGGCTGACCTCGCTCGACGCCTATCTGGAGCGGATGAAGCCCGGCCAGGGCGCGATCTACACCCTGAGTGGCGATGAGGTCGAGACGCTCAAGGCCAGCCCGCAGCTCGAAGTGTTTCGCGCCAAGGGCGTCGAGGTGCTGCTGCTCACCGACGCCATCGACGAGTTCTGGATCTCGGCGGTGCGCAGCTACAAGGACAAGCCGTTCAAGTCCGCGGCCGCCGCCGACACCGATCTGGCGGCAATCGCCGGCGACGATGCCGGCGGCGCAGCGACAGGGGCCGAGGTGCTGCCGGCCGGCCTCGATCGCCTGATCGTCGTGTTCCGCGATGCGCTCGAAGGACTGGTCACGGACGTGCGCGCATCGAAGCGCCTGACCGAGAGCGCGGTCTGCCTGGTCGCCGGCGAGGGCGGCCTCGATCTGCATCTCGAACGGTTGCTGCGCCGGCACGGCCGGCTCGGCCACGACGCGCCGGCGCCGCGCGTGCTCGAAATCAATCCCGCCCATCCGCTCGTCTCCCGGCTGGCGGCGCTGGCGGAAGCCGGCGGCGCCGGCACGACGGCCGTGCGCGACGCCGCACATCTGTTGTTCGACCAAGCCCGCATCGTCGAGGGCGAACCGGTGGCCGACCCCAAAGCCTTCGCCGGCCGGCTGGTGACGATGCTGGAGCAGGGATTGGCCACCCCCGTGCAACAGGCCGCCCCCCCCTCGCCCGCCTGATTGCCGGCGGCCGGCGCTTGGGCTAGACTTTCGCAGCGACGATTGCATCGGCCGGCGCGCGGCCGTGACAGCGAAGCGGCCAGGGCGCCGCACGGAACATCGATTGATGCAATCCATTCTCGATCTGTGCGACGGCCTGCCGGCGGCCACCTTCGAGCGCGGCGAGGTCCTGCTCGTCGAAGGCGAAACGTGCGGCAAGCTGTTTGTCCTGATCGAGGGACAAATCGAGGTGCTGAAGGGACCGTTCCAGGTCCACGTCAGCGCCGAACCCGGTGCGGTGTTCGGCGAAATCTCGGCGCTGCTCGGGATTCCGCATTCGGCTACGGTGCGCACGCTCGCGCCCAGCCGTCTGCACGTCGTCGAGCGGGCGGCGTCGTTCCTCGGCTCCCGGCCCGATCTGGCGTTCTCACTCTCGAAGCTGCTGGCGCAGCGCCTCTACAGCGTGACCACCTATCTCGCCGATCTGAAGGCGCAGTTCGGCGACCGCGAAGACCATCTCGGCATGGTCGATGAGGTGCTCGAAGCGCTGTTGCACCAGCATGACGAGAGCTTCACGCCGGGCTCGGAACGGCACCCCGACCCTAAAATCTAAGCCGACCCTAAAATCTAAGCCAGGCGGGCGGCGTATCCAGACGGCAGAATGGCCGGGCGAGCGGCCCCGCGCCGTCGAGCGCAATCGTTTCCGCTCCTTCGAGCGAGACCCAGGTGGCACACCCACCGTCAAAGTCGAGGACGATGTGCGTCGGAATCGGGCCGAGCTGGCGGCCGCCGTTGAGGACCAGGGTTGTGCCGATGCGGTCGGCCCAGGAGCCACCGCCGACAAACGGCGGCTCGTGAATGTGGCCGCTCAGCACGACGTCCGGGGCGAACGTCTCGATCCATTGGTTGAGGTCCTGATCGCCCACGTGCCGGCGGCCGGTCCAACTGGTGGGCGAGCCGGCGGGCGGGGCGTGATAGACCCAGATCCACCGCTCCCGCTCCCGCTCGGCGTCGCGCGCCAACTGTGCGCCGACCTGCGCGCGGGTTTCGGGCCCGTCCCACCACGGGCAGACGGTGAACAGCGTGCCGTCGATCAGTTCCGCGTCGCCGTCGGTCGCGACACCAAGGGCGCGCGCCCTGTTCATCCAGCGGGCGATCTTCTCGCCCGAGTGATGGTGCGCGTCGAGGTCGTGGTTGCCCGACGAGACGATCAGCCGGGTCAGCGCCCGCAACCTCTGGAAATACTTCAGGACGACGATGATCTGGGCGCGGCCGTCGACGTGACCGGAGACGTCGAGGTGGTCGCCGGCGATGACGATCGCATCGAATTCGGGCGCCACGTCGGCAACCCAGTCGAACTGCTTCAAGCCGTAATGCAGATCCGAGACGAGAAGGCATCGCATGCAGGGCCACCCCCCGTCCGGTTACTGGCTTGCGGGTGATGGGATGGTAGTACACCCTACCACTGCATGCCAAGCGACGGCGCGGCGACAGCAAAACGGCGGGAACCTGCCTCGTGTCGAGGGAAGGATTCCCGCCGTTCCTGTCAGATAAGGAGATCGCAGGGACGCCGACCAGGTCGCTGTTCTTTTTGGGCAGATGAACTGCCCCCGCATCTCACCTTCCGGCCCAAGGGAGGTGCCGTCTTGTTTGCGCGGCCGGTCCGCTTGGCTCGGCCTGGTCGCAGTCCTTACGCGCCGATCGCCGCTCTCGCTGCCGGTCGCGTTGGCGCCAATTCAGCAACGCAAACGTGACTATCGGAGCGTCGCGAGACTACTTGCGCAGGTTGCGCTGGAACATCCGCTCCGAGCGTTCAGCCGCCGCATTCGCCGCATCGGCAGCCTGCTTGGCGGAAGCCGCAGCGTTACGCGCTTCCTGTGCCGCCTTCGCCGACTCGGCCCGCGCCGCGGAACTCTCCTGCTTGAGCGCCGCAACGTCGGATTGCAGAGCGCGCACGTCCTTCTTCAGATCGTCAACGTCACTCGATGAGGCGCAACCGGCGACGGTCAACGAGCCCGCCACCAAAAGAACGGGCAGCGCCTTAACGAAAGCCTTGGTCATCCTGTCCTCCGCGGTGATGACGTGGATTCCACGTCCAAAAAGCGTGAGCGACGACGCTCGCGCCCGAGGTGCGGACGGGCACGAGCCCCCGCTCCCCGATCCTGTGTTTAGAAACAGCGCTCGCGGAAATCAAGAGCCTCACGGGAGCACTTCCCCGTGGCGTGGCAATTTCATCCCTCTCCGCCTCGGCGCCGGCCGGCTACACGATCTAGGGCTCGATCTCGACCGGCGTCCCCACATCAACGGCACGCCAGATTTCGTCCATCTCATCGTTGCGCACCGCGATGCAGCCCTCCGTCCAATCCCTGTTCGGATTGTAGCCCTGGCGTGGCACATTCGGCTGGCCGTGGATCATGATCAGCCCGCCTGCCGGAATTCGAAAGCGGCGCGCCAGCGCACGGTCCTCTTCATTGGGGAAGGAGATTCGCAGGGCGCGGTAGAATCGGCTGCCGGCGTTGCGACTCTCGATGACGTAGCTGCCTTCCGGCGTGCGGCCGTCGCCTTGAAACACCTTGGGGCCGACCGGATTGGGGCCGAGAGCCACCCGGTAGCTCGCGATGACATCGTCGTCTTGCAACAGGTACAGCCGCCGCTCGGCCTTCTTGACCACGATCTTGCTGGCCTTCACCCCATACAAAGGATCGGCATGCGCGGCCGGGCCGGGCACAGCCAAAAAGACGCCCATCGCCGTGCAGACAACGACGGCGAAAAGACGCAGGGCCGAGGGTTTGAGCAATTTGAACATCATTCCCATGGTCCTTGATATCTGACTTGAGGGCTGGAACTGTACCGATCGACCACCGGAAAGCGCAAGTGCTTTTGCTTTTTCCCTTGATTGGCGGTCATTTGCCGGCAACACGCGGCGCCAGATACGCGATGCAACCGTCGAGACTCGACAATAGCGGGTAATCCGTCTCGGCAATGTGCAGGCCGAACGCCTTCTCCAAGGCCAGCATCAGATTGAGGAAATCGACGGAATCGATCTCGATCTGGTCGTGAAAGCTCTTGGCGGAATCGAGGCCGGCAAGCTCGGCCTCGGGCGCAATCTCGCGCAGCGCATCGAGAATCAGCGCGCGGAGCGCCTCTGCGTGCATCGCCTCACCTGCCGTTCATTTCTGGCTGCCGTTTCTAGCCTTGCCGGCCGCCGCGCCGCCATGCCGTTGCGCGCGTCCTGTATGCCGCAGCATCGGCCTGCGCTCAAGGCTCAACGCCGCCGGGAGCAAGGGCAACGGGATCAATGGCGGAGAGGTCGCCTTCGGGCAGCCCGAGCTCGCGCGCTCGCAGCAGTTGGTGCATGATCTTGCCCGAGCGAGTCTTGGGCAACTTGGGGCAGAAAGCGATCTCTCGCGGCGCCAGCGTCGGCCCCAGGCGCTTGCGCGCGTGCGCGATCAGCGCACGACGCACCCGCTGCCCGGCGGCGACGCCGGGCTTGAGTTCGACGATAGCCTTGATCGTTTCGCCGATCAGCGGGTCCGGCATGCCGATGACGCCGACCTCGGCCACGGCCACGTGCTCAAGAAGCGCCCGCTCCACTTCGAAGGGGCCGACCAGGTGTCCGGCGGACTTGATGACCTCGTCGGAGCGCCCCTTGAACCAGAGCACGCCCGCGGCGTCGCGCCGGACTTGATCGCCGGTGAGATAATAGCCTTCGCGAAAACATTGCGCGTAGCGTTCGGGTTCGCCGAGATAGTCGCAGAACATCGAAGGCCAGCCCGCTTTGAGAGCAAGCTCCCCTTCGGCCGCACCGGCGGTCGCCACCTCGATGCCGCCCCCGGGCAAACGGGTCACGACGTCCGCTACGATGCCGGGAACGGGCCGGCCCATCGCGCCGGCGATGACCTCGCGCCCGGGCAAACTGGCAATCATGATGGCCCCGGTTTCGGTCTGCCACCAGGTGTCGTGCACCGGCACGCCGAATGCCTCGCGCGCCCATTGCACCACCTCGGCGTTCAAAGCCTCGCCGGCGCTGGCAACGACGCGCAAGGCACTCAAGTCGAAGCGACGCGCCAGATCGCTGCCGGCACGCATCAGCATGCGCAGGGCGGTGGGTGTGGTGTACCAGACGCTGACCCGATGCTCGGCCAGGATGCGATACCAGCGCTCGGCCTCGAACTCGCCTTGATCGACGATACCGGTCGCTCCACAGACGAGCGGCGCGATCAATCCATAGCAGATGCCGGTCACCCACCCCGGGTCGGCGGTGCACCAGAAGACATCGCCGGGCCCGAGGCCAAGTGCGAGCCGCGCCGTCGCCGCGATGGCGATCACCGCCCGATGGGCGTGGATGGCACCCTTGGGCGTGCCGGTGGTACCGCTGGTGAAGTGCAGCAGGGCCGGCGCGGCGGGATCGGTGCGCGCGGTCTCGAAGCGATCGTCGGCTGCCGCGACGGCGGCCGCGAAGGATTCGGCGCCGGGGGCGAGCGCGCCCACGGTGAAGACGTGGTGCAGACCGGTGAGCGCCACGCGCGTCGGCGCCACCTTGCGCTGGTAGAGGCTGTCGGTGGCGACCAGCACACGGGCATCGCCCTTGACCAGCCGCGCACGAACCGGATCGGGGCCGAAACTGGCGAACACACAGCAGAACACGCAGTCCGCCTTCAGCGCGCCGAGCGCCGCGATGTACAATTCCGGCACCCGCTCACACAGGCCGAACACGGTCTCGCCCGGCTGTACGCCACCGTTGATCAGTGCGTTGGCGAAGCGATTGGTCAACCCCGCCAGCGTCGCGTAACTGAACGCCCTGCTGTCGCCCTTGCGATCAATGAAGCGAAAGGCGTCGCGCGCTCCCGCCCCACCCAGGACGTGACGGTCGACCGCCTCGTGAGCGATGTTCAGCCCGCGCGCGGCGTCAAGCGCGCCGTCGAGCCCGCCGAACTCCAGCGCCGCGTTGTGCCAGAAATCCATCCCCTATCCGTTCCTATCGCAATGGGCTAAGTAACGCATGGGCATCAACCACTGGGCGGGTCGCCGCGGAGCACGGCGCGATGAGCATCCGCAATCTCGACAGACTGTTCAAGCCTGGATCGGTCGCGCTCATCGGTGCCAGCCATGAGGCCGGGTCCATCGGTGCGCTCGTCGCCCGTAACCTGTTCAATGCCGGCTTCGAAGGGCCGATCTTGCCGGTCCACCCGCGCCGTCAGGCCATCGAAGGCGTCCTCGCCTACCCCGACCCCGAGTCGCTGCCGATCACGCCCGATCTTGCCATCATCACGACGCCGGCCGACGCGGTGGCGTCGACGGTGGCCTCGCTCGGCACGCGCGGCACCCGCGCGGCGGTGGTGATCTCCGCCGGTTTCGGCGAAGGCAGCGAACGCGACGGCCTTGCCCGCCGCCAGGCGCTGCTCGCCGCGGCCCGTCCGCACCTGTTGCGCATCGTCGGCCCCAACTGCATCGGCATCATGGCGCCCGCCGTCGGCCTCAATGCCGGCTTCGCCCACATTCAGCCGCGCCCCGGCCGGCTCGCCTTCGTCGCCCAATCCGGCGCCATGGTCACGTCCGTGCTGGATTGGGCGGCGGCACGCGGCATCGGCTTCTCGCACCTGGTTTCCTTGGGCGACATGATCGACGTCGATTTCGGCGACATGCTCGACTACCTGTCGGGCGAGCCCGACGTGCGCGGCGTGCTGTTGTACATCGAGGCGGTCACCCAGGCGCGGAAGTTCATGTCGGCGGCGCGCGCCGCGGCCCGGCTGAAGCCGGTGATCGTCATCAAGGCCGGCCGCCATGCGGCGGCCGCCGCCGCGGTCGCCTCGCACACCGGCGCGATGTCCGGCTCCGATGCCGTCTACGATGCCGCCTTCCGGCGCGCCGGGATGCTGCGGGTGCACGACATCGGCGCGCTGTTCGGCGCGGTTGAAACGCTGGCCATGGGGTCGCCGGTCCGCGGCGACCGGCTGGCGGTGCTCACCAATGGCGGCGGCCTCGGCATCATGGCGGTCGATGCGCTGATCGACCATGGCGGCCGGCTGGCGAAACTGTCGGACCAGACACTCGCGGCGCTCGATGCCTTCCTGCCGCCGATCTGGTCGCATGCCAACCCGGTCGACATCGCGGGCGATGCCACCGCGGAGCGCTATCGCCGGGCGCTCGAAATCCTGCTGGGCGACGCCGGCGCCGATGCGGTGCTCGTCCTCAATTGCCCGACGGCGGTGGCGTCGGGCACCGATGCCGCCCGCGCGGTGATCGAGACCGCCAAGAACCGCGAGGCGTGCGTGCTGAGCTGCTGGCTCGGCGAAGATGCGGCCCGACCGGCGCGCCAGCTCTTCTCCGAGCATCACATCCCCACTTATTTCACGCCCGAGCGCGCGGTCCGCGCCTTCATGGATCTGCTGCGCTACCGGCAAAACCAAGAGGCGCTGACCCAGACCCCGCCGTCGATCCCGGAGGACTTCACGCCCGACACCGAAGCCGCGCGCCGGATCATCAGCGCCGCGCTCGCCGACGGTCGCCAATGGCTGAGCGAGCCGGAGGCCAAGGCGGTGCTCGCCGCCTACCGCATCCCCGCCGTGCCAACCGAGACGGCCGCCGACCCTGCGGCCGCCGCCCGTGTAACCGCGGCGCTCGACAAGCCCGTCGTGCTCAAGATCCTCTCCCCCGACATCGTGCACAAGTCCGACATCGGCGGCGTCGTCCTCGATCTGCGGACGCCGGCCGCGGTGGAGGCAGCGGCGCACGCCATGTTGCAGCGGATCAAGACGCTGAAGCCGGAGGCGCGGATCGCCGGTCTCGCGGTGCAGGAAATGATCGCGCGGCCCGATGCCATCGAGCTGATCGCCGGCATTGCTGAGGATCCACAGTTCGGGCCGGTCATCCTGTTCGGCCACGGCGGCACCGCGGCCGAGGTGATCGCCGATCGCGCGCTGGCGTTGCCGCCCCTCAACATGCACCTTGCCCGCGAGGTCATGGCCCGCACCACCGTGTTTCAGTTGCTGCACGGCTTCCGCGGCCGGCCGGCGGCGGCGATCGACGACATCGCGCTCACCCTGATCAAGCTCTCGCAACTGGTCATCGATCTCGCCGAACTGGTCGAGCTCGACATCAACCCGCTGCTCGCCGACGCCGACGGCGTGCTCGCCCTCGACGCAAGGATCCGTGTGCGGGCCTGCGATACGCGTCCGGCCCGGCGGCTGGCGATTCGCCCCTATCCGAAGGAGCTGGAGACCGCTGCACCCTTGGCCGACGGCCGCGTCTTCGTCGTGCGACCGGTGCGCCCGGAAGACGAGCCGGCGTTCCAGGAACTGTTCAGGGGGCTGACCGCCAACGACGTCCGCATGCGCTTCTTCGCGCCGAAACGGTCGCTGAGCCACGAGATGGCCGCACGGATGACCCAGATCGATTATGACCGCGAGATGGCGCTGGTGCTGGCCGAGGCGGGCGTCGCCGGCCGCAGCGCGGTGTTGGGTGCGGTGCATCTGTGCGCCGATCCCGACGGCGAGCATGCCGAGTTCGCCATCATGCTGCGCAGCGACATGAGCGGCCTCGGGTTGGGTCCGATGCTGATGCGGCGCATCATCGAGTACGGGCGCGCCCGCGGCCTCAAGACGATTTTCGGCGAGGTCTTGCACGAGAACCGTCCGATGCTGCGCGTCTGCCGCGCGCTCGGCTTCACGCAAACGGTCAAGCACGACGATCCCAGTGTGGTGGATGTCAGCCTTGTCCTCGGCTAGGCCAGGGGCCGAGGATGGGCCGTTGCCGCCGGCGCGGGGGCCCGCCCCTTCGAGCGGGCACCACTCCCCCTTTACTCCACGGCGGCGAGCTTGATCGCGCGGGGGCCGCGTGCATCGGTCTTGATCTGGAACGACACCTTCTGGCCTTCGGTCAGGCGACCGAGGCCCGAGCGCTCCACCTCAGAGACATGCACGAAAGCATCCTTTTCCCCGTCATCCGGCCGGATAAAACCATAGCCTTTTGTGCTATTGAACCACTTTACCGTACCTGTCGGCATCGCCATCCTACCTCCTCTTGCCTGGTCGCGAATGACCGGCCGCAGCCGTTCACCCCCCGCCACCAGTCAAATTGCGCACCCCCTTTCCCCCGCCTGCTGCGCGCTGCGGCATGATCTTGCGGCCTGTGCAAGAGCGAGGATCGGAGTTCCTCCCCCGGATTGTCCCGGACGAACCGGATGTGTCAAACGAAAAAGTGGCGGCATTCCGGGCAATTCGGCAATTCCTGGTGCTGATACCCCAATCAGGGCGACAAAATCGGTCTGTTTCGCATCGCCGTGGCGGCATGTGCCGCGGCTGAGCCACCCATACCGGGAAGCCCGACCGGCCAAGAAATACTCCGCACGACAAAACCTGGGCGCGAGAAACGCCGGGCCGCTCGCACGTGCGAGGCAGTAGTGTTCGCATGCGCAATATTAGAAAACGGCATGCCTGATGCGCGAAATCGGCATGATGCATAGCCAGCACTAAAGTCGTAGGGATCTTTTGTTTTGACAGGCATTTGCAGCCGACCTATTTTCCGGCGCCGCGGGCGGGCTCGCTGGTCGTCGTGAAACCGGCAAGCGCTTGGTGGCTGGATCGGAGCGCTTTTGTTGAGGGGCGCCGACAATTTCTGGATCGCTTACCACGAAATGATCGGTCTACCTGTCCAGCCGCAAAGGGAAGGTAGTTTTTTTCTTTGACCGAGATGTGCAGGTGCGCACGATGCAACGCTTTGCCGTCAGCCGCGAAGAAAAAGTGAGGTAATATAACGATGTCACTCGATCTGAAACTCCGCAGCCGGATGTTGCTGCGTAAGCAGGCCATCGAAGCCGCCGGCGGCAAGAAGAAGATTGAGGAACGCCACGGCAAGGGCCTGTTGTCGGCGCGCGAGCGCTTGGCCGCCCTGTTCGTGCCGGATACGTTTCAGGAGTATGGTGGATACATTCGCCACACGTGTGCGCACTTCGGCATGGCCGATAAGGACATTCCGGCCGACGGCGTCGTTGTCGGCACCGGCTATGTCGGCAGCCGGCACGTTTCGGCGTTCAGCCAGGACTTCACCGTGGTTGCCGGCACGCTCGGCAAGATGCATGCCCGCAAGATCGTCTGGGCGCAGGACTACGCGCTGAAGAACGGAACACCGCTCGTCGGCTTCAAGGATTCCGGTGGCGCGCGCATCCAGGAAGCGGTGGATGCGCTGTCCGGCTATGGCGAGGTCTTCTACCGCAACGTCTTGCTGTCGGGCGTGGTGCCGCAGATCGCCATCATCTGCGGCCCGTGCGCCGGCGGCGCGTCGTACTCGCCGGCGCTGATGGACTTCATCGTCATGACCCGCCACAACGCGCACATGTTCATCACCGGGCCGCAGGTGATCAAGGCGGTGTCCGGGCGCGAAGTCGCGATGGACGACGTCGGCGGTGCGGTGATGCACGCCACCGTCAGCGGCAACGTCCACTTCGTCGCCGAAGACGATCGCGACGCCATCGCCATTACCCAGCGGCTCTTGAGCTTCCTGCCCGCCAACAATACCGAAGATCCGCCGCACGCGCCGGCCCCGCAGATCGATTTCGGCCCCGACGACGGCATGGACCCGCTGGTCCAGTCCGACCCCTCGGAGCCGATGGACATGCACAAGATCGTGCGCCGCGTGCTCGATGGTGGCGATCTCCTGGAAGTTCACGCCGGATTCGCGCAAAACCTGATCGTCGGCTTCGGTCGCGTCCAGGGCACGGTGGTGGGCGTGCTCGCCAACAATTCGATGCAGAAGGCGGGCTGCCTCGACGTCGACTCCTCCGACAAGGGGGCCCGCTTCATTCGCTTCTGCAACGCGTTCAACATCCCACTGGTCACCTTCGTCGACGTTCCCGGTTTCCTTCCGGGCATCGAGCAGGAGCGTGGCGGCATCATCCGTCATGGCGCCAAGATGCTGTTCGCGTACTCCAGCGCAACGGTGCCCAAGATCACCATCGTCTGCCGCAAGGCCTACGGCGGCTCGTATCTCGCGATGTGCAGCCAGGAGCTGGGAGCCGACGTGGTGTTCGCGTGGCCGACGGCCGAGATCGCGGTGATGGGCGCCGATGGCGCCGTCAACATCCTGTACGCGAAGGAGCTGAAGGACATCGGCGATCCGGCCGAGCGCCAGGCACGCCGCCAGCAGTTCGTCGAGGAGTACCGCGCCGAGTTCGCGTCGCCCTATCTGGCGGCCGCCAAGGGCTACATCACCGATATCATCGAGCCGGAACTGACGCGCTCGGTGGTCGCCTTGTCCTTGCGCAAGCTGTTGACCAAGCGCGAACTGCGGCCGCCGAAGAAGCACGGACTGATCCCGCTTTAGGCGAGGCCAAGCAACCGATCGCGGCGCGGGCAGGAGAGAACCTCTCCTGAAGGGAACGCAGAGGTAGTGAGATGACCGAAACGGCACTGAACACGGCGATCAACGAGGCGATTTTCAGCTATGTGCTGATGGCGGTCATCGCCGTTTCCACCGCGGTCATTATCCGCGGCATCGTCATCGCGCTAGCCGCGACCAAGACGAAGGCACCGACGGCGGCACCGACGCCGGTGATGGTCTCGGTGCAGCCGGCGCGCGACGAGAACGCCGCCATTGCCGCCGCAATCGGAGCCGCCGTCTATGCCGTCCTGGGCGCGCATCGCCTCGTTTACATCGGGGATGCGCAACACGGATTTACCTGGACGTCGGAGATCCGCAGCCGATTGCACACCTCGCACATGCCTCGTCGCTAAGCCCTTTGTTGATTTCGAGTACGCGAAGGATTTCGTCATGTTGAAGCATCTGCGCATCACCGTCGACGGCAAGGCCTACGACGTCGTCGTCGAAGATCTGACCGAGGAAACCGGCGGCAGCCTCTATCCGGCGCCGGGAACCATGGCCCAGGCCGCCCGTGCCGCCGAGATGGCCTCCGCGCCTGCGGCGCCCGCCGCGGTTGCTCCCGCCGCCCCGGCACCAGGCGGTGCGGCCGGCGCCGACGACAAGCTGGCGCCGCTGGGTGGCGTGGTCAAGGAGATCACCGTCAGGGTCGGCGATCAGGTCAAGAGCGGCGACAAGGTGGTGGTGATCGAAGCAATGAAGATGAAGACGACCGTCACCGCGCACAAGGACGGCAAGGTTTCATCGATCGCGGTGAACGTCGGCGATTCCGTCGAAGCCGGGCAGGCCCTGCTGTCGATCGCCTAGCCGGAAGGGCTCGGTTTCATGATCCATATTGATCCGCTACAACTGTTTCAGGGCATCGCCACCCTGGTGGCATCCGAGCCGACGATCTTCTACGGCCGGATCGCCCTGATCTTTCTCGGCTTCCTGCTCGTTTATCTGGGCCACAAGGGTGTGCTCGAAGCACTGCTGATGGTGCCGATGGGGCTCGGCATGTCGACGGTGAATGCCGGCGTGCTGTTCTTCGAAGCCAACCGGATGGGAACGCTGTTCCTCGAACCGCTGGCAACCAAGACCGACGATGTCGTGACCGTGCTGCAGATCGACTGGCTGCAGCCGATCTACACCTTCATGTTCTCCAACGGTCTGATCGCGTGTCTGGTGTTCTTCGGCATCGGCACGCTGCTCGACGTCGGTTTCGTCATGGCGCGGCCGTTTCGCAGCATGTTCATCGCCATCTTTGCCGAGCTGGGCACGCTCGTCACCTTCCCCTTGGGTGTCTGGCTGGGACTGCCGATCAACGAGGCGGCGGCGACGTCGACCATCGGCGGCGCCGACGGCCCGATGGTGCTGTTCACCGCGCTGGTGCTGGCCAAGGAAATCTTCGTGCCGATCACCGTCGTCGGCTATCTCTACCTCGGCCTGACCTACGGCGGCTATCCCTACCTGATCAAGCTGCTGGTGCCGAAGAGCATTCGCGGCCTGCAGATGCCGCCGGAAAAAACGAAGGTGATTACGTCGGCGGAGAAGATGATCTTTGCGATCGTCGCCTGCGTCGCCCTGTCCCTGTTGTTCCCGGTGGCCGCACCGCTGTTCCTCTCGGTGTTCATGGGTGTGGTCGTGCGCGAGAGCGGTCTCACCTACTTCTATGAGTTGTTCAGCAACCAGGTCCTCTACGGCGCGACTTTCTTTCTGGGCCTAGTGCTGGGCGTGTTGTGCGAGGCCAACACCATCTTGAATCCCAAGGTGCTGATTCTGCTCATCATCGGCATCCTGGCGCTCACCTTCTCGGCACTCGGCGGTCTCGTTGCCGGGTATATTCTCTATTTCGCCTCGGGCCGGAAGTACAATCCGGTCATCGGGATCGCCGGCGTCTCCTGCGTGCCGACCACGGCCAAGGTTGCGCAGAAGGAAGTCTCGTATGCCAATCCCGAGAGCATCGTCCTGCCGCACGCGCTCGGTGCCAACATCTGCGGCGTGATCACGTCTGCGATCTTCGCCGCGGTGCTGGTCACCGTGGTCAAAGCCGGCGGCGGCTACTAGTGGATCGGATCACACGCTTGAATTCCAGGCGTGTGATCGTACGATCCACTAACCCGATGATTTGGTGGTTCGATTCAGCCAACGAATGGGCCTCATCCGTTGGAATCGAACCACCAGGGGCGGACGGGCGTTGACCCTGCGGCAGCGCTTCGCGCGGCTGCCGCGGGGTGCCTTCTGGATCGGCGGCGTCGCGATCGCGCTCAGCGGCGCGCTCGCCGCCCGCCTGATCGCCGAGCGCTTTCCGCTGGAATCCCGTGTGCCGATCTGGCTCGCCGGCAGCGTGGTGATTTTCATCGGTCTCGGCGTGCTGTCCTTGGGCGCGCGTGGCAACCGGGACGATGCGACAGAGGAACGCCAACACCACGACGCTCAGTGAACGGTGGCGTCGGCCTCGATCGCCCGCCACAGCCGGCGGAACAAGCCGTCCTCGATGGCGGCGAGCACCGGAACACGCGCATGCAGATCCTCGCCGAGCGCCAGCAGGCGCTCCGTCATCTGCGGTAAGTGCAGTTCCTCCTCCGCCATCAGGCTCTTGAGCGACAGCCCGCTGCGCTCCTCGCTGAGCACCGCCTGGTAGAGGCCATACCCCCAGACCGCACGCACCTCGATGATCATCGAGGCATAGAGATAAGGCACTTCCGGCTGTGAGACCGCGCCAAGAACGCGGTTGATCCCGGCGTCGAGCCGGCCGAGATACATCTTGGCGGCACCCACCGCCATGGTGTTCGTCGCCGCGTAGTCGAGCGGGCGGCGCGCGACCTTCTCCGCCTGGCGCTTGAAAAAGAACGCGTGGCGAGCCTCTTCCGCCAGATGCTTCAGCACGTTTGCGCCGAGCGTTCCGCGCGTCTGGCTCGTCATGATCTTGCGGCTGCCGATGTGCTCCATTAGCGAGAGCATGTTGAGAAAGCGCACGTGCGCCGTCGGTTCGGCGCAGAAGTACGCCAGCCGGGCGCGGACCGGCGCAACCAGATCGGCGCTGCGCGCATCAATCTGCGCCAGCGTCAAGGCCAGTTCCCTGTGCGAGGCGGTCGAGTGCTGCGCTGATGGCATCATAGACGGCATCGAGTTCGTCCCGGGTTATGCAGTACGGCGGCAGAACGTATACGACGTTGCCGAGCGGACGCAACAGCACGCCGCGCCCGAGGAAGAAACGATAGAGCGCGGGCGCCAGCGCCGCGAAGTAGCCACCGTGATCGACGCGGATCTCGAAGGCGGCGATGGTGCCGGTCTGGCGCGCGTCGCTCAGCGCCGGATGCTCCTTGAGAGTGGCGATCCTGCCCCGGTGGTAGTCGGCGATCGCGGCGATGCGCGCGTGAACCGGCTCGTCCTCCCAGATCGCCGCGCTGGCAAGCGCCGCGGCGCACGCCAGCGGATTGCCGGTGTACGACGAGGAGTGAAAGAACATCCTGGCGCGGTCGGCGGCCAGGAACGCCTCGTAGATCTCGGCGCGTGCCAGCGTCGCCCCCATCGCCAGGAACCCGCCGGTGATCCCCTTGGACAGACACAAGAGATCGGGGCTGACGCCCGCCTGTTCGCAGGCGAACAGCGTGCCGGTGCGCCCGAAGCCGGTCATCACCTCGTCGGCAATGAGAAAGATGTCGTGCTTGCGGCACAGGCCGGCGAGTTCCTTAAGCACCCAGGGCGGATACATGCGCATCCCGCCCGCCCCCAGCACCAGGGGTTCGAGGATCAGGGCGGCGATGCCGTCGCCGTCGCGCTCCAGCAGCGCGGCGAACGCATCGATGGTCTGCCGCTCACAGCCCGGCGTCGGAAACGGCAGATGCTCGACCGCGAACAGCATCGGCCAGTAGGGTTCGGTGAACACGCCGCGGGCGCCGCAGGCCATCGCGCCGAAGGTGTCGCCGTGGTAGCCGTCCTCGATCGCGACCAGCCTCGTGCGCCGCCGCTCGCCACGATGATGCCAGCAGCCGATCGCCATCTTGACCGCGACCTCGACGGCGGTGGAGCCGGAATCGGAAAAGAACACGTAGTCGAGGCCCGGCGGCACCAGGGTCAGCAGCTTTTCGGCAAGGCGTTCGGCGGCCGGATGCGTGAAGCCGGCGAAGATCACCTGCTCCAGGCGTTCGGCCTGCGCCGCGACGGCGGCCGCGATCTTCGGGTGCGCGTGGCCGTGCAGATTGACCCACCACGACGAGATGGCATCGATGATCACCCGGCCGTCGCCGGTGAACAGCCGCGCGCCCTCGCCGCGCTCGATCAGGATCGCGGGCTCGCCGAGACCATGTTGGGTGAAGGGATGCCAGATCCGGCTTGGCTGGGATACTGTCACGGGTCTAGGCGATGCCCGCCGTCTGGAAGGGATCGGGTTGGAAATGTTCGAGCCCGAAGTTGTCGGCGAACGCGGAGAGCAGGCTGGCGCGGTCGACGCGCGGCAGGATCGGCAGCCTGCCCAGCCGCCGGACCCCGGCGAAGGCGCAGATGGTCGCCTCGGAATCCGCCATCGGCGCGCCGACAAAGGCGATGCCGAGGATCGGCACCTGGCGGCGGCGCAGCGCCTCGACGGTCAGCAGCGCGTGGTTGATGGTGCCGAGTGCCGTCCTCGCGCACACCACGACGGGAGCGCGCCAACGCGCGAACAGATCGATGGACAGCATGTCGCGGGTCAATGGCACCATGACGCCGCCGGCGCCTTCGACGATCAGCGGGCGCCCCTCGGCGGCGGGCAGGACCAGGGTGGCGGGGTCGATCTCGATGCCGTCGAGCTCGGCGGCCCGGTGCGGCGACAACGGCTCGCGCAGCACGTAGCGCTCGGCCGGCAGCCGATCGGCACCAAGGCCGGTGAGCCGGGCCACCGTCTCGCGATCGGTGCCGTCGTGGATGCCGCACTGCACCGGCTTCCAGTAGCAACCGTCGAGCGCGAGACACAGCGCGGCGGCGAAGACCGTCTTGCCGATGCCGGTGTCGGTGCCGGTGACGACGATCGCCGCCATCACGCCGCCTCTCGCTGCAGAACGTCGGTCAAGGCACCGGCGAGCCCCTCGATCTCTGCCGGACTGCGCTCGACATTCAAAGAAACGCGCAGCCGCGAGGTGCCGGCCGGCACCGTCGGCGGCCGGATGGCGCGTACGTCGTAGCCACGATCCTGCAACCGCCGCGCCACCGCCAGCGCCCGCGCTTCGGCGCCGAGGATCACCGGGATGATCTGCGAAGCCGCGCGCGCCGGCACCTCGGCACCGGGGATGTCGGCGAGCAGCGCGCGCGCCCTTGCGGCGTTCTCGCTCAACCGGTCGCGCCGCCAGGGCTCCTCATCGATCAGTGCGAGTGCCCGCTGCACGCCGGCGGCGACCGCGGGCGGCGGTGCCGTCGAATAGATAAACGGCCGCGACGTGTTGATGAGGTAGTCGATGATGGCGGCGGGCGCGCAGACCAGGGCACCGGAGACGCCCAGGGCCTTGCCGCAGGTATGCAAGCCGATCAGCCGTTCATCGTAGCAAGATTCGGTCAAGCCGCGGCCACGGGCGCCGAAGATACCGGTGGCGTGCGCCTCGTCGACGATCAGGGTCGCGTCGTAGCGGTGCGCGAGTGCAATGAGATCGGCAACCGGCGCGAGATCGCCGTCCATGCTGTAGACCGCTTCGACCGCGAGCCAGAGCCGGCGCGCGCCCGTCGCTTTCGCCCGTTTCAGGCCATCTTCGAAGGCATCGGCGTCGTTGTGGCGGACCTTGAACCGCCGCGCCCGGCTGGCGTGAATGCCCTCCTTGGCGCTGGCGTGGATCAGCGCGTCGAACACCACGGCGTCGTGGCGGTGCACGAGTCCGGTGAACAGCGCGTAATTGGCAATGAAGCCGGTCGCGAAGTAGAGCACCTTCTCGCAGCCGAAGAATCCGGCGGCGAACGCCTCCAGCGCCGCATGCGCCGCATGGTGCCCGCGCAGCAGCCGCGAGCCCCCCGCCCCCGCCGGCTCCGCATCGCCGAGCGCCGCGATCATGGCGGCGCGCACCGCGGGGTGCCGGCTCAGGCCCAGATAGTCGTTGGAGCTGAAGTCGATCCCGCGCGGTAGCTCAAGCGAACGATGCCGATGCGTCCGCTTGAGCCGTGCCAGTTCCTGCGCCAGCGCCGTCATGGCAGCCTGCGTCCCCCGCCGTCTCTCCCCTCGCCGTCTCTCCAAGACCCCGGGCATACAGGCCCAGCCGGGTCAGCAAGTCGCGATCGACGTCGGCTTCGGGGTTCGGCGTCGTCAACAGCTTCTCGCCGGTGAAGATCGAATTGGCACCGGCGAGGAAGGCCAACGCCTGGGCCGCCGGCGGGATCGACAGCCGCCCGGCGCTCAAGCGCACCCGGGTGCGCGGCATCAGGATGCGTGCAACCGCAATCGCGCGCACCCAATCGAGCGGATCGAGCGGATCGTGCTCGCTCAAGGGCGTGCCTTCCACCGGCACCAGAGCGTTGATCGGCACGCTTTCGGGCTGCGGCGTGAGGTTGGCCAGCGTCCACAAGAGCTTGACGCGGTCGTCGGCGCCCTCGCCCAGGCCGAGGATGCCGCCGCAGCAGACGGAAATGCCGGCCTTGGCGACATTTTCCAGCGTGTTGAGCCGATCTTCGTAGGTGCGCGTGCTGATGATGTTGCCGTAGAACTCTTCCGAGGTGTCGAGGTTGTGGTTGTAGGCGCTCAAGCCCGCTTCCTTAAGCCGGCGCGCCTGATCCTCGCTCAGCATGCCGAGCGTGCAGCAGGCCTCCATACCCAGCGCGCGCACGCCGCGCACCATGTCCAGCACGCGGTCGAAGGCGCGACCGTCCTTGACCTCCCGCCAGGCCGCGCCCATGCAGTAACGGGTGGCCCCGGCGTCGCGCGCCTGCCGCGCGGCGCTCAACACCTCTTCGACCTGGCTCATCTTCTCCGGCTCGACGAAGGTGTCGTAGCGGGCCGACTGCGGGCAGTAGGCGCAATCTTCGGGACAGCCGCCGGTCTTGATCGACGCCAGCGTGCACAACTGCACTTCACGCGGATCGTTGCACGAGCGGTGCACCTCAGCCGCCTGGAACACGAGTTCGAGCAACGGCTGCTCGTAGAGCCGTCGCACCGCTTCGAGCGACCACTGGCTTTCCATTTTGGTCACGATTGCCCTCTCCCCAGCCACCGACGCCGCGCCGGACGCGACACACCCTGCCGCAGGCGGCCGCCACAATAGGTCGGCCGACGACGCCGTCGCAAGGCCTTTCCCCCCGCCGCACGGCACGGAACGCCACGCAAGGCTGCAAGACGGGTATGCAATCCGTGCAAGGCGGTGGTCAATCACTCCGCCGCCGCCGGCAGCGCCTCGGCACGCAATTCGAAGCGCGCGTGCGCAATGATCTGCGCCGCCGCCGACAGCGACAGGGCCGCCATGACGGTGGCCACGACGATGTCCGGCCAGCCGGTGCCGCTGGCCCACACCCCGCTCGCCGCCAGCATCACCGCGATGTTGGCGATGGCGTCATTGCGCGAACACAGCCAGACCGAGCGGCGGTTGGCGTCGCCGGCGCGGTGGAGGTAGAGCATGGCCGCGCACGCCACGTTGGCCGCCAGCGCCACCAGCCCGACCATCCCCATCACCCCGGCGGCGGGAACGACGCCGCTCCAGATGTTCACAAGCGTGCTGCCGGCCACCCACACCCCAATGGCACCAAGGGATATCCCCTTGATCAGCGCGGCTTGCGCGCGCCGGCGCAGGCTCATGCCAAGCACCGCCAGCGACAGGCCGTAGTTGGCGGCGTCCATGGCGAAGTCTGCGGAATCCGCCCACAGCGCCACCGATCCGGCCGCCGCGCCCGCGATCACCTCGACCAGGAACATCGCGACGTTGAGGACGAGCGCCACCCACAACACCCGCCGGAAACCGCCCTCCCCTTGCGGCGCCGATGCCGGACAACCGCCACCACCACAGCAGGCCGCCACGTGCGCCGCCTCCTTTACGTCCATCGGCTACCCAAGCGTCGCCGCAATGTACTCCCGCGCACCCATCGGAGAAAGGGTCAAGCGATCTCAATGGGTTGAGAGTGCTCCCCGCGAATGCGCCCAACCCGATGGCATCCGTGGCGCCATGCGCCCGATCTCCGCAGCATTAGTTTTCCGCAGCATTATCGGGCCGCGCAGCCGACGCTTGCGTCGCGCGCTGTTTCGCGACCGTGAACCGTGCCGTCGTCGCTGCCCGACAAGCCGGCCTTGCGCATCCGCGCCCGCTCGGCCATAAACGCGCAAACTGCAGCATAACCTAGGGACCCACCGCGGGGAGCTTGTCCATGAAAATCGCCATACCCCGGGAACGCATGCCGGGAGAGACCCGGGTCGCCGCCACCCCCGATATCGTCAAGAAATACGTAGGCCTCGGCTTGGAGGTCGTGGTCGAGAAGGGCGCCGGCGAGGATGCCGCGTTCACCGACCAGGAATACCAGGACGCGGGTGCCACCATCGCCAAGGACGAGGCGAGCGCGCTGAAAGACGCAGACGTGGTCTTGAAGGTGCAGCGCCCGGTGATCGACGGTAAGCTGAACGAGCTGGCACTCCTGAAGCCGGGCGCCATTCTGATCGGACACCTTGCCGCGCTGACCAACCGCATCGAGGTCGAGGCTTACGCCCAGGCGGGCATCACCGCCTTCGCGCTCGAACTGATGCCACGCATCTCGCGCGCGCAGTCGATGGACATCCTGTCGAGCCAGAACAACCTCGCCGGCTACAAGGCGGTGATCGACGGTGCGGCCGAGTTCGGCAGCGCCCTGCCGATGATGATGACCGCCGCCGGCACCGTGCCGCCGGCCAAGGTGTTCATCATGGGTGTCGGTGTCGCCGGCCTGCAGGCCATCGCGACGGCCAAGCGCTTAGGCGCGGTGGTCACCGCCAACGACGTGCGGCCCGCGACCCGCGAACAGGTCGAGAGCCTGGGCGGCAAGTTCCTGATGGTCGACGAGGCCGCGATGAAGGACGCCGAGACCTCGGGCGGCTACGCCAAGGAGATGTCCGAGGACTACAAGAAGAAGGCGGCACAGGTGGTCGCCGACCACGTCAAGAAGCAGGACATCGTCATCACCACGGCGCTGATCCCTGGCAAGCCGGCACCGAAGCTGATCAGCGAGGAGATGGTGCAATCGATGAAGCCGGGCTCGGTGATCATCGATCTCGCCGCAGAGACCGGCGGCAACTGCGCGCTGACCGAGCCGGGCAAGGCGGTTACCAAGTTTGGCGTGCGCATCGTCGGCCACCTCAACGTGCCGGGCCGGCTGCCCAAGGACGCGAGCGCGCTGTACGCGCGTAACGTGCTGAATTTCCTCTCTCCGCACGTCGACAAGGAAACCAAGGCGCTGAAATTCAATTGGGAGGACGAGACGGTCCGCGACACGGTGGTGACCCGTGACGGCAAGGTCGTCAACGCTCTGCTCCTAGGGGAGGCCAAGTAACCATGGATCCGGCAACGATCGTTGAAAGGGCTTCGCGGCTGGCCGAGGATGCCGGGCGTTTGGCCGAGGAAGTGGGCCGGCTGGCGGGCAGCGTCGGCCATGCGGCGGCGCTGCCGGCGGCGAGCGCCGGCGACGGCGGTTTTCTGTCGTTGTTCACCGTCTTCGTGCTCGCGGTGTTCGTGGGCTTCTACGTGGTCTGGAGCGTGACGCCGGCGCTGCATTCGCCGCTGATGAGCGTGACCAACGCCATATCGTCGGTGATCATCGTGGGTGGCCTGCTCGCCGCCGGACCGGCAATCTTCGACTTCTCAAAAATCATGGGCTTCCTTGCCGTGATCCTGGCCTCCGTGAACATTTTCGGCGGCTTCATCGTCACGCAACGGATGCTCGCCATGTTCAAAAAGAAGAAGCGCTAAGGGAGGGCACCATCGATGAGCGGGACTGTCACCGGCTTGGCCTACATCATCGCCGCCGTATGCTTCATCATGGCGCTCCGGGGCCTGAGCAACCCCGAGTCGGCGCGCATGGGCAACATTTTCGGCATCACGGGCATGACGATTGCCGTGCTCACCACGCTTGTAAGCCCCGATGTCCAGAGCTACTGGCTCATTCTCTTAGGAATCCTGATCGGCGGCGGCGCGGGCGCCTTCATCGCACTTAGAATCCAGATGACGGCACTGCCGCAGCTGGTCGCCGCCTTCCACTCCCTGGTCGGTATGGCGGCGGTGTTCGTGGCAACGGCGGCGCTCTATCACCCCGAGGCCTACGGCATCGGCACCGTCGGCCACATCCACGGCGGCTCGCTGGTGGAGATGTCGCTGGGCGTAGCGATCGGCGCCATCACCTTTTCCGGCTCGGTCATTGCGTTTCTTAAGCTGCAAGGGCTGATGAGCGGTAATCCGATCACCTTCAAGTTTCAGCATCCGCTCAACGCGGTGATCGGGCTGACCATCCTCGCGATGATCATCTGGTTCTGTTCGACCGAGGCCTACGGCGCGTACTGGATTTTGGTGCTGTTGTCGTTCGCCATCGGCTTCCTGCTGATCATCCCCATCGGCGGCGCCGATATGCCGGTGGTGGTCTCGATGCTCAACTCCTACTCGGGCTGGGCGGCGGCCGGCATCGGCTTCACCTTGAAGAACCCCGCGCTGGTCATCGTCGGCGCGCTGGTCGGTTCTTCGGGCGCCATCCTCAGCTACATCATGTGCAAGGGGATGAACCGCTCGATCTTCAACGTGCTGCTGGGCGGTTTCGGTGGCGAAGGCGCGCTGCCGGCGGCGGGCAGTGGCGGGCCGCGCGGCGCGGTCAAGGCCGGCTCCGCCGACGATGCGGCCTTCATCATGAAAAACGCGTCGAAGGTGATCATCGTTCCCGGTTACGGCATGGCGGTCGCCCAGGCCCAGCACGCGGTGCGCGAAATGGCGGACAAGCTGAAAGCCGAAGGCGTCGAGGTCCGCTACGCCATCCATCCGGTGGCCGGCCGCATGCCGGGGCACATGAACGTGCTGCTCGCCGAAGCCAACGTGCCCTACGACGAGGTGTTCGAGCTCGAAGAGATCAACCACGAGTTTTCGACCGCCGAAGTCGCCTACGTCATCGGCGCCAACGACATCACCAATCCTTCGGCGCGCACCGACAAGGCGAGCCCGATCTACGGCATGCCGATCCTCGACGTCGACAAGGCCGGCACCACCTTGTTCATCAAGCGCTCGATGGCGTCGGGCTATGCCGGCGTCGACAATCCGCTGTTCTTCGCGGATAAGACCATGATGCTGTTCGGTGACGCCAAGAAGATGACCGAGGAGATCGTCCAGGCGCTCGGCTGAGCATCGTCCTTTTCACCAACGAAGATGCCGGCGGGGCCAGAAATGGCCCCGCCGTTGTTTTCTGGAGAGCCTCAACCGAAGCGTCGCCCCTTGCATCACGGCACGGCTGCGCGTAGGTGACGGGTGCACGTCGGAACATTTACAGGAGGCTTTCGAGCATGGGATATCGTGTCGCCGTCGTCGGTGCCACCGGCAACGTCGGGCGAGAGATGCTCTCGACGCTCGCCGAACGCAACTTCCCCGCCGACGAGGTCTTCGCGCTCGCGTCCGAGCGCTCCATCGGCGCAGACGTCTCCTTCGGCGAGGACGCGACGCTGAAGGTGCGCAATCTCGCCGACTTCGACTTCCGCGGCATCGATCTCGTGCTGTCGTCGCCCGGCGCCAAAGTCTCGGCGCAGTACAGCCCGAAGGCGGCCGCCGCCGGCGCCGTCGTCATCGACAACACGTCCTACTTCCGCATGGAGCCGGACGTGCCGCTGGTGGTGCCGGAGGTCAATGCCCACGCGATCGCCGGCTATACCAAGCGCGGCATCATCGCCAATCCCAACTGCTCGACCATCCAGATGGTGGTGGCACTCAAGCCGCTGCACGATCTGGCGCGCATCCGCCGCGTGGTGGTCTCGACGTATCAGTCGGTTTCCGGCGCCGGCAAGGACGCCATGGACGAGCTGTTCAACCAGACCCGCGGCATTTTCGTCAACGAGCCGGCGCACCAGCACCAGAAGAAGTTCACCAAGCAGATCGCCTTCAACGTCATCCCGCACATCGATGTGTTCATGGACGACGGCGCCACCAAGGAAGAGTGGAAGATGGCGGTCGAGACCCGCAAGATCCTCGATCCCGACATCAAGGTTAGCGCCACCTGCGTGCGGGTGCCGGTGTTCGTCGGCCACTCCGAGGCGGTCAGCATCGAGTGCGAGCGGCCGATCACCGTCGAGCAGGCGCGGGACGCGCTGCGCGCTGCTGCCGGCGTCAGCGTCATCGACCACCGCGCCGACGAGGGCTACGTCACCCCGGTCGAGTGCGTCGGCGAGGATGCGGTCTACGTCAGCCGCCTGCGCAAGGACCCGACCGTGGACAACGGCCTCTCCTTCTGGTGCGTCTCCGACAACCTGCGCAAGGGCGCGGCGCTCAACGCCGTACAAATCGCAGAAGCACTGATCCGCACGCATCTGCGCCAAGCGGCCTAGCCAAGACGCGCCCTCGGCGCATCTGCTAACAGTGAAAGGTGGCTCATCTCAGTTGAGCGGCGCTTGAGGTGTGTTTCTGAACCTGATACACGGAAGCCACAGCATGGCATTGGGGGGGGTATGACACAAAAACGAGCGCTCCAAGTAATAGCAGCTTGCATTACAGCAATAACGATCGCTGGGTGCAGCCCCTCTTTTATGACCGGCGGGCGAGATGAATTCAATCCAGATAATGCAAAAAAAATAGTTGTCGGCACGACAACGAAACAGCAAGTTGTGGAATTGCTAGGACCAGCCAGTAATACTCAGGTATTGGGCGATACGGATATTTTTATATACAAGAATTTCACTCAGACAAAAGGGTGGGTCCCCGGCCACATTAAGGAGCAAAAATCAGAACACCTCCATGTAACTATGAAGAACAACATGGTTGTCGATTGCAAGATTTCGGCAAGGGACATGAATGTGGGAATGTATTATGGAAGCCAGCAAGTCAGAGAGCGACGGTGTAACGAATAGACTAGACTCTTACGGTCAGCGCCTGCCGGGTGCGTCTTGTGGCTTGATCGTTAGGCTTTGAGTTTGAACCTTTAGTTTGCGCCCGCCTCCTTCTGTTCTTGTGCGCCGTCAGCCGAGTTTGACGGCGGTGCCGTTGGCGGAGACCATCAGCATCGAGCGATCACCTGAGCCGATGTGCTCGTAATCGAGGTCGACGGCGATCACCGCATCGGCGCCGAGCGCCTTGGCTCCGTCGGCCATCTCGGCGAGCGCGGTGTCGCGCGCCTTGCGCAGCTCCTTTTCATACGAGCCGGAGCGGCCGCCGACGATGTCGCGGATGCCTGCGAAGAAGTCACGGAAGATGTTGGTGTCCAGCACCGCCTCGCCGGTGACGATGCCGAGATAGGCCGTTATTGGCCGACCCGCGATGCCGGGCGGTGGTTGAAGCGCCATTCGCACGCCTTGAGATAGAGTGGGAAGTGCTGGCGCGGGATGCCGTTGAAGCGGCGCGGGATGCCGCTTGGCCTGGTTCCAGAAGTTCTCAATGCCGTTGATGTGGCGGGTCTCGTCGGCGAAGCGCTCCGCGTGGTTGATGCGCAGGTGATGGAACTCGGAAACGTCCAGCACGTCATAGGCCGCAAAGCTGTCGGAATAGACGATGGAATCGGGCCTGATCTTGTCGCGAATGATTGGGAAAAGCGTGTCGGAACGGGCGTTTGGGATCATGACGGCGTGGACCTTGCCGCCCCGCTTCAACAGCCCGAAGACAGGAACCTTGCCGGCGGCGCCGCGGCCGCGCTCGATCAGCTTCTGGGTGCGATCGGGGCGGCGTTGCGTGTCGACGAGACCCTTGGCGGCCTTGCCGAGAACCTGACGCCGTCGGCCCCGGAGACGGGCGCACTCGCTCTCGAAGGAGCGCCGCCGATGCTGACCGCCCGGGTCATCGTCACGATCGATTATCTGGTGAGCGACCCGCTCACCGCCTGATCCAACCACGACAAGACGGGAGTCATCTATGCCCAAGGCGCGCGCATATGGCGCGGACGCCACCCTGAAGGTGTGCCGGGAGGCAAGCTACGGGGGCGCGCCGCTCACCGGCTATCAGAGCCTCGACTTCAAATCGACCGATCTCTCTTCGGCCCAACCGCTCGGGGATGACCCGCTGCTCGGACGCGGGCGCAACGCGCAGGATCCCTATCGCGGGCTCATCACCGACGAGGGCCAGCTCGACATCCCGCTCGACCTGCGTGGAACGGGCTTCTGGTTGACGGGCCTCTTCGGAGACCCGGTGACCACGCCCACGAACGCCAGCGGCTCGATCGTCTTCGCCGTCAATCCTGCGGCGGGCGATACGATCACCTTGAATGGTACGGTCTGGACATTCGTCTCCGGTACTGCCGGCGTGCAGGAGACGCAAATCCAGGGAACGGCCACGCAGACCGTCGATCAGCTGGTCACCGACCTCAACGCATCGGCCGATCCCGAAATCGCCAAATGCACGTATTCGCGGCCGACGAGCACGCAGACCCTCGTCATCGCGTTCGATGTTGTCGGGCCGACCGGGAACGCCTTCACGATCTCCGCCTCTGCTGCGGCAGCTTCGGCGGCGACCCTGACCGGCGGCGGCTATGCGCATGTCTGGGAGAGCGGCGCCGACGACATTCCGAGCTACACGATCGAGGTCGGCCATCCGAAGCTCACGACGCCGGTGTTTTTCCGTCACCTCGGCACGGTGATGGAGAGCATCAATTTCGAGATGGGCCAGGAGGGACCGGCCAATGCTCGCCTCCAGCTCGTGGCACAGGGCGAGGAACGCTTCTCGGCGACGGTCGACGCCAATCCGACGGCCTACGCGCTCCGCCGCTTCAGCCAGGGGCGCGGCTTCATCCGACGCGGCGGTGCGGCGCTCGCCGGCGTCACTGGCGGCAGTCTGACCTTCTCCAACAATCTCGAACGCGTCCGGGTCATCCGCGAGGACGGCAAGATCGAGGCGGCCGATCCCACTTTCGCCTCGGCGGAAGGGTCGATGTCGGTGCGCTTCGACGGTGCGACGCTGGTCGCCGAGGCCGCCGATGGCGATCCCGTCGCTCTCGAATACGGCTTCACCTTCCCCGAAGGGTACGTTCTGCGGTTTGAGCTGCCGCGCGTCTTCCTGCCCAAACCGAAATACGCCGTTTCCGGCCCTGGCGGGGTGGAAGCGAGCTTCGACTGGCGCGCCGCCTTCGACGACAGCGAGGGCACGATGCTGCGTGCGCATCTCCTGAACGACATCACCAGCTACACGTGAGGACTTAATCCATGATCCGCCTGAACCTGTCGCGCGAGCCGCGCTGGCTCGACCTCGGACATGACGTGCGCGTGCGCGTCGCTCCCCTGACCACCTCGCTCATGGCCGCCGCCCGCAGTGATCCGGCGGTGGCTGCCTTACCCGAAGGCGCGTCGAACGAGACCATCGCGGTCACCATGGCCAAGGCCCTGGCACGGCTGGTCGTGCTGGAATGGGAAGGGGTGGGCGACGCCGAAGGCAATCCTGTGCCCGTCACACCGGAAGGCATCGACGCGCTGCTGGACATCCTGCCGATCTTCGAGGCTTTCCAGCTCCGCTACGTGTCCAAGGGTCTGTTGCTGGAAGCGGAAAAAAACGGCTCCGCGCCCTCGCCGAATGGCACTTCAGCGGGGGCGACCAGTATTGCCGATCCTGTCGCGGCACCTGCAGCGAATGCCCCGCCGTCCTGAACCGTCCGCAGACGGTCGAAGGATGGCAGGTCTGGGATCTCGCCAAAAAGCTCACGGGGCAGCTGCGTGCCGTCCCGGGTGCGGTCCTCGGCCTCGACATGACGGCCGCGCTCGCCTGCGCGCACGCGCTTGGAGTGGACACCCTCGTCTGCGCGGAACTGCTGCCCGAGGTGGAGGGCATGCTGGTGCGCGGACTGAACGCGCAAATCAGGACTGATCAAGATGGCTGAGAAGCGCGTCTCAACTTGTCTCGCCGTAAGATTCTCGCAATTGCTGAAGCTTCCTATCCAGTTGAGACAACAGTTCTTCTAGCTTAGCACGCTCTTCTGCTGCCATGTGCCGAAAAGGCCACGGGTCGGAGGAAATCTTTCTCAGCACGCCGACCATGTCGAGAAAAATGCCTGGGAGCCCGACCAATTCGATCGACCAGCCCTTGGGCGTGAAATGAGAAAAGTCGTTCCTCAGGTCATGCAATCGGCGGAAGGAGTCGCGTTCAGATTGTGTGACAATGATCACCGCGCCAGCTCCGCCTTCGCATCTTTTTTTCTCAGTGTATAGACGCGCGAAGAGCTCCTTTGCGTCAGCGAGACGGTCGTTTGGAGGGTAATCTTCCTTTTTCGCGAATTTGGTTTTCGGCAAGCCCAGCTCGTCAACCCCATCGTCGATGCGTTTGATTTCCCCTCGACGGTCACGCTCATGCCAATCGAGCCACTCTTTGACAGACTTGTCAGATAGCGCCCCGAGCTGTGCTGTCCCTGATAAGTGACAGACCATCGCCCCTTGCAGGGCATTGTGAAGAGACAAAATAGCCCACTTCCAAAGAGCTGGATCGTCTTTCAAGCGGTCGACGCAGTTCACCGTCAATGAAAGAGAAGAGAGCACGTCAGTGCGTTCATCAATACGAAGCCACATGTAGCTGTTCTCGCAAATCATGATTTTACAGCATCCACCGCATTCAGCTCCTCAACTCGATCTCATCAATCCCCTCATTTAAGCGATGTTTGCAATTGGGGTGGTGAGCGGTTTGTTTTGCAGCATTTCGAGGAATTTGTTGATTAATGGCCGGAGGCGGGGTTCGGGCATGGCCGGGATGAGGTCGTAGAGCATGCAGCCCTGGCGGAACAGGGAATGGGTTCGGCGCTTGGCGGTGTTGACCTTGAGGTGGCGGTCCATGCCGAGCGCTTCGCCGGCCGCGCCGAGCAGGGTTAAGAACAGCACGGCGAAGGCGTTGAGCAGGAGCAGGCGGTCGCGGCGCTCAGGATTGCCGATGCGCACGGCGCCGAGCCCCATGCCGAAGCGCAGATCCTTGGTGTCGCGGAAACTGGGCTCGATGGTCCAGCGTCTGGCGTAGAGGTTGACGATTTCGCGCGCCGTTGCCTCCGCCTTGCTCGTCGCCAGACACCAGGGCTCCTGCATCGCCTTGGCGTGGACGCAGACGACGGCGCCGACCG
>CAYNYW010000033.1:0-34093 GCA_964401555.1 uncultured Defluviicoccus sp.
CAAACCGCTCACCACCCCAATTGCAAACATCGCTTAAATGAGGGGATTGATGAGCTGACAAGCAACTCGTTGGGTCTGGTCCATCATCACGCATCAACAAGCAGTTTTCGACCAAGGTACTTACGCCTGAGCAGGCCGCAAAAGTGCTCGGAGTATAACAAGGCGTTTGAATAGGACCTCTGGACCGCGACGCGGCCCTCGGCCTCCCACTGGTGTCGTTAGCACACGTAGCCCGGATGGAGCGAAGCGAAATCCGGGACCTTTCCTTCAATCGCCAAACCGTCCCTCCTGATCCCGCCCACGCCAATCCCGGCCGATGATGCCTCGTCTCGCATCAGCGTGGATCGAGGACCACCGCCAGTCAAACGGATCGGCGTGGTCGATCAGATAACTCTCGCGCCGGTCCCGCAGGGTGACGGTGAAGCAGGAGGCGCCACCGGGGACGCGAACGGGGCGATCGTTGACCATGCCCAAGGATACCCCGGATTTCGCTTGCGCTGCATCCGGGCTACCATCGCCGAGCCTGCTGCCGCTTTAATCGCATCATCCAGACACCAAGCGGGGGCGTTTTCGGGGCCCCACCATGGCCGCCGATGGCGATTTGCACGCTTGTGCATTTGCCGACAAACGACGCGATCGCAGGTTATGGGCGTAACGTCGTCCAATAACCGCGACGCATGGAATCGCTAGCAAGGCGGCATTTCACCAGCCCCGTCTTGTCCGTCATCCTCTGCGCCAAGGGAGACATCTCTACCCGCTGTGTGTTGGGGAGGCGAAGATGATGGCTGGCTCGACGGCACCCGTCGGCATCGGATCGCGGTTCGCGCCGTACCTCGAAGGCTGGGAAGACACGGTCTTGCTGTGCGAGCGGGCGCTGGCGCCCGTCCTCGATCTCGCCGTGCGGCTGTGGATCGCGCACATCTTCTTCGTCTCCGGGGTGCTGAAGACGACGACCTGGCCGGCGACGGTGATGCTGTACACCACCGAGCATCCGGTGCCCGGCCTGGCGCCACCGACGGCGGCGCTCATCGGCACCGGCATCGAGCTGATCTGCCCGGTGCTGCTGGCGTTCGGCCTCGCCACCCGGCTGGCCGCACTGCCGCTCCTGGCGACGGCGGCCTTCCTGCAGTTCACCTACAAGGAACTGGCCGATCACCAGTTCTGGATGGCGCTCCTCGGCTTTCTCGCCATCCGCGGCCCCGGCGCGCTGTCCCTCGACCACCTGATGGCACCGCACCTCACAAGCTCGGCGATCCCGTTCGGCGCCGCGTTGCGCGCAGTCGCACGCTGGCTGCAGCAACGGCTGCTGCCGGTCTATGCCGTCCTCGTGCGCGTCTGGTTCGCCTGGTTCCTGGCCGATTTCCTGTTCCGCCAGCCGATCACGGCGGCGACGCTCGCGGGCGGCATCGCCTGCGCGGCGCTGGCGGCCGGCGTCGCGACACGCCTTTCAGGGATCGTACTCGCCGTTCTGACGCTCACCGCGCAGTGGTCGACGCTGGAATTGGGCGATCCGGTGTTGCGGCTGTTCCTGTGCGCCACCTTCGTCCTGCACGGCGCAGGATCGCTCTCCGTCGACCGCCTGATCGCGACCTTCGTGCGCGCGCGCTGCCCGAGCCTCGCCAAGGACCCGGCCTGGTATGCCGATGCGCCGCGCATCGTCATCATCGGCGCCGGCTTCGGCGGCATCGCCGCGGCGCAGGCGCTGCGCCACGCCTGGGCGCGGGTGACACTGATCGACCGGCGCAACTATCACCTGTTTCAGCCGCTCCTCTACCAGGTCGCCACCGCGACGCTGTCGCCCGCCGACATCGCCGTGCCGATCCGCACACTCCTGCGCGATCAGCGGAACTGCCAGGTGCTGATGGGCCGTGTCGCCTCGATCGACGTCACGCAGCGCGAGGTGCGGCTCGGCGCCGGGACCCGGCCGCCGATCGCCTTCGATTACCTGGTGCTGGCGACCGGCGCGCGGCACAGCTACTTCGGCAAGGACGCGTGGGAGCGGTTCGCGCCGGGGCTCAAGAAGGTCGACGATGCCACGGCGATGCGCAGCCGCATCCTCACCGCCTTCGAGCGCGCCGAGGCGAGCGACGATCCGGCGGAGCGGCAGCGGCTCCTGAGCTTCGTCATCGTCGGCGGTGGCCCGACCGGGGTCGAACTGGCCGGCGCCATCGCCGAGCTGGCGCGGCAGAACCTGCGCGACGAATTCCGCACCATCGATCCGACCACGGCGCGCGTGCTGCTGGTGCAATCGGCGCCGCGCATCCTGCCGGCGCTGCCGGAACCGTTGTCGGCATCGGCGACCCGATCGCTGCAGGGCCTCGGCGTCGAGGTGCTGACCAACGCGCGGGTCGATGCCATCGACGAAGCCGGCGTGACCATCGGCAACCAGCGCATCGACGCCGGAACGGTGTTGTGGGCGGCCGGCGTCATGGCGTCGCCCGCCGGCCGCTGGATCGGCGCCAAGCGCGACTCCGCCGGGCGCATCGAGGTCGCGGGCGATCTCTCGGTGCCCGGCCTTGCAGAGGTCTACGCCATCGGCGATACGGCGTCGTGCACCGGCGCCGATGGCCGGCCCTTGCCCGGGCTCGCCGCCGTGGCCAAGCAGCAGGGCCAATACGTCGCCAGGCTGATCCGGGCCCGCATCGAGGGGCGGCGCCATCCCGGCGCGTTCCGCTACCGCAACCTGGGCTCGATGGCGACGATCGGGCGCAAGGCCGCGGTCGCGGACCTGGCCGGGATGCGGCTGAGCGGCAGCCTCGCCTGGTGGCTGTGGGGACTGGTGCACGTCGCCTTCCTGGTCGATGCCCGCTCGCGCATCGCGGTGATGTTCGACTGGTTCTGGTCGTACCTCACCTTCAATCGCAGCGTGCGCCTGATCACCGGGGCGGAGGGTGCCGCCGATTGACCGGCGCCGGCCGTCGGCCGCTCATTCCCCCCGGCGATGCCGCAGCCGTGATCGTTTCACGCGCGGAGGTGCTTGAACGGCTCAGATGTGCGAGCTAGAATTGCGTTGCTCCAGGCTGGCGGGATCTTTGGCAAGATCAAGGTCAACAAAGAATACGCCACAATGCAGTCGGGGCGGGAATGGAGCTGCATCAGGTCAAGTATTTTCTCGCCGTGTGCGAGACCCTCAATTTCACGCGCGCGGCCGAGAAATGTAACGTCTCGCAGCCGAGCCTGACCCGCGCCATCCAGAACCTCGAAGGAGAACTCGGTGGCCCGCTGTTCCACCGTGAACGGCAGAATACGCATCTCACCGAGCTGGGCCGGCTGATGCAGCCCTACTTCGATGAGATGAAGTGCCAGACCGAGGCCGCCCAGGCATTCGCCAAGAACTTCGCCAAACTCGACGGCGTCGCTTTGCAGCTCGGCGTGATGTGCACCATCGGTCCGCTGATGATCTCCGACTTCCTGCGCGATTTCGCCGAGCGCAATCCGGGCGTCGACATTCATGTGCTCGACGCATCGGCGCAGGCATTGCAGGCGAAGCTGCTGAACGGCGAGATCGAGGTGGCGATCTACGGCACGCCGGACCCGGTGCCGCACGACCGCCTGCACGCGCTGGGCCTGTACCACGAGCGCTTCGTGGTCGCCGTCGCCCACGACCATCCTTTCGCCCAGCGGCAAAGCGTTTGCTGCAAGGAATTACACAAGGGACGCTACATCAACCGCGCCAACTGCGAAGTGTACGAAGCGGCCAAGGCAGCCCTGGAGCGCCTGGGCGTCGAGGTACAGATGGTATTCCGCAGCGAGCGCGACGATTGGGTCCAGGCGATGATCGCGGCGGGCCACGGCTTCGGCTTCTTCCCCGAATACTGCGTGACGATGCGCGGCATCGTCGGCCGCCCCCTGGTCGATCCGGAGATGTCGCGCACCGTTGATCTGGTGACGGTCCGCGGGCGGCCGTATTCGCCCGCGGTGGGCGCCTTCGTGCGCGCCGCCAAGGCGTTCAAGTGGACGCACGCCCCCGTTGCAGGGCACGCGTGATGACCGGCCAACCTCCCCCTCGGCCATCGGCCGAACCATCCGCCAGGGGGTCGTGAGCGCGGGCGGGCGACGGCGGAGCGGCAAGGATGGAGCTGTACCAGGTCAAGTACTTCCTCGCCCTGTGCGAGACCCTCAACTTCACGCGCGCCGCCGAGAAGTGCAACGTCTCGCAGCCGAGCCTGACCCGCGCCATCCAGAATCTGGAAGCCGAACTCGGTGGTCCGCTGTTCCACCGCGAGCGACAGAACACGCATCTGACCGAGCTGGGCCAGACGATGCGGCCCTACCTCGAAGAGGCTGGCCGCCAGGCCGAGGCGGCGCGGGAGCGGGCGCGCCAGTACGCGAAGCTGACCGACGCACCGCTCAGCGTCGGCGTCATGTGCACCATCGGGCCGACCAAGCTCCTGCCGCTGTTCGCCGAATTCCAACGGCGCTATCCCGGCGTCGACATCGCGCTGCGCGATGCCCGCGCCCACGTGCTCCAGGAAATGCTGGCCAAGGGCGAGATCGACGTCGCCATCTTCGGCCTGCCCGAGCCCATCGACGAGCGGTTCAACGGGCTGGAGCTGTTCTCCGAGGCCTTCGTCATCGGCTTCGGGCCGGGCCATCCCTTCGAGACGCTCAACGCCGTCCGCCTGCAGGACATCCACCAGCAACGGTACTTAAGCCGCGCCAACTGCGAATTCGGCGAATTCATGCGGGCGATCTGCCGGGAGCGCGGCATCGAGCCGCTGCGGCCCTACCGCAGTGAACGGGACGACTGGATTCAGGCGATGGCGCTCGCCGGCCTCGGCTTCACCTTCATCCCGGAATATGCGGTGACCATGCGCGAGCTGCTCACCCGCCCGTTGGTCGAGCCCGGGGTGATGCGAAGCGTCCATCTGGTCACCGTGCGCGGCCGCCCGCACGCCAAGGCGGTCGGCGCCTTCGTGCGCACGGCGATGGCGCTGCGCGACACCTATTAACGCGGCGTGTTTCCCGGCATCCCCTCGGCGGTGGCGAGCGCGCGCACGGCATGGACCAGCGCAGCCGGCTCGGCGTGGCCGAGGTGATCGGGCGAAACGGCCGACTTCGACACCATGCCTTTGCTGTCGATGACATAGCTCGCCGGGATCGGCAGGAACGCCTCGCGGGCGGCGTTGCGCGCCGCGACATCGATGCCGCGCGCCCGGTACACCGCGTCGAGCGGACCCGGCAGCGCATAGCGCAGCCCGAACAGCCGGCAGACCCTGCCGCCGGGATCGAAGAGGCGATCCGGCACCGCCCCCTGGCCCGCGACCGGCGCAACGCGGGTTTGCGGTGCTTCCGGCGAGATCGCCACCAGGGTGCCGCCCGCGTCTGCAATGACGGGGACGACGCCCGCGTATGCTGCAAGCACGATGCTGCACAACGGGCACCAGCCGCCGCAGAAAAACAGCACCACGGCGGGGCCGCGATCGAGCAGGTCGCTCATGCGAACGATCCGCCCGCCGCCATCGGCCAGGGCGAAATCGGGCGCCAGCTCGCCGTAGCGCAGGGCATCCGCCTCGATGCCGGACTGGCTCAGCCAGCGTGCCGTGTAGTCGACGATCCGGCTCTGGCTGGCGGTGAGTGTCTGCCGCATCGCGGCGTCGGCTGCGGTGAGCCGTTCTGACAGCGTCATGATGGGTCTTGCGTTGCCGGTTGCCGGGTGGGGCAGCCCGGGTCGGGGATCGGCCGCACAGTTGCCAACCTCCCGCCCGGGTCGTCCATTGGCGCGTGGTCGCCGATGTGCCTCGTCGGCGCACGCCGGACCCGCGGTTCAGCGCTGTCCGTCACCGAGAAAGCGATTGGCGATCAGATGGTCGACCGACAGCGCCCCGGGACCGCGCGTCACCAGATAAGCCAGGATCGAGCCCCAGAGCAGGTGATCGGGCCAGTTCTCGGGGTAGACGAAGAGCTGAATGACGACTGTCATGCCCAAGAGCATGGCCGCGGCGAAGCGGCTGAACAAGCCGAATCCCAGGAGCGTCGAGCAGCCGAGTTCGGTCGCCGTCGCGAGATAGGCACCGAACACCGGCGGCAACACCGGCAGCATGTACTCCATGTCGAACAGCGCCACGGTCGCATCCCAGCTCGCGATCTTGGTGAGCCCGGACTTGAAGAAGACCGTAGCGACCGCGAAGCGGAAGGCGAGCGCCAGGATCGCCGTCGGGAACCTGCCGAGCAGCGCGCGTGCGGCATTGAGCGTGTCGACGAGACTGCCGCCGGTACGAACGTCATGAGACAATGTGGTAGCCATGGGACCTCCTCCAAAGATCAGTGGGTTGGGTTAATCGACACGACGGCGCCACCCTCGATCAAAACCGCGAGCAGGCTGCCGGCATCGAACGCAGGATCGATGGCACCCGCCAGCGCGCACGCCTTGCGCAACCGGCCATCGGCCAAGAGGCTGCCGACGAAGGCGAAGGCGGGCGCGTTCACACGCAGCCAGCCGACCTCGCCGGCTTCGCGATGAACGAGCAAAAGGACACCGCCGGCGTCGAGGTCGACCGGTTCGATCGAACCGCACGTGGCCTGGTGCGCCTGCCAGATGCGGTCGATCGGCCAGGGTGAGCCGATCAGCCGGCACGCGGGATCGAGACCGACGATGAACTCGCCCGTTGCCCGCCCGATGCAACCGGCAACGGCCGCGGCATCGAGGGCCGGCATGTCCTCGGCATGTGCCGCGCGATTGATCGCCCACTCCAGCCGGGCGACGTCGGCGAGATAGGCCAGCGGGCGCACGGCCGGCTGCGCGCCGAGGAACCGGGGAAAGCTTTCGCCGTACTCGAACAGGCACGGCCGGCGCGGCGGCACGCTCAGCACGTAGCGCCGCGCGATCGCGGTGAAGCATTTCTCGCCGACAATCCGATTGACCACCGGGAAGGTGGCCTGCAACGCCTCGATCAGCGTGATGCGGAAATGGTTGGCATGGATGGCGAGCCGCGCCCGCGCCCCCGGCGCATCGTCGACGATGCAGGCCAAGATCGCGCCGGCTTGGTCGCAGGCGACGGCGCCCGCCGCCACCTGCGCGAACCCGGTTTGCAGGTCACGCAGCGACGGCATAACCCACCTCGCCTTGCGCCCGGCGGCGGCGGCGATCGGCCTCGTCCGCCTGCGCGAGAAGGACCGGCAGCGCCGGCAGATTACTGTCCCATTCGATCAGGACGGCGGCGTGCGGGAAGCGGACAGCGGCGCGCTCGTACAGCGCCCACACCGCGGCCGCCACCGCGCTGCCGTGATCGTCGATGAGAATGGGCGCGCCGTCGGCGTCGTTGACCGAATGGCCGGCGAGATGCATCTCGAACACGGCAGCGGCCGGCAGACCGTCGATCCATGCGCCGGGGTCGCCGCCGAGGTTGCGGCAACTGACATAGACGTTGTTGACGTCGAACAGCAGGCCGCAGCCGGTGCGCCGCACCAGCGCGCTCAGGAATTCCACTTCGCCGATGGTCGCGTGGGCATACCGCACGTATGCCGACGGATTCTCGATGAGCAGCCGCCGGCGCAGCCGTTCCTGGACGCGCTCGATGTTGGTGGCGACGACATCGAGGCTTTCCTCGGTGTACGGCAGCGGCAACAGGTCGTTGAGGTAGAGGCCGTCGGCGACCGACCAGGCGAGATGCTCGGAGACCAGCTCCGGCTCGAACCGTTCGACCAGCCGCGCCAACCGTTCGAGATGCCCGGCATCGATACCACCATCAATACCCTGGGCACTGCCCAGCGACAGGCCGACGCCATGCACACTGAGCGGCCAGTGGGCGCGCACCCGCTCCAGCGTCGCCGGCGCCCGGCCGCCGCCCATGTAGTTCTCGGCGTGAACCTCAAGGAAGCCAACCACCGGACGGGTCGCGACGATCTCCTCGACGTGCGGGCCGCGCAAGCCGATGCCCGCCGCGAGGGGCCTCATTGGGAGAGGGGGGTGAGGCATGATCGTCGCTCCCGCCGGGGTTGGCCACCGAGGTCAGCGGCTACTTCGTCATGGTCATGCCGCCAACGAGCTTGTCGCAGGTGCCGGCCGGCAGATAGACCCACGAGTCCGGCTGCGCGTCGCGTTTGGCGGTACCGGCGCACGAGCTCGCCGCCGTCTGGCAGTCGTTCTTGCCGGCCTTCACCACGCCGTGGCACTTCTCAAACTTGTAGGTGGGCTGCGGCGCCGGACCACTTTGCGCCAGCGCGGCGGCGGAAACCGCCAGACTGCCGACAAGCGCCGAAGCCAGGGTCAGGGTTGAGGTCTTCATCGTCGGATCTCCTGTTCCATCAAGAAAACGGCAACACACTTTTCGCTTCGCTCCGGGATGCTTGGCGGCTCGTCTGCCCCCCGCCATCGCCGTCTGAGCTGCCCATCAAAATCGTGCAAGTGCGTCGCAAAGTGAAATGCCGGTCGCCTATGGCTTCCATAGACGAGCGCTATTCCGCGACCCGCGTCGCGCCCCCTTGCCCTAAGAGCCTGACTCAAAAAGAGTCTTTCAAAATCAATATATTATGACGCATCGTCATGGCCGGCGCAGGACGGCCATCCATGTCTTCTTGCAGGCAGCGCAACGGGTTGTGACCCGTGGATGCGCGGAACAAGTCCGCGCATGACGAAGACAGAAGCAGGCAACTCGTTGCTTTTGAAAGCATCATTTTCGGTCAGCCTCTAAGGTCCGACGGTGACGCATCGATAGCCTGCCATCATGAACATGAGAGCGAGTCGCTATTTCCGTTGACGCGTCGGCTCGGCGAGGATGTCTGACGTCGCGGGCGCGCCGAAGTCGGGCGCCGCCAGCACCAAACAGCGGAGTGCCGCCACCATGGATATCCCGTTCCCACCCGTGCATGACGAGACGTTGCCGGCCGTTGTCATGCCGTTCTGTCCGATCGACAAGAAGCTGAAGGGCCAGACGGCGCTGGTCACCGGCGCCAGCTCCGGCATCGGCAAGGGCATCGCCATCGGCCTCGGTCACGCCGGCGCCAACGTCGTGGTCAACTACATCACGGGCGAAGACGAGGCCGAGGCCATCGTCACCGAGATCAAACGCTGCGGCGCCACCGCCTACGCGCACCGCGCCGACGTCTCCAAGGAAGAAGACGTCGGCACGATGTTTGCCCGGATGGTCCGGGAGTTCGGCACCATCGACATCCTCGTCAACAACGCCGGACTGCAGAAGGACGCCCCCTTCCACGAGATGACACTCACGCAATGGAACCTGGTAATTGGGGTCAACCTCACCGGCCAGTTCCTCTGCGCCCGCGAAGCCGTCCGCGAGTTCCGCCGCCGCGGCGTGGTGCCCTCGGTCTCGTGCGCCGCCGGCAAGATCATCTGCATTTCCTCGGTGCACGACATCATTCCGTGGGCGGGCCACGTCAATTACGCCTCGTCGAAGGGCGGCGTCGCGATGATGATGAAGAGCATCGCCCAGGAGGTCGCGCCCTACCGGATCCGGGTGAACTCGATCTGTCCGGGCGCGGTGCGCACGCCGATCAATGTCCAGGCATGGAGCACGCCGGAAGCCTATTCCGAGCTGATGCGCCTGGTGCCGTACAAGCGGATCGGCGAGGTCGACGACATCGCACGCGCCGCCGTCTGGCTGGCATCCGACGACTCCGACTACATCACCGGCGCCAGCATGTACGTCGACGGGGGCATGACGCTCTATCCCGGCTTCGAGACGGGAGGCTAGACCGATGCGCCGGCTCGTTGCCGCCCTGGCCATCGTCCTGGCCGCCACCGGTACCGCGTCGGCGGGCGAGGGCGGCGACAGCGCCGCCTCCGACTCCCGCGCCGACAAGTCGGGGTTGCCCGAAGGCGTGCAGCCCTGGTGGCCCAGCCGCTACGGTGCCGATGATCAGATCGGCACCTTGAACGAGATTACGCCGGAGCGATTGTTGAGGGCGGTTCGGCTGGTACGCAAGGGCGAGCGCATCGATCTGGGCCGGGTGCTCGACAAGGACACGCCGGTGTTCCCCGGCCGCTACTGGCATCAGACCGTCGATCTCGCACCGCTGATCACGAACTTGCGCCGCACCGACGCCCACGGCCACGGCTGGGGCCTGAACGAGATCAACTGGATCACCGAGATCCAGGTCGGGACCTTCCAGGTCGGCACCCAGCTCGATTCCATCGGCCACCTGCAGATCGGCGATCGGTTCTACAACGGCTGGACCACCAAGGACGTGGTCGAGGACTGGGGCCTCAACCGGTTCGGCATCGAAAGCGTACCGCCCATCGTCACCCGCGGTGTTCTCGTCGACCTCTGCGCCGCCAAGGGCGTCGAGCGCCTCGACAAGGGCGAGGTGATCGGCATCGGAGATGTGCAGCGGGCGCTGGCCCGCGAGCACATCGCCATCAAGGGGGGCGACGTCGTCCTGCTCCACACCGGCTGGGGCGGACTGTGGGGCAAGGATGATGCCTTGTTCCTTTCGGGCGAGCCGGGGCCGGGCCTCGCCCTGATCCGGTGGCTGTACGAGCAAGGCGTCGCCGCGGTCGGCACCGATAGCTGGAGCATCGGCCCGGTGCCGGGCGAGGACCCGCAGCGCCCCTTCGAGGTACCGCAGACGATGTACGTGAAAATGGGGCTGTTCGGCTTCGAGAACGTCGCCACCGAACGGCTCGTCGAGCGGGGGATCTCCGAGTTCTTGTTCGTCAATACGCACGGCCGGACGCGGGGCTCGACGGCCGCCGTCGTCGCGCCGGCGGCGGTGTTCTGATGGGTGCGGAGGAAGAGATGTCCGCGAATGCGATGGGCAATGACGGGTTTGACGCGATCATCGTCGGCTCGGGCGCGGGCGGCAGCGCCGCCGCCTTCCGCCTGGCCGAGACCGGATGCAAGGTGCTGCTCCTGGAGAAGGGCGCGCCGTTGCCGACGGACGGCAGCACGCTCGATGCCGAGATCGTCCTGCGCGAGGGCCGCTTCAAGAACCACGCTCCGTGGCTCGACGGCACCGGCCAGACCTTCGCGCCGCAGGAATACTACAACCTGGGCGGCAAGACGAAGTGGTACGGCGCGGCCCTTCTGCGCTTTGCGCCCGCGGAATTCGACGACGACACCACGCACCAGATGCGCGGCTGGCCGTTTCCTTACGACGAGATGGTGCCGTACTACGAGGCCGCCGAAGCCCTGCTCGCCGTGCGCCGGTTCGAGGTCGAGCCCGACACCGCGCGCATCGTCGCCGCGTTGCAGCGGGTGGACGGTGCCTGGCACAGCGCGCCGATGCCGCTGGGCTTATCGGCCGAGATCCTCGATCATCCCGAAGAGGCCGTCCGCTTCGACGGCTTCGCCTCGGTGCGCGGCCTGAAGTCCGACGCCGAAGTCCGCCTCATCGACCGGGTGCGCAACAAGCCCAACATCCGGATCGAAACCGCGCACGAGGTGGTCTCGCTCATCGCAGACGAGAATGAGCCCGCACGCATCACCGGCGTCACGACGGCGGACGGCAGCCGCTTCAAGGCCCGCGCCGTGCTGCTCGCCGCCGGCGCCCTGTCGTCGCCACGGCTCCTGCAGGCCCACGTCCGCAGCACCGGCCTCGACGCCGTGCTGCCCGCCGCCCGCTCCATCGGCCGCAACTACAAGAGCCACCTGTTGACGGCGGTGGTCGCCTGGTCGCCCGGGCGCAAGACCGATCTGTTGCGCAAGACGGTGGTGGTGACCAACGAGGCGTTTGCGCACTCCAGCGTGCAGCCCCTGGGCGCCACCGACGCCGACATCGTCGCCACCGAATTGCCCGCGTTCGCGCCGCGCTGGGTTACCGGACTGATCGGCAACCGCTCCTACGGCTTTTTCCTGCAGACGGAGGACGGCTCACACCCGGACAACCGGGTGGTCGCCGCCAACGGCGTCGATCGACCGCAGCTCGACTACGATCCGGCGCGCATCGCGCCGTCGCGCGACGAGCATCGCCGCTTCGTGCGCACTTTCGCCCGACATCTGCTCCGGGCCGGCATGATCCCGATCGTCAAGCCGATCCCGCTCTCGGGCACCGCACACGCCTGCGGCACGCTGATCACCGGCAACGATGCCGAGACCTCGGTGGTCGACGCCACCGGCAAGGTGCACGGCATGGACAATCTGTACGTGGTGGACGGCAGCGTGCTGCCGCGTTCCAGCCGCGTCAATCCCGCTCTCACCATCTATGCCTGGGCGCTGCGCGTCGTCGATCGCCTCGCCGTGCAACTCGCCCCGCAATCTGCCCAGCCGCTTGGAGGAAACCGATGACCACGCGACCGGCCTTGAACGCCGAACGGCAGCGCCTGGAGAACCAGCGACTCGGCACCGAGAACTGGCGAAGGTGGGGCCCCTATCTCTCCGAACGGGCGTGGGGGACGGTGCGCGAGGATTACAGCGCCGACGGCAACGCCTGGAACTATCTCTCGCACGACGAGGCGCGCTCGCGCGCCTACCGGTGGAGCGAAGATGGCCTGGGCGGCATCTGCGACGACCAGCAGCGGCTGTGCTTCGCACTCGCGTTGTGGAACGGCCGTGATCCCATCCTCAAGGAGCGCGCCTTCGGCCTGACCGGCAACCAGGGCAACCACGGCGAGGACGTCAAGGAATACTACTTCTACCTCGATGCCACGCCGAGCCACAGTTTCCTGCGCTACCTCTACAAGTATCCGCAAGGGCCGTTTCCCTACGAGAGCCTGCTCAACGAGAACGCACGGCGCAGCCGGCACGACCCGCCCTTCAACCTGACCGAATCAGGCGTGTTCGCCGACGGCCGCTATTTCGACGTCGAGGTCGCCTACGCCAAGGCAGGCCCGGATGAGATTCACATCCGTATCACCGCGTCCAACCGCGGGCCGGAGCCGGCGGAACTCCACCTGTTGCCCACATTGTGGTTCCGCAACACCTGGTCCTGGGGTGACGCGGTGCCCAAGCCCGCGGTCAGCGGGATCACACCGCCACAAGGTGCCGCCTGGGCCGTCGAAGCGAGCCATGCCGAGCTTGGCAGCATGTTCCTGTGCGGCCAACAGAAGGGAAGCCCCCTGTTCACCGAAAATGAAACCAACGCGAGAAAGCTGTGGGGCGACGACTGCGCCGGCACGTACGCCAAGGACTCCTTCCATCGCCTGATCGTCGATGGCGAGGCGGCGGCGGTGAACCCGGCCGGCTGCGGCACCAAGTTCGCGATTTGGCACCACGTGACGATACCGCAGGGCCAGAGCATCCGCCTCGATCTGGTGCTTTCGGCAAAGCTGCCCGCCGCACCGTTCGCGCGCAGCGAGGTGGTGTTCGCGTCGCGCCGCAGCGATGCGGACGTCTTCTATGCCGAGCTCGCCCCCGACGCCAGCCCGGAGGACCATCGCATCCTGCGCCAGGCACTCGCCGGAATGATCTTTTCCAAGCAGTTCTTCCACTACGACGTCCAGCGCTGGCTCAAGGGCGATCAGTTGCCACCGCCGCCGGAGCGCGCGCGCGGTCGCAATGCGCAGTGGAAACACCTGATCGCCGCCGATGTCATCTCGATGCCCGACGCCTGGGAGTACCCGTGGTTCGCGGCCTGGGATCTCTCCTTCCACACCGGTGCCCTCGCCCTGATCGACGTCGATTTCGCCAAGGACCAGATCGAGCTGATGGTCAGGGACAGTTACCTGCATCCAAACGGTCAGATCCCGGCCTACGAATGGAATTTCTCCGACGTCAACCCGCCGGTGCACGCGCTTGGCGCGCTGAAGGCATTCCGCGCCGAGCGGGTGCAGCGAGGCAAGGGAGACCGCAACTTTCTGCAGCGGGTCTTCCACAAGCTCCTGCTCAACTACGCATGGTGGATCAACCGCAAGGACGCCGACGGCCACAACGTCTTCGAGGGTGGCTTCCTCGGTCTCGACAACATCTCGGTGTTCGATCGCTCCCAGCCCTTGCCGGCCGGCTACCGGCTGAAGCAGGCCGACGCCACCGGCTGGATGGCGATGTTCGCCCTCAACATGACGGTGATCGGCCTCGAACTGACGATCGATGATCCCGACTACGAGGACATCGCCATCCAGTGCTACGACCAGTTCCTCGGCATCGCCACCGCCCTTGGTGGCCACGCCTCGGGCAGCCTGCCGCTGTGGGACGAGGAGGCCGGCTTCTTCAAGGACCTGATCGTCGGCCCCGACGGCACGTGCCGGCGCATCGATGTCTACTCGATGGTCGGGCTGATCCCCTTGTTCGCAACCGAGGTCATCGATCAGCGCATCCTCAAGCACGCGCCGCGCTTCCGCGAGCGGCTGAGCAGGCACAAGGGCGGCCTGTTCCAGGGCCATTACGTCTGCGCCTGTCCGGAGTGGGAGAACGACCGCGGCGAGCACCTGTTATCCGTCGTCGACCACACCATGCTGCGGCCGCTGCTGGGCCATCTGCTCCACGAGGACGAGTTCCTCTCCCCCTTCGGGGTGCGCAGCGTGAGCAAGATCCACGCGACCGACAAGGACTTAGGCGTGCTTCCCGGCATCGGCGAGGCGATGATCGAGTACGTGCCCGGCGAGTCGACGTCGCCGTTGTTCGGCGGCAACTCCAACTGGCGGGGACCGATCTGGATGCCGGTCAACTTCACCCTGATCCAGGCCCTTGAGAAGTTCCACCGCTTCCTCGGCGAAAATTTCACGGTGCCGGTGCCGTGCCTCGGCGGCGCCGAGCTCAACCTCAAGGAGATCGCCCACCTGATCGCCGAGCGGGTCGTCAACATCTACCGGCGCGATCGCGCCGGCAAGTGCCCGGCCTTCCAGCGGCAACCGCAGTTCGCCAACGACGAACACTGGCGGGACCTGCTGTTGTTCTACGAATACTTCCATGCCGACACCGGCGACGGCCTCGGCGCCGCGCACCAGACCGGCTGGACCGGCCTGATCGCCAACCTCGTCATGCGCCGTTACCGCGTCGGCATCCCGAGCTACTGGAGCCGGCAGCTCACCCAGGCCGCGGCCGCCGAGTAAGGAGGAGCAGCCACCATGCGCGCCGAACATGCCTCAATGTCCTCCTCCCTGCTGCCGGCGGTCGTGATCGTCTACGCGGGTGCCTTGTTGCAAGGCATGACCCTGGTCAGCTTCCCGGCGCTGAGCTCGGTGCTCAAGCAGGCCCTCGGCCTTAGCGATGCCGCCTACGGCACCATCTTCCTGCCGCAGGTCGCCTGCGCGATCGCAGGCGCCGTCGCGGGCGGCGGTCTCGCCCAACGCCTCGGACTCAAGGTCCTGCTCGTCGCCGCGCTGGCCTTCAATGCCCTGAGCCAGGGGCTGCTGGCGGCGACCACCTCGCTGCCGACGCCGGCCAGCTTTCCTGCATTGCTCTTCGGGACCGCGTCTCTCGGCTTCGGCTTCGGCCTCATCGGCGCGCCGGTGAACAGCTATCCTGGGCTGCTGTTCCCCGCGAAAGGACAGCCGGCGCTGGTCGCCGCCCATACGCTGCTCGGCCTGGGTCTCGCCACGGCGCCGCTGATCGCGGCGCCACTGGTCGCAGCCGGCATGTGGACCCGCTTCCCGATGCTGCTGGCGCTCGCATGTGCCGCGGTGGCGGTGGCGGCGGCGGTCGCACGCCTGCCGCAGCCGGCCGATGAGGCAAAGACGGGGCAGAGCCAGGCGCGCCGGCCGGTTGCCGAGGCGCGGTTCTGGCTGTTCGCGGCGATCACCGTGATCTACGCGTTCGCCGAGGGCACCTTCAGCAACTGGGCGGTGATCTACCTGCGCGACGGCAGGGGACTGCCGGAAATGATCGCGGGCCTGGCGCTGTCGTCGTTCTGGGGCGCCATCGTCGTCGGCCGGCTGGTGGTCGCGCTCCTCGTCGTCCGCGTTCCGGCGAAGGCGATCTGGCTGACCCTGCCGTGCCTGATGATCGCCGCCTTCTGGCTCCTGCCCCTGGCCGGCAGCGCCGCGACCGGCATCGGCTTCTTCGCCCTGGCCGGGATCGCCTGCTCGGCCTTCCTGCCGCTGACCATCAGCCTGGCCGTGGAACGCTTTCCCGATGCCGTCGCCTGGGTCTCCTCGATGCTGATCGCGGCGCTGATGGCGGGCGTCGGCATCGGCTCCTGGCTGGTCGGGGCGGTGCAGGCGGTGCTGCCGCTGACGGCCCTGTACCGCCTGTCATCGATCTACCCGATCATCGTGCTCGTGCTCGCCTGGGTGGTGCTGCGCCACGCTCCGGGCAGAGCGCGCGGCGAGGCGACGTCGATTGCGCAGACCGGGGCGTGATCGGATCGCGCCGGCCCTTACGGCAGCCGCCCGATCGGCTTGCGACGGCGCCGTAGCCTACATCCTAGGCAGATGCCTGCGCCGCATGCAGCACGGCACGGGGCGCGAGCCGGCGCCGCGCACCGCCCGCGCCGCCCAGGCGCCCGTCAATGCCATTTGTTTTGACTTTCGTTGCGCCTGGCATGAACTATGCTTATTCGAGCCGGCGAGCGTTCGGATGGGACCACGCTTCCCGGCACCCTTCACTTTCGGCCCGACGGGATCGTCCGCGGGTGGGATATTGCTTGGCGAAGAGACAGAGGTTGATGAAAAAAATCGAAGCGATCATCAAGCCATTCAAGCTTGACGAAGTAAAGGAAGCCTTGCACGAGCTCGGCCTTCAAGGCATTACGGTCCTGGAAGCGAAGGGGTTCGGCCGGCAGAAGGGCCACACCGAGTTGTATCGGGGGGCCGAATACGTGGTGGATTTCCTGCCCAAGGTGAAAATCGAGCTCGTTGTCGAAGACAATCTGGTCGAGCGCGCGATCGAGGCGATTCAGCAGGCGGCACGCACCGGCCGGATCGGCGACGGCAAGATCTTCATCTCAACCATCGAAGACGCCATACGGGTGCGAACCGGCGAGCGTGGCATCGAGGCCATCTGAGCACCGCTCGCCAACAAAACGGTGTTGCGCGGTATCACAGCAAGCAGGTGGAACCGGGTGCCGTATCTCAATGCCATTCAAGCGTTCTTGAACTGAAAAGGGATCAAAGGGAAGGACAATGGCTCTGAACTGCAAGACGCCGGCCGACGTGTTTTCGGTTCTGAAGGAAAACGAGATCAAATACGTCGATCTGCGTTTCACCGACCCGCGCGGCAAATGGCAGCATCTGACGATGACCACCGAACTGCTGGGCGAGGATGCGTTCGTCGACGGCGTGATGTTCGACGGCTCCTCGATCGCCGGCTGGAAGGCCATCAACGAATCCGACATGGCGCTGCTGCCCGACGCATCGACGGCGGTGATGGATCCGTTCGCAGCGCAAGCCGCGCTGATCTTGTTCTGCGACGTGATCGAGCCGACCACCGGCGAGCCCTACGTGCGCGACCCGCGCTCGATCGCCAAGAAGGCGGAAGCCTATCTCGCGTCCACCGGCATCGGCGATACCGCCTTCTTCGGTCCGGAGGCCGAGTTCTTCGTCTTCGATGACGTCCGCTACGACGTCAAGATGAACAATTGCTTCTACGAGTTCAGTTCCGACGAAGGCCCGTACGTCACCGGCCGCATCCTGCCCGAGGGCAACGCCGGACACCGGCCGCCGATCAAGGGCGGCTACTTCCCGGTGCCGCCGGTCGACAGCGCCATGGATTTGCGCGCCGAGATGGTCTCGACGATGCAGGAGATGGGCCTGCAGATGGACAAGCACCACCACGAGGTGGCGCCCAGCCAGCACGAACTCGGCCTCGTCTTCTCGACGCTGGTCCGTGCCGCCGACAACATCCAGATCTACAAGTACTGCACGCACATGGTCGCGCAGACCTACGGCAAGACCGCGACCTTCATGCCGAAGCCGGTGACCGGCGACAACGGCTCGGGCATGCACACCCACCAATCGATCTGGCGCGACGGCAAGCCGACATTCGCCGGATCGGGGTATGCCGATCTGTCGGACAACGCGATCTACTACATCGGCGGCATCATCAAGCACGCCAAGGCGCTGAACGCGTTCACCAATCCGACGACCAACAGCTACAAGCGGCTGATCCCCGGGTTCGAAGCGCCGGTGCTGCTCGCCTACTCGGCGCGCAACCGCTCGGCCTCGTGCCGCATTCCGTTCACCTCGAACCCGAAGGGCAAGCGCGTCGAGGTCCGTTTCCCCGACCCGACCTGCAACCCCTATCTCGGCTTCGCCGCCATGCTGCTCGCCGGCCTCGACGGCATCCAGAACAAGATTCATCCCGGCGATGCCATCGACAAGAACCTCTACGACCTGCCGCCGGAGGAATTGAAGAACGTGCCGACGGTGTGCGGCTCGCTGCGCGAGGCCCTCGGCCACCTCGATGCCGATCGGGAATTCCTCAAGAAGGGCGACGTGTTCACCGATGATCTGATCGACAGCTACATCGAGCTGAAGTGGGAAGAGGTGTACAACTTCGAGCACACCCCGCATCCGGTCGAGTTCCAGATGTACTACAGCTCCTAAAATTTGCCTTCTGTCTTCGCGGCGGACGGGGCGTCCCTGCGGGCGCCCCGTTTTGCTTTGCTGCCGGGGCACGCGCCGCGGACGAAGGCCGCGGCCAGCGGGCTCATATCTTCGTGCTCACATCTTCAGGGGCGCTCACATCTTGACGGCGAGCCGCGCGTTTCCCCACAGCCGATCCTGCAGGAAGATCGGCGCGTCGAACTCCTTCAACAGCACCGTGCCCTGGCGGCCCATGTCGCGGGCATAGGACTGGATCAGCACCGGCTCGTAGTTGCGGGCGGCGAGGATGCCGGTGCGGTCGTCGAAGATGCGGCGGTTGCGGCAGTTGACCAGATTCCAGTCCCGCTCGCCCGGACGCTGCGGCTGACCGTATTTCCGATTGTGGGTCGGCAGGTAGCCGTTGCGATCGACGGGGGCGCAGAACATCACTTTCGCATCCTTCGCCAGCACCGGCTCGATGATCGGAGGCACGAGCGTGTCGGTCAGCTCCGTGAAGCCGGTCAAGAACTGCTCCGGGTCGGTGTCGGCGATCGGCTGATAATCGTCGTCGAACAGCGCCGCCAGCGCAATCCGGCCCGACGTTAACGCTGCCTCGAACGCCTGCTTGATCCGCGCAGCGACCTCGGTGGCGGTCTTGCAGTACATCTGGTCGGCCTCGCGGCTGGCGCGGATGAACCGGGCGATCGTCGCAACCTGATCGGCGGTCAAATCGAGGAACTGCAGGTGCATCCCGAGCGCGCTGATCGCGGCCACCCGGACCGAGAACCGGCCGAGCTGGTCAAATTCGGCCTCGCCGCGATCACCGGGATGGCCCCCCTCGATCCGGCCGCTGACCAGGGCGCCGCCCTCGGAGAGATCGATCGTGCCGCCTTCGACGCGGCGTCCCGCAAACGACACCGCTGCGCGCACCGCGACGGGATAGCGCTCATGTTTGCGCCGGTTGCCGGCGGCGGAACTGCGCAGGATGATGGTCAGACAGCGCTGGAGTTCCCGGTTGTTAACCGCCACCATGTTGGCGAGGCGCTGCACGGCGGCGGCCGTCTTGCCGGTGGTATCCGCCTCGCTGGTGACCAGCCCTGCCTGTTCGGTGACCACGCGCGTCTGGTCGGCGGCCGAGCCGGCACTCTCGGAAATCTCTGCAGTCGCCATGCGCTGCTGTTCGGCGGCGTGATGCACATCGTCGGTCACGGCGTTGATGCCACGGATCTCATCGCTGATTTTCTGCACCAGTGCGACCGTCCGCTCGGTGGCGGCGCCGATGTGGGCCGCCTGCTCACTGATCGAGCGGATCGCCTCTTCCGTCTGGCTGGCGAGGTTCTTGACCTCGGCGGCGACCACGGCGAAGCCCTTGCCGGCCTCGCCGGCGCGCGCCGCTTCGATCGTCGCGTTCAGCGCGAGGATGCGCGTCTGCTGGGCGATCGTCTGCACCATCGCCACGAAGCCGTTGATCCGCGCCGTCGCCTCGGTCAGGGTGCGGATGGTATCGCCGGCGGCGTCGGCCTGGTGCACCGCCGCCGTCGTCAGCCGCGCGGTTTCCTTGGCACGCTCGACGATGGACTGGCACGAGACATCCAGCTCCTCCGTAGCTCCAGCAACGGCTTGGACATTGCCGAGCGTGGTCTCGACCGACGCGCCCACGGTTTTCGCCGCATCCTGCAGATGCGCGGCACACGTGGTGAGCTGATTGGCACCGTCGCTCATCCGTTCGGCTTGAGTGCAGACTTGGCCGACGCTGTTCTCCACCTCGCGTTCGAGAACCTCGGTGAGCGCCAGCATGCCCTCCTTGAGACGCACGGATTCCGAGGTCCTGATGTAGGCGGAGATCGCGAGATCCATGTCGAGAAGCGCCGCCTTGACCACCGTGCCGATGGTCGCCGGCAGATCCTTGATCGAGCGCGACCGCGCCAGCAGGGCGCCGACCAGCCGCTCCAGGATGAAACCGTAGGCGCCGATATACCAGCGCGGCGCGAGCCCGATCCTCTCGTGCGCGAGGCCCACCGCCGCGGCGCGGGCAAAATAGTTCTCGTCGAAGTCGGCGTTGAACAAGATGGCCCAGTGCTGGCGCTGCGCGGCCTTCAGGCGATCAATGTTGGCGGCATCGCCCAAGAGCTGTGCCACAGCCGGCCACTGCCGCAAATACCCGTAGAACGCGTCCGCGATTTCCGGCAGAGCCTGCTCGATCACCGGCCGCACGGCGCGCAGGCGCGCGCGCGCCGCGTCGTCGAGCCGCAGGAAACCCAGCCGCTCGTCGGCCGCCAATTCCTCAGAGGAAGGTCCGTCAAACATCGGCTCGATCCGGTCGCCTCACGTTGCCTTGTCCGGCAGGGACAAGTCCGGTCCGAGCGAGTGTCTCCCCCCAACGCCTCGACCCTTGCCGATTTTCGCACGGGCAATGGTCGGCAATTTGATGCTGGATAGCAGCAATGGCGGCGTCAAGCAACCAGCGAGCGCGGCTTTCACTCAAGTCCGCGCGCCGCAATTGCAGGCCCCCCCCCGCCAGGACGTCGTCGGTCCTTTCCCGCTCAGAGGCGGCCGGCGCGGATCGCAAGCGGCCAGCGCACGTCGCGCACGGTCTCCGGCTCACCCCAGGCGGCCGCAAGTGCGGCGAGGAACGCCTCGCCGGGTGCGTCGCCCAGGGCGCGCCGCAGCGGTGCCAGCGCCGACCAGGTCGCGATGTAGCCCTTGAGCTGAGGCAGCGCCCAGGACGCCGAGAGCGCCATCGCGGGCGGCGTCACCGCGCGGAACGGAAACGGCAGGGAGCGGTAGCCGTCGTCGACCAGGCGGCGCTCGGCCGGCCAGTAGGGGCCGAGGGTCTGGCCGTAGAAGCGGTGCACCAGGGCCCCGACCTCGCCTTCGATCTCGATCGGCCCGTAGCTGATCAGCGCCAGCCCGCCCCCCGGCCGGGCGATGCGGCGGACCTCGGCGTAGAATGCGTCGAGATCGAACCAGTGCGCCGCCTGGGCCGCCACCACCAGATCGCACGCCGCATCGGGGAGCCCGCTGCGCTCGGCCGGGGCGCAGCGGTACCGCACGCGGGGATGCGCGACCGCGTGTGCGATCTGCTCGGCGCTGGCGTCGGTCGCGATCACCCGGGCAAATCGCGCGGCGAGCAGGACGGAGAGCTGGCCGCTGCCGCAACCGCAGTCGAGGGCGAGATCACACCCCGGCGACAGATCCGCGAGGAAATCCGCCAGTTGTCGCGGATAGCCCGGCCGATGCACGGCGTAGAGCGCGGCACCGGCCGAGAAGTGGTCCTTGAAGCCGCTCACGCCGCGCAACCGCTCCCGCGCGCCGGGGAGTGCTTGGCGCTTAGGCCGTCGAGACGACTTCGGCCCTGCCGGCGACGATCTCCGGCGGATCGGGCTGCAGGTGCGCGACGTTCTCCTTCAGCCACTGCGCTGCCTTGTCGTTGGATTCCATCGCCATGTCCCGGGTCGAGAAGATGCTGACCGTTGCCATGGTGCCGCCGCCACCGTCGATGGCGTAGTACGCGATGAAGCCGGGCGAGCGACGCAAGAGCGGCACGAAGCTCTCGGCGATCTTGCCGCACACCTCACTCACCGAGCGGACGTTGTCGTAGCGGCGAATGCTGACGTACATCGGCGTCTCCTCCTCCCTTGGCATGCCCCCGGTCCCGCCGGGATTCGAGTACGGCAGATCGCCCGGGCGCACAAGGCCGAAACGGCAGACGGCCGCAGCACCGATGCCTAATCGATGCCGATCATCTTCCAGCGCGCCTTCGGCAGGTGGATGCCGCATTCGGTCTTCTCACGCCCGCGCCAGCGGCCGGCGCGCAGATCCTCGCCCGGCGTGACCCGGTCGGTGCACGGCATGCAGCCGATGGACAAAAAGCCGTCGGCTTCGAGCGGGTGCCGCGGCAGGCCGTGGCGCTCGAAGTACGCCTCGATGTCGGCCTTCTGCCAGTCGATCAGCGGATTGACCTTGAGCCGGCCATCGTCGCCCGCCTCGATGCGCGGCAGATCCTTGCGCGCGCCGCCGTGGAAGCCCTTGCGCCCGGTGATCACCGCAACGAAGCCGGCCAGCGCGCGCTCCAGCGGCTCGACCTTGCGCACGTAGCAACACATCTCGGGATTGCCGTACCACAGTACACCGTCGGGATCGACGGCATCGAGGCGGGCCGGGTCGGGCTTGACCACGCGCACGTCGGACAGGCCCAGGAGGCCGACGAGCTGGTCGCGGTAGCGCAGCGTCTCGCCGAACAGCTTGCCGGTATCGAGGAAGAGCACCGGCGTCGCCGGCGCGACGCCCGCAACCAGATGCAAAAGCACCGCCGCCTCGGCGCCGAAGGACGACTGCAGCGCAATGCGGCCCCGCAGATCGAGGGTGATCAGCCCGCGCAGCAACGCTTCGGCATCGGCATCTTGATAGCGCGCGGCGAGCACCTCGGCCAGGGGCCGCGCCGCGATCGAAACCTCGTCGTCGATCAGCGCGCTCTCGGCAACCGCCGTCGTCGCCCGCGCGCTCATGCCGGCACCGCGCCACGCCGCAGCCGGCAGGCCGGCAGCCGGCCGTCACCCGCGGCCTGATAGACGACGGAGATTTCGCCAAGGGCGGCGCGAAACAGCTCTGCCGCCGCGACATCGGCCACGTCGTAGGCATCGAAGCCGCAGCGGTGCATGAAGGCGAGCTGGTCGCGCAGGACATTGCCGACCGCGCGCACCTCGCCGCGGTAGCCCCAGCGCTCGCGCAGCAGCCGTGCCGTCGTATAGGCGCGGCCATCGCGAAAGCTGGGGAACTCCAGCGCGATGAGAGCGAGGTGGGCGAGGTCGCCCGCGAGCACGCTCGCCTGTTCGTTGCTTGCCACCCGCACACCCAAGGGATCGCTTCGCCTCAGCAAGTCCGTGCGCTCGACAAGCCAGCGCGGCAACGAGACGCAGACCGCACCCGAAGCCGGCGGCTGCGCGCCGTCCTCGACGAAGACCCAGGGATCGGCGACCACCGCGCCTCCCTTAATGAGCGGCATAAAGCTTCTCCTTGAACGGGGCGAGACCGACACGGCGGTAGGCATCGAGGAAGCGCTCGCCGTCGCGACGGATCGTGAGATAGGTCTCGACGATGGTTTCGACGGCATCGACCACGTCGTCGTAGGCGAAGGCCGGGCCGACCAGCGCGCCCAGCGCCGCGGTCTCACTGGAATCGCCGCCCAGCGTGATCTGGTAGAACTCCTCGCCCTTCTTATCGACGCCCAGGATGCCGATATGGCCGACGTGGTGGTGGCCGCAGGCATTGATGCAGCCGGATATGTTGAGCCGCAGATCGCCGATGTCGTGGACACGCGCCAGATCGGCGAACCGCGCGCTGATCCGCTGCGCAACCGGGATCGCCCGGGCGTTGGCGAGGCTGCAATAATCAAGGCCGGGACACGCGATGATGTCGGTGAGCAGATTGACGTTGGCGGTGGCAAGCCCCAAAGGCACGAGTGCCTGCCACAGCCGATGCAGATCGCGCTGACGGACGTGGGCGAGCACCAGGTTCTGCTGGTGTGTCACCCGGATCTCACCGAAGCTCATCTCGTCCGCGAGATCGGCGACGGCGTCCATCTGCACTACCGTCGCATCGCCCGGCACGCCGGACGGCGGCTTCAGCGATACGGTGACGATGGCATAGCCCGGCTGGCGGTGCGGGTGGACGTTGGTGCGCGTCCAGGCACGAAATGCCGGGTCCTCGAACTGGTGCGCCGCCAGCGCCGCCGGCCGGTCATCGGGCGCCTCGAAGGGCGGCGGCGCGAAATACGCCGTGATCCGCTCGAACTCACCGTCCGGCAGCTCGCACGGGCCATCCTTCAGATAAGCCCATTCGTCTTCGACCATGGTGCGGAAGGCATCTTCGCCCACCTCGTGGACCAGGATCTTGATCCGGGCCTTGTACAGGTTGTCGCGCCGGCCGAGCTGGTTATAGACGCGCAGGATCGCCTCCAGATACGAGAGCAGATGGCGCCTGGGCAGGAAGTCATGGATGGTCCTGGCCAGCATCGGGGTGCGGCCCTGGCCGCCGCCGACCATGACCTCGAAGCCGATCCCGCCATCGGCGTTGCGGCGCATGGCGAGCCCGATGTCGTGCACCCGGATCGCGGCGCGATCGTGCGGCGCGCCGGTCACCGCGATCTTGAACTTGCGCGGCAGGAACGAGAATTCGGGATGCAGGCTCGACCACTGGCGGATGACCTCGCACGTGATGCGCGGGTCCTCGATCTCGTCGGCGGCGGCACCGGCGAAGGCATCGGCGGTGACGTTGCGGATGCAGTTGCCGCTGGTCTGAATGCAGTGCATCTCGACGTCGGCCAGCTCCATCAGGATGTCCGGCGTATCGGCGAGCGCCGGCCAGTTGAACTGCAGGTTCTGTCGGGTGGTGAAGTGGCCGTAGCCCTTGTCGTAGACCCGCGCGATGTGGGCGAGCCGGCGCATCTGGCGCGACGACAGCGTGCCGTAGGGAATCGCAATCCGCAGCATGTAGGCGTGGAGCTGGAGATAGAGCCCGTTCATCAGGCGCAACGGGCGGAACTCGTCCTCGCTCAGGCTCCCGTCCAGCCGGCGTGCGACCTGGCCGCGGAACTGCTCGACACGCTCGCGCACGAAGGTGCGATCGAATTCGTCGTAACGATACATCACGTCTCTCCGCCTGTCTTCGCCTGCCTGGCGGGACCGGAACCGCCCGCCGTCGGCCCGTTGGCACGGATGCGTTCCCTGAGGCGCACCGGCTGCAGCACACCGCCCTCGATCACCGCGTCGATCAGGTAGGGCCCGACCACCCGGCGCGAGGCCACATCGCGTTCGGCCGCCGCCAGCAGCGCCTTCGCTGCCTCGTCGTTCACCGCGATGAGGGCGTCCGCCACCTGTTCCGACCATTGGCCATCCTCGGCCAGGAAGACGACCACGCCGTCGGCCAGCCGATTTGCGGTAACGATGTGGATGCCACCGGCGCTACCTTTCGCATTCGCTGCCATCTGTCCCTTCCCCCGCGCTTCGGCTAAAGCCACGCGCGTCATGTAATCCAATATCATGATGTACAATATTTATATACTACAGTTTTGTTATGCTATTTTCCCCTCCCCTTCGCCGGTATCGGCGGCGTCCCCGCCGACCCCGGCCTCGGCCCCACGATCATCTAGATCTCGGTTCACCTGCGCCCCGCCGATACAGTATGATGGACGGATGGCAAGAAAACGCGAAGCCCGGCAGCCCCCGAACGAAACATTGCTTAGCGCCCTGGACGGTGGCGCGACATCGTATTCGGCGGCCGACATCGAGGTGCTTGAAGGCCTGGAGCCGGTGCGCCGCCGGCCGGGCATGTTCATCGGCGGCACCGACGAAGGCGCCATGCACCATCTGGTCGCCGAGCTGCTCGACAACGCCATCGACGAGGCGGCGGCCGGCTACGCCAGCCGCATCGAGGTCGAGCTTGCCGCCGACGGCGCGGTCAGCGTACGCGACAACGGCCGCGGCATCCCGGTCGAGCCGCACCCCAAGCTCAAGGGCAAGACCGCCCTCGAAGTGATCCTGACCCGGCTGCACGCCGGCGCCAAGTTCGGCGGCAAGGCCTATACCATCGCGGGCGGCCTGCACGGCGTCGGCCTGTCGGTGGTCAACGCGCTCGCCGATCGCCTCAGCGTCGAGGTCGCCCGCGAGCGGCGGTTGTGGCGGCAGACGTTCCGCCGCGGCCAGCCCGACGGCCCGCCGCTCGATCTCGGCGCCGTCGCCAACCGGCGCGGCACGCTGGTGTGCTTCCATCCCGATCCCGAAATCTTCGGCGCCAATGCCGCCTTCCGTGCCGGTGTCTTGTACAGGATGGCGCGTGCCAAAGCCTACCTCCAACGCGGCGTCGAGATCCGCTGGACGTGCGCGCCGGAGCGGCTGGCGGCGGACGGCGATGCCGTCCCGCAGCAGGATCGCTTCCATTTCCCGGGCGGACTCAAGGACTTCCTCGCCGGTCTCCTCGCCGACCGGCCAACCGTCACGCCGCAGCCCTTCGTCGGCGAGGCGGCGTTCGCCGACGGTGATGGCCGCATCGACTGGGCGCTGGCCTGGCCGGCCGACGGCGAGCGGCTGTTCTCCTCCTACTGCAACACCATCCCCACCCCCCAGGGCGGCACCCACGAGACCGGCTTCCGCAGCGCGCTCGCCAAGGCGCTGAAGGACTTCGCGCTGTTGACCCGCAGGCGCGACGCGGACAAGCTCACCGCCGACGACGTGTTCGCCGGTGCGTGCGGGCTGATCTCGGTGTTTCTGCCGCAGCCGTCGTTCCAGGGCCAGACCAAGGAGCGCCTGACCACGCCGGGCGCGGCGCGGCTGGTCGAGACCGCGGTGCGCGATCATTTCGATCACTGGCTGGCGTCGGCACCCGACGCCGCGTCCGGCCTGCTCGCCACCATCCTCGATCGCGCCGCCGAGCGCCTGCGCCGCGCCGAGGACCGCAAGGTCAGGCGGCAGACGCCGACGCGCCGGCTGCGGCTGCCGGGCAAGCTCGTCGATTGCCTGCAGGACGACGCCGCCGGCAGCGAGCTGTTCGTCGTCGAGGGCGATTCGGCCGGCGGCTCGGCCAAGCAGGCGCGCAACCGCGATTTCCAGGCGGTGCTGCCGCTGCGCGGCAAGATCCTGAACGTGGCGAGCGCGTCCGCCGGCCGGCTGCAGGCCAACCGCGAGCTGAACGACCTGATCGAGGCGCTCGGCTGCGGCGCCGGCGCCCGCTACACCGCGGCCGCGCTGCGCTACGAGAAGGTCATCATCATGACCGACGCCGATGTCGATGGCGCGCACATCGCATCGCTGCTGCTCACCTTCTTCTTTCGCGAATTGCCGGAGCTGGTGGCGGCAGGGCACCTGTTTCTGGCGGTGCCGCCGCTCTACCGGCTCAGCCGCGGCGCCGTCTCGGCGTATGCCCGCGACGACGCGCACAAGGACGAATTGCTGGCGAACGTGTTCGCCGGTCGCGGCGACGTCGAGATCAGCCGCTTCAAGGGCCTGGGCGAAATGCCGGCCGACCAGCTTCGCCAGACGACGATGGCGCCGCAAAGCCGCACCCTGCTGCGCGCGGTGCTGCCGGACGACACTACGGCTGGCGTGCCGACACGCACGCTCGTCGATGCACTGATGGGCCGCCACCCCGAGCGCCGCCTGGCGCTGATTCTGGAACGCGCGCCGTTCTTCAACGATCTCGACATCTAGGCGACGATTCGGTATCTCAACGCAACCGGGTTGGTGGAACGTAATCGCGCCACCCCCCCTGCAGCAGTTGTTTTGTCCTTCCTGATCTCACGCCACGCGAGAGTATTTTCACAAGATTTCACCACATCACTCCAGCGCACGAATGTGTAGCGCGGAGGTCGATTGCGTTCGCCGGGGCACATTGTACCAACGCTCAACAAAGAGGGTGTCGCATGAAAGTCGTCATACTGGCCGGTGGTCACGGCAGCCGGCTTGCCGAGGAAACGGCGGTACGCCCGAAGCCGATGGTCGAGATCGGCGGTATTCCCATGCTCTGGCACATCTTGAAGATGTTCGGCCACTACGAGCTGCGGGACTTCGTAATCGCGCTCGGTTACAAGGGTGAATTCATCAAGGGCTACTTCGAGAACTTCGTCAAGAATCACAGCCACGTCCGGGTCGACTTCCGCTCCGGCGAGGTCCGCTATACCGATTATCAGAAGCTCGACTGGAGCGTCGATCTGGTCGACACCGGCCAGACCACGCTCACCGGCGGCCGCGTCAAGCGGGTCGCGCCCTTCCTCGATAACCAGCCGTTCGTCTGCGCCTACGGCGACGGGCTGACCGATCTCGACTTCGGCGCCCTGGTCAAGTTCCATCGCGCCCACGGCAAGCTCGCCACCTTGACCGCGGTGCGCCCGCCGGCACGCTTCGGCCACGTCGAGTTCTCGGGCGATCAGGTCAAAGAGTTCAGCGAGAAGCCGCAGACCGCCGAGGGCTGGATCAACGGCGGCTTCTTCGTGTTCGAACCCAAGGCGCTCGAATACATCGAAGGCGACCACATCGATCTCTCGCGCGAGCCGCTGGAACGGCTGGCAAGCGAAGGCCAGCTCATGGCCTACAAGCACCACGGCTTCTGGCAGTGCATGGATACCTTGCGCGAGAAGTTTCTGCTGGAAGACCTGTGGAAGGGCGACCACGCGCCGTGGAAGGTCTGGTCCTGAGCGCGCGCGCCTACCCGCCTGCATCGGCGGGTTAGCGACACCGGCCTCTGCTTCAGGGAAACAGGGGCCGGTGCGCAAGCCCGGTGGTTTCGGGCAAGCCGGCGATGACATTGAAGTTCTGCACCGCCTGGCCCGATGCGCCCTTGATCAGGTTGTCGATGACCGAGACCACGATGGCACGGCCCGGCAGCCGGTCGGCGACCACGCCGATCAGGCAGTGGTTGGAGCCGCGCACGTGGCGGGTCGCCGGCGTCTGGCCCAGGGGCAGCACGCCGACGAAGGGCTCATCGGCGTAGCGCCGCGCCAACGCCGCCTGCACGTCGGTTGCCGTATGACCGGGCCGCAGGCGCACGTAAATGGTCGAGAGGATGCCGCGGTTCATCGGCATCAGGTGCGGCGTGAAGTTGGCCACCACCGGGCGGCCGGCGGCCGTCGACAGCGCCTGCTCGATCTCGGGCGCGTGCCGGTGCGAGGCGACGCCGTAGGCGTGGATGCCCCCGGCCACCTCGGCGAACAGCGACGCCTCCTTGGCGGCACGGCCGGCGCCGCTGACGCCCGACTTCGCATCGATGATGATCTCGTCCGGCTCGATCAGTTGACCGGCCAGGAGCGGGATCAGCGGCAACAGCGCCGAGGTCGGATAGCATCCCGGGCACGCCACCAGCCGCGCGTCCCTGATCCGGTCGCGCGCGTGCTCGGTCAGGCCGTAGACGGCGTGGGGCTGCAACTCGGGCGCCGCGTGCGGCTGGCCGTACCAGCGCGCGAATACTTCGACGTCGGCGAGCCGGAAATCCGCCGACAGATCGATCACCCGCACCGTGCCCGGCAGCGTCTTTACCAGTGCCTGACCGGCACCGTGCGGCAGCGCGAGGAAGGCGACGTCGATCGCCTGCCAGTCGACGGCATCGACGGCGACCAGCGGCATCCCGGCGGCGGGCCCGGTGCCGACCGCCAGGTGCGCAAACACCTGGGCGAGGCTCTGGCCAACCTTGCGCTCGGCGGTCATCGCGGCGATGCGGACGGCCGGATGATCGGCCAGGATCCGCACCAGTTCGGCGCCGGTGTAGCCGCTGGCGCCGATGATCGCCACCCGCCACGTGCTGTCTGCCACCGCAGGCATCCCTCTGCTGGCCCGAAGTCAAAGACGGAACGGCGCGAGCCCCCGGCCGGCCACGGTGTTGCCCGTGTGCCGGCGACGCGCGCGAAGCCCGGTTAGCGCTTGGAGAACTGGAAGCTGCGCCGCGCCTTGCGCCGGCCGTACTTCTTGCGCTCGACGACGCGGGCGTCGCGGGTGAGGAAGCCGCCGCCCTTCAGCGCGGTCCGCAGCGCGGGCTCGTAGTTGATCAGCGCCCGGCTGATGCCGTGGCGCACGGCGCCCGCCTGGCCGGACAACCCGCCGCCGACCACCGTGCACGCAACGTCGTACTGACCGGCACGGCCGGCGACGTCGAACGGCTGATTGATGAGCATGCGCAGCGTCGGCCGGCCGAAATACACCGCCCAGTCGCGGCCGTTGACGACGATCGCACCGGTGCCCGGCTTGAGCCAGACCCTGGCGACGGCATCCTTGCGCCGGCCGGTGGCGTAGGCACGGCCAAGCCCGTCGAGCCTGGGCTGCGCCGGTGCTGCCTCGGCTTGTGCGCCGCGCAGCCCGCTGTCCGCCAGTTGCTTGAAATCGGTGAGCGTCGTTGTTTCTTCGGCCATGATCGGCGCCGGCTGCCCGGCCCTTCTATCGCGTGTTCTTGGGATTGAGCTGAGCGAGGTCGAGGACTTCCGGTGTCTGCCCCTCGTGCGGATGGGCGGGTCCGGCGTAAACGCGCAGCTTGCGCATCTGCTGACGGCCCAAGGGCGAACGCGGGATCATGCGCTCGACCGCCTTGAAGATCACCCGCTCCGGGTGGCGGCCGTCGAGGATCTGCGCCATGGTCCGCTGCTTGATCCCGCCGGGGTGGCCGGTGTGCCAGTAGAACACCTTGTCGTCGCGCTTGTGCCCGGTCAGCCGCACCTTTTCGGCGTTGATGACGACGATATGGTCGCCGCAGTCGATGTGCGGCGTGTAGTACGGCTTATGCTTGCCGCGCAGACGGGTCGCGATCACGGTGGCCAGACGGCCCAGGATCGCCCCTTCTGCATCGATCAGCAGCCAATCCCGCTTCACATCCGCCGGACGGGCGGAATACGTCGGCATGCGTTGTCTCCGGCTGATATCGCGCGGCCGAGTGCCGCCAAACCCCTCACGCCGCGGCGCTTGGTCCGGCGCCGGCGCGGGGCACGCAATATGCCATGGCACGGCGCCGAGTCAACCCATTCCCAGTCAACCTCTGCACGTCAACCTATGCCGTCACCTCTGCGCGTCATCGCGGCCGGCCGGCGGCGGTCATCACGAAGGCCGGCGGATGCGCCCCGGCCGCCACCTTGCGCCAGGCTTTTGCTGCTTTGCGGCAAAGCGGGGCTTGTGTCTTGGCGCGCAACGTGATTTGCTATCATAGGGAGAGTGCACAAAAGCCGCCATGCGGCCGGCCGGTGCCGGTTATGGGGACGGCGGACACAACGGAGTACCGGGAGAAACGTTGCGATGGCAATGATCGAATGGACGCCGGCCTTCAGCGTCGGGATCGACTCGCTTGATGCCGATCACAGGATGCTGATCAGCCTTCTTAATCAACTCGACGATGCGATCACGCGGGGCGAGCCGCGGGAAACCGTCCGGCGCGTCCTCGACGGACTGCTCGACTATTCCGACTACCATTTCGCCCGCGAGGAAGCGTTGATGGCGGCCTGCGGCTATCCGGACGTCGAAGCGCATACCCGCACGCACCGCACGTTGCGCGCCCAGGTCGCGGACATCCGTGATCGCTACGTCCGCAACCCCGAGACGATCCACGCCCGTGAGGTGCTGATCTTCCTCAAGAACTGGCTGAAGGCGCACATTCTCGGCCGCGACAAGCTGTATCAGCCGTTCATGGCGAGCGCGCGCGAGGGCGTCATCGCCGCCGACCGGACGTATACCGAGCACGCCGGCGAGCGGATCGAAGCGCCGGCCGCATGACGACGGCGGCAAGCGCCGGCCGCTGTCAGCCGCGCGGTGGGATCGAGTAGGTGCCGGTGGCGTGCGCCACCGGTTCGTCGTGCGCGTCGCAGTGCACGGTGACCTGCATGACCGCGAGGCGGCTGCCGAGACGCAGGGTGCTGCCCTCGGCCAGCAGGTCGGCGGGGCTCGCCCGGAACAGGAAATTGATGCTAAAGTTGGTGGTCACCGCCAGTTTGAGCTGACCGACGCGGGACATCGCCACGGCAAACATGCAGGCATCCGCCAACGCCATGATCGTCGGCCCCGAAATGACGCCGCCCGGACGCAGCATCGTTGGTTTGAACGGCAGCCGCAGCACGGCGCTGCCCCAGCCGATCCGTTCGGTGCGCATGCCCATCTCATGCGCCCACGGCAACTCGGTGCGGATGATCGCATCGAACTCGGCAACGGAGATCATCGGCTGCTTCGGGGGCTGCTTCGGGGGCTGCTTCGGGGGCTGCTTCGGGGATGGGCCGTTCGTCACCACCGCGTTTCCTCCTCTCCCCGCAATTTCCTAGTGGATTCGGATCACACGCTTGAATCCCAAGCGTGTGATCGTACGATCCACTAACCATATGATTTGGTGGTTCGCTTCAGCCAACGAATGGGACTCATTCGTTGGCATCGAACCACTAGCCCGGGACCAACGAGCCTTGCCCGTCCATATGTAGAGCGAGCCGCCGCGACGAGCCAGCGAAACCCGGCATGATATGGGGCATGTTACGGGGCAAGATACGGGGGCGCCGGGACCAGAACGAGACCGAACCAGACGCGACGACGAGAAGGGTGCAATCGAGATGACGACACAAGCGGGAACGGTGGCGGCGACAGACGAGTTGGTGGTGCGGATCTGCGATGCCAACGGCATTGCGACGCTGACGCTGAACCGGCCGGACAAGTTCAACGCGTTGTCGATGGCGCTGATGGTCGCCCTCGAAGACGCGCTGCGCGCGGCGGCCGCAGACGCCAGTGTTCGCGTCATCGTGCTCGCAGCCAACGGCAAGGCGTTCTGTGCCGGCCACGACCTCAAGGAACTGCGCGAGTGCTCGGGGCGCCAGGCCATCGAGGCGCTGTTCGCCCAATGCTCGCAACTGATGCTGACGATGACCAGCATTCCGAAGCCGATCATCGCGCGGGTCCACGGCGTGGCGACGGCCGCCGGCTGCCAGTTGGTGGCCACCGCCGACCTCGCGGTCGCCGTCGAGAACGCCCGCTTCGCCGTTTCCGGCGTCAATCTCGGCCTGTTCTGCTCGACGCCCATGGTGGCGCTGACCCGCAACCTGCCACGCAAGCAGGCGATGGAAATGCTGGTGACCGGCAACTTCATCGATGCCCGCACCGCACTGCACTATGGCCTCGTCAACCGCGTGGTGCCCGCCGACCAGCTCGATGCCGCCGTCGGCGCGCTTGCGATGTCCATTGCGGCGAAGTCACCCGCCGCCATCGCCTTCGGCAAGCGGCTGTTCTACGCCCAGTTGGAGGCGGCGACAGCACGGGCCTACGAGTTGGCCAGCGCGACCATGACCGACAACCTGTTGACCGAGGACGCCGCGTGCGGCATGGACGCCTTCATCAGCAAGCAACCGATGCCGGCATGGAAGGGCCGCTGACCGCGGTCACCGATGCGCCGGACTGGATCTGCGGGGAATTCGGGCCCGCCGCCGACATCCGTCTGGCGCACATCCTGACGCGGACCACAACGATCGCCGTCATCGGCGCCAGTCCGAACCCGCGGCGTCCCTCGCACGCGGTGATGGCGTACCTGCAACGCCAGGGATACGCGGTCGTCCCGGTCAATCCGCGCGCCGGAACGGACGCGATTCTCGGCGCGCCGGTCGCGGCCAGCCTCGACGCGCTGGCCCCGACGATCGATCTCCTCGCGGTCTTTCGCACCCCTTCGGCGGTCCCGGCGGTGGTGAACGAGGCGATTGCGCAGCGTACGCGCCTTGGCATCCGCACGATCTGGATGCAGCCCGGCGCGCGCCATATTGCGGCGGCGCGCATGGCCCACGCGGCCGGCTTCGGCGTGGTGGTCGAACGTTGCCTGCAGGTGGAGCACGCGCGATTGGTGCGCTTTCCTGCCACTGATTCCACCTCCGACCACTAGCGCTTGCTTAAGGGTCGCGAAACCCTGGTCGTGTCTCCCGGGCTGCGGCCAGCGTCTCCGCCCCCCCTGAGAGCTGTTAATAACGACGCAAGGAATCGAATGGCCGATTCGGCCCGCAAAAAGTGTGCTCTATGGCGCTTCATGCCGCATCAGGGTGCAGAATCGCGCCTTTCAATTGCGCATAGTGAGCATGGGTATGAAACAAGGAAACGCTCCGCCGCGGGGGGAGAGAGAGTACTGCATGCGAGGATCTGTTGCCGATCGGCGCGCACTAACGGGAAACTGTCATTTTTGTGCACAGGCAGTTTCGCGTGCGCCTCGACAACATGCCACAACTTGGCGTATGCTGCCCCGTATGAGTGACATAGTATTGGACGAAGGTCCGGATCCGATCGACAGGCACGTTGGCACGCGCATTCGCGGCCGCCGGAT
>CAYNYW010000034.1:0-31173 GCA_964401555.1 uncultured Defluviicoccus sp.
CGTGGAAGGGCCATCGCTCAACGGATAAAAGGTACGCCGGGGATAACAGGCTGATCTCCCCCAAGAGTCCACATCGACGGGGAGGTTTGGCACCTCGATGTCGGCTCATCACATCCTGGGGCTGGAGCAGGTCCCAAGGGTTCGGCTGTTCGCCGATTAAAGTGGTACGTGAGCTGGGTTTAGAACGTCGTGAGACAGTTCGGTCCCTATCTGCCGTGGGTGTCGGAGACTTGCGAGGCGCTGCCCCTAGTACGAGAGGACCGGGGTGGACGAACCTCTGGTGTACCTGTTGTCGCGCCAGCGGCACCGCAGGGTAGCTATGTTCGGACGGGATAACCGCTGAAAGCATCTAAGCGGGAAACCCTCCTCAAAACGAGGTCTCCTCATAAGAGCCGTGGTAGACCACCACGTCGATAGGCCGGGTGTGGACGCGCGGTAACGCGTGCAGCTAACCGGTCCTAATCGCTCGAAGTCGCTTCAGAATACCCCGCACCCCATTCGCAAACACACACGAAAGATGACGACGTTTAATGACGGCCGAGGACGATTGACGACAAAATACAAATGGCGTCGTTCGCCCGCGGCCCGTCATTCCGTTGCTATTTGCGTCGCTCAACGCTCTGTTCCGGCGACCGGGTGGTCATGGCGAGGGTGAAACACCCGATCCCATCCCGAACTCGACCGTGAAACCCCTCCGCGCCGATGGTACTGCGTCCTAAGACGTGGGAGAGTAGGTCACCGCCCGGTCCTCCGAGCAGAGTGTTGATGCAATCCCGGAACTTCGGGCTTGCGACAGGCCGGTCTCGGGCCGCCAAAACGCGTCCTTGGCAATCTGCCAAAGCGGGTTCAAGGCGGTGTCGATGCCGCGTTTACGAGGCTTCGCTTTGAAGGCCTCGCAGAGATTTGTTGTAGGTCCTGTGCAGCCTCTGGCGCACCGCCGTCCGGGGTGATTTCAGGACACATTGCCGACAATTGCAAAACCCCTCGTTCACGTAGCCTCAAGAGTCACCCGGCGGCAGGTTTGGCGGCCTTTCGCCAGGTGCTGCGAGCCGGTCGGCAGGCGCAAGGACGTGAGCAACGTCCTGAGCTGGCTGTCGGCAAAGAACTGGGCCGCGTCGCTCTCCTTGCACCGGTATGGTGCCCTGAAGGGCACGACCGCCGGGTATGTTGGGCGTGTGCAGAAGCGGTCGGCGTCCTGTGAGCGAGAATTGCAGAGACACGGATCGAACGGTGTCTTGAAAAGGTGACGCGGGGTGGAGCAGCCCGGTAGCTCGTCAGGCTCATAACCTGAAGGTCGCAGGTTCAAATCCTGCCCCCGCAACCAAACTCCCGTTGCAGTATCAGTGCATTACGCTGTCGCTGCGGGCGCTGGAAGCAGGCTTCCCCGGCGCGCAGTCAGCACCGTGGTAGCAAAAGGGCGCGAAATCCTGCGTAGTGGCGATGTTTGGAGCCCGCCGCTCAATCGGTCTCTGCGGACTCACCCGCGGCCTCTTCTTCAGTCTCGATCACGGCCTTGAGGTCGGCGATGTGCGTCTTGGTGAAGTAGATTGTCGTCTCTTGCTGCGCGAGGACGACCGGTAGCTCATTTGTCTCGACGCTGACAAAGTCTGCGTGGATCGTCTCTCGCGAACCGTTGGCATGTTGGAACATGGCGGCGTGGTTGGGGCAGAGGGCCAGATAATTCTGGTGATGACGCTTTGTCAGCTCCGCAAGAAACTCGACTTTCTCAAAGAAATACGAGCCGTTATCAACTTTGAACGGCAAAACCGATTTGCAAATCTGGCAAACCATCTCGTCGTCTGCGTTCGTATACTGCTCACGAAGATACGGCTCGGCCTTTGCCTTAACAGCATCGATATCTATCGAAACGGATCTGGTTCTTGGTTCACTCTCCTTCGGGGGAGCGTTTTGCGCTTCATCTCGTACCCTTTGCGCCCGTAGTTGAGGATTGGTGGGTTCGTTATCAGGTAACTCCCCGCTTTGCGAACGTTCGCGGGCGGCAAGAAACTGCTTCCGGACTTCTTTCGGTAGAGCCGCGAAGCGCTGCGCATGGTCCAAGGTCTCGTCATCGGCAAACCCAAGCTCCTTCGCAACCGCCTGTTTCTGGCAGTGCTCTTCGGATCTCTTGGCAAACTCCGCACCGAAGTGGATCGCCTTCAGCCATGCCCATCCGGGGTCGAAGGCAAAACCTTCGGGTAGCAGTTCGCGCGATGCTTCTGCGGGACGGAGAAACCGTCCGTCGCTTTGCGGTACCCACGCTGTCGATCTAAGCTTGTGCACCAATTGGGATGGCGCAGTTTCCTCCTTTGAGTAATTATTGCGCTTATACCGTGCAGAAAGATGCTCCAGTTTCACGACTTTTATCATCGTGATCCATATCAAACTGGACGACGGAATGCTTTTAAATTTCAGCAAATTATCAAATTCTTGGACATAGAAGTCGTTATCTATTTTACCATAGGAATCATTGTTCGTCTTTACCTTATCTCCCGCACATAGCTTATGCCAATCCGGATTGCGGTAGCATTGTGTTTCTTGAACGAGCAATGTCCTTTGTGCACCAACAGCTTCGGCAAATTTGGCAAGCCGCTCAGTGGCAATACCGTTCTTGCGGTAGTCATCCACCAGCGGAAATCGCACTGCATCCCTGCCAAGGGGATCGTAGTAAGCGTTTAATCCTGTATCCGTGAATGGTTCGTCTAGGTACACCTCCGAAGGCTTGCGCCAGTAATCGCCTTCGCACAAAAAAATGTAGTAGTCGGCAAAAATCGTTGCAGCGGTCTGGTCGTGGTCTAGCCAATTGATGAACCGCAGGAGATCCTTGAGGTACGTCGACTCATCGGGAAAATCACGTTCGCCGTCATACCGCTGACTAAGTATCGCTTGTATTCGTTCTAACTCGCCGACATCCCGAACGCCGATCTCTTCGAGAAATTTCTTTGCGCTCTCTTGCTCCGGCTTGCTCTTACCGGATGTGAAAACACCTCTGTCAACGCGGGGTAGGCCATCATCGTCCTTACCCTCGTCGCTCGGGAAAAAGCACTTGCTCCCAGTGCCGTACTCCCCGTTGGCGAGACGGATCAGTCTGCTTTGCTGAAGCTCCTTGCGCAAAGCGTCCTTTCTCCCGCCAAGGAAGGAAAGATGCTCGTTGAGAAGGGCGTAGATTTTCTGATGCCATTCAATTGGCCTTGTGGAAAGCCACGCCATAAGCTCCTTATCTGGAGCACCTAGACATTTTGACGAGCGTGAACTGTAGCGCCATTTATCAGAGGTCTTTTCGATGAGCAGGTCAACGAATTGCTCGGTATCCCATTTCCTGATTGCCAGCCCCTCAAGAAAGCGGTCGGCATTGCTGTTTTTCTGCTGCGCGGCAATGGCCCACAGAGGAGGCGCCTCCTCGTAATCGACGAGGAACTTTAGATCCTCCGCTGACAAAAGATCCTTGAGTGAAGCCCGTGCTTGCAGCAGTCGTTTGGCCGGTTCATGAGACCGTGCATGGGTGGGCGTTAGCGGCTCCGTATTCATTGCCTCCACGATGGCGTTGCGGATGAGCTCGTAGCGGGGCGGAACCGCATCCTGGGGGTTTGGCAGGACGGCGAGCAAGTCTGTGGTGAGCAAACCCAGATCACGGATCTGAGGCAGAGCGGCGGCCGTGACTGCGGCGAGTTGCTCGAACAGAGGCCTGTTGATAGGCGTTTCCTTGATGCTGGCCCGGCTCAGTTCGGGAACGAAGGGCGCATGGAGGTGAAAGCGCAGCCCCGATGTCTCTTTCTCGGCCGGGAAATAGACGGCGACGCGGCCCGGGTTGGCCGAAGTGATCCTGAACTGCTTCGCCAGCGGTTTCGCCGGATCAAACGATTGCACGTTGGGCAGGGCGTCGAGGGCGAACGCGACGGCGATGCGTTGTTTCTCCAAGCGATCGACCGGTTGATCGAACTTCAGGAAATGCGAGCTCGCCGCGGTTCCTCCACCCACCTGCTTCAGTACCTCGAAATGGTTATCCGAGTGTTGAACTCTCAGAACCTCGCCAGGCGCGGCGCCACCGACTTGCCAGATGATCGATTCCAAATGCGAGAGGAAAAGAAGAGTCGTCTCAGCAAGCATTCCCAATCCGCCTTTGACTTCGCTAAACGCAATCTCTGCATTTTTCTTAGGATTGTTAAAAGGAAATTCAAACCGTGTCCTCGCGCCGATATCTGGCCGGGTACTAATCTCATCAGGTAAGACCAAATCAGAAATCTTGAATGAAAATGTCGGAGACAAGATTGATGGGGTTTCCGAATATGCAAATACCGCCTTAAAACCCACACCAAACCGCCCGATTTTGTCGTCGTCCAACGCCTTTTTTCCCTCACCAATATCGGTGATTGCGCGGATGTCTTTTTCATCAAAAGGGCGTCCATTGTGTTCGAAGACCAGGGTATCTTTGGAGAGATCAAACGTCGCTTCCGTTGCCCCGGTATCCTCAGCATTTTGAAGCAACTCATAGATGAAATGAGCCCTATCAGGATAAAGATCCTCTACGAGCTTGCGGATACCCGTGTGCTTCTTCAGGACCCGAGCCAAATCCTCCCGATCACGTCGGATATCTTCGATGACACTCATATCCCGCCGTTCCCCGATATAGAGAGCACCCCGAATACCACCGGAGTCGTGCGGATATCGCCGCTGTCGGCAGCTTGATGCAGCTCTGCGACGCGTCGGTCGAAGTCGGCGTTGGCTCGCACAAATTCACTTTGCTTCATAAGCCGGATCTTGTCGTTCGTGGCGCACGCGATCTGGTCCTGGATGGCGTGGCACCGCGCCCGGTGGCTGACCGTCAGACTCTGGATCCTCTGCTCCACAAGCTGGCGGTTCTCGGCAATGTGATCGGCGCGCGCCGTTGACCATTTTTCGTAGTGCCGCGCGTCGAGGGCCTCGCACTGGGCGGCATCGAGCAGGTGCTCCGCGGAAGCGTCCGAAGCCGTTTGAAGCAGCGGCAGTAGCGCCGCCTCCACGTGCGCGTCGTCTGCCACCGCAATCAGCACTTCGTCCTGCCTGACGCCGTGCTTCGACCAGCGGTAGAGGGCGAACGGGTACGTGCCTGCCGCAATGGTCGGGTGGACTGCCGCGAGGGCCACGTGTTTCGGCTCGGTAATCTCCAGATACCGCGCGGCCTGCCGCACGAGGGGATGCACGACCGACAGGTGGACGACCTTGGGGTCTTGTGCCGCCACTTGCTGGTCGAAGGTGATGGACAGCGTCGGCTTATCGCCCTTCAGCCACTTTTCCCACGCGCGCGCGATCGGGTCGAGGGACCGCGACAGGCGCTTGAAATCGGCGAGCAGCAGGTCCCGGGCTTCCTGGCTGAGCCGCAAGGTCTTGAGGGGCTTGTCGCCAAGAACATGCGATCCTTCGCTGTCCAGTCGCGCCGCCAGGTACGCCGTCACACATCCCTGCAGGCCGGCGGGTGATAACCAATAGGATTGCGCTGCCTCGATCTCGTCGCGCCACGACTGTCTCGGCACGTTCAGACCGAACAGCTCGGATTGTCTTGTCTCCAATTCCTGTTCTTCCTGGATGATCCGGATTGCGTTGTCCGAAAGCTGCTGCAATCGCTGCGCTCGCTCGTCCTCACTCAGGGCGAAGCTCTCGGCGATGTCGTGCAGTTCTTGCGTAATCTCCCCGAGGATCTCTTCGCTACCGCCGACCGCATGCTGGAAAACGCCGATGCGCCAAAGGCAGCGCTCGTAGATATCGGCGTCAACCGTTCCCGGCGTGATCAGATTGACGACGGCAACCGTTTCGCTCTGTTGCCCGAAACGATCGATACGGCCAATGCGCTGCTCTACGCGCATCGGATTCCAGGGCAGGTCATAGTTGACGAGAAGATCGCAAAACTGAAAGTCCAGGCCTTCGCAACCAACCTCCGACGACAGCAGAACGTCGATCGCGTCACCGTCCTCTCTCGGTAAGGCAAAACGGCGTCGGAGGTCTGCCCGATCCTCGTCCGGAACATCGCCATGAACGAGCCCTACGCGAAGCCCGGCGCGGCGGGCATGAGCATCAAGGTATGACAGGGTATGACGGAAGGTGCTGAAGACGAGGGCCTTGTTGTTCGGGCGCTCGTCCTTGTCTGTCAGGACCTTGACGAAAGCTTCGACTTTCGGGTCGCGGGGGTCGAGGTTGCGGGCTCGTTCGAGAATGTCCTCGATGTCGGCGCGCATCTGATCGACGAACCCGAGGTCAGTTTCGTCGTCGATGTCGCCTGCCTCCATCACTTCGAGGAGATCGAGTTTGCCGCCTAGAATGCCTGAGAGCAGTGGTGCCAGACCGTAGAGGCAACTCGCTGCCTGCCGGCGGATCGTCGTCATCAGGAACTTGACGTTTTGCTGCCCGTGGCATCGCGTCAGTATCCGCGCGATCACGTCGAGCAGATCGTCGTGCAAGTGCCGCTGGTCTTCGGTGAAGTCGACGGTGAGGGTTTCAGGCTTGCGGGAGGTGAACTCACCGATATCACGCCGCCGCGTCCGATTGATGAGAGAACCGAAGGTGTACAGGTCCTCGATTGCGCGAACCAGCTCGACCCGATCAGCGTCGGTCAAGCCGCCCTCGCCCAAGCGGTCGTAGATTGACTGAAACGCAGGACTCTCACGAAGGAAGAACTCTCCCCAGAGCGTGTTCGCAGCCTCGGCCAAAGAGGTTCTCGCCTCCTGCTGCCATAGTGGTCGGCCGGTTCGACAATGCTGAACGGCCGCGTTGATGTACCGGTTGGGTTCGGCCATCCGCTCGAAACTCGCTCGATCGATCACGAGGTCGGGACGCAAGACGTTGAGCAGGGTGAACAGGTCTTCGCTGCCGAGCTGGACGGGCGTTGCCGTGAGCAGCAGCACGGCGCTGGCTTGGTCGCAGAAAAAGCGCACGCCTTGGTGAAGCAGCGTCTCGGCATTGCGGATGTGATGGGCTTCGTCGACGATTACGAGATCGAACTTGGGCGGGGGGTCGAGGTCCAGCAGTCCCTGATCCGTTTTGTTGCCGCGGCGGTCCCGGCCAAACAGCAGATCAGAGTCAAACAATGAGAAGGGAAGAATGGCCTTGCTGTATTTTTCTGGCCACTCTCCCTCAAGGTGGGTTTCTCGCAGGCAATGCCGGAGCAGCTGTCCGTCCAGTGCCGTGAAGCTTTCGTCGAACCGCTTCATCTCGGTGAACCACTTGCGCTCGGCCACCAGGGCCTTGGGGCAGATGACCAGGACGGACCCGATCTCCATCCGCGCACGCAACTCCTGGATGATCAGACCCGCCTCGATGGTCTTACCGACGCCGACTTCGTCGGCGATGAGCAACCGCGGCCTGTCGGCGCGAATGAGCTTCAGCACCGGCCGATACTGATACGGAATGAATTGCACTCGGCCGAGCCGCAAAGAGAAGAGGTTGGATGTTGACGGCGACAGGATGTGAAGGCTTGTCAGGTGGGCATCAAGCTCTCGGACAGATAATTGATGGCGGACCACTTCGGTCGTGGGCGCCACTTGCAGCTGGCTTTCATAGTAGATCGTCTTCGTATTGTTCTGAAACACCCGGTAGCGGGTTTCGGCGCCACCCGGAATGACTTCGATGACGGGGAGCAATGTGCTGGGATGTGACCTCAGTCCGACAAGGTCGCCGACCTTGAACATCGACGGAGCGAGCGGCTTCTGCGGCTCGGATCCGGCCGTGTCAGACATCACGGTCTGTGCACTCGATTGCTGCTGATTGCCGTCCTCGGGTGCTCGCTTGGCCGCATGGCCTGTCATTGCCGCCAATGCCGCGACCTTCGCCGCCTCGACCGCCTGCAACGAAGCCGGTTCAGTGCCCAGGATCGTGAGCACTCGCCCAAGGGTGTCGGCATCCCGATAAAATTCGTGGGCCGGCAACGCCTCCGCTGACATGTGCGCCCACTTATTTCGAACGCTCTGGAGTTCCTTAAGCCAAGTTCGCGCTTCTCGCGGCAGCGGCAGCTTGCTGCTCAACTCGTACCAATTCTGATCAAGGACTCGTAGCAATGCTGCCAAGTCCAACTGCTGAAGGGAGGCATGGCCGCGCTCCTGAACAATCCGCTGCTGTTGAAAGCTCAAGCGATCGACAACGTGCTTCTGCCACCAATCCGGTGACAGCGCCGGTAGCTGGGTAGCCAGGAAGCGCGTTATTCCAACGGTCGCGATGCGGATCAGATCATTCACGGTTTGCCCCCGACTGCGGCTCAAGGTTGCCCCTCTCAGCCACATGCATGCCCGTGAGGCCAAGCTGAGCACAGAGTGCCTCAATCTCACGTGGAATCCCACAGGCGAGGACGGCACAGGCGACGCGAGCCGCCGAGGGACTGGAGGCGCCGACGAAGCGTAACATTCACCCAGTGAAAAATAGAGCCGAGAAAATCAGCCGCTGTCCGCGTTACTTGCTTGGGGATCAACGGCAAGTGGCGCAACCTTCTGTTCGACATAGAGCGCGACGGACCCGACGGCGAGGTCGGCATGGAAGGCGCGGCCGATGGCGACGAGGCCGAGGCGACGCAGGTGGCGGACGTTCAGCGGCGCCGTCAGCCTGTAAGGCTCGAACCCGTCGAAGGGCAGCCTGATCTTCTGCCATTCGGGACCGGCAACGAAACTCGTTCGATAGGATTGCCACGGACGAACACATTCGGGCGTTCGTAGGTGAACGCCGTAGGTTTCTCCGTTGCCGCGCGCGACGAGGAACACGCCACGGTAATCCGAGGCATTTAGCGTCTGCCCTTCGGGCGCCAGATCCAGCGCCATCTGGATGAAGCCGCCGTTGTTCTCCAACCGAACGTCGCCGGTGAGCCTGATGCAGCAGCGGCCATTGATCTCGGTCAGCGCGATCGTTTCCTGTGAGACGCCGCCCATCACCTGATCGCTGAACCCACGCCAGGGCGTACCCAGGGTGGAGATCAGATCGTCACGGGCGAAATCGTCGATAAGGAGCACGTTGTCGCTTCTCGCCATGGCCAAGCGTTCGAGACACCAAGCAGCGGGAATCAGGACAGACGCAAGGATAAACCGGCGCCTACGGAAGGGGAGAATGATTGCATGCGCCATCGACTTTCCTCCCTTCGCCATCCATAGCAGGATTGGCTGCCGATGCGCCAACGAGGACGAGGATGAACGACGAAGCCGCGCTCTGGGGCAGGTTTCGTGGCATCGGGTAGCAGCCGCATCGGGTGTCTTGATGGCGGATCGGGGCACTCGACAGACGTGTCGGAAGCCGCCAAGAACGTGCTATCAAGATCAAGGGTCACATTTTGGCGACCGTGCCGCCAGAACGGACGAATGATAAACCGGACGATCATTCTCAAATGTTGACCAAGCGCAACCTTACAACCGTCGTGTTTGGCGTTGGGCTGGACGGAGTAAACCATCCAGAGGTGCCCAGTCAGAGAGGCGCCGCAGCTTTCGAAGCCGTCCTTGGTCCCAGCGGGTTATTGGCGGCAGTGGAGCAAGCTCTCGGACTAACCGGTCCGATCTCACCCAGCGTCCACCGCATTGCCGGTTGGCGCGCCAAGTTAGCAGCGGCGGACAATGGAGAACGGTTTTGGTCTGAAAGTTTCGCCCAAGATCCGCTGGCAACGGCTCGCGCGACACTTGGTTGGCGGGACGCACTGATCACTTCCGGTTGGACTCCTTCTCGGCTGACTTCGCCGCCTCCTCGGCTTGCCGACATGGCTGCGGCCGAGATGACCGGAGAGGCACTTTTGCCGGGGTTTGCTGATCGTCTGATGGCCACGATCAATGCTATCAATACAGCAGAGGCGCCGCCGCCAGTTCAACTCCTCTTGTTGGTCGACGACAGGTCAAAGCTCCCCGTGGGCCTTGCCTCTTTAATCGCCGTCCTGGAGAACGCAGGTACGATCGTCGAGCCAGCGGAACCGCTCGATGTTGTTGGGCTTGGTGATCTCGGCCAAATTCAAGCTCAGCTGCGGTGGGGTGGACGCAGCATCTTACAGGGTGATGGATATTTCGTTCTTCTCACTGCGGAAAGCGAGTTTGCGGCGGCCGAAGTCCTGGCCGACTGGCTGGTTGGATCTGCGGACGAGCCCGGTACTACAGTCGTCGTGGCCGAACAACCGACGTCGGTGCTCGACGCGGCGTTGCGCCGGCGGCATGCGCCGAGGCTTGGCATTGGCGATCCATCACCCTTGCGCGGGGCGCTGCAAGTGCTCCCGCTGTCGTTCGCGCTCCGCTGGTATCCGTTCGATCCGCTCCGCGCACTCGAATTGTTGCAGATGCCGAGGGGGCCCATCCCTTTCGACGTCGCACGGATGCTTGCCAGAGTTCTCACGGAGGCGCCGGGTCGGGGTGGTCCACGCTGGAGCGACGCGATGGACGCGGGCTGGAAGGAGTATACCGCGCGTCTGGAGAGAGAGACTGACGAGGAATCGGCCCGCCGCCGCGTTGAGCGTGCGCGCCGCCGCGTTGACCTGCTCCTCGGAGCTCCCCTGGCCAACCCAGCCTCTGGGTTGGGAGTGGACGAAATCGGCGAGCTGGCGGGTGCTCTTGCTCAGTGGGTGGTCCCGCGTATCGAAACGGGCGACGTCCAGGCAAGCGTGTTGGCCAGCGCTTGCACCGCGTTAACCGAGGCCGTGCGTGAAACCGGTTTGGGCACCGTTCCACGCCTCGAACTGGAACGTCTGCTTGATGAAGTGCTGGCAGAGGGTGTGGAGAATCCGGATCTCGCCCCGGAGGCAGCTCCATGGACCGTCGTTCGCACGCCCGCCGCCGTGTGGGGGCCGACGGAGAGGGTGGTCTGGTGGACACTCGGAATGCCAACGTTACCGGCCCGGCTGCCGTGGGACGCGTCCGAGCGCAATGCTCTGGCCGCTGCTGGTTGCCGTTGCGATGATCCGCTCGACGCGCTCAGCCTCATCGACGCGGGCTGGCGACGGCCGCTATTGGCAGCTCGCCGGAGGGCGGTTCTGGTCACAGTCAGTTCGAAACAGGGGGATCGCGCAGGCAGCCACCCATTGATCCAGGAGCTGTGGCCGGTTCTGGAAGTGGCCCCGCCAGCTGCGGTGGCCCGCGCTGAGACATTGCTCGATGTGCAGCAGCCGCTCCTTCTCGGCAAGCCGTTGCCAAGAGCACCGGTTGCAAAGCTCGCCACCCCTACACCGCGGAGAGACTGGGAATTCCCAAGCCCAATCGCTGTACGTCGCACCGTGGAATCAGCGACGTCAATCGAGTTGCTCCTGGGTTGTCCCTACGCCTGGATAAGTCAGCATGTGCTTGGACTGTTCCCCGGGCGAAGGGCGGAGATACCGGCCGGTGAGCGTCTTGCAGGAATACTGGCTCACCGGCTCGTACAACTACTTATGCCACCAGGTCCCCCGGGCGACCCCGACTTACTGGCGCAGCAGGCCTCGCAAGGACTGCCGAAGCTATTGGAAGAGGAAGCTGCGCCAATGCTGACTCCCGGCGCCGCTGCTGAGCGCGCTCGCGTAGTCCGCGATCTGCCACAGGCCGTGCGGGCACTCGCCCAACTACTTCACCAGAATGGTCTTTCGATTAAGGGCGTCGAGGTCGAGCGGTCGGCGAAGGATATGCCGGAAGCTGGGGACACCTTACGGGGCATCATTGACCTGCTCTTGGCAAACGAATGCGGCCGGCCGGTAGTCTTCGACATGAAGTGGAGCGCGCGGGACCGCTGGCGACGGAGGCAACTGGCACAAGGGTATGCCATCCAGCTAGCGGCCTATTCCCGTTTGGTCGATGCTGCCGAGAACGCAGGCTTTTATATGCTCGCCCAGCAACAGCTTCTTACGGTCGGCGGCGACGCTCTGGAAGGATCGGTCGACGGGCCCACGCTCTCGGAGACTTGGGAACGCGTGAAAGAGAGCCGCCGCAGGCGTCTAGCCACTTTGGAATGCGGTGTCGTCCGCGCCCTTGGCGTGGGCTACGACGCAAAAAGACGGCCGACAGATCCGGACGCCTCGCCGGTAGCGCCTGAGCCCCCTTGCCGATTCTGCCGCCTCGGCTACCTCTGCGGCCGGGATGCGATCCGATGAGCGGTCGGGTCGATCTCGTCATCGCGTCTGCGGGAACGGGAAAAACGACGCGCTTAGCGACAGAACTGGTTGATCGGGTGACCGAAGGTACTTCGCCCGAAAACGTCGTCGCTACGACTTTCACTAACGCCGCCGCGGGCGAGTTGATCGAAAAAGGACGAGAGCTCCTCATCACGGCCGATCGGTCACAGGCGGCCCTCCGCCTTTTGCTCGGCCGCGTCGGCACGGTAAATAGCGTGTTTGGGGGTCTTGTCGCCGAGATGTCGCTATATGCCGGTCGTTCGCCGGTGGCGCAGGTTATACCGGATTCGGCTCAGAAGGCACTGTTCCGTGTTGCCGCGGACGACTCCATTGGCCGGCACGCGGATCAAATGAATGGCCTGGCTAGGCGATTCGAGCATGAAACAAGCAACACTGATTGGCGGGATGCGGTTCGAGCGATCGTAAACGCCGCGCGCGTCAATGGCATCCCGCCAACTGTGTTGGCCAGTTGCGCCGCAGAGTCATGGAGGACACTGCGTGCTGCCTTACCGAGTCCCGCGACCAGCGGGGAAGCGTTGGACGATGCGTTGAGGGGCGCAGTGCGAAATGCACTCGAAAGGATCGGCAGCGGCGATGGCACGAAACTAACCTCGAAAGCTGTTGCAGAACTCCAGGAAGCAGAGCGAAGTCTGGATGGCTTTCAGGCGGCCCAGTGGCCGCTTTGGTGTCGCCTTGCGAAACTGAGCGCCGGGAAAGCGAGCGACTTACTCATGCATCCGGTCCGTGAGGCGGCAGCGCAGCATCCGCGTCATCCGAGATTGCACGCCGACCTGAAGGCCTACATCGACGGCGTTTTCGGCTGCGCGGCCGAGGCGATGGGAGCATTTCAGAACTTCAAGATGGCCCGAGGCTTGGTGGATTTTGCCGATCAAGAGGTTGAAGCGCTCAAACTGCTTCAACGCACGGACATTGCCCAACGGCTTGCGGACGAGATTGAACTTCTCCTAGTCGACGAATTCCAGGATACGAGCCCCATCCAGCTGGCGCTCTTTCTTTCGCTTGTAAGACTAGTTTCGCGAGCGCTTTGGGTGGGCGACCCAAAACAGGCGATCTATGGATTTCGCGACAGCGATCCGGCATTGGTCCAAGCGGTCGCTGCTTCGTTGCCCAGCGCCACCGGTGGAGCGACCGAAACGCTCAAAGTTACCTACCGCTCGCGGCCCGCGATCGTTGCCCTTACGAACGACGCTTTCGGAGCGGCTTTTCCACCGCTCGGCATTGATCATGATCAAGTAATTGTCGAAGGCAGGAGGCCCGATGCGCCGGGACAGGGGGCAGCTCTGTGCGTTTGGCGTCTGTCCGCAAGAAACCAAGACGAGGAGGCCCGAGCTGTTGCCATCGGCGTGAGGGACTTGCTCAAGGAAGCCGCTTCGTGGCCGGTCGTCCCTCGCGGTGCGAATGAAATTCGTCCACTTCAGGGCTGTGATATCGTCGTCTTGTGTCGGACGAACCCGGGAGCGGGACGCATTGCCGAGGCTTTGGAGGCAGCCGGACTGAAGGTTGCGCTGGGTCGTGCGGGGCTGCTTTCCCGGGCGGAATGCGTGCTCGCTGTCGCGAGCCTTCGGTACGCTGTCGATCCCAGCGACACCATCGCGTTGGCTGAGATAGCGCACGTTTTGGCTGATGACGCAGATTCTCCCGCGTGGCTCGCCGAGACCGTCGCTGCCGCGGCACCAGCCGTCGACGATATGGCAGCGCGGGAGGCCGCGCGTGCCGCTCTCGTCAGTGCCGCCCCTGCAAGTACGAGCCTCGTCGGCTTGCGGAACCGACTGCCGTCGCTCACGCCAAGGGAGGCGCTGGATGCCGCCATCGCGGCGCTCGATGTGCCGGTAAGAGTGTATCAGTGGGGAAACCCCGCGGCGCGCTTGGCGAATCTCGAAGCACTACGAGGCTTGGCCGCCGAGTACGAGGACGAGTGTCGGCGCGAGCGCCTGCCCGCGACGCCTGGCGGACTCGTTGCTTGGCTTGCTGACCGGCCAGATGCTGAGGAGCCACCAAGTCCAGACCCAGAAGCTGTACAGGTCAGCACAGTACATCGGGCCAAGGGCTTGGAATGGCCGATGGTAATCCTGGCGGAGATGGACAAGGAGCCGCGGCCCCGGCTCTTCGATCAACCTGTGGCCATGCCGGCCGAGGGAGAATTCGATCCTTTCAATCCGCTCAGCGGTCGCTGGCTACGGTTTTGGCCCTGGCCTTACGGAAGGCAGGCGAAAGATGTGCATCTCGACACGAGCATCCTTGCGACGCCAATCGGCTCGATGGCCGTAACGCAGTCGTCGGCAGAGGAAGCGCGGCTGCTGTATGTGGCTGCTACGCGGGCACGCGATTACCTGATCTTCGCACCCCGTCTCAAGACCACAAATACTGGAAGCACGCTTGAGGCAGCATGGCCTGACGGCCTTCGTGACGCCGCTGGCTGCCCTGCGCTGTCGCTGCCCACAACGGGGACGACAATTCGCGCCGGGGGTCGCGATCACGCATGCACAGCGCGGGATATCTCTGTGGTCGAAAACCTCGGGCACGCAGAGCGCGAGTTTACTGGCCCGGCTCTCCCTCAGGGTACCGCACCAGACTTCCCGCCTGCGAGGCTGTACGCGAGCGGTCTGCAAGGAGCTTCGCCAGTTGAGCCTTTGGTCGCGCGACTCGGACCCCGGCTGCCTCTTGTCAGCGACACCGACATAACCGCTATGGGGGAGGCACTTCACAGCCTCTTTGCAGCTGATCGCCCCGCGGCAATGCGTTCGGAGCGCCTTGCCTTCGCAAGCGCCATTCTCACCCGCTGGCGCATCGCGGGACTGCTTGCGGAGGACGCATTGCTCGCCGCCGACCGATTGTGGGGCTACATTGACACGAGGTGGCCTGACGCCGTTGTGCGCCGAGAGGTGCCACTGTTCCGCCAACTCGGTCAGCAACGACTTGTCGGAAGAGTCGATCTTGTCGTCGAGCATTCCCGTTGTCTTGCCGTCTTGGACCACAAAGCGTTTCCGGGCCAATCTGAACACTGGCCGGTTCGCTGCGGCGAGTATTTGCCGCAACTTTGTGCGTACGCTGAATCTCTAGCGGCAGCGACAGGAAAAGATGTAAGCTTCATTGGTCTTCATCTTCCTATCGCTGGGGTTATCCTTGAGCTGCCACTGAATTAAGACCGTCCTCCTTTTTTTAAATGCCAACTCGCGAACAGGAAACGGGTTGCGACCACTTATTAACTACCCATATTCTGCGCGTGCCGATCGGCCGCCAGCGCCTGATGGATCTCGGTAATGTTGGCGAGGACGATCTGCTGCTCGGCCGGGCGGCGGCCTAAGACGTCATTGTCCAGTCGCAATTGTTTCAAAAAATAGAGAAGGAAAGCGCGCCTGACCTGGATGACGCGGACGCTGTCGACCATGCCGTAATCGAGCGCGATCGTCTTGCGCTGTGCCTCCGACAGATCAGGGTGCGGCGCAATCACCACAGGTACGCTCTCAAACCACGCTCGATCCCGGGCCGGGTCCATCTCGTCGGGCCGGCTCGCGCCGATCTCATGGACCCTCGCGAACACGAAATCCTTGAAGAAGCCGTCGATATGGCAGTAGGCGCGAATGTGCCAGCGCAAGCCATCAAAGCCGAGGGCATGGGGGCTGATCCACCGCCACAACGGATCAGGCCGGCTCATCGACTGGTAGAGGACTTCGATCGCGCTCTTGTCTCGGACCGCCTTGATGACTGCCCTTAGCGTAGGAGGTTGGATCGGCCGGCTCGGCAGTGGAAGCGTCTGGAAGTTTGGGATCTCCGCCATCCAGGCCTCTTCCGGCTGGATCAGCTTCTCGCCCAACGATCGCAGCTGCGCCAGATAGCGGTCGCTGTCGTCGACCTTGAACACCGGCCGATAGTCCGCGCCGGCAAGATAGCGCTTGGCGCTGCGGTCATAGATCAGGTTGTCCGGCGCCAGCTCCTGATAGCGCGCGATGTCGGCCGATGCCTGCTGGACCGACACACCGAAATACCGCATGAGGTCGGCTCGGTTGATGCGCCCTTCCCAGTAGAGCCGGAAATCGATGAACTCCATCCGGCGCTCGACACCCCACCGCAGCCCCCCCTCGGGACCCGCAAGTGGTCCGGCAGGTTGAGTCATGGTTGCCTCCGTCAATGCGCTTATGAACCAGATTGACGTCTTCGTTCTGCGCGACTAGTTTTTAGCCCTATCGTGTTCCTGCGGTCAAGCTCGTAGGCGTCTCGTTGCGGCGTCATGGGGGTCACTTTGTCATTCAGCTATCGCCACTTCCTGCGCCAAGTGCCGGCGCAAACGATCCGTGATTTTCTGCTTAGCCGCGGCGTCGACGTCGACCAGGATATCAACTGGCAGTCCGAGGAAGCGCACGTCGCCAGACAGCTGGCGGAAGCGATCGATGCCCTGGACGACGATGTGGGGAGAGAAATCGTCGCCGATTTCGAGCGGGCCTACCTCATGTCCGACGAGCGCGGCTACACCGCACTCCTCAACGCCTCGCCCGATCAGGCAAGCCTCACGGATCGACTGTCCAACCTGGAGAACGGTCAGGAGCGTGCGCTCCGGGTGCTGATCGACGACGGGGATCTTTTTCGGGCGGCCGAAGAGATCCGGTACTTCGACTACTACATCCAGCGCTCCCAGGGACGGCGGTTCCAAGTCCAGTCGGGCCTTGTGCTCGACCGTGGAGACGACGCCCTGCAGCGCTTCGGTGGTGCCATGAGCTCCTGGTTCCGTAAACGCGACGGCTCGGGGCAGGCGTTCTTTGCAGAGGTCATCGACCGCTACACCAATGGCAGCGTCCAGGTCACGCTCTACGTCGAGGATCTGCCGAGCAACCGCCCCGAGTTCGAGAAACGGCAGCTCAAGCGGCGCGCCTCCAGACCGGCCAAAGAGGCTGCGGTCGTTTATGTACCGGCGACCGGGTGCGTAGAGACCGTCGCCAAGGGCGGCAAGCCGGTGCATGAGGCGTTGCGCGACATCTTCGGCGAGCACATGCTGGGCATTGCGCCGGGCGGCGAACTCATTCTCGCGCAGGAGTTCAATCTGCAAAGGCTTCTCGTAGACACGGCGCTGCCCGTCAACCGATCGGACGGCGTGATCAAGGCGCGTGTCCGCCGGCTGAAGCTGGAAGCGCCGAGGAAGGGTCAGGGCGCCATCCTAATCGACACGCCGCCCTGGGAAGACGCTCCCTCAGCGCATGCTTTCGCCAAGACTTGGCTCGGCACCTCAAACCCGACGAACGGGGGGTTCGATGTCGTTCACGCCACGATCAGCCTGCATTTCGAGCCTCTGCCCGGCAGGCGTGGGAAGGCGCTGCACATCGAGCTGACAAGGCCGAGTACCACCAACCTGAAAGATTTCAGGAGAAGCGATCGCGAACTCATCGAGCATTGTTTGAAGGATTGGCAGATCATTCCCTGAGCCCAACCGGCCTGCGATCCCGATGATCGATCTCCTTTGCGATTTGTTGGAGCGGACAGAGCCGGTGATTTCCTCCGGCTCGCCGATATGGGCGGAACATGGCGGGGCAATCGATCAGTTGTCTCGACTCGGGGCACTGGTGCCCTCTGATGCTATTCGGACTGTTCCGTGCCCGGCTTGCGATGAGCACCATTACGTTCGCGTGGAGTACTCGGACGCCGGCACCTTCCGCGCCTATTGCTACAACGAGGGCTACCTGCCCATCGACCCAGCCGAACTCACGGTGCTGCGGGTCGCCATTCCCTGGATGATCGATGCCCTCCGCGAGGGCATCAACGTGCTTGCCCGCCCGGCGGCGGAGGAGTTGGTGCCCGGCCATCTCTGGTTTCTCGGCGAGCAGCGCATCAAGGCGTACCGGACGCGCTTCTATTTCGGGAAGCGCTTGACTGATCTGGAGTCTATCGAGCGGGCAGGCGCGGTGCTGGCCGCCAAGCCGCCGACGATGCCGGGTCTCCTCCTCACCTCTTCCTCGTGCGCTTCGCTTTCCGGCCGATTGCCCAAGCGGCACGCTGCCGTATTCCTTCCGGATGCGTGCCGCATGACCAACGCCGGCCTTGGCGTTGATGAAAATGCCCTGCTCGCAGCGCTGCGGGCCGATGATCGGGTCGTCGTCGGGACCGGCGGTGTCGGCTACGTGTTCTCGGAGGGGTTTCGCTCTGCGGTCGTGGGCGACAGGAGCTACTTCTTCACGAAGAAGCAGGCCGCCGTCATCGAGGCTTTGTACGATGCTTATGCGAGCGGCCTCCGGGGCCTCCATCAGGACGAAGCCGTGGCGAAGGCCGACAGCAATCAGCGGATCGTCCAAATTTTTCGCGACAACAAGGAAGCCTACGACGAACTCATCGGCAGCGACGACCAGGGGTACTACTGGTTAAAGCTCTGACGGGCACCGTCAGCGAAAAATCCAACAGGTTTTCCAACACCCAGCCCACACGTTTCCCGACAGGCGGTTTGCAATAGTCGCAGCACGATTTCGACGCTGCTGGAGCACCCGCCGATGTCCGACCCCTACCTCCGTCCGAACGAGCTCGCTGCTCGCTGGCACATCTCGTGGAAGACGCTCGCGCGCTGGCGCTGGACCGGTGACGGGCCGCGCTTTCTGAAGGTCAGCGGCAAGGTTCTTTACCGGATTGAGGACGTCGAAGCTTTCGAGGCGGCGCACGTCCGTAGCTGCACCGACGAAAGCGCGGTGGCGGTTCCGGCGCAGAGCTTCGCGCCGAAACGCGGCAAGCGGCGGAACCAGGTAGTCATTACGTTGCCGTCGACCTCCGGTCGCCAGAGCCGGCTGCTCGACCAATGACCAGCGGCATCGAGTTCCCCGCCATCCAGCATCTTCCGCTCGACCAGATCCGCGTCGGCTTCCGGCATCGGCACGACATGGGCGATCTGCAGGCTCTCGCCGCCAGCATGACTGCGATCGGCCTGCTGCAGCCGATCGGCGTTACCGCCGACCTCACCCTCGTCTTCGGCGAGCGGCGGCTGCGGGCCGCGAAGATGCTGGGTTGGAATACCATCCCCGCCCGGATCGTCGATGTGCCCTCGATCGTTGCCGGCGAATACGCCGAGAACGAGGTTCGCAAGAACTTCACGCCGAGCGAGCGCGTCGCCATCGCCGAGGTGGTGCGTGCCGAGATCGGCAGCCGCCAGGGCCAGCGCACGGATCAAGCGCAACCTGTGGACCGTGGTCCACAAGTTGGGCCAGGCGAGAAAACACGGGACATCGCGGCCCAGAAGGCGGGGTTCGACAGCAGCCATGCCTACCGGTTGGCGAAAACTGTCGTCGAGCGCGGCGCGCCCAATGTCGTCGAAGCGATGGACGCGGGCGAGGTCTCGATCAGCGCCGCCGCGCGCGCCGTCAAGGCAGCGCCGAAAGAACAGCAATCGAATTGGACGGTGGCGGACATCCGGCGCGCGGCCAAGGAAGCCGCCATCGGCCCGGTGCCGCTGCCAACGCCGCGACAGGCGATCGAGCGCTCGCGCCAGACGGGCGCCCTGGTGCTCGCCTCCGACGGCAAATACCACGCCTACACCACCCCGGAGCAGGACAAGGCCGCCGACGATTACAGCGTTCTCCGGTTCGAGCTGCTGCAGGACATCCCGCCGCTCGATCCGGCCGACGCGGTCGCCTCGGTGCCGGAACACATGCGCCAGTGGGTGACCATCAGGGCCGCCGAGCGGCTCGCCTGGTTCGAGCACTTCCTCACCCTGTGGAGAAAACGTCATGCCGCATGACTCCGTGTTCTGCCGGCTGCGCGACTGCGTCCGCGACGAGATCGCCAGCACCCTGCACGCGGGCGGCGGCCGGGCGCGCGAAATCGCGCGCAGCGTCTGCGCTCGGCATCGCGATCTGATCGGCATGCTCGGCGAGCGGCTGGCCGAGGATGCGGTCACCCGGCTGGTCAACCGTGAGATCAAGCGCTGGAGCGCCGTCGGCACATCGATGCGCGAACAGCTTGTGCTGCCCGGCATGCTGGCACACGTGCGCGCCGACTTGCCGGCCGCGATCTCCGTGCCTTCGGCCGATGACGACGACGACCCGATCTACCGGCCGCTGTTCGGCGGCAAGTGCGCCACCGTAGGCGAGCTGCGGGCGGCGGTCGCCGCGCTCTGGAAGAGCATCGCCGATGACCAGCGCAAGGCCCAGGCGTTGACCCAGCTTCTGGATCTGCTGATCAGCGCCGGCGCCAGCGACGGCATGCCGGTCTCCGCGGCGCTGCAGCAGGCGAATGGCACCGACCCATGAAATCAGCGGCCGGGTCTTTGGGCAATACAAGACCCTCCGGGGGAATCGCCCAACCGCAAGGCTCCAAAGCGGCGTCGGGGCCCGGCCGCACCCGATCAGCGACGAAAGCGAGGAGCGTGACGTGAGAGAAGGAGCACATCCGATGATCGATCAGGTCAACCTCAACCAGCTGCGCGAATGGCCGCCCGGCAAGGTGGCATCGCTGCCGATCGAGGTTCTCAGCGCCCTCGCCGACAGCCTCGCCGAGATGAAGGCGTTCATCGCCGAGACTGAAGCGCGGCTGAACGCCGGGCTCGATGTCCGGTTCGGCGATCGGGCGCGGCAGCTGCGCGCTGCCGACGGCAAGGACTCGGGCCGGGTGCGGCTCGGCGACGGCCCGTTCGTCATCGTCGCCGATGTCCCCAAACGCATCGACTGGGATCAGGACAAGCTGGCGGCGATCGTCGGCCGCATCCGTCAGGCCGGCGATGATCCCACCGAATACGTGCGCACCACCTACGAGGTGAGCGAACGCGCCTACACCGCGTGGCCGCAGCATGTCCGCCGGCTGTTCGAGCCGGCCCGCACCCTGAAGTTGGGCAAGCCACGGTACGCGATCGAGGCGCGCCGGGAAACGGAGGCCGCCTGATGGCCGCCCTTCCCATCATCAGCGCCGACGAGCGGCTCGCGGAAAGGCGCGGCATCAAAGGCTGCATCTTCGGCAAGAGCGGGATCGGCAAGACCAGCTTGCTCTGGACCCTGGCACCCGAGACCACCTTGTTCATGGACCTGGAGGCCGGCGACCTCGCCATCGAAGGCTGGCCGGGCGACACCATCCGTCCGCGGACGTGGCCCGAGTGCCGCGACTTCGCGGTGTTCATCGGTGGCGCCAACCCGGCGCTGCGTGATGATCAACCCTACAGCTCGGCGCACTTCGACGCGGTGTGCGAACGCTTCGGCGAGCGGGCCGTTCTCGATCGTTATCAGACGATCTTCGTCGACTCGATCACCGTCGCCGGCCGGCTGTGCTTCCAATGGTGCAAGGGCCAGCCCGAGGCATTCTCGGAGAAGACCGGCCGTCCCGACGTGCGTGGCGCCTATGGGCTGCACGGCCGCGAGATGATCGGCTGGCTCACCCACCTACAGCACACGCGGGCCAAGAGCGTTTGGTTCGTCGGAATCCTCGACGAGAAGCTCGACGACTTCAACCGGCGCTTCTTCGCCCCGCAGATCGACGGCGCGAAGACCGGCAGCGAGCTTCCCGGCATCGTCGACGAGGTCATCACCATGGCCGAGATGCCGGCGGCAGACGGCAAGCCCTACCGGGCCTTCGTCTGCCAGACCCTCAATGACTGGGGGTTTCCCGCCAAAGACCGCTCGGGACGGCTCGACATGATCGAAGAGCCGCACCTGGGCCGGCTGATGGCGAAGATCCGCGGCCCCGTGAAGCCGGCGCACGAGAGGATGGAGTTTGGCCGCCCCGCCTCCCGTGACGCCGACACCCCTCAACCATCGCAAGCATGACGATAAAGGAGCTTTCCAACCATGACCGCTTCCTGGAACGACTTCAACGACGCCCAGAACACCTCGATCATGCCGAAGGGCGAGATCGTCAAGGTGCGCCTGACCATCCGCCCGGGCGGCCATGACGACCCGGCGCAGGGCTGGACGGGCGGCTATGCGACGCGCGGCGACACCGGCGCCGTCTACCTCAACGCCGAGTTCACCGTCCTCGAAGGCCCCTACGCGCGGCGGAAGATCTTCACGCTGATCGGTCTCTACAGCCCGAAGGGTCCGGAGTGGGCAAACATGGGCCGGGCGCTCATCCGGGGCATGCTCAACTCGGCGCGTGGCATCTCGGACAAGGACACCTCGGCGCAAGCGCAGGCGGCCCGGCGCATCAGCGGCTTCAGAGACCTCGATGGCCTCGAGTTCCTCGCTCGTGTCGACGTCGGCGAGGACATCAACGGCGATCCGAAAAACGAGATCCGCAAGGCGATCACGCCCGACCACCGGGACTACGCCAAGTACATGGGCGTAGGCGTCGCAGCGGCGACAGTCGTCGCTCCTGCGGCCGCCGCGGTTCCGGCGCAGCCGAAGTCCGGGATCCGCCCGACCTGGGCACAGTGACCGGACCGCGCAGCCATGCTGCTCAGACCGCGACAGCGTCTGTTCGTCGAGCGCAGCGTTCGCGCGCTTAGGCAGAACTCAGATACCCTAGGTGTGGCCCCTACCGGGGCGGGAAAGACCATCATGTTGTCGGCGGTTGCCGGCGAGATGGTCGGCGTTGGCGCGGCCAAGGCCTGCATCCTCGCCCATCGCGACGAGCTGACCGAGCAGAACCGAACCAAGTTCGGCCGCGTCAATCCGGCGATCGGCACCTCGGTGGTCGATGCCAAGGAGAAGTCGTGGGCCGGCCAGGTCACCTTCGCCATGGTGCCGACGCTGGCGCGGCCGGCCAACATCGAGGCGATGCCGGCCCTCGATCTCCTGGTGATCGACGAGGCGCACCATGCCGCCGCCGACACCTACCGGCGGATCATCGACCGGGCCCGCGACCGAAATCCCGATCTCAAGCTCTACGGGGTCACCGCCACACCCAACCGCGGCGACCGCAAGGGCCTGCGCGCGGTGTTCTCCAACGTCGCCGATCAGATCCGTATCGGCGAACTGGTCGCGTCGGGCCACCTGGTGCCGCCGCGCACCTTCGTCATCGACGTCGGCGTCCAGGACCAGCTGAGCAAGGTGCGGCGGACCGCTGACGACTTCGACATGGCCGAGGTCGATGCGATCATGAACCGCTCGCCGGTGACCGATGCAGTAATCCGTCACTGGCGGGAAAAGGCCAACGACCGGCAGACGGTGGTGTTCTGCTCGACGGTGGACCACGCGACCAACGTCACCGCCGCCTTCAATGATGCTGGCATCACCGCGGCGCTGGTGACCGGCGAGATGCCGGACAGGGAGCGGCGCTCGGTGCTGGCGCGCTATGCCGCGGGCGGCTGCCGGGTCGTCGTCAACGTCGCCGTGCTGACCGAGGGCTGGGACCATCCGCCGACCAGCTGCGTCGTGCTGCTCAGGCCCAGCTCGTTCAAGTGCACGATGATTCAAATGGTCGGCCGCGGGCTTCGCACCATCGATCCGCAGGAGCATCCGGGCGTCGTCAAGACCGACTGCATCGTCCTCGACTTCGGAACGTCATCCTTACTGCACGGCTCGCTGGAGCAGGACGTCGATCTGACCGGCCGTGAAGCGGACGGCGAGGCGCCGACCAAGGCCTGTCCGGAATGCGGCGCCATCGTCCCGCTCGGCGTTCCGGAGTGTCCGCTGTGCGGACACTCGTTTGCGGCGAGCGGTGGCGAGGGAGGAGAGATCGTTCAGCTCGGCGACTTCACCATGTCCGAGATCGACCTGCTGAAACGCTCCAGCTTCCAGTGGTGCGATCTGTTCGGCGATGACGCGGCGCTGGTCGCCAACGGCTTCAACGCCTGGGGCGGCGCGTTCTTCCTGAATGGCCGCTGGTACGCCGTCGGCGGCGGCAAAGGCCACGATCCGCGGCTGCTCGGCATCGGCGAGCGCACCATCTGCCTTGCTGCCGCCGACGACTGGTTGAACGAGAACGAGAGCGACGAAAGCGCGCACAAGACCAGGGGCTGGCTGAAGCAGCCGCCGACCGAGAAGCAGTTCGCCTATCTGCCGGCGGAATATCGGCAGGATTTTGGGCTCACCCGCTATCAGGCGTCGGCGCTGCTGACCTTCCGCTTCAATCGCAGCGCCATCCGCTCGCTGGTGTTCGCCGCCGAGCAGACCGGACTCGGGAGGGCAGCGTGATCGCCCTTTGGATCGCCGCCGATGTCGCGGCAACGAGCCTTCTGGCATCCGCGCGGCGTGCTCTGCGCAGTGTGCAGCTCCCCGGCCGCTGGCTTTGGCTGGTTCGACCCGGGCCCGCGGAAAACGCCGGCGCCTTCGCACTGGTTCTGCTCGATCGGCTGTCAGGGCTACTGGTGGCGGCGGCAGAAGGGCTCGGCCGGCATGTTTGACCTACAGCCCGAGGAGAAAGCCGCGCTGCGCGCGGCGATGAAACCGGTCGCCGAGATCATGGAGGAGATCGGCTGGGAGCGGCGCCTCTGCGACCTCGACGAAGCCCAGGTGCTGACCCTGATCGAGGTCGCCGTCGGTGGCTATCAGGACGCCATGCTGGCGACGGCGCAGTCATCGGGAGAGGAGATCCCGTTTTGACGGAAGCCGCCTGCATGCTCGACTTCAACTCGCGGCCCAAGTTTGCCGACCTGATCAACGCCCGGATCGATGCCGGGCTGGAGGCCGGCGATCGGCTGGTGCCGCCGCGCACCTACCTCGGCGGCTCGCGCCTCGGGCACGCTTGCGAGCGGGCGCTGCAGTTCGAGTATGCGCACGCGCCGAAGGATGATCGTGGCAACTTTTCCGGCCGAACGCTGCGCATCTTCGCCATCGGCCATGCATTGGAGGATCTCGCCGCCGGCTGGCTGCGCGCCGCCGGCTTCGATCTCTACACCCGCAGAGGCAACCGGCCGGACGGCGGCCAGTTCGGCTTCTCCGTCGCCGGTGGGCGCGTCCGCGGCCACGTCGACGGCATCCTCGCCGATGGCCCGACGCTGCAGGGGCTCGGCTACCCGGCGCTGTGGGAATGCAAGACGATGAACGCGCGGTCGTGGAAGGAGACGGCGCACAAGGGCGTTGTCGTATCGAAGCCGGTCTACGCCGCGCAGCTCGCCGTCTACCAAGCCTACATGGAAGGCAGCGTCGCCGGCATCTCCGCCAATCCGGCGCTGTTCACCGCCGTCAACAAGGACACCGCCGAACTCCACCATGAGCTCGTGCCGTTCGACGGCGGGCTGGCGCAGCGCATGAGCGACCGCGCGGTGCGCATCCTGCAGGCGACCGAAGCCGGCGAACTGCTGCCGCGGGTCGTTGCCAATCCCGATCACCACGAATGCCGCATGTGCGCCTGGTCGCATCGCTGCTGGAGCCTGCGGACATGACCGACGACGGCGACAACATCATCCACTTCAACCCGTGGCGCGACTTCAACGACGCGCCGGTGGGGATCGACGACGATCCGTTCGATCTGGAGCCGGATCCGGCGCAGATCGGCGTCTTCCTCGATGTTGTCTTCGGCTATTGCGACGGCTGGATCCCGTTCCGCGGCTTCGTCGACAAGGGCCAGGGCTTCGCCGGACGCCCGCACAACATCTGGGTCGAAGCTGACGGTGCGGTTGCCGAGAAGGCGGTCAACTTCGCCGGCTGGGCGGCGCGCGAGGGCGCCGCATTCTACGTCGTGCCCGGCACCGTGCCTGAGTCCGGCCGTGCCAAGTCCGCCGACATCCGGCAGATGCAGACGGTGGTGGTCGATCTCGACGCCGGTGACATCGCCGCCAAGCTCGACCACCTGCTTGGGCATCTCGGCGAGCCGACGCTGATCGTCGAGAGCGGCGGGCGGACGCCGGAGGGGCTCGACAAGCTGCACGTCTGGTGGCGGCTGACCGAGCCGGCGGAAGGCGACGATATCGGCCTCGTCTGCCGGCTGCGCGGCGACATCGCCGTCAAGGTCGGCGGCGACACCCACTTCCGCTCGGCGCACCAGCCGATCCGGGTGGCCGGCTCGCTCTACCACAAGGGCGGTTGCAAGCGGCTGGTTGCCATCCGCCGGCATAACCCCAGCTTTGAGGTCGACCTGCGCGAGTTCGCCGAGGCGGTCGATGCAATGCCGCCGCTGCCGGGCGTCGGCTCCGATCCGGCGCCGTCAGGGGTGGCGAAGCCCGGCCTCGATGACGTGCTGATCACCCCGGTGCGCGACGGCGGGCAGGACGACTGGACCCGCTTCCAGGGCGCCAGCGCCGCCATCGGCCACTACGTGCGGATGGCACACGACGGCCGGATCAGCCGCGACGAGGCGTGGGAGGCGATCTGCCAGTACAACGCCGCCATGCTGCGACCCAGCTGGCCGCTGGAACGGCTGGCCTCGGAGGCGCAGCGGCTGTGGCGGCTGCACGAGGAGCGCAACGGCCCGGCCCTGGAGCTCGCGGGCCCGAGATCTCCCGCTTCGCTGCCAACCTTCTCGCTTGGCGAGCTGCTCGATGATGCGAGCGCCATGCCGGACGACCTGATCGCGCCGCGGCTGCTCACCCCCGGCGGCATGCTGGTGCTGGGCGGCGCGCCCAAGGTCGGCAAGAGCGACTTCGTCATCAGCCTGCTCGCCCACATGGCGGCCGGCGTGCCGTTCCTCGGCTTCGCCCCGCCACGGCCGCTCGCGATCTTCTACCTGCAGGCGGAGGTGCACTACCACTACCTGCGAGAGCGCATCCAGGCGATCCGCCTCGATGCGACGGTCATCGCCGCGGCGCGCGACCGGCTGGTCGCCACTCCGAAGGTGCGGATGCTGCTCGATGCCGGCGGTGTTGCCGCGACGACTGCCGCCATTCGCGAGCGCTTTCCCGACGCGCCGCCCGATATCATCGTCATCGATCCGATCCGCAACCTGTTCGACGGCGGCGCCGAGGGCAAGGGCGAGAACGACAACGCCGCCATGCTGTTCTTCCTGCAGGAGCGGGTGGAGGCGTTGCGGGATGCGGTCTCGGCCGAGGCCGGGCTGATCCTCTGCCACCACACCCGCAAGATCACCAAGAAGCAGCTGGCCGAGGATCCGTTCCAGGCGCTGTCCGGCGCCGGCAGCCTGCGCGGCTTCTACACCGCCGGCATCCTCATGCACCGGCCGGACGAGGATCGGCCGGAGCGGATGCTGCAGTTCGAGCTGCGCAACGGCCCGGCGATCGAGCCGAAGCTGGTGGACAAGGTGGGTGGCCGTTGGATCGAGCTCGACCGCCGCGGCGAGCGCCTGATCCGCAAGTCCCTCGGCGAGAAGCTGGACGCGGAGCGCATCCGCAAGCGCGACGTCATCCTGCAGATCCTGTTCGAGGAAGCGCGCCAGGGGCGCGTCTACACCGGCCGCCAGTTCGCCGAAGCGTTCGAGAACAAGGCCGGCCTCGGCGGCAACGCCACCATCCGCGAACGGATCTCGGTGCTCGCCACCAAGGGCTACGTCAAGTTCTTCCGCAACTACCAGGACTATGGGCTCCTGACGGCGGCGAGGTCCCGCTTCGGCTACTTGTGCGTTGAGGGCATGGAGCTGGGCGCTCCCGGGCAAAGCGTCGATCCCAGCACCGGCGAGGTGACGATCGCCGAACCGCCGTCGGTCCGACCGACCCACTACAAGTGCCCACAGACCGGTGTCGCGCTCGCCGTCGAGAACCCTGCCGTCTGGGTTTATCAGCATGACGACGAATAAGCGTCTTACGCGCGATCTCGTGGCCAAAGAAATCTGGCCACCACTCTTGGCTGCTGGCCACCAGCCACGAGCAGTCAACGTTATCAATGAGTTAGCGTCGTGGCTGGTGGCCAGATTGGCAACTTTGGCCACGGGGATTTTGTTGTGCTTTTACAATGCGTTGGAAGGCGAAATCCAGTTGCTAAATGAACCTCCCCTTTCAGGGGAGAGAGCGCATGCGCAAGCTTTGCGCTCTCTCCTGACCTGAGGGGGCGCGCGACGTGTTCGAACCACCGGGGCACTCGGCCCCTGGTAACAGCGGATGGCGGCGGCGTTCCTGGCAGTTCCCCGCCGCCATCCTCACCACGATGACCCTGAGATGAGGAGACGATCATGGCTACCCAGACTCTGATCCAACGCGACGCGGATGCAAGCGCTGCGGCGCCGGTGCCGATCGGGATGCTTGCCGGCGGGCGGCCGACGCCACCGGTGATCCTCGCCCTCGATCTCGGCCAGCGCACCGGCTGGGCCGTGCGCAGCCGCGACGGCGCGATCGCGAGCGGCGTGCAAGAGTTCCGCCCCGGCCGGTTCGAGGGCGGCGGCATGATCTGGCTGCGGTTCCGCGCCTGGCTGCACGAGATCGACGAGACCTCGGGCGGCGTCGGCGTGGTGGTGATCGAGGAAGTGCGGCGGCATCTCGGCACCAGCGCGGCGCATGCGTTCGGCGGCTATCTCGCGCACCTCACCGCCTGGGCCGAGGCGAACAGGATCCCGTATCAGGGCGTTCCGGTGGGCACGATCAAGCGGCACATCGCCGGCAAGGGCAACGCCGACAAGCAGGCGGTGATTGCGGCCGTCCACCGGCTCGGCTTCCAGCCGGTTGACGACAATGAGGCGGACGCGCTGGCGCTCTTGCACTGGGCAATCGCCCATGGCGTCGGGGCCGTCCGATGAACGGCGCCATGCTGCTGCTGCACGCCGCCGGCGTGATCGAGCACCGCGAGCGGAGCTACGGGCCGCCGTCGGAAAGCTTCGACGCCATTGCCGCCCGCTGGTCGCTGGTGCTCGGCATCGAAGTCAGCCCGGCGCAGGTCGCGCTGTGCCTGATCGATCTGAAGCTGGTGCGGCTCAGCCGCGATCCGTCGCACCTCGATAGCATCGTCGATGTCGCGGGGTACGCCGCGTGTCTGCGGGAGGTGACCCGTGCATAGCAACGTGCGCGGCTCGCTGGAGCGGCACCTGCCGCAGTCGGCGCCGACGGAGCAGGAGTTGTTCGCGATGCGCCGGGCGGCATGGCGTCGCCAGGGGATCGTGGTGATCAGGCTCGCCGACGTGCGTGACGAGATCATTCGACAGGCCCTCGTCAACGAGGCGACGCGGCTCTACGGAAAGCGGGAGGTCGCGTGATGGCGCGGCGGAAACGGAAGACTTCGGCAAACGTTGTCGCCGGCCTGCCGGTGATCCGGCGGAAGGACGATGTGCTCGAACCGGTGTACGAGGCCGATCCCGAGGGACGGCCGGTCGTCCACCACCGCACCGTCGATACGCTGGGCATCATGCTGCGCGCCGGCACCATCATCAAGGAGATGCACGACGCGGCGCGCGACTTCCAGGCGCAGTTCACCATCGCCTGCTACGACACGCTGGTCTGCATGCGCTTTCAGCGCGATCCGTCGCGGGGCAACCGCGCCGAGTTGACGGAAACGCAGATCGATGCGCGGCGTCGGATCAGCGCAGCGATGGACGCACTCGGCGGCCTTGGCAGCCCGGCCGGCTCGTGCGTGTGGCACGTTGTTGGGCTGCAACGCTCGATCCGCGAGTGGGCGATGCGCCAGGGATGGGGCGGACGGCCGATCGGCGAGAAGCCGGCGCAGGGCGTTCTGATCGCGGCGCTGGGTGTTCTGGCGCGACACTACGGGTACGCGCGCAGCTCGGAGAACAACATTTTGCGTGCTTGACGCGCGGCCTCGCAAGATGTAGTGTTAGGCAATCGTTCGAATTGCGACTAAAGCACTTCCCACGGCGGACGAGGATCGCACAAGGCACGGCAGGGCTTGGTGAGGGGGCGGGCATACCGCGACAACGGAATGACCCGCCTCTTACATCCTAAGGTAGCATACGAAACGTGCGGGAAGACATCAGATCAAGTCCGCACCTCGCAAGCCATTGATATGTTTGGTTCCTTCCGGGAACACAACCTATGCTGGTGGGCGAGGCCCGTAAGTTCGATAGCGTCAGCCCTGGATTTTGAGAAGCCACCTTCCGACCAGCGTCCAAAGCTCCCGAGTAGCCTTGCAATAACAGTCCATTAGCCTGGACTCCCTGATGGACCCCAGTGAACATGGGAGTCCACTTCGAGAGCCAATCGAAGCCGCCCGGCAGCATCGGCGAGGACCGTCTTGTCGCCAGGCCGCAACGGCCAGTTCATCAACAAACCATCGTCCTTAGCGCGCGGCAGCACATGCCAATGAAAGTGGGCGACCGATTGCGCCGCCCCCGGACCGTTGGCCTGGACGATGTTCAGGCCATGAGGCTCGAACACCTTGCAGACCGCTCGGGCAACTCTCTGTGCCACCAGCACCGTCGCCCGCAGGAACGGCTCCTCGATCGTGAAGATGCTCTCGGCGTGCACCTTCGGGATCACCAGGGCGTGCCCCGGATTGGCCGGGTTGATGTCCATGAAGGCGAGCGTCCGTTCGTCATCGAAAATCTGAAAGCTCGGAATCTCGCCGCGAATGATCCGGCAGAAAACGCAGTCGGCAACCAGCGTCATTCCCGTTGCTCCTCACCCTGGACTGCAGCATAGCAACAACGGTCGATCCCCATGCTCCCTTTCTTACCCGAGCAGATCGAGCAGTGGCCGCTCGCGCGCCTGAAGCCGTACGCGAAGAACGCGCGCACCCACTCCGACGATCAGATCGCCAAGATCGCCGCCTCGCTGGTGGAGTACGGCTGGACAGCGCCGGTAATGGTCGCCGACGACGGCGAGATCGTCGCCGGCCACGGCCGGCTGCTGGCGGCACAGCATCTGGGCCTGAACGAGGTGCCGATCATCCGGCTGTCGCACCTGACGCCGGAGCAGGTTCGCGCCTACCGGATCGCCGACAATCGTCTGTCCGAGCTGTCGGGCTGGGATGACGAACTGCTCGCCGCCGAACTGCACGCGCTCAATACCGCCGGCTTCGACTTGGGCCTCACCGGATTCGAGGGCGAGGACCTGGACCGGCTGCTGGCGCCGCTCGACGAGGGCGACGGCCTTGCCGGCGACGACGTCATTCCCGAGCCACCGCTGAACCCGGTGTCGCGCCTTGGCGATCTCTGGTTGCTCGGCGATCATCGGCTGCTGTGCGGCGATAGCACCAAGGCAGACGACGTTGTCCGCGTGATGCACAACCATAAGGCGATATTGTTCGCGAGCGATCCTCCCTATCTCGTCGATTACGACGGCACCAACCATCCGTCGAAGCAGGGCGCAGCCGACAAGAACAAGGACTGGGGCAACAGCTACGGCATCACCTGGGACGACTCCAGCCAGGGCCCCGAGCTCTACGAGGGCTTCATCAGGGCCGCGATCGAGCACGCCATCCTGCCCAACGCCGCCT